>JAAZMR010000070.1 GCA_012798695.1 Bacillota bacterium | reverse complement strand
GATAATAATGATGCCTCCGATATCCCGGAGCCGCAGTTGGCGAGCTATCTCACCAGCCGCTTCCAAATTGGTTTTCAGCACTGTATCAGCTAGGTTCTTACTACCGGTATACTTGCCGGTATTCACATCGATACTGGTCAGAGCCTCGGTTTGATCAATCACCAGATAACCGCCGTTATCCAGCCATACCTTGCGCTTAAGGGCTCGTTTAAGATCTGCCTCTACACCGTAAAACTCGAAGATGGGGATATTCTCATCATGATAATAAAAGACCCGAGAGCGTAAGTGAGGGGAAAGTGTATCCAATATCTCCAAAACCTTGGTATATTCTTCCCGGGAATCGACGATAAACCGATCAAATTCTCTCGAAAAACAGTCTCGTACCAGCCGATAGATCAGATCATGATCTTTATATAATAAGCCCGGTTTTCGAGTATGCTTGGCCCGACGCTGAATCTGTTCCCAAACTTTCAAGAGGAACTGGGCATCTTGCTCTAGTTCAGCCTGGGACTGACCCTCGGCTAAAGTGCGAACAATCCATCCCATGCCTGGGGGCCGTAGAGATTTAGTTAGTTGCTTGAGGCGATCCCGCTCCTTCTCGTCTTGGATACGGCGGGAAATCCCGATATGGTTCACAGTGGGCATCAAAACCAAATAGCGGCCCGGGATAGTCAGATGGGTTACCACTCTAGCCCCTTTGGTACCTATGGGTTCTTTGGTAACCTGTACGATAATGGACTGCCCCTGTTTCAGTACATCCCTAATACCCCTTCTCGATTTACCATTCTTCTTAGACTTGCCATTGCCGCTGTCTGCCAGTTTCTAATAATCCCGAGCGTCATCCACATACAAGAAGGCATTGCGTTCCAGACCGATATTCACAAAAGCTGCCGACATGCCCGGTAGTACATTTTCCACTCTTCCTCTATAGATGTTGCCTACCACCCTTTGTTGGGCAGCCCTTTCAATATATACTTCAACCACGCGCCGATCTTCCAGAAAAGCTGCTCTGGTTTCCCGACGCCCGCAATTTACGATAATATCCTTACCCATAATGCTCCTCCTAGCATTGAGCCACGTCCAATGGGGAAAGCAAACGTGATCCCCGAGCAATGAAAAGGCCAGAGCGGTGAACCCGAATATGAGACTTGTCCAAGGGGAGGTGGGCCGCTACCTCTCTCGGTCTGACATTTCCGCGGCTGCCAGTCTGCACTAACAGATAAATACTGCCAACTCCCACGCCCTCCTCCAATACTTCTAGCGAGAAGATCCACGGACGGATATCTATTCTCCGCGTTTGCTTCTTCCCTGGCCGCTCAACCCAAATTACCTCACTATCTAATATGCTCTGGACTGATCGTCCCAAATCTTGGCTCTGCTCCAAATTTCCGGTAATTACGTAACTGGCCCGATCAATTACAGACATCAAAGGGGGAATCTCAGGGCCGATCTCTACCGTTTCAGTGAATCTTATACCGGAAGGCAGATTGTCACTGATTTTCTCCAAAAACATGTCAACCGCGACCTCATCAAGAAACTCCATATCGACATATTCAGCGCTACTAGTCACACCCACAGCCAATGCAGAACCAAAGGCAATCTTCGGCCTGGGACTAAATCCCTGACTGTAGGCTACCGGCAACCCTGCTCGTCTCACAGCACGCTCCACGGTACGCGCCAGATCTAGGTGGGAGATAAACCGAACTGCATCGTCTTTGGTAAACCTCGACCTAATCCTCACTGGCATTACTCCCTCCCACCAACACATTTTCTACACCAAGAGCTGAGCAAAGGCCACAGCCTTGACAACCGCGCTCACGACAATCTGGGGTAACTTTTCCTGCTAGAGCTCGAATCCATTCTTGTTGTAGAAAGGCCTTACTCACGCCTGTATCAATGTGATCCCAGGGTAATACCTCTTTCTGTCCCCACTCTCTATGGCTGTAGAAATAAGGGTCCAGGCCGGCAGCAGTAAAAGCCTCCTGCCAACGCGCAAAGTTGAAATGCTCTGACCAGCTATCCAGCCTACATCCAGCTTCCCATGCATGTAAGAGGACGGTGCTGAGCCGCCGATTACCCCGGGCCAAGACCGCTTCCAAGAAGCTTTTCTCCACATCGGCCCAGCTCAAGGATATAGCTCGATCTGCCAGCAAATTGCGTAGATGGGACAGCTTCTTCTCCAGCTCCTCTGTGGGTGACTGAGCTATCCACTGAAACGGGGTATGGCTCTTGGGCACAAAGCAGCCGACACTCACATTGATTCTCACCCGGCCGGCTTTGCCTTCACGGCCGCGGATCTGGCGGCCCAAGCGCAGTACACTGCGGGTCAGATCCGCAATACCAGCCACATCATCAGCTGTCTCTGTTGGCAAACCAATCATGAAGTAAAGCTTAAGGGAGTCCCAACCAGCCTCAAAAGCTGCTGTTGCTGCCGAGAGCAAATCAGCTTCTGTCACATTCTTGTTGATCACATCCCGGAGTCTTTGTGTACCCGCCTCAGGGGCAAAGGTAAGGCCTGTCTTGCGTTGGCTTTGGATCTGATCAGCTAAAGCAACAGAAAAGGAATCTAGCCGCAAAGAAGGGAGGGACAGAGCGATATTGCAGTCACCGTATTTGCCCAATAGCTCCTCGACCAGCTGCCGGATTTCGCCATAATCACTGGTGCTTAGTGAGGCTAGAGAGATCTCTTCATAGCCAGTAGCAGCTACCAACGCTTCTGCCTGCTTCAGTAACGTCTTCCGCTTCCGCTCCCGTACCGGCCGATAGATCATGCCCGCCTGACAAAACCGGCAGCCGCGGGTACAACCCCGCATGACTTCCAGCATAATCCGATCATGGACCACTTCTATATAGGGAACTACTAGGCTCTCCGGGTAAATGGCCGCATCCAAATCTTGGACCACCCGCTTTGGTATACGGTGTGGTATGCCGCTGTGAGTCGGTGTCACTGCCCTAATAGTACCATCTTCATAGTACTCAACGTGATAGAAACTAGGGACATATACCCCGGGGATCGCTGCCACTTTCAACAGGAATGCTTCCCGGTTACCTCCGCCCTTTTTCCATGCTCGATAAGCATCGACCAGATCAAGGATGGCTTCCTCTCCATCCCCAACCACAAACAGATCAAAGAATGCGGCTAGTGGTTCTGGGTTAAAGACTCCAGGTCCACCACCTACGACAAAAGGGTCGCTCTCGGAACGCTGGGCCGCCAATAGAGGAATACCACCCAAATCCAGCATATTCAAGATGTTAGTATAACTCAATTCATACTGCAGGGTGAAACCAACCAAATCAAATTCCGAAAGTGAATGCCTAGTCTCCAGGCTAAAAAGAGGCAGCTCATACTCCCGCATCTTGGCTTCCATATCGGACCAAGGTGCATATACTCTTTCGGCTAAAGCATCTTCTCGCTGGTTGAGTAAATAGTATAAAATTTTGTAGCCTAAATGTCCCATCCCGATATCATAAATATCCGGAAAGGCCAGAGCAAATCTCACCACAGTATTGTCCCAGTCTTTGCGGATAATATTCCATTCATTTCCCGTGTAGCGACCGGGTTTTGCCACTGAGGGCAAGATCCGATCGAGGAGCATTTTTTGGTCCATACAAGCCACTTCCTGTTCTTGGTGGAAGAGCCAGACGACTACACTTAGTATGGCAAGAACCGGTTCATACCATGCTCTGCCAGGCTTTCTCACCTTTTCATCTGCCACTACATGCAGTCAGCACCTGCCCTAACCGATATGGTAACGATAGCGAACAATCGCCTGCAGGGGTGTATCGATACCCCTTTCAAAGAAACTGTTGACCACCTCCATTTCAGTAGCAAAGCCGACAATATCCCCAGCATCGTCCATCACCAAAATAATGTGATACCGCCTAGGTACAAAATGCCGTACGATATCCTTCACGGGGACATCTCCATAGGCCACCAACTGTTCTGTAGGCAGAACCCCATTTTCCTCCAATTCTTGCCTTTTCCGAGCTAAGTACCGTACAAGTACATAACCAGCCATCCGCTGCTCTCTTCCAGCTGAGATATAGATAAAAAACGCCAGCACCGGCAAGGAAACATTAATGCAGCCAAGGTAAAACCCTACCCCACCTACTAAGCCCAGGCATACTGCTAATACTTTGCCGATGAAGGCTGCCCGCTCAGTAGCACGGCGATAACCCATTCTTAGGGCTAGATACCCCCTCAGTATCCGCCCCCCATCTAGGGGCAGGGCCGGTAACAGGTTAAACAGACCCATCACACAATTCGCTCTCACAAAATATTCATTCCATATAGCGGGGATTACCCCATACGGAGCCACCACTAGAGCTAACAAGCAAAGAAACCCATTGGTAAGGGGGCCCGCTAAGGCAATCATTGCTTCCGCAAAGGGATCGGGGTTCTGAAATCCCTCACTGCTGGCTACACCCCCAAAAGGGAGCAATTCAATCGAGGAGAGGGGCAGGCCATAGGCAGAGGCAACTATTGTATGGGCTAGTTCGTGCAGAAAGACTATGCCGAAAAGGACTAGGCCATGGGGAAGATATCCTACTAGTCCTAGAAGCACGAGTAATATAGCAAAAAACGGATTAAATACGATCCGTATGCCGCCAATCTGCCCGATCTGCATGTTTCTCCGCCACCGCCCATCGTCCCCAGCCCGATCTCTGACAAATACACCTGTGTCAGGGATGGAGGCCTCACGACTAATATATTAGCGGTGGGGCATTTGGTATTACCGACGGCTAACTCTCACTTTACTGAAACATGATCTTGCGGCGCCGCATATAGACATTGAGGAGCAATCCAATGCCAGCCATGTTAGTCAGCAGCGAACTACCCCCATAACTAATAAATGGCAGTGGGATCCCAGTCACCGGCATTATGCCTAGAGTCATACCGACATTAATCACCAGGTGAAAAAGCAGCATTGAGATCACGCCTGCCGCTAAATTAGCACCAAAGTCATCTTTGGCGACGACCATGATCTTTAGACCCCGCCAAAGCAATAACAGATAGAAAGCCAGCAAGCCGAAGGCTCCTAGGAACCCCAACTCTTCGCCCACCACAGAGAAAATGAAATCAGTATGGTGAGCAGGCAAGAAATTGAGTTGAGCCTGGGTTCCCTCGAAAAGCCCTTTACCAAAAAGACCACCCGAGCCAATAGCGATCATCGATTGAATCACGTTCCAGCCCGCCCCGGTCCTATCTCTATAGGGATCAAAGAAAACCAATATCCTGCCGACTTGATGGGGAGCAAGAATGGGAACTAGCCCCTGAATCGTCAAGAAAGCAGCCAAGCTAAAGACCAGTAGACCTACCCCAGCTACGATACCCAGGTGCCGCGGGCAAGCCCCGGCCATGAACAGCATGCCAAAAAGCACTCCAACAAACACCATGGCGGTACCAAAATCCGGCTGCTTGAGAATCAACAGCATGGGAATGCCGACATGCAAAAAGGGAGAAACCAAATCCACCATCTGGTCTAGATGGTCCTTTTTCTCCAGATGCTTAGCCAGGGTGATAATCACACCGATTTTGGCAAACTCTGCGGGCTGTATGCCTACTGGCCCAAACCGAAACCAGCCTTGAGTGCCGGCGATATTCTTACCTAATACCAATACCATCATCAAAACAAGTATTGTGCCAGCATAGATTGGGCGATAATACTGGCCCAGGATATTGTAATCAAAGGAACACATACCGACCATAACAATCAGCCCAGCCAGCATCCAGGCTGCCTGCTTCTTGACATATAAATAAGGGTCACCCTGGGCAGCACCAACACTAGCCACCGTCGCACTACATAAGGTGACCAAACCGAAAACCAGCAGCATACCGACAAGTAATAGTATGGCAAAATCTATATTGTGAATCCACTTTCTCAACCCATCGCCACCATCCCGATGTCCCTCTTTGTTGATGTCATCTCTGATCTATTGCCCGCTTCATCCGCTTCACGGGGATATTAGCTATCAGGGCAACTGAGTTCTCGGACTGGTCCAGATTCACCTCTAAGCCTGTTTCTTCAATCTCCATATATTTCGATATGACATCCATGAGATCTTCCTTCAGGGCTTCCAGCAGACTCGGGGAGACATTCACCCGGTCGTGCACTAGCACCAATCGCAAGCGCTCTTTTGCGATCTCCTTAGATGAATCGGTATCACGGCTCCAAAACTGCCTTAGGAAATCCAACATGCCAGGTTCCCCCCCTTTAACTGTGACCCAATAACGCCTTTTTCAATCGAGTAATCCAACTTTCTTCCTCGAGAGAGGGGAATGGCACATCAATCCCCTCCAGCCGCCGTGCTATATTGCAGTAGGCCTGTCCGGCTCTGCTTCTCCTATCGAGGACTACCGGCTCACCTCGGTTAGTAGAGACAATGATGTCTTCATCATCCGGCACGACACCGAGGAGGTCAATGGCCAGAATCTCGATTATGTCGTCTATCCCCATCATGTCGCCCGCTCTCACCATCTGGGGGCGAATGCGGTTGACAATCAGGCGCGGCTCGTACAGCTCTGCAGCTTCCAATAACCCAATAATCCGGTCTGCATCTCTTACTGCCGCAACTTCCGGAGTAGTGACAATAATAGCCTCATCCGCGCCGGCGATGGCATTTTTGAAGCCCCTTTCGATTCCCGCGGGGCAATCGACCAAGATGTACTCAACTTCCTCTCGCAGTTCGTCACATAGAGCCCGCATCTGATCTGGGGCCACTGCGTCTTTTTCCTTAGTCTGGGCTGCCGGCAAGAGATATAGGTTTTCTGTCCTCTTATCCTTAATCAGCGCCTGGCGCAACCGACAACTGCCCTCTACCACATCAGTCAAATCATATACAATTCTATTCTCCAATCCCAGTACCACATCGAGATTTCTCAGCCCGATGTCGGCATCAATGAGGCACACTGTACGTCCCAAAAGCGCCAACCCTGCCCCGATATTAGCCGCTGTAGTGGTCTTGCCTACGCCGCCTTTTCCACTAGTAACCACCAGAACTCTTCCCGCCATCCGACTACCTCCTTAGTCCAACAATGACTCGGACATTTTTGGTAACAAGAATCGCCTTCCTACCAATAGCCCGAGTCACTCAACCTAGGCACTATCAAAGAACATAGCTGTGGATCGTGATCAGATTGTTTTTGACTACCGCTATCTCCGGTCCTTGTGGTTCCGGCAGCTCCATATCATCTGGCGCCCGGGAGATAAAATGGGCGATCCGCAGCTGAGTCGGTAACAGTCGAAAGGCTACTACCAAAGCATCTTCCTCTCCCATCGCACCGGCATGGGCAACACCGCGTAATGCCCCTAAAACAATAATATCACCACCGGCGATCACTTCAGCTCCGGGATTTACGTCACCGAGGATCACAATACTGCCGATGTGATGTACTCTTTGACCGGAACGCAGTGTGCGGCGGACGATAATCGCTTCGTCCCGGTTAACCTGGTGAGATTCTCCCACTTCTACCTGTTGATCAGGTGAACTTTGCTCGGTTTCGTCTTTTAAGGCCATACCGAATTCTCCCATTATCTCTTCTAGTCGCTCTCTTTCCTCGGGGCGACACTCTCTTTGCGTTTCTTTTAGAATTACAGTCACACCTTGCCAGAAATCCCTGGCTAAGGACAACTTCTCCTGCAGCTGGTCCACAATATCACTAAACTCTGCCTGAGGATCCAACCACAATACAAGGCCTTGTTTAGTGCCTTTGAAGGCTAAGTAATCACGAGCCACGTGCCGTTCACCACCATTAACACCATACTCTGCTTGATTCGGCAAATTGTCTTCGATTCCTTCTGAAATGTCCGATTATAGCTTCTATGACCCTTACTCTATTCGTTCCCCATTGGCAGCGGCTTCCCCTTCTGGCTCAAATTGCCTACGAAAATATGCCTCCATGATCCGACGGACCATAGGTCCAGATGTGACAGCACCTCCACCACCGTGTTCAGCAAAGGCAACTACGACTATCTCTGGATCATCCGCCGGTGCGAAGCCGCAAAACCAACTATGAGCATCACCTTGACCCGGCCCTAACTGAACAGAGCCGGTCTTGCCCGCGATCTTCACCGGATAAGGAAACCGCCTAAAAGCTGAGGACCCAGTACCGGTTTCTACCACTTGCACCATGCCCTGAATTACAGCCTCCCAATTGGCTGGCGAGCCTGAAATCATCCGAGCTATCTTGGGCTCCGCTACTTCCACTACTTCCCCGGTAGGGCGCTGAACTCTTTCAACTATATATGGAACATAAATGGGGCCCCGGTTAGCCAGGCCCATATAGAAGGCAGCCATCTGCAAAGGTGTTGCCAGAAGAAATCCTTGGCCTATGGCCATATCCA
The DNA here is from genome assembly GCA_012798695.1 of Bacillota bacterium. GTDB lineage: Bacteria > Bacillota > Limnochordia > DTU087 > DTU087 > JAAZMR01. The sequence goes on along the minus strand of JAAZMR010000070.1, from coordinate 129,901 downwards.
TGGTCTCCATCGGGTACCACATTTGCTCCGATCGAGGCCGCCGCGCAAACCGCTGTCTCTTCCATTCCGGATCCGGCACAACACCTGCCTCTTCCGAAGGATAAGAGACAATTCCTGTAGGAGACCCAAAGCCTGCTTCCCGGGAGTGTTTGGCCAAGGCATCTATACCCAGCCTCAAACCCATCTCCCAAAAGAAATCATTACAGGAAACCTCAAGTGCATCTACGATTGTGATATTCCCATGGACCGCCAAGGGAGGGTTATTCCGCAGTGTCCAACAACGCTTAATGCCAAATGGGCCAATATCATCTGCATAGAATACTTCACCCACCGTTGTCTTACCCTCTTCCAGAGCGGCAATCGCAGTCAGTGGTTTGAAGGCAGAACCCGGTGAATATAAACCCTGTATCGCCCGATTAAATAGGGGCCTTTCCTTATCTCGAGAAAGCTCTACATAGTAGGCACTTCGCTCGGCCGCGTCCGACAGCAGATTTGGATCATAGCCTGGCATACTGGCTAAAGCCAAGATCGCACCATCCTTAGGATTCAGGATAATCACAACACCACTATAGGTATCTGGGTACTTCCCAGCAGCCCGCACCTCGGCCAACTGATCCAGCAGTACATACTCAGCCAGGTCCTGTAGGTCTCGATCCAGGGTGAGAATGAGATCTGAGCCAGGTATAGCCGGGGTTCTCTCCAGTATCTGGACTGGCCGATTCAGTGCACTCACCTCTACTTGGCTGCCCCCATCTTGACCCCGCAAGATCGATTCATATAGACGCTCCAGACCAGTGAAACCCACATAGTCAGATCCATAATAATCGCGGTTCGACCAGGCTGACAAGAGTTCTGGGCTAATCGGTGCCATATAACCTAAGACATGGCTGGCCAAGGAGCCCTGCGGATATTCCCTAACTTCCTCCATCTCGACCAGCACACCGGGCAACTCAAAACGCCGTTCTTCCAGGGCCACCACCGTCTGGGCCGGAACATCCTGCATTACCCTAATTGGTTCATAGGGATAACGAATCCCTTTGGCAATAGCATCTTCCAACTCATCTCGAGTCAGGCACAGAAGCTGACTGAGCCGTGTTAGGACATGTTCCCTGGTCTCACCATCAAGGCTGCCGGGCATTAGTGACACAGTAAAGGAAGCTCGGTTGGTAGCTAAGGCCACGCCGTTGCGGTCAAAAACCCGGCCTCTCGGGGCCACGGTACGCACCCAGCGGATACGGTTCCCATCAGCCATGGCTGCATACTTCTGGCCTTGGACAACCTGTAGATACCATAGACGGCTTGACAAAAGAAAGAAAACCAGAATGATGCACCAGCCGAGGATTCTGGCTCTTTCTACCCGTGTCTTGTTATCCATTTCCCCCTGAGCCCCCTCGGCCGGGTATGTGTTCCAAAGCCGACAGACAATAATAAACCGGAAAGGCGAAGACAACATTGACCAGCCCCACGGGTAGTACTATGGCCCAAAAACCCTTAATGACCGGCAAGCCACTGCCAAAAGCATTAGCCAAAAGCAGATATATGGACTGCTCCAGCCAGGTACCAACCAAGACTGCCATGGGAGGCACCAGCAAATGATCACCGAAAATTTTGGGGGCCACCCATCCGCCCAAACCCCCAATGAGCATCTTGCTCACTGCTCCCGCGCCTAAAAGCCGCCCGGTAGAATAATCCAGCAGGAAGCCCCCAACAAACCCAAGAGTGCTGCCGGGGGCTAATCCATACATCAGTCCGGTAAGAATCACAATAACCGTGATTAGATCAGGCTTAACGCCCACCCATGGCCATAGGGAGCAGATCGTAGATTGCAGCACCAAAGCTGCCATCATGGCCCCAATTATCGCTAGTTTCCGCACTCTCTTACCTCTCCCTAGCTAATGCTTCTGCCCCGATTGTTTTCTAGAACTGAACTCTTTACCGAAGGGTGGCCATGCCCACATCTAGCTAACATGCCCGCTAACAGCTATTTGAGCACAAACACGCGGCGAAGCCGGGCGAGATCGGCATGTGGCTGTATGATAGCAGTGAAGAAGAGGCCGTACTCACCTGTATCCACTTGAGCTACAGTGCCTACTGGCAATCCATTCGGGTAAACTCCACTCATAGATGAAGTCATAATCTGATCTCCTATTTCAATATCCACTTCCTTGACCAAGGGTTTCAGCCTCAGGTTATTCCATTGCCCACTACCCTCTACTACCACCGGATCACCGCTTCTCGAGATTGTGGCTCCGAAAGCACTGCGATCATCGGTGATCAGCATCACCTCTGCCGTCCGCTTGGTTGTGGCATATACTCGCCCTACCACTCCTGCCGGTGTTACCACAGCATCTCCCGTGCTTACTCCATCCGCTTCTCCCCGGTCAATCACCATCTTGTCAAACCAATTGGAGGGCGAGCGCGCAATCACCTCTGCCCCTATGGGAGGATGGGTGTTGGATGCATGAAATCCCAGAGCCTCTCGGAGGCTGGCATTCTCTTGCTCCAACTGTTCCATCAACGCCAGCCTGCGCTTCATCCATTCGATTTCCTGCAATAGCTCGCTGTTCTCCTGCTCCAGATGGCGGTAATTGCGCACCACTCCCCACCAGTGACTAGCAAACCCAGTGATGCTGCTGAAGGCTCCATATATGGGGGCCAGTCCGTCCCGTAGTCTCGCCTCTAGAGGAGAGACTACGGGACGGCCATCTGCGGTAATGTAGATAAGGCCGATCACGACAAAAGCGGCAATGAGGGTGACCAACATAGGCCACCGTGCCGTTATCCACCGCATCCCTTCTCATCCTTCACAAGTTAGCTGCCCTTGTTCCCTCGTCCCAGGACTAACCTAGCTTTCTAGAATTAACCATCACCCGCTGCAGCAAGTTGAAATGCTCCAGAGCGGTACCGGTTCCCTTAACCACGGCAGTTAGCGGATCATCTGACAGGTGGACTGGCATGCCTGTCTCGTTGCTCAGCAAGCGTGGCAAACCACATAACAATGAACCGCCTCCGGCCAAAATGATTCCCTTGTCCATGATATCTGCAGCAAGTTCTGGCGGCGTTCGCTCGAGAGTGACCTTAACAGCCTCTACGATAGCCTGCACGGGCTCAGCCAAAGCTACATGAATTTCTTCATCGGCAATAGTTACCGTTTTGGGCAGGCCCGTCACCAGGTCACGGCCCCGAATCTCTGTGGATTTCCTTTGCCGGTCATTTTCCAGAAAGGCGTTACCCACCTCGTGTTTTACACGTTCAGCTGTTCTTTCTCCGATGAGCAGGTTATATGAGCGCCGTACATGCTGGACTATGCCCTCATCCAGTTCGTCTCCTCCGACTCGGATAGAGCGATGGGAAACAATGCCTCCCAAGGAAATGATCGCTACTTCGGTAGTGCCACCCCCGATGTCCACAATCATGCTGCCTGTCGGCTCCTGTACTGGTAAGCCCGATCCAATCGCTGCAGCCATCGGCTCCTCGATCAGCCTGGCATCTTTGGCACCCGCCGATAAGGTAGCATCAATCACCGCCCGTTTTTCCACCTCTGTCACCCCCGAAGGGACAGCTACTACTACTCTCGGGCGAAAGATTCCTCGCCGCCGACTGGCCTTGCCGATAAAGTGGCGCAGCATCCGTTCTGTCACGTCAAAATCTGCAATCACACCATCTTTCATTGGTCTTACTGCGATAATGTTCCCCGGAGTGCGACCCACCATCTCCCGCGCCTCAGCACCTACAGCCAAAACGCGATTACTATCTCTTTCAATGGCTACTACCGATGGCTCCTGCAGAACAATACCCTTCCCCTGCACATATACCAAAGTGTTGGCGGTACCCAAATCAATTCCCATGTCTTTCGATAAAGCAAACATTGGCCCTCTACCTCCTGCTCAACCCGACCCTAGTCACCTTGCCTATAAGGCTTATGGCCTCGTATTACGCATTATGTGAAAAAACCCTCTTCCTTCATAGAGACAAATCGATTATCACCAATAATAATGTGGTCAAGTACGTCAATACCCAGAATCTTCCCGGCCCGACACAAACGTTTTGTGACCTCAATATCCTCCGTACTCGGCGATGGGTCACCACTAGGGTGATTGTGTACAACGATTACTGTAGCGGCACTGCGCCGAATACACTCCTTAAAGACTTCCCGGGGGTGTACCATAGAGGCATTCAAAGTCCCAACAGATATGGTGGGGCTGGCAATCACCTGGTGTTTCGTATCAAGAATTATGAGCCGCATGACTTCCCGATCCAGGTAACGCAATTGTTCCATCATCAAATTGGCCGCGTCTTGAGGTGAACGCACCACATCCGGAGCCCGTACCGATGCCTGCACTCGTCTGCCCAGTTCCAAAGCAGCTAGTATCTGTGCCGCTTTTGCCAACCCTATGCCATCTACCGCCTGCAATTCTTCACAACGGGCTTCTCGCAACTCCCGTAAAGAACCGAAATAAGCCAGCAGGTGATCAGCCATAGCCAGAGCCGATTGATGTCTGGTGCCGACTCTTAGAATGATGGCCAAAAGCTCCCTGTTAGATAGTGTCTCTGGTCCATACTGTAGGAGCTTCTCCCGAGGACGCTCATTGACCGGTAAATCACGAATGACTATACCCAATTTCGTTGCCTCCCAGCAAACTCCAGAAGGCATGGCTGGTATGGGTTTTCTATAGAAGCGAAACTCCGAAATCCTCCAAAGCCTGTCCCAATGCAGGTAGAGGCAAACCGACTACATTAAAATAGCAGCCCTCTATCTTCTCCACCAGGAGGGCACCTTTGCCCTGAATACCATAGGCTCCGGCCTTGTCTAACGGCTCACCGGTGGCCACATACCGCTCGATCTCCGTTTGAGACAAAGAACGAAAGCATACCCGTGTGACTTGATGAAAAACGCTCATCCGGTCATCTCCGCTATCGATGATCGCCACCCCGGTAACAACCTGATGTCCCTTACCAGACAGGTGCCACAACATGTCAATAGCTTCTTTTGAGTCATGTGGCTTGCCTAAGATCTCCCCTGAGTCCAGGAGCACGATAGTATCCGCCGCTACCACGATGCCTTCCGGCACTCTATCTGCCACCCAACGGGCCTTGGCATATGCAGTACCCTCGGCTAGCTCTACCGGTGTCTTTCCCTGAACTGAATTCTCGTCGATAGCGGCTGGAACTACTTCTAAATCCACACCCAGCGAGTGCAGCAGTGCTTGCCTGCGCGGGGATTGGGAAGCCAGAACCAGTTTGGGCATTTTACCTAGTCACCTACTCTCACCGCAAATGTGCATCTTTCCTATAATCTATCCTAGCTGCGAGCTCCCCAAAACAGCTGGCGCTAGATCCTAAAAATCGCACCTAGGAGGCATAAAACAGCCATATAGCGATTATTAGCCCTATAGCGGTAGCTAAGTTCAGGCGCAAGGTAAAGCCAAAATGAAGTGTAATGATATTACCAATATGGATATTCGTTGGCGAAATCCCCAAAGTAGCAGAACGGGTGAAAATGGGTACATAGCCTTGTAAAACCTCACCAATGACTGTTCCTATTATGGCCCCAACTATGATGGTTAATAACAAAAGCATCAGCCGAGACTCCCGCCGTCGGGCCAACCGCAACAACCTCCCCCGTCTATGCAATGAGCACATCTGTATCTTAGTTAGTATTCCACCAGCCCCGGGTTAACTCCTGCGAAGGGGCTTAAGTTACTATGAAACAAGGTGCAAATCCCGGGTATCCGGTTCTGCACCCCTATACCAAACTATACCTGTTGAACTATGGCCAGAGAAAAAACCCTCTACAATGGGGCATTTAGGCTACCAGTGCGATACCCCTCCAAATCAGCTGTAACATACAAAAACCCTAACTTCTGCAAACCACTGACAATCTCAGGGGCATACTGCAAGAGTCTGGGCAGATCTTGCTTCTCGACTTCGATCCGAGCCAAATCCCCGTGATAACGCACTCTCAACTGTTCAAATCCTAGTTTGGCTATATATGCTTCTGCCTTCTCTACCAATTGCAGCCTCTCTGGCGTGATACTCACTCCATAAGGGATGCGGGATGCGAGGCAAGCATAGGACGGTTTGTCCCAGGTCTCTAGGCCTATATCACGAGAGGCTTGTCTGATTTCATCTTTGCTGAGACCGGCTTCCCACAGGGGGCTGCGAATCCCTAGCTCGCGGACAGCCTGCATACCCGGACGGTAATCTGCTTCATCATCTTTGTTTGTACCATCGACGACATAGCGCAGATGCTGCTCTCTTGCAACTTCCAGTAATTGTTGGAACAAAGCCCTCTTGCAGTAGTAGCACCTCCGGGGGGGGTTGGTGGTAAACTCGGGGATCTGCATCACATCTATATCCAAGACTAAATGCCCAACTCCCAATTGATGGGTGAAGTCAATCGCTTCCTGTATCTCCCAGGCTGGATACATAGGTGACCTTACCGTAACAGCTAATGCCTTCTCCCCCAATACCCTATGGGCTTCATGCAAAAGAAAAGTACTGTCTACCCCTCCCGAAAAAGCCACCAAAATACTATCCGTCTCCCGGAGAATATCTTCCAAGCGCTGCAGCTTGGCTTTCAGCATGATGGCACCACCTTGATCATCAGAATTGCCGCTTATCAAAACAAATCGGGTGTACTCAGGTATCTCTCACCCGTGTCGGGGAAAATGACCAGTACCTGATGCTGCGAGCCTAGCTGAGCCGCTGTCTTCAAAGCGGCGCTGCAAGCGGCACCTGCTGATATCCCCACCAAGATTCCCTCTTCCCGAGCCAGGCGCCGCACCATATCATAGGCTTCTGTATCAGATACAGTTATGATCTGATCAATAATGGCGGTATTCAACACCTCGGGCACAAAGCCTGCACCGATCCCCTGGAGTTGATGGGGACCGGGTTTCCCCCCTCGAGAAAGCACTGGAGACCCAACCGGCTCTACGGCTACTACCTGTAGGCGGGGAAAACGGTTTTTCAGAACTTCCCCTACGCCGGTGAGAGTGCCTCCCGTTCCCACACCTGCCACAAACGCATCCAATTGCCCCTCCATCTGGTTGAGGATCTCTAGAGCAGTGGCCTCCCGATGGATTTGGGGATTAGCCTGGTTCGTAAACTGCTGTGGCATAAAGAAACTGGAATCACCCTGCACCAGTTCCTCTGCTTTCTGGATAGCCCCCTGCATCCCTGCAGAACCCGGGGTCAAGATCAATTCCGCTCCATAGGCTTGGAGCAACAAGCGCCTCTCCAGGCTCATAGTCTCAGGCATAGTCAGGATCAGCCGGTAGCCGAGGGCTGCAGCAACCATAGCCAAACCTACCCCTGTATTGCCACTGGTAGGTTCCACTATCGTGCATCCTGGCGATAATTCCCCGGTTCGCTCCGCGGCCTTCACCATGCTGAAGGCAATTCGGTCTTTGATACTGCCTCCTGGGTTGAAATACTCCAGTTTAGCATAGACTGCCGCTCCCCCAGGCTCTACTACCCGCTGCAATCGCACCACCGGAGTTCCACCTATAAGCTCCACAATACTGCCCACTTTGCCGTTTCGCACAGGCATGCAACCTCCTAGTTCCTATCCGCCTGACATCCCTTTTTGGGGCATTAGAAGCCGCGCTCTCCCAGATACCGCTCAGCAGCCATGGCCGCTACGGCCCCATCGGCAACTGCCGTCACAATCTGCCTCAAACCTTTGGTCCGAATATCACCGGCTGCAAAGATCCCTGGTATTGATGTCAAGGTATCTTCCCCCGCCTCTATGTAGCCCCAAGCATCTAACTTGACCAAGCCTTGTAGAAATTCTGTATTGGGCTGCATCCCTACATAGATGAAGACCCCGGCTGCCGGCAGAGGAGTAACTATTCCGGTCTTTTTGTTCTTGACCTGCAGCTGTTTTACTGTCTGTTCCCCTTCGATGGCTTCGACTTCTGAGTCCCACAAGAACTCTATGCGGGGATCAGCAAAAGCTCGTTCCTGTAAATGCTTGGTAGCTCGCAGCTCGTCACGGCGATGAATAATGGTCACCCGGTTGACAAAACGAGTTAAGTACAAGCTCTCTTCTATTGCCGAGTCACCGCCTCCGACAACAGCCACATCCTGCTCTCGGAAAAAAGCGCCATCACAGGTAGCGCAATATGATACTCCGCGGCCGGCAAACTCCGCCTCACCCGGTACCTTCAGCTTCTTGGGAGTTGACCCTGCGGCAATAATCACCGCCCTAGCGTTAAGTGTCTGCTTGTCCAAAGTGACCAGTTCAAACAGTGCTGGCTGCTGCTTGATCTCAATCACTTGACCATATTGGATCTCCACACCCCACTCATTCACCTGGGATTCCATCTTTTGGCTCAAGCCTGGCCCATCAATACGGCCAAAACCCGGATAATTCTCAATGGTAGCCGTATTAAACATTTGGCCACCGGTGCTCATGCCCTCAAGCATCAATGTGCGCAACTGGGCTCGACCCGCATAAATAGCAGCAGTCATACCTGCCGGTCCACCACCAATGATGACTAGATCAAAAATATCTGTACTCATAGCACCCCGCCCTGTAGAAGACAGGGTCTGTCACCTCTTTTCCTAAGGCAATCTCAATCCATTATTCAGTATCAAACATGCAACTCCTGGAAAGCTAATACCATTTTGTCAACTGCACACCCGTATAATAATGGTGCAAGATGTCTCGGTAGCTGTGACCAGCTTGGGCCATCGCTTGGGCACCATATTGGGACATGCCCACACCATGACCATTTCCCCTCACATCAAATGTGATGCCATTTTCCGAAGCCGTCACCGTAAACCAATTAGAGCGCAACCCCAGCTTCTCCCGGATCTGGCGACCTGTGAAACTGTGACCCAGCACCTCCACAGTATGGACTCGTCCCGAGGGGTAGAACTCACCTATCTGAAATAAAGCCGCAAAGTCCAAGGCTGTAGGCGAGGCTGCATCATCATCCATTGCTGTTGGCGATGTCGAGTTGGCGTTTGTAGAGGGTTCCTCTTGGGTTACCGTTTGTGGATCATAGACACTCGACTCTTCTGACATAAGCCTAGCTTCATCACCTACCCAGGAGGCTGCCTCTGGTGGAATCTCTAGATCTAGCCGGGTGGCGACTTCCTGCCAGGATAGATGAACAGCACTTTGGTAGTAAGGCGATATCTCCTCATTCGGGCTCGGCACACCCAGCAGGTATGGCACCTCATTGAAATACGCGCCTGCATCTTGGGTCATGCCACCACTAGTAGAGTGATAAGCCGCAAAGATCGGCTGCTCTTGATAGGTAAGCACCTCACCCGAAGTCGCCTCTATGGAGGAGGTGATCCGCCACCTGTTATGCAAATACCCATACCAGCCCCAGCGCTCCCGTTGTGCTTCTATTGACATCCACGCTTGGCCACTGCGAAAGTCTGAGGATAGATCAGCCAGCCGCTCGGAGACACTCCCCTGCTCCTGTAAGCGATACAAGGCATAGGTGCGAGCCGCTACTGCCTGAGCTTTGAGAGCTTCTAGGTCAAAGTTGGCCGGCATTTCCGCAGCTACAACTCCCACCAGATAGTCTTCTAGATCCATTTCCTGTATCTCTCCTAGATCTTCCCTCAGCAGCCGGATGGTAAACGCCGGTGACTTGCGGGGCATAGACCACCAACGCTCCAAAACGATTGCGGTCGGCAGCCCCACCACAATGAAGACAAATAGGAATACATACAAAACAACCCTGGATAGGCCGGCACCCCCGCCCCCCCATCGTGGATGTAGCATCATGCTTTACTCCCCCATTTTGCTGCATTTGTGATCTATTTTGCAGCAGATCACGTTCCCCATGTTATGTTATGATGTGGCCGGATATGTCATCAACCGCTGTGGATCGATCAGCAAATAGCCTAGGAGAGCGGCTGCTACCGCCAGGGCACCGGCCCCATAGAACAATCCCACGTGCTGAAATCCTATGGCACCAAAGGCCGGGGGACCAACGGCAACTCCAAAAAACCTAACCGTCCCATATACCGATGTGACTACTCCTCGCTCATCTTGAGAAGCAGCGGCAGTAATCAGAGTATTCAGAGGCGGCAGCACCATGCCGATACCCATTCCAAGGATAACTACGGCCGCTGGAAAACCAAAACGGTGATTTATGCCTAAAGGCACCAGCACAAGAGCAATGGCCGCCATCACCATCCCCAGGATCAAGGCTCCTTTCAGCAAATGGCGACGTTTCTCCAAAAATACTCCCGTGCCATAGGAGGTGGCCGCCATGGCCGAGACCGGAACCGCCAAAGCCAACCCCTTAGCCAGTCCCTGCAAATGGAAGCGCTGTTCGAGGATATCAGAAAGGTAGCTAAGAAAACCAAACAGTACAGACAGAGCCAAAAACCCAATCAGAAAGGCGATGCCAAGTGATATGCCTTTCTTGCTCACGATTGCGCCTAAGGTAGTAAAGTACTGGCTCCATGACTCACCCTTGCCTCCTGGATTAGGCTCATGAAGGCCAAACCATACAGCCGCGGCCACGGGAAAGGCCAGAATGCCATAGACAAAAAATGGAGCATACCAGCTAATCAAAGCGACTAATGAACCGATGATAGGGCTCACCACCTTGCCCAGCCCATTCGAGGCCTCCAAGAAGCCCAAATACCTGGTCAATTTGTCGCCGGTAATCAGATCGGCCGTAAGAGCCATGGCCAGCTGATAAGTGCCTCCGGCGCCTAACCCTTGTAACACCCGCCCGATCAGAATGGTAGTAAACGGCTTGTCCATGGTAATGCTGGCAATACCAGCTACCAGCCCACCCAGACCGTACAAGACCAAGGCAGGAGCAATGATCAGCTTCCTGCCAATTCGATCGGAGAGTATCCCAGAAAAGGGAATCAAAAGACCTGCCGGTAAGGAAAATGCTGTAACCAGCAGGCCCACCTTCACTTGATTTATGTCCAAAACCTGTTCAAACTTAGGAAATACCGGAATCAGCATCGAGTTGCCCAATACCATCACAAAGGGTACAGCCCCTAAGATGGCTAGTTCCATCCAGCCTAGGCTTTGCCTTCTCACCACAATATCTTCCTCTCCGCTTTGATCGATAGTTCGAAGATATTGTGAGTCGAGAATGGGGCAAACATACCCTAGTTCCCCGGTCATTCCCCACTGATAACTGCAGCAGGATAACCCTTGCCTTCCAACTCACGTTTGAGTGTTTCCGCATTATCCCGCTGGGAGAAGGCCCCTACTTGCACCCTGTGAAGGGACCCCGGAATTACCAATGCTTCATATCCTTTGCTAATCAGTTCATCTGCTAGGCCCCGGGCATTGGCTTCCGATGAGAAGGCTCCCACTTGCACCCGATAAAGCGGCTGGCTTGGTGGCGGTGATACCACCGGTGTCTGGGCAGCAGATTCCCTTATCGTTGGCGGCTGATCAGATACTCCAGGCGGTCTTGCCATCTCCACTTTAGTGGTGGGTTCTGCCTCTGCCCGCTGGCTCGGATCTGGGCTCACTTGTTGAACGCCTGGGGCCGCCTTCTGTCTGACCTCTTCACCAGGTTGCATCAGTTCACGGTTAAGAGCGCCTGTGGCAGCTTGAATAGCATATTGACCTACAACATAGCCCAGGAAAACAGCTACTCCGGCTACTGCGACCAAAGTCACAATCAGGTAGACTCTCTCTAGTGTTCTACTACGCTGTTTGGCCTTTTTCTTCTGGCGAGCCATACCTCTCACCCCACTCGAGATTGCTCTAGGCCATTCTACCTTGCCTTAATGTTTTCTGCGTAGGACTGCACAATCCCTGCAGGTTCTCCGCGGCCAATAGTTGTTTCCGAGCCTCACCCACAAGATACAGTGAGCCACAGATGCAAATCAAGTCCCGACTATGAGCACCCTGTCTTGCTTTCTCAAAAGCAACATCAAAGGAAGGCGCAGTGTCCATCTCCTCTACCATGCCCTCTGCTAACTGCAAAAGAGCAGCTGGCTCCATCGGCTGGGTGCGGCTGGTTTGAGGGACCGTAAAAACTACATGATCGACCTGGGGCAGCAGCACTTGCAGCATGGCCTGGGCAGGCTTCTCCCCGACAATGCTCATGATCAAGTGCAACCGATCCCAGGTAAAATACACTGGCAAAGTAGCGGCTAGCTGTCGGCAGCCATCAAGGTTATGGGCTCCATCCAGTAATACCAGCGGCTCTTGGCCTACCTTTTCTAGGCGTCCCGGCCAGTTGGCAGCGGCCAAACCACGCACCACTTGGGCATCAGTCAATGTCAACCCCTTTTCTGCCAGTGCATCGACAGCTGCCAAAGCCGTAACGGCATTGGTAATCTGAAACAGGCCCAACAGACCAATTTGCAGGTGACGCCAATGATCCCGACTAGAAACAGAAAAACTGGTTCCAGACGACTGGGGCAGTGCGCCCTCTACCCGATACTCGGTTTCGACATCTATGACTCGAGCCCCGCGCTCCCTAGCTACTCTGTTAATGACCCGCTTTACACTAGCAGCCTGTGGGGCCGTGACCACTATGCCCCCGGAATAAATCACATCCGCCTTCTCTTCCGCGATCAAGTCCACCGTATCTCCCAGGATCTCAGTGTGATCCAAATCTATATGGGTAAACACTGTGATAGCAGGATTGCCTATATGGGTTGCATCATAACGGCCTCCCAATCCCGCCTCGAGAATGGCATAGTCCACACCTGCAACGGAAAAATACTTGAGAGCTAGGGCAGTGGCGACTTCAAACATACCTGGCTGGCCATATGCAGTACCAGCCAGCCCTTCCAGACAGGGATAAAGCTCTTGGAAAATATCATCTAGTACCTCGTCCGATATTGGAATACCATCTACCTGAATACGTTCATTAAATTTTGTCAGGTGGGGTGATGTAAACAAGCCCACCTGCTTTTTGGCAGCTTGTAGGATTGAAGCAATGAATTGGGCAGTCGACCCCTTTCCATTGGTACCGACTACGTGTATAATCTCAAAATCACATTCCGGGTGATCCAGATGCTCCAACATGGCATGGATGCGTTCCAGTCCAGGACGATTCAGTGTCGAACCTAAATTGGCCACATATCTATGTACTTCCATCCCCTCAACCCCTCCCTGTGGATTTCGCAATCGTGCAAATTGGTAGGACCCGGCCCCATACGGACCGGGTCCTCGGCTATGGTCATCTCACTCGTTTAGTCAGTGAGTTCCTGCAACCGGTCCTGCAGTGTTATCTTTTTCTCTTGCAAGGTGATCAATTTCTGCCTCTCTCTTTCCACAATCTCAGCTGGAGCTTTATTCACAAAACCTGAATTGGCCAGCTTCCCCTGAGCTCTCTTGATTTCCTGCCCAGTTACCTCCAGTTCTTTTTTCAATCGAGCGATTTCCTGCTCAATATCCACCAGACCGGCTAGCGGCAAATACATTTCCACACCACCAGCTACAGCTGTTACCGCTTTTTCGGGCTTGGTGGTCTCCAAAGGCTGTAGTCTTAAGTCACCGATCCGAGCAAGTACCTTCAAGTACGCTTCCGCTTCCCGCACCAGGCCCAGCTCATTTGCTCCGGCATGGATAATCACTGGAATCTCTTTGCCGGGAGCGACCTTCTTCTCATTCCTAATATTGCGGATCGCTCGAACCATATCCATCACTGCCGTCATTTTGGCTTCTGCCTCTTCATCGGCATAGGCCTCGGCCTCGGGCCAGCTAGCCAACATGATGGTATCACCTGCGTGGGGCAGATATTGCCAGACTTCCTCGGTAATAAACGGCATGAAAGGATGCAGCAAGCGAAGAGTCCCTTCCAGTACATACCAGAGCACATATTGTGAGGCCGCTTTGGCGGCTTGCCCCGACCGTCCATATAGGCGAGGTTTGATCATCTCTACATACCAGTCACAGAGCTCAGTCCAGATAAAATCATATAAGGCCCGGGCCGCTTCACCTAGATCATATCTCTCCAACCACCGGGTAGTTTCCTCGATAATGCCCTGATACCGGCTGAGAATCCACCGTTCGGGCAGGCCTAACTCTAGATCGTCTATACTCAAACCATCTGGTTGGAAATCACCGAGGTTCATCAGCGCAAACCGGGAGACATTCCAGATCTTATTGGCGAAATTACGATAAGCTTCCACCTTCTCCTCCCGATACCGAGTATCATTACCGGGGGAGGTACCAATCACCAAGCTGAATCGCAGAGCATCGGCGCCAAATTTCTCGATAACTTCAATGGGATCGACTCCATTGCCTAAGGACTTACTCATTTTCCGTCCCAAGGGGTCCCGAATCAGCCCATGAATTAGAATATCCCGGAAGGGAACTTCACCCATAAATTCGAGACCCATGCACATCATTCTCGCCACCCAGAAGTAAATAATGTCAAACCCGGTGACCAAGACTGATGTTGGATAAAAATGCTCCAAGTCCTCTGTCTGTTCCGGCCAACCCAAGGTAGAAAAAGGCCAGAGAGCAGAGCTAAACCACGTATCCAAGACATCTGAATCCTGACGTAGTGCTTGACTGCCACAGACAGGGCAGACCGTGGGATCTTCCTTGGCTACAATGACTTCTCCACAGGCACAGTACCAAACCGGCACCCTATGCCCCCACCACAGCTGACGAGAAATACACCAATCCCGCACATTCTCCATCCAGTTGAGGTAGTTTTTGCTAAACCGTTCGGGAACGAAGCGGCTATCCCCTTCGACAATCGCAGCAATAGCCGGCTCTGCTAAGGGCTTCATTTTAACAAACCACTGCTTACTGAGAATAGGCTCCACAGTATAGCCACAGCGAGTACACTCGCCTACGGCATGCTCATGTTCTACGATTTTCTCAAGCAGCCCTTGGGACTGAAGGTCCCTCACCACTGCCTCTCGAGCCTCATACCGATCCAAGCCCTGATACTTGCCCCCCGCCTCCGTGATCTTGGCTTCGCCATCCAAAACCAGTATCGCCGGTAAATCATGCCTTTGGGCCACCTCAAAGTCATTGGGATCGTGGGCAGGCGTGATCTTTACCATGCCGGTGCCAAACTCCATATCGACATACTCATCGGCTACAATTGGTATCTCTCGTTCCATCAAGGGTAGAATACACGTCCTACCCACCAAATGCTGATAGCGTGGATCATCCGGATTGACGGCTATGGCCGTATCGCCGAGCATAGTTTCCGGCCGGGTCGTAGCCACTACGACATGCTGGCCTGACCCATCCGCCAAGGGATATTTGATGTGCCAAAGGTGACCAATGGTATCTTCATGCTCTACCTCAATATCGGAGAGAGCGGTACTACAGCGTGGGCACCAATTGATAATATAATCTCCTTGATAAATCAGGCCCTTGTTATATAGCTCGACAAATACTTCTCTGACCGCCTGGGAACAGCCTTCATCCATGGTAAACCGCTGCCGTTCCCAATCACACGATGCTCCCAATCGCCGCAGCTGCCTCAGAATACGGCCACCGTATTCCTCTTTCCATTCCCATACCCTTTCTATGAACTTCTCTCTTCCCAGATCATAGCGGCTCTGTCCCTGGCTTTCCCTTAGGTGCTCTTCCACCTTTGCCTGTGTGGCAATCCCAGCATGATCCATACCGGGAATCCAGGTAGCATTGTATCCCTGCATCCGCTTCCAACGAATAATAATATCCTGCATGGTTGTATCCATCGCATGGCCTAAATGCAACTGTCCCGTAATGTTGGGAGGCGGAATTACAATACAAAAAGGCGGCTTATCCTTTTCTACCTCGGCATGAAAATATCCCCGCTCCTCCCAAATCCTATACCATTTAGCTTCTACGGCATGGGGATCATAGACTGTGGAGATCTCTCTGACCTCTGCCGCTAATAATCTAGTCGTCTCGTTTGTCTTTGACATTGCTCACGCCTCCTCTTCGCGCAAACTAACTGACAACCAAAAAAGCTCCCGTCCACAAGGACGAAAGCTCAGACTTCCGCGGTACCACCTTATTTCTGCCGGTCCGATACAACTGTTGAACCAGCAGCACTTCATGCTGTAACGGGCTGACCCGGCCATGCCTACTAGCTGTGCTTTGCAAGTACAGTGTTCGAATGGCGACTCCAGGGCGACCTTCAGCAATTCCTACCGGGGAGATCTTGCAGCCGCTGAAACTCCCTCTCTGACGGCGGTAATTACCTACTCCTCCCTTTCACAGTCGTGCCTTGTCATGATTTGTCTCAATTCTACCTGACCCCAGGGGCGATGTCAATAGACGGTTATGTTATAATAGTACTGTGGTACTGGGGTACTGGTAACTTAGAGGGGAGAGTTAGAATGCCGGAGAAGATCCTGGTGGTTGATGATGAGCAATCTATCGTTGAGTTGATTAGGTTTAACCTGGAGAAAGAGGACTGGCAAGTTGTTACTGCCTATGACGGAGATGAAGCTATAGCTGTGTTCGAGCGGGAAAAACCAGACTTGGTGCTTTTGGATATCATGTTGCCCTTAAAAGATGGGTGGGCAGTCTGTAAGGAATTGCGCAAGGTGTCAGCAGTACCCATCATCATGCTCACTGCTAAAGATGAGGAACCAGACAAGATCAAAGGCCTGGAAATGGGTGCTGATGACTATGTGACCAAACCTTTCAGCCCCAAAGAACTCATCGCCAGAGTGAGGGCCGCTTTGCGCCGAGCATCCCAAGCGGCACCGGCTAGTGAACATGTGGTCACTCTCGAGGGTTTGCGTATTGATATAGATCGCCACCAGGTTACTTTAGATGACGAGCTGCTGGTTCTGACTCCCAAGGAGTTTGATCTCTTGCTAGTCTTGGTGCGCAACAAGGGCAAGGTTCTCAGCCGCGACGTACTGCTCGAGACAGTGTGGGGGTATGACTATGGTGGCGAGACTAGAACGGTTGATGTGCATATCCGGCGGTTGCGACAGAAGATGAATGAGGACCCAGCGCGACCTCGCTATATCCATACTGTACATGGTGTAGGCTATAAAGTGGAGGAGCCCCGATAAGATATGGACGATTCCCGCTTTCAACGCCTAAGCTGGAAGACTATAGTGTTTCAGGCACTGCTGGTCCTTTGCACCGTACTGGCAAGTGTGCTTGGTTTTTGGTGGCTGCGAGCCACGATTTGGTGGCCGATCTGGATCCTGTTGGTCAGTGGCATCTCAGTTTACCTCACCTACCTATATACCCAAGGCCACTTCTTTGAACCCATTCACAGTATGCAGGTGGCCATTAATCGGGTAACTCAGGGTGAATTGGATGAACGCGTCATCTTACGCTCAACCGGAGATGCTGAGTTTGTAGAATTGAGTGATGCCATTAATGCCATGGCCGGGCACTATGCCCTATTGGTCGAAGAGGCCAACCGACACCGCAACCATCTAAATGCTATATTATCTAGCTTAGTGGATTCCTTGATCGTAGTTGACAAGGACCTAAGAATCACTATGGTCAATCCCGCTGCCCGCAACCTATTGGGTATCTCTCCGGACAGCCGAGGCCGCTATCTGCTGGAGAGTATCCGTAATTATGACTTGATCCAGCTCTTCCAGCGAGTGCTGCAAGAAGAGAGTACTGCTCAGCAAGAAATCCAGCTATTCTCACCGCAACACTATATTTTCCGAGCCATTGTCAGCCCCATCCGTTCTCAGAGGACCGGCAAGATAGTCGGTGTTGTAGCTATCCTCCATGACATTACCGAACTAAAGCATCTAGAGAAAGTGCGTTCTGACTTTGTTGCCAATGTATCCCATGAATTGCGCACCCCACTGACTTCAGTCAAGGGTTTCGTCGAGACTTTACTGGACGGGGCCCTCGAAGACCCAGAGGCCTCCCGGCGGTTCCTCACGATAGTCTCCACAGAAACTGACCGTATGGTGAATCTAGTCAAGGATCTTCTGGAGCTTTCCAGATTGGAGGGGACCGATAGAGCGCTCAGCCTACTTCCTTTAGATATGGTGAACCTGGTGAAGGAGATCAGTGACAGCTACCAGGAACTGGCCCAAGAGGCCGAACTGGAGCTCCATATGGAGATTGTCGACCAGTTGCCCTTGGTGGATGGAGATGCCACTCTTTTGCGCCAGGTGATTACCAACCTTTTGGACAATGCCATCAAATACACCGAACCCGATGGACAGGTATGGCTAACCCTAGACAGTGAAGGTGAAACAGTCCGCCTTGTGGTAAGAGACACCGGTGTTGGCATCCCTGCCAAGCATCTCGATCGGATCTTTGAACGGTTCTATCGAGTAGACAAGGGCCGCTGCCGCAAGATGGGCGGTACAGGTTTGGGCTTGGCTATCGTCAAACACATTGTGGAAAAACACCATGGCAAGATCGAGGTAAAGAGTGAGTACGGCGAAGGCACGGCTTTTACCGTCAAACTGCCCGCCGCCGTCGCAGAGCAGGTGATACCGGCAGCTGCTGTATCTAGTTGAAGCAGACCGCACTTGGGCAAGACTGGCTTGGCACCTACCTGCTCAGTGCCCTGAGATAATATATGCTGAGCAACAGCAAGAGCCCCCATATCCAGCGGATCCGCCGATACCAAGGGGCTTTGGAAGGACCCAGAGCTTTATAGTGCTCCATATAACCCGCTGATTCTCCAATATCAGTTTCTCTGATGATCAGAATTACCAGAGCCATGGCCAGTATGCCCACAAGCTGGCTGGAATTGAAAAGCAAGTATTCCTTAGCAAAGAAACCTACAACAAACCGTGTCAATCCCAGGCAGAAAACTGTGATCAGCCCCATCTGACCCGGAAACTGAATCCTCCAGCGCAGGCTCCAAACTATTACAAAGGTTAAGTAAAATCCGATCGCTTGATAGGCACCTAGGGGTTGAAACCCCTGCCCATCGGATACTACCGCCCAGAGCACATTAGTGGCCCTGCCTACACGGCTGGTACCCACAGAGGTGATAGCCACTCCTATCGCTAGGGGAGCTGCCAAAATATCAGCTAGATGACGATAATCCCAGTCATACCGGCGCAAAGCCCAAGCCGTGACCAGACCAAAACCGATAATCGCCCCAAAACCGGATAGCCCGTTACTGATACTCAAAAGCTCTTCGGGAAAGGCAAGAAAATAGGGAAGCTCCCCCAGCACAAACAGAATCCGAGCCATGAGCAGCCCCGCGATAAAGACACAGATGAGATAATCCAGCATCAGTTCTGGTGACCAACCCCGACGGCGCGTCTCTCGTAGGGCCAGTACAACAGCAGCTGCATATCCCCAAGACAGCATGAAACCGTAGGCATAAATATGAAATGGCCCTAATGTGAACAAAACTGTATCGATGGTGGAACGGCAGCACTGCTGCCATGGCAAAAGTGCTGCCTGCCTCCCTTCGCACTCCAATAGTCATCAGGCGGTGCTTCAATCCACCGCCACCGTTTGCGTCTCTGGTTGACTTCTATGGCCCATCTCCGAAACAAGCACCCCCATTAACATGAGAATGGCTCCTAATTGCCCGATCCGGGGCAAGCGCTCGCCCAGAAACAGATAGGCTAGGATAGCGGCAAAAACCGGCTCCAAAGAAAAGATGAGGCTCACCCGCGTCGGTGTCGTATAGGGCTGTACCCTGATCTGGAGATACTGAGCCGCCGCTGTGGCAAACAACGCCAAGTAAATAAGGCTGCCCCAGACATTGACTTGATTGAGTTGTGGCGGTGATTCCGCCATAACAGCCGCGCCCAAACCCACCACCGCCACTGTACCGATCTCGACCCAGGTAAGCAAAAGCGCATCGGCAAACGCCCCATATCTGTCTACCATGATGATCTGTAAAGCATATAGACAAGCACAAACAAGTACCCAGAGGTCGCCCTTCTGCAGTACCCAAGGATCAGCAAGATCCAAGGTCAAAAGGCCTAGCCCCAAAGTGGCCAGGACCACCCCCACCACCGCCTCCCGTTCTGGCCGCTTGCGCAAGAGCAGTGCAGCCAGCATCGGGGTAATCACAACTGACAGCGCGGTGATAAAGGCCGCCTTAGATGCCGTCGTATATTGAATACCGATGGTTTGGCTGATATACCCTCCCCAGATCAGCAGCCCAAGAGTAATGCCGATGCCCATGGTGCGGAATTTAAGCTGTTTTAGCTTAGGCCAAGCAAAAGGGGTGAGCAAGGCGAAGGCTAAGAGAAAGCGCATGCCTACCAGATACAAAGGCTGCAATGCGGTTACTAGAATTTTTAATACGGGAAAAGTGCCTCCCCAAATCAGTGTCACGCCCAGCAAGATCAGATCAGCCTGTAGTGGACTAAGTTGCCCATCGCCTTTTAGCGGCAAACCGTTTCCTCCTCACATCTCCATTACCAACAGCTGTAGTCAACCTAATGATTCAATCAACCACTAGATCACCGTGTTTGGCGACATGAGCCGCCAAACCACCGTCAGCCAATAATCGAATCATCACATCCGGCAAGGGTGAAGCTGTGAGAAGTTTGTCTTGGGTCAGGTTACGGATTGTCCCGGAGCTTAAATCCACTTCTAAGCGATCTCCGGCAGCGATCTGATCAGTATCACAGATCAGCACAGGCAGACCAACATTGATGGCATTGCGAAAGAAAATCCGGGCAAAGGATTTGGCCAAGACGGCACTGACTCCAGCCATCTTGATAATGGTCGGAGCATGTTCGCGACTGGAGCCTAATCCGAAATTGCTGCCACCGACTACAAAATCTCCGGGAGCAACCTTAACCGCAAATTCTGGATCTGCATCCTCCAGTACATGCTTCGCTAGCTCGGGCAAATTAGAGCGCAGGTGGAACAGTCTCCCCGGAGCGATATGGTCGGTCGAAATATTATCACCGAATTTCCAGGCATTACCTTGTAGTCGCATAACTCAATACCTCCCTGGGATCACTGATCACTCCGGTCAGTGCACTAGCTGCCGCTACCGCGGGAGAACCGAGATAGATAGATCCCTTGGTATTACCCAATCTCCCTTGGAAGTTACGATTAGATGTATTCAAAGATACTTCGCCATCACCCAGAATCCCTTCATGTACACCTACACAGGGACCACAACCTGGTGCCATAATTACAGCACCAGCTGTTACCAATGTTTCCATATAACCCAATTTTAGGGCTTCCAAGAAGATCTTGCGGGAAGCCGGGATGACAATGCAGCGCACCCCTGAGGCCACTTGTTTGCCTCCCATGATCGAAGCAGCTATGGCCAAATCCTCCAGCCGACCATTGGTACAAGAACCGATAAACACTTGATCAATAGGAGTACCGATTAATTCTGTGACAGGGTGAGTATTATCTACTGTGTGAGGGACGGCTAGGGTGGGCTCCAATTGACTGACATCGATGTTCATCACCAGTTCATAGTTGGCATCGGCATCTGCCGCTAATGGCGTAAAGTCTTGTGGTCGGCCCTGTGCTTCTAGGTATGCCTTGGTAATCTCATCACTGGCCATCAGGCCTACCTTGGCGCCAGCTTCTACTGCCATGTTGGCCAGAGTGAGCCGTTCCCACATGGGCATATTCGCAATAGTCTCCCCGGTAAACTCCAAAGCTTTGTAGGTAGCACCATCGGCCCCAATCAACCCAATCAGATAGAGGATTAGGTCCTTGGCAAAGACCCCCAAAGGCATCTGTCCTGTAACCTTGATCTGTAAAGTCTCCGGTACCCTAAACCAAGTTTTCCCTAAGGCCATAGCCATAGCCACATCTGTAGAGCCCATACCGGTGGCAAAAGCACCCAGCGCTCCGGCTGTACAGGTATGGGAATCAGCGCCAATAATCACTTTGCCTGGAGCAGCATATTCTTCGGCGATCAGTTGATGGCAAACTCCCTCACCTATATCCGATAACCTGCAGCCAGTCCTTTCTGCAAAACTTCTCAACAGCTTGTGATCATTGGATAGTTCTTTGCGAGGGCTAGGCGCCGCATGGTCTATGAACAAAATAGTGCTGTCACGCCGAGCTACTCTCTCCAACCTGGTTTTCTGCAGCTGCCGCACGGTAAGCGGGCCGGTCCCATCCTGGGTGAAGGTCACATCTACATCACAGACGATGGTCTGGCCCGCCCGCACTTCCTGCCCTACCCGTTGACTTAGAATCTTCTCAGCCAGTGTTAATCCCATTGCCCCCATCCTTCCTAGAGCCTCCCTGGTAGTATTCAACTTTTCAATGCAAATGCCTTCCCCTGCCTTTTGGCATGTATACATGTATTAACTACCGAATTGTCCTGACATCACCTCAGCGCGGAAAATCGGCAGTGGAAATCACCTAATCGGTGATTTCATGCCGATTCCCTACAGGCAAGGACAAAGCAGATTACCCGTTAAGCACAACTATGGGCTCGCACAGACACAACCCGAATTGCCCCAAAAGCTTAGCTGGCATCTTTCCCATGACCGGTTTCTTGCCTAAAATCTTCGTAGACATATACTAGTTCTTTGTCAAACAAGGCTCGCTTCAAAGTCACTGATACCTCTCTGACTTTAGGGAGCAGCACCGCGGCATCCTCGGGGCTAAGATGAATACCATATTCCAGGAATTTGGCGATCAGGGCTTTCGTACCAGAGTGTTTTCCGATCACGATTTGCCGCTGAAGCCCCACTTCTTCAGGAGTGAAAGCCTCATAGGTCGACGAATCCTTCAGCACGCCATCTGCATGGATACCGGATTCGTGAGCAAACATGTTGGTACCGACAATGGCCTTCCAGGCAGGCAAATCTCGCCCCGAAGCTCGAGCCACATACTCACTAGCTTCTCGGAACATATCGGTCTTGAACTGAAGGTCGGTGCGAGACAGATGCTTAAGGGCCATGACTACTTCCTCAAGTGCTGCATTTCCTGCCCGCTCCCCTAATCCATTGATGGTCACCCCGACGAATTTTGCACCACCCCGGACACCGGCTAAGGCATTGGCAGTAGCCATGCCAAAATCATTGTGTGTATGCATCTCAATCTCCAGGCCGGTGGCTTCCCGCAAAATCCGGACCTGCTCACAGATGGAAAAGGGATCCATAATACCGACAGTATCACAATAGCGTAAACGATCGGCTCCCGCATCCCGGGCCTCCCGCCCAAACTTGATCAAAAAATCCATATCCGATCGAGAAGCATCTTCGGCATTTACCGAAACATAGAGATCATGCGTTTTGGCAAAGGCCACAGCATCTGTCATGTGCGTCAGAACCCAATCGCGGCTAGTTTGCAGCTTATGTTTAATATGAATATCAGATGTTGATATGGAAATCGCCACTGCATCGACATCACAGGCCAGGGAGGCTTCGACGTCTTTAATGACCGCTCGATTCCAGGCCATAATGCTGGCTCGGAGATCGGCCTTGACAATTGCTTGAATGGCTTCTTGCTCATCACCACCCATTACGGGAATACCAGCTTCAATCTGGTGTACTCCCATGGCATCCAGGAGTTTGGCAATGCGCACCTTCTCATTATTGGCAAAAACCACTCCTGCAGTCTGCTCACCATCACGCAGAGTTGTATCCACAATCTGCACTGGTGCCTGATTGCAAGGCTCTAAGAGCTTAGACACTTTTATTCGCCTCCTTTTCCAACAACTCAAGCCATCTACCGCCGGCTCCGGTGACATTGTTTGCCAATAGCTAAACATCACTGCGAGGAGCCGAGGTAGTCAACTATACTCTATTTTTTTCACTATACTCCACGCCATGCCATCTGTCAATCATTTTGGCGATTCTCAGGCACCTAACCCCAAGCGAATCACCGTTCAGCCAAAAACGGCCAAGGGCAAGACAAAGTTGCCCTTGGCTGCACGACTCCGATCGAACACTTACTTGACCTGCAACTTATCCCTCAGCATCTCATTCACCTTCTGAGGGTTGGCCGTACCCTTAGAGGCTTTCATCACCTGGCCCACCAAGAACCCAATAGCCTTGGTCTTGCCACCCTTGACATCCGCTACAGGACCGGGATTATCTGCCAGTACCTCCTCGATCATTGCCTCTAGAGAACCACTATCACTGACCTGTTTCCAACCTTTCTCCTCGACGATCAGAGCTGCGGGCTTCCCGGAGGCAAACATCTCAGCCAAGACCTCCTTGGCTACAATGTTACTCACCACGTTTTCCTGAATTAACCTTAACAAGCCGGCAAGCTCCCCAGGCCTGACCGGGGATTCGGCTGCTTCCAATCCGTGTGCTTTCAACCAGCGCAGGACTTCCCCCATCACCCAGTTACTGACCAACTTGGCATCTTTGACCTCTTGCATACACGTCTCGAAGTAATCGGCTAAATCACGGCTGGTAGTTAGTACATCAGCATCGTAAATAGGTAAACCATATGCGGCGACAAAGCGATCTCTCCGGGCATCCGGTAACTCCGGCAACTCCGCCTTGATGCTTTCTACCCAACCAGGCTCTATCTCCAATGGATAGAGATTGGGTTCTGGGAAATAGCGATAATCAGCCGCTTTTTCCTTGCTCCGCATGGAAAAGGTCATACCTTGCGCTTCATCCCAATGCCGTGTCTCTGGCAGTACACTTTCTCCGGCAGCCAGCACTGCTTTTTGACGCTCAACTTCGAATTCCAAGGCCCTTTGAACCGCTCGAAATGAGTTCAAATTCTTGATTTCACTCTTGACTCCAAAGCTACTCGCCCCTATCGGCCTTAAGGAAATATTGGCATCACAACGCAAGGAGCCTTCTTCCATTTTACAATCAGAGACCTCCGTATACTCCAACAGCGTTTTCAGTTTCTCCAGGAACAGTCGTGCTTCCTCGGGAGAGCGAATATCCGGTTCTGTCACAATCTCAATCAAAGCTATCCCACAGCGGTTATAGTCCAAGAGCGAATATGCGGCACTCATGATGCTATCACCGGCATGAAGCGACTTGCCGGCTTCTTCTTCTAGATGTACCCGCTGAATTCCGATTTCCCGTACAGTCTCACCCATCTGCAGCTCCACCTTGCCATCACTGCAAACAGGCAGTTCGTTTTGGGATATTTGATAGGCCTTGGGCAGATCCGGATAGAAATAGTGCTTTCGATCAAACTGGGAGTACTGATTGATATTACACTGCAACGCCAAGCCCGCCTTGATGGCCAATTCCACGGCTTTGCGATTCAGCACCGGCAGTGCCCCCGGCAATCCCAAACAGACAGGGCATACCTGACTGTTGGGTGTACCCCCGAACTGGGTACTGCATCCGCAGAAGACTTTAGACTTGGTAAGAAGCTCGGCATGAATTTCTAGTCCAATAACAACTTCCCAATCAGCCATTAGTCTTCACCTCCATTTGCGGCCACCGTACTGGCAAACAAGCGTGTTGCTCATAGGCATGCCCTACTTTCAGTATAGTAGGCTCATCGAATGGCTTGCCCATAAGCTGGATTCCCATAGGCAGACCTTGCTCCGTATATCCACAGGGGACACTTAATGCCGGTATCCCTGCTAGATTAGCTATGACAGTATATAGATCAGATTGATGCATCAATACGGGCTTGTCTAGTTTATGGCCAAGGGGAAATGCAGCAGTGGGCGCTGTAGGAGACAGAATAACACTACACTGCCCAAAAGCTCGCTCTATGTCTTGTCTGATCAGTGTCCGCACTTGCTGTGCTTTTCGATAGTAAGCCTCATAGTTATCAGCCTGCAGAATATGGGTGCCTACCAGGATCCGGCGCTTTGGCTCTGGCCCAAACAGCTTCCGTGTCTGGATAAACATTGAGACCGTATCCTTGGCTGCCTCAGCCCTGTGACCTAAGCGCACGCCATCGAAACAAGCAAGGCTGGAGCTGATCTCAGCTGAAGCTACAAGGTGAAAAGCAGCCATAGCATATTCCGCGTGAGGCAATGAGATCTCTTCAACACGGGCACCCAAAGACTCGAGTACATTGGCTGCTCCAAACAGGCCTTCTTTCACCTCAGGATCAAGTGCATCACTGATCAATTCTCGGGGAAGGCCAACAACCAGCCCAGTGATGTCTCCGGTCAAAGCTGCTGCATAATCAGGTAATTCCATCTTGGCCGAAGTTGGATCTTGGGGATCCCAACCGGCGATCTCCTGCAAGACCAAAGCAGCATCCCGCACATCCCGGGTTATGGGACCAACATGATCCAGAGAAGCGGCCGCCGGTATGAGGCCATAACGAGAAACCAGTCCATAGGTAGGCTTGAACCCTATGACCCCACAAAAGGCCGCCGGCTGCCGAATGGAGCCACCTGTATCCGAACCAAGAGCTGCAATAGCCTCCCCAGCGGCCACGGCTGCTGCCGACCCGCCACTGGAACCGCCCGGTACCCTGGACAAGTCCCAAGGATTGCGGGTGATGTGAAACTGTGAATTCTCGGTGGATGAGCCCAAGCCAAACTCATCAAGGTTCGTCTTACCTACCATTACCGCCCCGACACTCTTTAGTCTAGCCACTACCGTCGCATCAAAGGGTGGTATGTACTCCTCCAAAATCCGAGATGCCGAGGTCGTCCGCACACCCATAGTAGAGAGATTATCCTTGATCGCGAGGGGTATTCCGCATAAAGGTGAAGCTTGGCCTTCAGCCACCATCGCATCGGCTCTCTTGGCTTGGGCCATGGCTTCCTCTCGACAAAGAGTAATATAGGCCTCGATATCCTCTTCCACATGATCAATTTGAGAGTAGACCGCTGCTGTGATCTCTTGGGAGCTAACTTCCCCGGCCTGTAAAAGTGATTGCAGCTCATGAATTGTCATCTGGTCTAACTGCATGTAACTCGCCTCCTGTCGCCACCGATAACTGACCTTTCTACTGCAGGCCAGCTAGTCTTCTTCTATGATCCGGGGAACCCGAAAATAGCCGTCTGCCACCTCCGGGCCGTTAGCTAGTGCTACTACCTTGTCTAGAGAGGAAACCACCTTATCCTCCCGCAGAACACCAGCCTGCTCCATCGGATAAATCGTAGGAACTACTCCCTTGGTGTCGATTGACTGCAGCACTTGGGCACAAGCCAGAATCCGGGATATCTGCTCAGGGAACATCTTCCGTTCAGACTCAGTCAACCCCAGACGCGCAGTTACAGCCAACTCCTCTAGCTTCTTTAAAGTCACTTTCCTCACTCCTTCAACCATCTATCCAGATCTGTTTCACCGAGAATGGGGATGGCCAATTCTTCAGCTCGGCGCCGCTTAGAACCGGGATTAGCCCCAGCGATTACGTAATCGGTACTGCGGCTGACGGAAGCTGTCACTTTACCACCTAATGAGCGCACCAGCTCTGCTGCTTCCTGCCTGGAATACTTTTCCAGCGTCCCAGTGAGAACCACCGTTTTCCCCAAGAGAGGCCCTGGTTCTACAGTATCGGTTTTTCCCGCCTCTGACATAGTTACACCAGCCTCGGCCAGGCGCCTAATCACCCGCTGGTTCTGTGGCTCTTCCATGAAAGTAATAATGCTTTCTGCAATCTTGTCTCCTACGAGAGGCACGGTCTGCAATTCTTCCCGGGAAGCGGCAATCAGTCTTTCCATACTGCCAAAATGCGCGGCCAGCTCCCTCGCAGCCGCTTCTCCAACAAGGCGGATACCTAAGGCAAACACCACCCGTGCCAACGGCCTTGCTTGGCTAGCTTCAATAGCCGTCATCAGGTTCTCTACGGACTTAGCTCCCATTCTGGGAAGCTGCCGGAGTTTTTCTGGATCTAAGTAGTAGATATCCGCAGGGTCCTTGACTAGCCCCGCCTCCACAAGTTGATCGATAAGGGCTGGGCCCATCCCTTCAATCTCCATCGCCCCTCTGGAAGCAAAATGCACCAAGCCTTCCATCAATTGAGCAGGGCAGGCGGTGCCCACACATCGGGTAACCGCTTCCCCGGGCAGCCGCTGCACCTCTGCATTGCAGACTGGGCAATGATCTGGTAATGCGAAAATCTGCTCCCTGCCGGTACGCTTGGACTCTACTGGTTTGACAATCTCCGGAATCACATCTCCCGCTTTACGAATAATCACCGTATCTCCGACTCTCACATCTTTGGCCTTGAGGATATCCGCATTGTGCAGCGTAGCCCTACTCACAGTCGAGCCTGCTACTTCCACCGGCTGCAAAATCGCCAGGGGGGTGAGGGCCCCGGTACGACCCACCTGCACGATGATATCTTCCACTACTGTAGTAGCCTCTTCGGCCGGATACTTAAAAGCGATAGCCCACCGAGGGCTCTTGCCGGTAGCCCCTAGCATCGCCTGGGCTCCTAGATTGTCTACCTTGACAACTACCCCATCAATATCGTATGTCAATGCCTCCCGTTGAGCCTGCATTTTTTCACAGTACTCCCAAACTGCCTTCATGTCTGGGCAGCATTGGATAAGCGGACTTACCCTCAACCCAATCGACTTGAAATACTGCAGCACCTGCCAATGTGTCTCCAACTCGAGGCCCTCATGATAGCCTAATGCATAGAAAAAGACATTTAGATGGCGAGAGGCAGTCACCTTTGGATCCAGCTGACGCAAAGAGCCGGCAGCGGCATTGCGGGGATTGGCAAACAATGGCTCCCCATGCTCACCCCGCCAGCGGTTAAGCTCATCAAAATCCCGCCTATCCATATAAGCTTCACCCCGTACCTCCAAAACCGATGGCAACCGCTCCCCTCTCAGCCGCAGGGGCACACTGGCTATGGTGCGCAGATTCTGAGTTATATCCTCTCCCCGCTCCCCGTCACCCCGAGTAGCTCCCCGGGTGAAGACTCCGGCCTCATAGGTCAAAGATACTGCAAGACCATCTATTTTGGGTTCCACGACATAGGTGAGGGGCTCCCCCGCCCATCGCCTCCGGACTCGCTGATCAAAATCCCACAGCTCCGCTTGGGTTGTAGCATTGTCTAGGCTTAAGAGCGGTATGTAGTGTTCTACCTGGCCAAAGCCAGCCAGCGGCACTCCCCCTACCCGCTGGGTAGGAGAATCCGGAGTAACTAGCTCGGGATAGGCCGCTTCCAGTTTCCGCAGCTGCCGCATCAGCTGGTCATACTCAGCATCCGCTATCTCGGGACTGTCCAGCACATAATACCGATAATCATGATAAAGTATCCGTTCGCGCAGAGCTTCAATCTCACGCCGGGCCTCTTTCAGTCTTTCCATGCACCAAATCTCCCTTTCCCATCACCCGAAAATCCACACCGGTTTCACCAAGAACCCAACTGTCTTCACCTAAGAATTTATCTTTCCGACATAGTGACCAGACTCGCTAAGTATTAATGTACATAGCACAGGCGAAATTGATCCAGCAAAGGGGAGTAAGAGTCAGTATGTATATACCACGGCGGAATCTCTACTGGCTCCTGGGAGCACTCAGCCTGGTACTGATAGTATTGGCACATCTTATCATTGTACGCTTACCAATCACCTATCCCGCATGGATCGCTGCCTACTGGGAGCCGGAGTGTGACTACCTACCTGATTATACCAAAGGTCCGACGATCACCGCTACCAACGCTATCTTGTTGGAGGCAGCTACCGGTACTGTTCTCTTCGCCAAAAACGAACATGTCCGCCGCCCCCCGGCTAGTACAACCAAGATTCTCACAGCACTATTGACTCTAGAAGAGGGCAACCTAGCAGACATAGTCACTATCAGCCAAAGAGCTGCGAACATCAGAGGTTCAAGTGCCCGCATCCACCCCCGTCAGCGGATACCTCTCGGTGATCTCCTCCATGGCCTCTTACTGCCTTCCGGCAATGATGCTGCCATCGCCATAGCCGAACACCTAGCAGGCTCTGAAGCTGAATTCGTCAAGAAAATGAACTCCCGAGCCCGGGAACTCGGTGCTGTCAATTCCCATTTTGCTAATCCCCATGGACTTGACCATCCCAGCCATTATTCCACAGCCTTTGACCTGGCCATGATCACCCGAGTAGCCATGCTTTACTCTCAATTCGGAGAAACCGTCAGCAAGCTTCAATATGATGCTAGCTTCGATGGTGCTCGATGGTCTTGGTATAATACTAACCGCCTACTTCTCTCATTTGAGGGAGCAGAAGGAGTAAAGACCGGCACCACCGGTGGAGCCGGCTACTGCCTGGTGGCTGCTGCATCTCGAGACGGTCGACGCCTCGTCAGTGTCGTACTCAACAGCCGCAATCGGTGGAACGATGCTGCCAGGCTCCTGGAATATGGCTTCCAGGAATTCCACCTCTTGCCTTTGTCCCGGCAAGGGCATGAGATAGCCAATATTGTGATTCAGGAAGGCCTGTATCAGCAGGTAACCGGCATAGCGGGTAAGACAGTATACAAAGTCGTCCACAATCGTGATATCGATGATATCCGATCCCATGTGGTCATTGAAAAGACAAATGCCCCCATCCGGCGGGGACAGCGATTGGGAGAGCTGCTGTTCACGTTAAATGACCAATTAATTGGAGAAGTTCCTCTGCTCGCCTCCCATGCTGTACCCCGGGCTACACCTTTTAACCTGCTCTTGTATTGGCTAAAGCGTCTGCTCACAACTTCACCAAAGGAGCATATTCAGCCAGAAACCTCTTAATCCCTTGGTCAGGAAAAGCCACACTCAAGATGGCTTGTGTGCCTTCACCAGAAACAGCAACCACAGTACCTTCACCGAAATGACTGTGTTTGACCTTCGTCCCCGCATGCAGCTCAGAGACTAAAGCCCCACCACCCGCTCTAGCGGTCTTCTTTTCACCCGCCTGCTGAGCACGCCTATTCGGCCAACACAGCTCCTTCCCCTGAGCATTCCCGGCCATACTCCTTTCCCCACCGGGTGGGAGTACTTCAATACACTCTTCTGGGATCTCCTCTATGAACCGGGAAATAAAATTCTGTGTAGTGGAACCATATAGTGTTCTCAGCTGAGCACAGGTAAGGTATAGGCGCTGCATGGCCCTAGTGATACCGACATAGCAGAGACGCCTTTCCTCCTCAAGCTCTCCCGGTTCCCAAAGGGAGCGGCTGTGGGGGAAAACACCTTCTTCCATGCCTACCAAGAAGACGATGGGAAACTCCAAACCCTTGGCAGCATGCAAAGACATCATTACCACAGTATCAGCACCGGAGTCATATAGGTCAACAGCTGCCACCAAAGCTACATGCTCTAAGAAGCCTGCTAAATCAGCCGCCGGGTTTTCTTCTTCATATTGTTTTGTGACGGAAAGAAACTCTTTTAGATTCTCGATCCGGCCATCAGCCTCTATGGTCCGCTCTGCCTCCAGTTCATCCACATACCCAGTTGCCTCCAGCACATCTTCAGTCAGCCGCGTGAGGCCTACCTTGCCTATTTGGCCACGCAAGTACTCCATTAGTTCATAAAACCGCTGCAAAGCATTTACCCCTCGGGCACCGAGCCCCGGTATCTCCTCTGCCCGCGGCAAAGCCTCATATGGAGTGACATTTTCTTCTAGTGCAAAACTCTCCAGGCGACCGAGGGTAACCTCCCCGATGCCTCGCTTAGGCACATTAATCACACGCCTCAAGCTGTACAGATCCGCGGGGTTCTCCAATAGCCGCAAATAGCCGATGAGATCCTTAATTTCTTTTCTCTCATAGAAACGCAAGCCGGCCACAATCACATAAGGTATACCTCGGCGCATGAAAGCTTCTTCGAAGGTCCGGGATTGGGAATGAGTCCTATACAATATGGCACAATCGTTATACTTTCTCCCACTGAGCTTGAGTTTCTGAATCTCTTCCGCAACAAAGGTGGCTTCTTCCCGCTCATCACTGGCTTTGTATAGAAACAGCGGATCTCCACCGATTTTGTCTGTCCAGAGTGCTTTATCTTTGCGGCCTAAGTTGTTGGCAATCACTGCATTGGCCGATTGCAGGATTTTTTCCGTGGAGCGATAATTCTGCTCCAACTTGACTACCTTGGCATCAGGATAGTCTTTCTCAAACTCCATGATATTGCGAATATCTGCACCGCGAAACCCATAGATGCTCTGGTCGGCATCACCGACCACACAAAGGTTGCGGTGCTTCTTGGCTAAGAGGTTCACCAATACATATTGAGCATGATTTGTATCCTGATACTCATCTACGAGAATATGACGAAACCGGTCCTGGTAACGACTTAGCACTTCCGGGTAGCTGTGAAACAATCTGACTGTAACCATAATCAAGTCATCGAAATCAAAAGCATTGGCCGCCATCAGCTTGCTCTGGTACTTGTCATAAATGCGTGCGACAGTCTTATCCCAAAAGTCACTGGCATACTGCCCATATGCTTGAGGGCTAACCAGCTCATTCTTGGCATTGCTAATTGTATACAAAACCGTACGGGGTTCAATCTTCCGGGTATCCAGGTTCAAGTCTTTGATCGCTTCCTTGACTACATTGAGCTGATCAACAGTATCAAAGATCAAGAAGTTCCGTTCATATCCGACCTTGTCTGCCTCCCGCCGCAAGATCTGTACACAGGTAGAGTGAAAAGTGGCGACCCAGACCTGCTCCCCTAAAGGGCCAGCTAACCCGGTAATCCTCTCTTTCATCTCCTCGGCTGCCTTATTGGTAAAAGTAACTGCCAGGATAAAATAGGGAGGTACCCTCATCGCCGAAAGCAGGTGGGCTATCCGATAGGTTAGCACTCGGGTCTTGCCACTGCCTGCACCAGCTACCACCAACAGGGGACCACCTGCATGTGTCACCGCTTCTCTCTGTTGCTCATTGAGACTGCTGAGAATATCCAAAACAAAGCTCCCTCCGGTCAAACCTCGTCATGGCTTGGCTGCTCCATGTCCCGGCTAGCGCCTAGACCTTAACTCAGAGAATACAGCTCCTGGATCAGTGCCCTTCTCCACCATAAGAACAATGGTGTGATAGTACAAATCAGCCAGCTCGTAAATCAGTTCATCCAAACCAGGATTCTTAGCTGCAATTACGACCTCCGTAGCCTCTTCCCCGATCTTCTTCAGGATCTTGTCTAGTCCCTGGGTAAAGAGATATGTGGTATACGATCCATCCACAGGATTGAGCCGACGGCCTTGCACCACCTTGAACAGCTCATTGATAATCTTGGGAGAGCGTTTACCGTAAACCTCTTCGGCATCAAAGGTAGGCTCATCCTCTCTGGCAGATGCCACCGACTGCTCTGACCCGTCATATTCTACCGGGTTGTGGAAACAGGAGCGGTAGCCTTCATGGCAAGCACCTGGCCCATGCTGTTTCACCTCAATTAGCAAGGCATCAAAATCGCAATCAGCCGTGACACTCTGCACCTCTTGATAATGGCCCGAGCTCTCTCCCTTTTGCCAAAGTTGCTGACGGCTGCGGCTCCAAAACCAAGTCATGCCTGTCTGCAGTGTTTTCTCCAGAGCTTCCCGGTTCATGTAACCTAACATCAGCACTTCACCGTTTTCAGCATCTTGGATAATAGCCGGAATCAATCCACTTTCGCGGAATTTCAATTCACCCATATCCACCCTCATTTTCCCCCTCACAAGATACCCATCGAATGCCCTGTTCTCATTCTCATATCGTCTATGAAACCACTAAGTACTGGCCGATCAGATTCGCACCGGGATCCCTGCATCTCGCAAGTATTCCTTGACTTGGCGAATTGAATATGTGCGATAGTGAAAGATGGAAGCAGCCAATACAGCATCTACCTTGCCTTCCAGAAAAGCATTCTTAAAATGCTCAAGCCGCCCGGCTCCTCCTGAGGCAATTATGGGGATAGGTACCTTGTTGGCTACCATGTGATTCAGGCGATTATCGTAGCCGTCTTGGGTACCATCTGCATCCATGCTGGTCAAGAGAATCTCGCCTGCTCCCAAGGTATATGCTTTTTCTGCCCATTCACAGACATCTAGTCCTGTGGCCTGGCGGCCCCCCTGAGCATAGACTTCCCACTGAAAATCATCTCTAGAACCCATGCTGCGCTTGGCATCAATAGCGACAACAATCCGCTCTCGTCCAAAGGCTCGGGCCGCTTGTGCAATCAGTTCGGGGTTTTTCAGGGCTGCCGTACTCACAGACACCTTGCTGGCGCCGGCTTCCAGCAATACCTCCATATCCTCCAGAGTGCTGATGCCGCCACCCACTACCAGGGGGATGCTAATCGCTGTGACTGTTTCACGGATGCTATCCGATAGTGCTCTCCGCCCCTCTTCGGAAGCGGCAATATCCAGGAAAACAATTTCATCCGCACCTTCTGCATCATAGAATGCGGCTTGCTCAATCGGATCTCCCACATCCCGCAGGGAAGCGAAATTAATCCCTTTGACAACCCGCCCATTCTTCACATCCAGACACGGGATCACTCTTTTCTCCGGCATTACCCTAACCCCCATCCATCTCCCCCAACCAAACGCAATCAACCCTTCACATGAAGCTTGCGGGTCACAGCAACCAATCGCTATTCAGCTGACCTTCTTCCATGATACTAGGTAGATGACTTTGTGGCAATCAGGCGTGGTTCGCAGCTTTGATGGCTTGCTCCAGGGTGAACTGGCCGCTGTATAATGCTTTTCCGATGATAACCCCAACAACCCCCGCATCAGATAGCTCGGCAATAGACTCGATGTCGGCTAGTGTCGCAACCCCTCCACTAGCAATGATTCTGGCCCCAGCCTTGGTCACGCCTCTCAAGGCTTCAAGATTGGGCCCGCTGAGCATGCCATCCCGCGCAATATCGGTAAAAATAATCTCTTCTACCCCAGATCTGACCATCCGGTGGGCCAGAGCCAGGGCATCCATATCTGTCTCATCGACCCAGCCTCGCACCGACGCTCGGCCATCCCTGGCATCAATTCCGGCAATAATCCGGCCTGGGTACCGCCTACAAGCCTCTGCTACCAGATCGGGTTCTTCACAGGCCACTGTCCCTAAGATGACATAATCAACTCCCGTGGACAAGACGGCCTCGATCGTCTCTAGATGGCGAATACCGCCCCCTACTTCGATGGGCATAGCTATTGCCTCAGCTATCGATCTAATCACATCTAGATTGGCCGGCTGACCCGTAAAAGCACCATCCAAATCGACTACATGCAATCTCCCGGCTCCGGCTTTCTCAAAATTCCGGGCCACCTTCACCGGTTCATGAGAGTATACAGTTTGCTCATCAATTTGCCCCTGCACCAAGCGCACACAACATCCTGCTCTTAGGTCAATGGCCGGAATCACCTCTAGTGTCATCCCAATCTTCCTTTCGTCGAGAGCAGCCCTTCCACCCGCGGATCCATGGCACATGCCTTGGCCAATGCCCGGGCTGTGGCCTTAAAAGCTGCCTCCAAGAGATGATGTGTATTACCCCCAGCTACTTCTCGAATATGCAGGGTAATACCGGCATTGAAGGCCAGGGCCTGAAAAAACTCCTCTGCCAAGACTGCAGGAAAAGCACCCAGCTGCTCAGCAGGCAAATTCCAGGAGAACGCTGCATAGGGCCTGCCACTAATATCCACCGCGGCCATCACCAACACTTCATCCATGGGCAGAAAGGCTGTGCCAAAGCGGGCGATGCCGGCTTTATTGCCTAGGGCTTTGCCTATGGCCTGGCCGAGGACTATGCCCACATCTTCCACAGTGTGATGGGCATCGACCTCTAGATCGCCCTGAGCGCTAATTGCCAGATCGAAAAAACCGTGTTTAGCAAAGGCTGTCAGCATATGATCAAGAAAACCGATGCCGGTGTCTATGTTGCTTTGGCCCTTACCATCTAAGTCTATTCTAATTTGGATATCTGTTTCGAGAGTGGTCCTAGCCACTTCGCCTATTCGCATTCGGCTCCCTCCTGCTTTTCCCCCAAAGCTTGCAGTCTCACCCGAATAGCATTAGCATGGGCATCAAGCCCTTCCACCATGGCCAGCCTGATCGCATCAGGGCCAAACTGGGCTAGTCCTGCTTCCGTATAGCTAATAATACTGCTGCGTTTCACAAAATCCTCTGTCCCCAAAGGTGATGAAAACCGTGCTGTGCCATTGGTAGGCAGGACATGGTTCGGCCCAGCGATATAATCACCGATTGGCTCACAACCGATGTGCCCCAAGAAAACGGCACCGGCATGCCTGATTAGGTGAAGCATTGCAAAGGGCTGTGCTACACACAGCTCCAAATGTTCAGGAGCACATACATTAGCCCACGCGGCCGCTTCATCTAGATCCCGGCAAACTAGGATCAACCCATTTTTCTTCAGCGATAAGCGGGCAATTGCCTGACGCCCCAGACTCTCTAACTGGATAGATATCTCTGTTCTCACTTGCCGAGCTAGTCTCTCGGAATCCGTGAGCAAAATCGAGGCAGCTTCCGGATCATGTTCTGCCTGAGAAAGCAGGTCTGCCGCCAAATGACGGGCATTAGCCGTCTCGTCAGCTATAACAAGAATCTCGCTGGGGCCTGCCAGGCTCTCAATGCCGACCCGCCCATAGACCATTTTCTTGGCTAGTGTGACGAAGATATTACCGGGTCCCACGATTTTATCCACTGCCGGGATTGTCTCAGTGCCATAGGCCAAGGCTGCAATGGCCTGGGCCCCCCCAACTTTGAGTACCCGATCCACTCCCGCCAGGCGAGCCGCAGCCAAGATGTAGGGATTCATCACATCACTTGCGCCTATTGGAGAAGCCATTATTACTTCTTCCACTTGGGCAACCCGGGCAGGGAGCGCACACATGAGCACAGTGGAAACCAAGGGTGCGGTACCTCCGGGAACATATATGCCCACCCGATCCAAGGGGGTCACCCTCTGCCCCAAAATACTCCCATCAGCTTCCACTGTTATCCAGGATTGAGGTTTCTGCTGGGCATGGTATTGCTCAATATTATTACAGGCGGTCTTGAGGGCCTGCATAAAATCTACAGATACCTGCTCTAAAGCTTCTTCCCATTCTGCCTCACTTACCCAAAGGGTGTCAGTCGTTAAATGGGCACCATCCAAGTGGGCCACATATTCAATGACTGCCTCGTCCCCGCGGGCTTGGACTTGGCCTAAGATCCGAGTCACTACTTCCTCAGGGCTCAGAGGTTCTCCCCAAACGGACTTAGTTCGCTCCATAAAGGTATCAGTGACCTCAACTTCATCGGCAAAAGGGCGGGTGAGCAGTTCTCGCACCTTATCCTCCGTGAGCTCCCAGCTTCTGAAGATCTTCATCATGTTCCCTCCACCCCATGTTTCTGGCCCAACACTCGCCTAAACCGCTCCACTAAGCTATGAATCGTATCATATTTGACCTTATAGCCTACCTGATTGGCAATCAGCCGGCTCGATACCTGAGCTATCTCGGCAATGGGAATGAGACCATTCTCCTCTAAAGTAGTTCCGGTTTCAGTGATGTCAACTATGGCATCAGCTAATCCTACGATTGGACCTAGCTCCACCGAACCATTCAGCTTAACTACTTCAGCCTGAATGCCTTGCCGATTGAAGAACTCGGTGGTTATCTCGGGGAACTTGGTCGCTACCCGGGAGTTGAAATCTAGTTCCTGCACATTTTTGATGCCAGATGACTCGGGTACCGCTACAATCAGGCGGCACCTGCCAAAACCCAAATCCATCAACTCTGCCACATCTTTGCGGCTCTCGAGCAAGATATCTTTCCCTACTACCCCCAGATCGGCAGCCCCGTATTCGACATAGGTCGGTACATCTGCTGGCTTTGCCAACAGGAACCTCCACTGTGTACCCGATACAGGAACAATCAAACGCCGAGAGGGGTCCCTCAGCTCACTACAATCGATACTGGCCTGTTCAAAGAGACTAATTACGTCACTTTGCAGCCGGCCCTTGGGGACAGCTATCGTCAAGGGAGTCATCTTATTCACTGATACTCTCCTCCTCTATCGCTGCCACAAACTGGGCCAGCTCTAACTCCCGCCAGCCTGCCTTAGGGCTCCATATCCGAATCTGTTCCAGGGAAAGAGGACAGACGAGCCATCGGAAGCCGGAGGCCTCGGCGTATTCTTCAGTCTCTGCCTGACTGCGCTTACCTACATCCAGTTCCACTGTATAGCCGTATTCCCGCAATTTACGGGCTACTTGCCAGCTTAGCCCGGGCTGTTTGGCTGTTTTCATGCACAATATCCGGCGATTGGGCATAGTAGGCCACCCTTGCTGCCGGGAAAGAGCTAACATGATCCGCTCTATTCCCAGTGCAAAACCAGTAGCAGGGCAGTCATAGCCAAACTGATGAATAAGATTGTCATAGCGGCCACCTGTACCGATGGTAAAGCCCATATCAGCCGTATAAGCTTCTAGGACCATGCCGGTATAGTACTCGATATCCTTAATCATCCCCAGATCAACTCGGACCCAGTTGGCCAAATCGTAGGCCTCCAGCACCTCATAGACAGCCATGAGATGCTCAATGGCCTGTTTTGAGATCAGGTTTGTGGCCCTCTCCATAGCTTCCTCTAGAATCTCTCCACCTCCCCGCAGCTCCGGCAGCTGCCGCAAGAGCTCTCGGTCCTCACGAGGCAGATTGCAATCACTAAGCAGCTCATTTAAAGCAACATAGTCTTTCTTGAGAAGAGCCAGACGCATGGAGCGTCTTTGGCCGGGTGATAGAGCCGGATGCTGTAAAATCCCATCATAGTAATCGACTTGTCCTATGTCAACTCGAAAATTCTTCAGCCCCACTGCCCTCAAGGCTTCTACGGTGAGGGCCACCACCTCCGCATCAGCTAGATAACTACTGCTTCCCACTAGTTCCACGCCGGCTTGGTAAAATTCCCTTCTCCGCCCTGCCTGAGGTTCTGCATAGCGAAAGACATTAGCATGATAGCAAAGACGAAGCGGCTTGGGCGTGTCCTGTAACCGAGTGGCCACCACTCTAGCCACTGGGGTAGTTACATCTGGGCGCAAGGCCAAGAGGTCTCCTTCTCTTTCAAAAAATCGATAGAGATTGCGGGCCAGGCCGGTCACATCACCGGCACTGACAGCATCATAGAATTCCATGGTGGGTGTAATAATCTCCCGATAACCCCACTGCCGAAACAACCCCACCAAGACTGCTTCCATCCACCGCTTGCGCTCTGCATTTCGGGGCAGGAAATCTTTGGTCCCCCGCGGCGTCTGCATCATGGTATAGGCCACAATTCCCCCTCCCTTCTAGCTGCGTGTCTACTCCCACTCTATGGTAGATGGTGGTTTAGAGCTAATATCATAGACCACCCGATTGATCGCTTTCACCTCATCCATAATCCTATGGGAAACGGTTTCCAGCAAAGCATGGGATAGATGCACCCAACTGGCCGTCATGCCATCGATGCTGTTCACCGCCCTAATACCGACCATGTAACCATAGGTACGCTGCTGCTCATGGACACCAACTGTCTTTGTGTCACTTAATACTACGAAATACTGCCAAATGTCTCGCTCTAGGCCTGCTCGTGCGATCTCTTCCCTGAGAATGTAATCTGCTTCCTGCAAAATCCTGATTTTCTCGAGCGTGATTTCGCCAATAATTCTGACAGCCAAACCAGGCCCCGGAAAAGGCTGGCGCCAAACCAGCTCATCGGGCAGCCCCAACTCTGTGGCTACTTCTCGAACTTCATCTTTGAACAGCCATCGTAGAGGTTCTAATAGTTCTAAGGACATATCTTCCGGCAAACCACCTACATTATGGTGGGACTTGACTAGTGCAGTGCCCTCCCCGCTCTCCACTACATCAGGGTAGAGGGTGCCCTGCACCAAGTACTCGATCTTACCAAGCCGGGCAGCTTCCTCTTCAAATACCCGGATAAATTCAGTACCGATCCGCTTGCGTTTTTCTTCCGGGTCAGTGACTCCCTTGACTTTCTGCAAAAAGCGTTCTCGGGCATCAACAGCTATGAAGTTGTCACCAAACCGGTCTCGAAAGACCTTTGTGACTTCCTCAACTTCGTGCTTGCGCATAAAGCCATGATCAACGAATATCGTGGTCAACTGATTGCCGATCGCCCGATATACCAGAGCCGCAGCCACGGTCGAGTCCACTCCGCCGGACAAGCCGCAAACCACGGGTTGCTCGCCTACCTCAGCCCGAATGTCCTTGATACTCATTTCCACAAAAGATTCCATAGTCCAAGTTGGCTGACACCCACAAATGCCGTGAGCGAAATTCTCCAATATGGCTTGGCTTCCGGGCTCCATGACTGCTTCTACGTCGAATTCTGTACCATAGATAGTGGGGGGGTCATCTGCCCCCATCGCCTGTATTTTGCCACCTAACTCCTCAACAAGCCAGTGTAGGCCAGAGCCCAAGGCCAGTATGGGGATACCGCAGGCCAATAGACCAGCTGCGCAGCGAGCGATTGCTCCCCTCTGGGCCTGATTTACCCTACCGGTCATGATTACACCCCGGGGCCTGGCCGCCTGCAGCCTATGTAATGGAGTCGTAAATGGGAAGATCTCACAATACACCTTTAGCCTCCGTATCTGTCTGGCGGCAATGTGACTCCCATGACCTCCCAGATCAAGTACAATAAGTTTCTCTCTAGTTAGGCTATCGCGCTCCACCTGTCCATCACTCCATTTCTCATACCTGAGATCTCATTTTTCGTAGATCTCGGGCTTCAATACTCCGATGAAGGGCAGGTTCCTGTATTTTTCATCAAAGTCCAACCCATATCCAACCACAAACTCATCGGGGATCTCAAACCCGTTGTAATCGGGGCTGATGGTCACCGCTCGGCGGGCAGGCTTGTCGAGCAAGGTGACAATCCTGAGGCTTGCTGGCCGCCGAGAGCCTAAGTTATCTACCAGATATTTTAGGGTAAGACCACTGTCGACAATATCCTCAACGATCAAGACGTGTCTGTCCGCGATGGCAGCATCTAAGTCCTGTAGGATACGTACTTCTCCCGATGTCTTCGTCCCAGCTCCATAGCTGGAAATGGCCATGAAATCTATAGCGAGGGGGATGTCAATCTCCCTGGTCAGATCGGCCATGAAGTGTAAGGCTCCTTTGAGAATACAGATGGCCACTAGATCTTTCCCTGCATAGTCTTGGGAGATCTGGACACCTAGTTCCGCTACCCTTTTCTTAATCTCTGCCTCAGTTAGTAAGACGCTAGCTATATCTTGTCGCATCACTGCTGCCTCCTCTTAAGCACGGCTGTTGCTTATTCTATTGGTCTACTCCACCCAGAACAGCAAATCCTTCCTGCTGTGTAGTTTTTGAAACAGAAGCTTTGAGTATCCACAGCCCCTAATGGGGATCGCCTGTCTACATAGAGTTCCCCATTTGGGTTCAAAACCCTGCGCGCCTATTCTAGCCCTTAAAGGCAAAAAGGCCAGAGAACTGGCCCTTTGCTTTACTAAACCCACTATGGAGATACCCGATGTGCAAAAAGGGCTCCATTTGCACCAGAGCCCTTTTTTTATCCTGACTTACATCATGGGAGGCATGCCGCCCATGCCCGCAGCACCCGCAGCAGCCATGGGATCCTCTTTTTCAGGAGTATCGGCAATAAGTGTCTCCGTTGTCAGCAACATACCGGCAATGCTAGAAGCATTCTGCAATGCACTTCTGGTTACTTTGGCAGGATCCACAATACCGGCTTCCAACATGTCTACATATTCGCCGGTGACGGCATTGAGCCCTACACCGGTCTTGAGGGTCTTCGTCTTCTCGACGACCACGGCACCTTCTAAGCCGGCATTAGCTGCAATCAGCCGTAAAGGCTCAGCCAGTGCTCGGCGAACAATATCGGCTCCGGTACGGGCATCGCCGGACAGCCCCACATTATCCAGTGAGTTAACGGCATTGAGCAATGTAACTCCACCACCGGGGACAATGCCTTCCTCAACTGCCGCTCGCGTAGCGGAAAGGGCATCTTCGATGCGATGCTTGACTTCTCTAAGCTCGGTCTCAGTCGCAGCACCAACCCTGATTACTGCCACTCCGCCAGCTAGCTTAGCTAACCGCTCCTGCAGCTTCTCACGGTCATAGTCAGAATCAGTTTCATCGATCTGAACACGGATCTGGTTGATGCGGGACTTGATCGCTTCCTGGCTTCCCTTGCCATCTACGATAGTAGTGTCTTCCTTGCCAATGATCACCTGGCGAGCCGAGCCCAACTGGTCGATGTTAGTGTTTTCTAGTTTCAGGCCTAGTTCCTCACTGATGACCTGACCACCAGTAATCACAGCGATGTCATCCAACATGGCTTTGCGTCTGTCACCAAAACCTGGGGCCTTGACTGCCGCCACGTTTAAGGTGCCACGCAACTTGTTGACAACTAATGTCGCTAAGGCTTCACCTTCGATATCTTCAGCAATGATCAACAGCGGTCTGCCTACCTGGATCATTTTCTCCAAAATAGGCAGCAAATCCTGGATAACGCTGATCTTACGATCAGTAATGAGGATATAAGGATCCTCCAATACGGCCTCCATGCGTTCAGCATCAGTGACCATGTAAGGGGAAATATATCCTCGATCAAACTGCATGCCTTCGACGACTTCCAGTTCAGTGCCAAAGGTCTGGGACTCTTCTACGGTAATCACGCCATCCTTGCCGACCTTTTCCATAGCTTCGGCAATCAGCTCACCGATCTCTTCACTATCGGCTGAGATAGCCGCAACCTGAGAAATGGCGCTTCTGGTCTCTACCGGCTTGGCCAATCCCTTGATATAGTCTACAGCTGTCTCGACCGCCGTGTCGATCCCCTTCTTCAACTCCATGGGGTTAGCTCCGGCAGCCACGTTTTTCAGGCCTTCCCGGATCATGGCCTGAGCTAAAACGGTAGCAGTCGTGGTGCCATCACCAGCCACATCGTTGGTCTTAGTTGCAACTTCCTTGACCAGCTGGGCACCCATATTCTCAAACGGATCTTCCAATTCGATCTCCCGGGCAATAGTAACACCATCGTTTGTAATGGTGGGAGAACCGTATTTCTTCTCTAGTACTACATTGCGTCCTTTCGGCCCAAGGGTTATCTTAACAGCATCGGCTAAGGTATTAACACCTTTTTCCAATTTGCGACGGGCCTGTTCACTGTATAACAGATCCTTTGCCATCCCTGCATTCACCTTCCTCTTCAGTCTTCACTATCACTAGATCATCTGATTTCTTTTAGTCAAGAATGCCGAGAATATCTGATTCTCGCATGATGAGATATTCTTCTCCATCCAATTTGATCTCTGTGCCTGCATACTTGGCAAAGAGTACCCGGTCACCCTTCTTTACATTCATGGGGACCAGTTTACCATCTTCATAACGACCGGGACCAACAGCCTTGATCTCACCTTCTTGGGGCTTCTCCTTGGCTGTATCTGGCAGCACAATACCGCTCTTGGTCTTCTCTTCCATCTCAATTGCCTTAACGACCACTCGATCAGCTAATGGTTTGATCTGCATCTAGACTATAGACCTCCTTTTCCGACTTGCTGTATTGTTAGCACTCACCATCCGCGAGTGCTAATACCAGTAATTATATTACAGAAGCAGCATTTCAAATGCAAGCATATAAAACCTTCAAATACCGGCAAATATCCCTTCAGGCTCCAGAATTCTTGCATTTCCTCCATCTTTCACCAGATTTCGCTGGCCGGCTCTGACCGCCACAGTGCCTGCCATTTCCAGTATGGCTCAAATGCAACCAGACCATCAGATTGCACTCACCGCAAAAGGCACGTCTGCGCTAACCAGCTTGCTGCCAAAGCCGGATCTCCCCATCTCGATAGATGGGTACCACGGGCCAACCATCCACATCCAGGGCTAACGTTATGTCTTGACTATAGCCTTTACTCTTCAGCCGCTGTCCATGCTCACTATCGGCGACCAGGGAAGCAAGCTGGCCCAGGCCCCAGTGCTCATATAAAGTTAAGCAAACCCGAGCCGCATCCGTCAAATACATATCTTCCCCCAGCCCCGCGATCAGTGTACCGGCACATAGGGCATCCTCCAAGGAAAACCGGCCTTGGCACCCGGCACAAACCAAGAGTAATGGTTCAGTAGAGTTGACGCAGAACTCCACTACCGCTTGACGATTGGTCATTGCCCCAACGATTATGGTACTCGCCCCGGCCTGCTCGGCCGCCTCTAGGGCTCTGGTACCATTGGTAGTAGTCAGAATCAAGCTCTTGCCCTTAACCCGTGCCTCAGTATATTCCCAAGGGGAGTTGCCCAGGTCAAACCCAGGCAAGGGGTGGGCATCCCTCTCCCCACAGAGAAGCAGCTCTGGTTCCTCAGCTTGCCGGGCCCGAGCTGCTTCCACAGTCGCTAAGGGAATCACGCGGGATGCTCCATGGGCCAAGGCCACCACTATGGTGGTACTGGCACGCAATACATCTATGACTACTGCCAGATGCCCATCGGCCTGTATCCTTTCCATTTCACTTGGCAATAATGCTACATCAACAGATCTGGTTTTCAATGAGCTCACCATTTCTTTTCATACCTAGTTCCGGCCAACAGCCCCCATCTGGCCAACACTGAATAGGCTGCCAGGCTGTCAATGGCTGAGCAGCTTTTCCAAAGCATCCATATCTCTGCCCCGCTGCCCTCTCAGCTTGCGCACCGCCTCCAATGATGTCGCGGAACGATGCACAACATCGCAAACAGCCTCAGCTACAGCGGCCGGATCGTCCTTGCCAGGATACAGCACATTACGCCCTACCATGGCACCCCGTACGTTATGCCCTTCACCCATACCCCGTTCAAAGTCCTGAATCGTGTATATGGGGTTGCCCTTGGATGCACCACCTAACATCAATACTGGTAGTGTTGTAGCTCTAACCACGCGGTAATACTCTGGTACATAGGGAATTTTCAGCCACAGACGTGCCGACGAATCACCTAAACCGGCCCCAATACCTATGGTCTTGATCAGAGCATTAGCATTCATGTTTACCTGGTAGCCATCAGGAGTCTTGACCACTGGTAAGGGCTCAAGAAATACAGGCAGCCCCAGTGCATTACACCGATTGATGGCATCAGCACAGTAAGAGATGGTCTGAATC
This sequence comes from Bacillota bacterium, assembly GCA_012798695.1. GTDB lineage: Bacteria > Bacillota > Limnochordia > DTU087 > DTU087 > JAAZMR01. The sequence continues at coordinate 85,146 of JAAZMR010000070.1, read as the reverse complement.
GAATAACGGGAATAACGGCCCATGTCCAGTCTAAACATCATCTTCGCCCCATCCATACCCAAGCGATGCATGCGCTCAGCCGTGAAGGCTGTCATCCGATCTTCCATCTCATATTCCACTCCGGCAAGACCGGATCTATTCATACAGCCTATGAGGATGCGGTGATCTAGGATGCCACTGCCCCCATTCTCCTTGAGCAAGTAATCCACCAACAGCAGATCTTCAATAATTTCTGGTGTAGCCATGACACCATCGATATCCGATGCCGCCATGACCCTCAGCACTCTCCCCAAATAATCCAACCGTTCACCCATACCCACCGGATCGCCGCCCACACTAGTCACATTCCTAGCCGGGTGATCTGCTGCCAAAATGACCAGTTTGCCATTAGTGGTCAACTCACTGCGTCGTACCCTTTTCTCCGCAGCTTCTTCGATCAGATGGGGCCTGTATATCCGAGTCTCTGTAAGCAGGGCAACCATTTCTTCTGTGAAAAAGCGGCGAGTTTGGAAGAAGTAATTCCCCAAGGTATAGTTTACATCCAGGCGATTGCGCACTATCTCCAAATATGCCTTGGTGCTCTCAATGGCGATAGAGCTATCTTCCTCCGGTAGAGGCATGACCTCGATCCCGATACCACCCTGGTAGTTTATTTCTGCCAAAGCGGCCATGAAAGCCGCCAGCTCTTCCTCACCCACAGCACTGCCGGAGTAGTCAAAGCGAGGGTGGCTATCGCCATATAGAGGATCGTCTCGATCAGTTACACAGCTGCCGATATGAATATGATTCAGATATGGTGCCAGCGATCTAAGCACTGCCGGTGTCTCCGCTTCCAAGGCAATACCTTGCAGGAGGGGCATATGGCTGAGATCGTATAAGAGGCCGAAGTTGACGTGTCCATGTACATCTCTCAGCTGTCGAGCCACCTCTATGGCATCCTCGGTAGGCCCAATCAACTGATTCTTGCATCCAGGCTCAGCTATTCGATCAAATAGCTCTAGACTAATTGCCAGTGGTGGAATCTGCAGTTCCTCGGCACGCTGCTTGGTATAGAGGCAGATTTCATCAAGAGAACGCACCAAGGCGACCATGGCCTGTTGCCGCGCTCTCAGTCCACCAGCGGTGCCCGGATCCCGTCCACTGATTAGGCCTAAGGCTTTGGCCCCAAGTTTAATGGCCTGATCTACACATTCTTTGATCCGCAACACGGCTAACTGTCGCTGCGTCTCATCCCTACTGCTGATATCCTCAGGTGCAATTAGATTATCTTCGTTAATCAGCTGCACCGGCTGGGCACTGAAAATAACGTGTTTACCACTTTCCTTGAGCAGTTGAGCAGCTTGCTGCCGGATGGACCGTTGTTTTATGCGGGTAATCTCGATCCCGGCAAAATACGGGTCATCCAGGACCTGCCGCAAACTGCGCAACAAGTATTCCTCCCGGGCTTCCCCTCTTTGTACCGAATTGGTCCGTCCCGGCCCCGGATAGGCCATAAAGTGCACCAAACTAATGGGATTTTCCCTCAAATCCATACCTGATACCCTCCTAAGTTAATTGCTCTGATTCTACAAGCTTCGTATATGAGAGGGCGAGAGTGCTGCATGAACACCCTGCTCTAGCGGCCCTCGATCCATTTTCGCATTCTCTCTACACCCTGTTCGATTAGGGCCTCTGATGTAGCATAGGATAACCGCAGATACTCTTCTCGCTCTCCTGGCAGCTTCCGCCCAAAAGATGTACGCGGCAAGACCGCAACTCCCGCTTCGTGAAGCAGTTTCTGCTGTAATGCCTTCGCATCGGCCAGCCCTAGAGTGCGGCAGGCCTCTGTCACGTTGGGAAAGACATAAAAAGCGCCTTGGGGGAGCAAACAGGAAACCCCTGCAATGGAGTTTAACCCCTCAACAATCAGATCCCGTCGCCGTCGAAACTGTTCTACCATCAGCTCTGTGGCATCCTGAGGGCCTTGCAGAGCCTCTACCCCTGCTAGCTGTGTGAATGTAGCAGTACAGGATTCGCTGTTGGTCTCCAAACGAGCGATATGTACCGCCATCTCTGGGTTCATCACCCCATACCCCAACCGCCAACCGGTCATGGCATAGGTCTTGGAAAACCCATCCAGGAGAATAGTCCGTTCTTGCATACCCGGAATAGATGTAATGCTAAAGAACTCGCCATCGAAGATGATCCGGGAGTAGACTTCATCAGAAAGTACCCAGAGATCATTTTCCAAAGCTATTTCCGCAACTGCCTCCAGTGTCGAGGGAGATAATACGCCACCAGTAGGGTTATGAGGTGAATTTAATATGATGAGCCGAGTACGTGGTGTAATCAGAGAGCGCAGATAATCGACATCAAATTCAAACCCCTTTTCCTCCAATAAGGGCAATGGTATAGGATTCCCCCCAATAAACCGAATCACCGATTCATAGATCGGGAAACCAGGGGTGGGATAAATCGCCTCATCACCGGCATTGATCGTAGCCAAAATGGTGAAAAAGATGATGGGTTTTGCCCCAGGGGTGACCACTACCTGATCGGGTGTTACCGGTATCCGCCGGGTTCGACTGATATACTCCGCTATCGCCTCCCGCAGTTCGATACGACCTGCTGAAGGTCCGTAGTGGGTCTCACCGGCCCTAATGGCATCAATGCCAGCTTGTTTGATATTCTCCGGTGTAGCAAAATCCGGCTCACCAATGGCAAAACTAACAATATCTCTTCCCTGGGCCTCTAGTTCCTTCACCTCTGCCAGTACCTCAAAGGCCGTTTCAGTGCCCAGACTGGACATGCGATGCGCGATCTTCATACTTATGCTCCCCCTTGACTCTCAATAAGCTAGGCGAATGATCTTCTAATTTCCATATGTTCTAAGAATCTCCTGCTCTGGCCATCGATTGGCTGGGATACTGCCTTATCGTCTGGAAGCCCTGAATCAGCTGTGCACATATTCCTCTGGATAAGCACCAGACTACCAGTAGCCAACCTCAGGTAATTTCTAGTACAATGGTATTTGTAGTCTATCTATTCCGAACGGAGTGGTGTAGTGAGTGACGAAATTAGAATCGGAATCGTCGGCTATGGAAATCTCGGCCGGGGAGTGGAAAAAGCTATCAGCCAAACCTCTGACATGGAATTAGTAGCCATTTTCACTCGGCGCCCACCTGACCAAATCCAGACCACAGGCAACCTGGTATCTGCTGCAAATATCGATCATTATCAGAGCGATATTGATGTGATGATTCTTTGTGGCGGCTCGTCTACTGACCTTCCCGAACAAGGACCATTATATGCCACCCAGTTCAACACTGTAGACAGTTTTGACTTCCATGCCCGCATCCCTGCATATTTTGCTAAGATCGATCAAGCAGCCAAAGGTGGAGGCAACCTCAGTCTGATCTCCACCGGCTGGGATCCCGGGCTCTTCTCCCTGGCACGCTTACTCTTTGCCTCGGTCTTGCCAGCAGGAAAGACCTATACGTTTTGGGGAAAGGGTGTAAGTCAAGGTCATTCTGTGGCCATTCGCAGAATCCCTGGAGTAAGACACGCTGTCCAGTATACGGTGCCGGTTCCGGACACGATCGACAAGATCCGCCAGGGCATGACTCCGGCGCTTACCCCTAGGGAGGAACACCTGCGTATCTGCTACGTGGTAGCTGAGCCACAGGCCGACCTAGCTCAGATCGAAAGCACGATCAAGACCATGCCAGGGTATTTTGCTGATTTTGATACCACCGTCCATTTCATTACCGAGGAAGAGTTTGCGAACAACCACACCGGCATGCCCCATGGTGGGTTTGTGATCCGCACCGGTACCACTGGTGATGGCCACCAGCAGCAAACAGAGTTCCGGCTAACTTTGGAAAGTAATCCCGAGTTCACCGGCAGTGTACTCACTGCCTACGCGCGAGCTGTTTATCGCATGCGACAGGCAGGAGAAACTGGAGCCCGCACCGTGTTTGATATCCCCTTAGGCTATCTTTCCCACGAGCCGCCGGCAGAGCTCAGAAAGCATCTGCTTTAGCCCAACAGACGTCTGGACAGGGCACTAGACTGTACTTTCCGCAGATGCAGGCCCACCGCATCTGCTCAGATTTACGGGACATGCCCAGTCAAACAGCTGAGCATTTCTAGGGCATGTAAACACCCGCCAGTTACCGGGCGGGTGTTTTTCAAGCCTACTACTCGCTCCGCATAGCTCCGATACTGATCTTGAGACCAAACTTACTTCTCAGGCACAGTTGCCCAGTCAGCCATAAACCGCTCAATACCATTATCAGTAAGAGGATGCTTAGTCATCTGTATCATGACCTTATATGGTACGGTAGCGATATCTGAACCGGCTTTGGCAGCTTCGATCACATGTAGGGGACTGCGAATACTCGCAGCGATAATCTCTGTAGAGAGATCATGGATAGCGAAGATATCAGCTATGTCTCGCACTAAGGTCATGCCTTCATGACCGATATCATCGAGCCTGCCGAGGAAGGGGCTAACATAGGTGGCCCCTGCCCGGGCACACAGCAATGCCTGAGCCGGAGAGAAAATCAGGGTCAGATTGGTCTTGATGCCTTCACTAGATAATACCTTGGTGGCTTTCAAGCCATCGATAGTCATAGGTACTTTGATGATCACGTTGGGATGCCAGGCCGCGTATTCTCGAGCTTCTTTGATCATGCCTGCAGCCTCCGTGCTGACCACCTCGGCACTGATGGGGCCATCCACTATGTCACAAATAGTATTGATTACCTCTTTGAAATCTCGGCCTTCCTTGGCAATCAATGAAGGGTTAGTAGTGACTCCACAGATAACTCCCCAACTGTTCACTTCTCGGATTTCATCGATATTCGCTGTATCAAGAAATAGTTTCATGCTGCTTGCCACCAGCTCCTCCGGACAAGAAGGGCAAGGCGGCTTGTCACCTCATTTCTTTAGATGTTCAATTTGAAATGTTCGTCCTGGCATTTTTCCGGCTTCGAATAGGCTTGTCCCACTTCCAATCCTCTGCCACCCAGACCCATATTACCATTAAGATATCATGATACCATTTTTTGTGCAATCTTCTCACATCAGGTCGAAGAGGGCAACCAAATGCAAGAGTCAGGGTTGGCCCGCTCTGTGCCACGCAGGATTATGAAAAAGGTGCCCCACTATCTCTTTGATACTATTGGGGTCAGGCAAACATCCGTCCTCGATCTCCTCTACCGGCAGTAAGCTAACTTCTATGCCCACAGCCTGCCGGCACAATATGATAGTGGCCATTTTTAAGCCATCTTCCCACCGCAGGTTAGTTTCCACCAGTTCTGCGACATATCTGGCCAGCTTAGGCAATTGTGCCAAGGAAGCTGCTTGCAGCAGTTCATCGATGAGATCAATCACAAACTCCTGCTGGCGTTCTAACCGGCGCAGACCAGATTCGGTCTCCCGGCGGTAACGGACATAACGCAGGGCTTCTGAACCGATTAGCCTTTGCATACCTTCTTCCAGTTCAAACACCAGCTTACCTTCATCATAATACCGGATGGGTGTAGCGACATCCACTTCTACACCACCGATGGCATCCACTAACTGGGTGAATCCATCATAATCGACTAATACGTAGTGGTGGATCGGGATTTTGAGTAGTTCTTCCACCACCTGCTGTACAGCAGGCACACCACCGCCGGCAAAGACGGCTTTAAGCCTGCCTTGACTGCCATCCGGAAGTGTTACCACCAAATCCGGCGGTAGAGCTAGCAGATGGAAAGTCTGGCGGAAGGGATGAATGGTGCCGATAAAAACAGCATCAGCCTTATGGCCATATTGCTGGAAAGCGGAAGGATAGTCTGTGCTTTCGTCAAGTGCTTGCTCCCAGATTGGTGTATCAACTCCAATGAACACGATATTGGTACTTTCATCCCCTAATGTTCCCAGTTGTCTCCAATACCGATAGCTCACCCAGACAGCAACTATAAGCACCAATACCAAGCCTACCAGCAAAACCTGGCGGGCTCGTCCGCTAGCCTTTGGCTGCTCTGGCTTCTGGGCTACACTCATATTCAGTCCCCCTGTTCCCAGCGTCTACGCCTGAATAATCGGGGTGTGCCTTGCCTCAAGCACCCTTATCATATTTGTCCATGATCAATGCCAAATCCTTTCAAAGGCCATAATCAAGGGGATGGCTGGCGACCCATATGCATCAGCCTGAGATATTGGGCTGCAGTGACGGTTACACTTCCCCCAACCTGAGATTGGGTACAGCATTCAGATCCCATGGTGACCGCTCTCCTCGACGATACCTATAATATCCGGCACAGGCGATCATAGCTGCATTATCTGTGCACAGCACTCGTGTGGGATAATAGACTTTGATCCCATGCATACCGGCAAGCTCCCGCAAATGTCGCCGAAGGCTGTCATTGGCAGCAACCCCTCCGGAAAGCAATACCGTCTTCACTCCATAGGCCTGAGCCGCTGTCATCGTTTTACTTGTCAGCACATCGACGATGGCAGCTTGTAGACTAGCTGCTATGTCCGCCACCGGCAGATCAGCGCCCCGCTGTTTAATCGTATGAATATAATTGATGGCCGCTGTTTTCAAACCTGAGAAACTAAAATCATAGGTATCTGCATCCATCAGGCCCCGAGGAAAATCAATGGCTTCGGGATCGCCATCTACCGCCAACCGGGCGATCTCAGGACCCCCTGGGTAATTCAAACCCAATACCCGGGCGATTTTGTCGAAGGCTTCACCAGCCGCATCGTCCCTGGTCCGACCAAGGATATCATAATGTCCATATTCATCGATATAAAGCAAATCCGTATGGCCCCCGGATACTGTCAAGCAAACCAAGGGGGGCTCAACTTGCCGATGCTCCAGAAAATTGGCGTAGATATGGCCCTCAATGTGATTGATGCCAATCAGCGAACACCCCAAGGCCAAAGCCATCGCTTTGGCGGCACTCAGTCCTACCAGTAAGGCTCCGACTAAGCCTGGCCCATAGGTCACAGCAATAGCGTCCACTTCCTCTGGTCCAATGCCTGCCTCTTTCAGTGCTAGGTCAATGACAGGCATGATCAGTTCAATATGCTTCCGGGAGGCAATCTCAGGTACTACTCCACCGTAATGCCGGTGTAAATCGACTTGTGAAGCAATCACATTGGACAATATGTCCCGGCCGTCCCGTACAACTGCAGCAGCTGTTTCATCACAGCTCGTCTCTATACCAAGCACCAGGGCACCTGAGCCAGCAGTCCTCAAGGCCCCCTGTTGTTCCAACATTGCCAGTCCCCATTTCTCGAGCACACTTCTTCAATCTAAGAGCCTTACTCTATATAAAGCTCCTTCCACATGATGATTGCATCTTCATTATTGTCCCTGTAGTACCCGGGCCGAATGCCCACATTCACATAACCAGTCTTCTCATATAGACTCTGAGCGATAATATTGGAGACCCGCACCTCCAGTGTAATCCGCAAAGCACCCCTCTCGCGAGCAATGGCTTCTGCCGCCTCAAGCAGCTGACGCCCAACACCTCTACCTCGGTACAAAGGGTGTACAGCAATGGTAGTTATGTGGCCTTCATCGAGGATCAGCCACATGCCGGTATAGCCCGCTACCTTACGATCACTGGTTCTAGCCACTATGTAGTAGGCCCGGTCATTTTCCAAGAGTTCCGAAAGATAAGCATAACGGGACCACGGCGTGGGGAAAGATGTCCTCTCAATGGCCAGAACTGCGTCCAGGTCCCGTACCCGCATAGGTTCAATCTGAATTGGTAGACTTCCCTTGCTGGAGACTTCTGTACTCAAAACCATCGGCTCCCCCTTTGTTCAAGAATCCGCTGGCTTTGGAGGAATTCTACGAGCTCCCAGAACGCCGTGCCTTTAGTCTCCGCTCCGCCTCTGATAGGCGCAGATATAAAGGAGCTAGGGTCAAGGGATCGTGCCTTTCACCGGCTAACAGCCTCTGTCTGCCCAACAGGGCGATACTAGATGCCCTCAGGTACATGCTGTTGCTGGTAGGTCTGAATGCCTCATTGCCCACGGTTTGGACAATACTATCCCAATAAGCCAGGCCCCCGTCTCCCACGAAACACATGGGGCCCCGGGCAACACTCAACACCTGTTCTAGGAAACCTTCTACCGGACCGGCCCAGTACTCGGTGGCTGGTTCCGGCAAACCTTCAAGTTCATATAGACATCCATATACCTCTCCATGCCTGGCATCAACCAGTGAGCAAACCCACTGAGCGGCAAAGCCAACCTGTAAAGCTAGGCCCTCTAGCACAGTTACGCCGATCAGGGGTTTTTGCCAAGCATAAGCTAAAGCTTTGGCCGTAGCCACACCGATTCTTAAGCCGGTGAAAGAGCCCGGGCCAATGGCCACCGCTATGCCGTCAATGGTCTCACCGGACCAAGCCGCATCTGCCAAGATGCGGACCAGAGCTGGGATCAGCCGCTCCGAATGTGTAGCCTGGATATTCAGTAGATACTCCCCTACTACTTGTTCTCCATCTACTAAGGCTACACTACCTGTTGCCGCCGCAGTATCTATCGCCAAGATCCGCATGCTGTAGCTCCTTCCCCAACTCACCAATCACCGAGTCAAACCGCCGGCCAATTGCCCTCAGTTGTATCCGCCGCTCATCTCCAGGCACCTCTACCCGGTTAATCTCTATTTCCAGATATTCAGGTGGCAAGTAGGCCTCCACCAGATTACCCCACTCAACCACTGAGATGCCACTACCTCGGAAATACTCTTCGGAACCAAGATCTTCCCATTCTTCCGGCCGCTGAAGCCGGTAGGCATCAAAATGATATAACGGGATACTTCCAGTATATTCGTGAATCAAGGCAAAGGTTGGGCTGGTGACCGTTGTCGGATCAATACCTAGACCAGAAGCCACACCTTTTACCAAGACAGTCTTACCCGCCCCCAGCTCACCTACCAGATTGATTGTGTCACCCGGTTTCAGTAATTGAGCAATCAGCTGACCCAGGGCCATAGTCTCGCTAGGTCCTGTGGTCAATACCGTAAGTCCTTTCATTATCTTGCCTCCATGATTGCTGGGGTCATTTTCCAGCATGCCCCTTTGCCTGCCTTCTATTCGGCGCCACCCATACAATTCCCTGCCACTGTGACCCTTGATTCGGTGCTTACCGGAAACATTTCCCAACAGGAAAAGGGCCTTACGGCCCCGCTTTCCTAGGAGTATGTTGTGCCTTTTTCTCAACCAGCGGACACGACCATGGGTGAAGTAGTCCCCTTGCGAGATTTCCCCAAACTGAGCACAGCCTTTTTCAGAGCAAATAGCTCAAAAGGCTTGATGAAGTGCAAATCAGCCCCAGCTTGTAAGGATTGAGCTGTTAGCCGGGGAGAACTGAGCCCCGTATAGGTAATTATCCCCACTCCCTCACCCCAACCCTGGCGAAGCCGCCGACAAAGCTCCACACCATCCATAATCGGCATGCGAATATCGAGTAGAGCTACGTCTATTCGATGTCTCTCCAGTAACTGCAGGGCCTCACGCCCATTAGCCGCCTGAGCTACCACCTTCAATTGCGGACTCGCTGTCTCCAAGAAATCTTTGAGGACTTGGCGAAAAGGCAGGTAATCATCAGTGATTAGAATTCTGATCAATTCCCACATCTCCTCTGGCAGTATGAACACGTAGTCCTAGTCTAAATAGGCCTTCGATGTTCTTTGGGGTTCTCCTGCCACAAAGAAAGAATTTATTGTACAACATAGTAACTTTTCTTTCTTGGGCCAGCTAAGCAACCTTCCTCTGCTTTTGTCCGTAATATTCAGTATTATCCTATACTCCGCCCGCCCATAAACACCTTTTCTGCTCGGGAGCGGACATCCAAGGGGTCCCCGGACCAAAGTACTAGATCAGCTGCCTTGCCTACCTCGATGCTGCCCACCCACTGCTCGATCCCAAGGATCTCAGCAGGATTAATGGTAATGGCTTTCCACGCTTCCTCTTCCGGCAAACCCGCCCTCACAGCTAAAGCTGCCACCACGGGCAAATACTTTAGGGGAATTACTGGATGGTCCAAAGTGAGAGCTACCTTCACTCCAGCTTTAGTCAAGACTGCCGGGGTGCTGAAGTCAAGTTGCTGCAGCTCTACCTTGGAGCGAGAGCTCAAGGAGGGCCCCACCACAGCCGGTACCTGCCGCTTGGCAAGCTGACTTGCTATCTTTTGACTATCAGTCGCGTGCTCGATCACAATGCGTGTCTTGAACTCCTCGGCAATGCGCAGGGCAGTCATGATGTCGTCTGCGCGATGGGCATGAGCTCGCAGTGGGATCTCCCGTCGCAAGACTCTAACCAATGATTCCATGCGCAGATCCCGTTCGGGTGCCTTATCAGGATCCCGCCGGCCTTTCTCCAATCTCGCCAGGTAATTGGCCGCTTTGACTAGATTCTCCCTCAAAATAGCGGCAGTTCCCATACGAGTAGTCGGCATCTTCTTCTGTTCTTGATATACCCTTTTGGGATTCTCGCCAAACGCTACCTTCAATCCTGCGTTCCTAGAAACCACCATCTCATCGACGACATCCCCATAGGTATGAATGATGACTCCCTCACCACCGATGACATTGGCACTACCGGGAACTACGCAAACCGTAGTGATACCGTTAGCTGCCGCATCCCGCAGGCCCATCTCTGATGGATTGATTCCATCAATGGCCCTCAGCCACGGGGTGGCCGGATCGGTCGCCTCGTTATAGTCCCAGCCTTCACTACCAAAACCTTCCTCATCCAATCCGGCATGGGAATGGGCATCAATCAAGCCTGGAGATAATACCTTGCCGGAGCCGTCGATAACCTCAGCTCCCTCTGGTACCGTCACCGTTTGACCAACCGCTTTGATCTTGCCTCCTTCGATGAGTACTGTACCGTGCTCGATTATTCCTTGGGTAACTGTAATAATCCGTACATTTGTGATTGCCAGCATGTGATATAGTAGACGTCGATAGTCTACTGCTGTACACCTCCGCTTACCGTTATTTCTCTCGGTTCTGTCCATCATGGCTCCTCGCCTGCCTGAAGCTTGTCGCACTTGCGATTAGCTTCCGAAACAGCTCCAATTGCTCTGGATAGTGCTTTACCATAAGCTCAGGATGCCACTGCACACCACAGGCAAACCGGTGAGAGTGACTTTCTAGGCCTTCGATGATACCATCCCGACTCTTGGCAGTAATGCTAAACCCTACCCCCGGGATCTTCACAGCCTGATGATGAAAGCTATTTACCCTAGCTTTCGGAGTGCCCAGCGCCTGCTCTAAGAGGCTGCCCCGCTCAATGGTGATCGTATGGGTTGGATGCCACCTTGGAGCTCTCTGGCTATGCTGTATACGCTGACCATTGATTTGCGATGGTATGTCTTGGTATAGCGAACCACCAGCAGCGACATTCAGTAGTTGTATGCCTCGACAAATGCCCAGGATCGGCAGATCCCGTTCTAGTGCTAGCCTAGCCACAACCAGCTCTAACCGATCCCACTCAGGGTTAACTGTTCCCAGGCCTTCCAAAGGCTCTTCTCCAAAATGGACTGGATCTAAGTCTACACCTCCCGGTAGGAGAATACCATCGACATACTGCATCACTTCCCGGGTATCTCGCTCATCCCCCATACCCGGCAGCAGCAGGGGCACTCCCCCGGCTGCCTCTACACATTTGACATAGGGCTCATTTACATAGTACCTACCATTGGCATCAGGCGTATGACCACAGGTAATACCAATTATCGGCTTCATGACGTGACCGCCTTACGACAATCTAGGCGATGCTCACCTCCCTTTCCATTTGCTCCTAGCAACACAAAAGACGCCACTGGCGTCTTCAACGGGGAAAACAGATTAGTGAGGGCAAATCCATTCATACCCTCACTAGATCTTCACTAGGCCCAGGCTAATCGCCAATGCCTCATCTATTTTGATCATTGTCTCTGTATCCAGAGTGGTAATTTTCTCCTTGAGGCGTCTTTTATCGATGGTCCTAATCTGTTCTAAGAGGATCACCGAATCCTTCTCCAGCTGATGCTCCACCGCGGAAATCTCTACATGGGTGGGAAGCTTGGCCTTTTTGATCCGAGACGTGATGGCGGCCACAATAGTCGTGGGGCTATACTTGTTGCCTATATCATTCTGCAATATCAGGACTGGCCGTGTGCCTCCCTGTTCTGAACCGACCACCGGATTGAGGTTCGCGTAAAAGATATCACCCCGCTGTATCTGCACCAAAATCACTTAGCCCCCGCTAGCTGCCGCTCGTAGTCTTCCAGATCAAAACCGTAGTTCACTTCACTCTCCTCAGCAATCTGCAAGTTAAGCTGAGCCATGCGTCGATAGCCCTCAATTAGCTCTTCTCGTAGTCTCGAACGCCGTTGTTCCATCAGGTAGAACCGCATGGCTTCCCGCACAAATTGGCTCCGACTACCCTGTAGCTCACGTACCATTTCGTCCACCTGCTCCAATAGGTTACTTGGTAGACAGATCATGATTCGCTTCGTTGAACTCACTCTCGAGTAGCCCCTCTCTTGGTGAATGACAACGCATTCATCATCAATCCTATTATATGCAGACGATAGTAGAAGCTAAAACTATCTGTCGCCAACTCCTTCCACTAACGCCCCGATCAGTGTAAAACGGTTGACGACTCAACCTTGACAATGCTTTATTCCACCCAAGTAGGCAGAATTCCTCTCTCCCGGGGAAATTATCTCTTACCAACTACTTAGTAGCAGTCATGGATAGCAGTCTCTATGTAGGTGCAAACTCCTACAAACCACAATAAGGAGATAACACCCAGCCATCTGCGCCGTGACCAGGTGCTATCTCCTTATCATATTCCCAGCCCAGTGGCCGGGAGTAAAACAGCCGGAAGCATAGCATCCCGGCTGTTGATTTCTTTTTATGAGGGTTAATGCTCAGCTTACGAAATAGTAAGCTCGGTATCCTTATCAAAGAGATGAATCTTTGCCATGTTCAGCATCACCTTTAGCGGTTCACCATCAGCAGCTCTGGTTGTCGGATCTAGCCGAGCAATGAAGCTGTGGCGCCCAATGGAGAAATATGAATAGACTTCAGCACCCATTGGTTCCGTAACATCGACCATGGCGGTCATAGATGAGCTCTCAATTACCTCAGTGGCGAGCTCAGCATCTTCAATGTCCTCAGGCCTAATACCCAGGACTACTTCTTTGTTAACATACTTGCCTAGGTTCTTGAACTGCGCTACTCTAGCAGGGTCAATGGTCAACTTGAATTCGCCACCATCGACTACATAGTTGTCTCCATCTTTCCGCAAAATAACATCCATGAAGTTCATGGCCGGGCTGCCAATGAAGCCGGCTACGAAAATGTTATTCGGATGATTGTAGATTTCCAGTGGAGCACCTACCTGCTGGATAAACCCGTCTTTCTGAACCACAATGCGGTCACCCATAGTCATGGCCTCTGTCTGGTCATGGGTAACGTAGATGATGGTCGTTTGCAGGCGGTTATGCAGCTTCGAAAGCTCAGCTCTCATCTGTACACGCAGTTTCGCGTCCAGGTTGGACAGAGGTTCGTCCATAAGGAAGACTTTGGGCTCCCGCACAATAGCTCGTCCTACAGCTACACGCTGTCTCTGACCACCGGACAAAGCCTTTGGCTTCCTGTCGAGCAGATTCTCAATACCCAACATGCGGGCTGCTTCTTTTACTCTCTGATCGATCTGGGCCTTAGGAAACTTGCGGAGCTTCAAACCAAAGGCCATATTGTTGTATACATCCATGTGGGGATATAGTGCGTAGTTTTGGAATACCATTGCGATATCCCGATCTTTCGGGGGAATGTCGTTAACGACTGTATCACCAATCAGGATAGTACCTTCGGTAATCTCTTCCAGGCCGGCCACCATCCGCAAGGTGGTGGATTTGCCACAACCTGAGGGGCCTACCAGTACCATAAATTCCTTATCTTTAATTTCCAAACATGCGTTGTTAACAGCTATGACATTGCCAAACCGCTTCGTAACATTTTGCAGTGTAACTCCTGCCATCGTCTAAAGACCTCCTTCTATATGCAACATGGCACAAGCTGCCAAGAACTTGTAATAACTACTTAAACCCTGCTTTCACTCCCACCCCCCGAGCAATGTGATTATATCTACATAAGCGAGCATTCAGAGAGGCATCACAACCCGAAGGGAAAACACTGCGTAATAAAAGTTCCCGGTGCCTGCTTTCGGCCCCGGACGCTATGCATATGATTTTTATCTATATGAACCGCAAAGCGGCTTGCTTCGGGTTACTCTCTCGTAAACATTATTCAACGGCGGATTTTATTATCCTTCTTCCAAGGGGAGTTTTTCTTTGGCAATCCTTCTCAATGGTCACCAGCCTCTGCACCACTACCAATATGCCCCCAAAAAAGAGAAAACCCCAGGGGAGGAACCCCTGGGGTGGCTAGATTCAGCTTGGACTAGAAGCTGGTCTTGAAGTATACCTTGACGAAGCTATCTTTCAGCTCCTTACCCATATCAGTAATGCCTTTTGGCTCGGTAAACTTCTGAGTGCGATTCGTGTATGATAGTCCGACCTCGGAGCTATCTGACAGCTCATAGGTTAGGCCAGCGCCCAGCTCGAGCTCACTCATGTCCTTGGCGGTTAAGCCATTATAGTAGGAGTCGATTGTACCATCATCATCTTTGTCCACTTCAGTCTTGGTCTGCGCAAGGGTGTTCCATGTCCCGTACTTCACAGTAGGAACAGCCTGCAGTTTATCGGTAATCTGCACTGTTGCTTCCGCAGAAACCTTAAAGTAGTCTTTCACCCACAGGACTGCTTCATCCGTCAGCTTGTTGTTGCCGAGGATGAACTGGAAGTCCTCATCTTTTACATTCTCGTCCTCATCGGACTTATAGCTAAACTCACCATATACCCAAACCATATCAGGTACTGCGACACCGGCGCCCTTGATGGTGGCTTCCATGATTGGCTCCAGATCCCGCTTTTCCAACTCTTTGTCGTCACCAGCGTAGTCATAATCCTGCGCGGTCGTATAGGCCAACTCAGCAAATGCCGCATAGCCAGTCAGCTTGTCATAGTCATCGAAGAGATCGTCATACGCGACATCCTCATTGGACCGATAGGTCACATTGCCCTTGACCTTGTAGGTGGCCTCGGTATCGTCGTTATCGAGGTCATCTGTCCTGGTCAGAGTGCCGCCAACCTTGAAGAGGTTCTCCACATAGTCAGCACCGGCTTCTAACAGCAGCTCGTCACCGACGTTCTCAGCCTTATAGGTGGCCTTACCCTTCAAAGTAATCTGATCATTGAGCTTATAGTCGACTTTGCCGCCACCCAAGAAGTTATCTTCTTCCTCGGCTGTATCCATGCCGACTTCACCAGTCAAAGTGGCAGGGCCATATACATACTTGACGTGGGCAGTTCCCAGTACGCCCTCTTCTGTGAGGTTCTTCTTAATGTTGCCACCGACAGTGACTTCATCCAAGGCCTTCTCTGCAAACACAAACAAGTCGTTCGCAGCGTAATCATAGTCTAAGGTGAGATCGACATAACCGGCCACATCGCTGGTTAATCGCATCCGAGCCTTGTCATCCGTGCCCGTCTTACCGGCTTTGAAAAACTCCAATGGAGTCTTGACTTCGGATTTCTCTACACCGTTGCCCCACAGATCAGCTGTAAACAGGTCATCATTAAGATTCATAGACCATTTGCCGACCTTGAGCTCTCCCGGTTTGTTAGCATCTGCCTTCAGCTCAGCATCAGCCTTCCAAACACCCTCTTCCTCAGCTACTGCTTTCAGCTTCAAAGGTGCTTCGGCTGCGCCGTCCCCGGCGGTTTCTTTGTCTGTATCAACTACATACTCAACTTTAAACTCTCCGCCGAAGCTAACCTCAGCAGATGCGACCCCTGCCATGGCTAGAACCATGATCAGAGTCAATACTAGTGCTTTTTTCATTTGTAATCCCCCTCAGTTTGTCTTCGCAATCCATTGCTGATGCGGTATGTGAGCAGAGGGGTGGAAAAAGTATCCTCGTTTCCTTTTTCTCCTCATATTCAACGTCCGCACCTCTATGTTCTCCCACCTGAGGTCTTGGCCAAACTGGTTGGGTGCACCTCCTTTCATACCAAGCCCTTCCCGGGATCATAGACACATGTTCTCATATAGAAATAGTAAAGCAAGGGCTCTGGTGATGTATTCTTTCTCACCCACCAAACTCCTGCCTATGAGCTGGAAATTTTTCTGCAAAAAAGCAGTTTCCCACAGAATCCCCAAGGAAAGGAGTGGCTGCCTATAGCTGCTGTTACTTTTCTATATTCTTTATTCTGCCTAACTATACATTGTTCCTTCAAGCTTAGGACCTTTTTCCGAAAACGAGAGCTATTTGGCTGAGGGGATGAAAAAGCCCCCGGCATCAGCCAGGGGCTTGAGGTTATTGGTGATTAGAACTCGACTTTGAGGCCAGCATATGCGGAGGGGCCATCATTGGAGTGATACTTGGCACCAACATTGATACCGTTAGGAGCTTCGTAATCAGCACCTACGTTCCAGCTGTTCTCGCCTTCAGTATTATCCTTGTTGATGGTAGCACCGGCACTGAGCTCTAGGCCTTGCAGCTGAGGCACCAGTTCCATCGGTGATGTTACCTTGACTTTGTGCTCAATGGCTTGGTCCTTGATAAACTTGGCATCATATTCGCCCTTGATGTTCAGGCCAGCCAGTTCGAGCTCTTTGTCAGCGGAGAAGGTGACCTTCTCTGTGGGCTGATCATAGTTAGCTTCCATATCGATGCCATACTGAGTAGTAGCTACGCCAACATTGAAACCCTTTTCATTATCATAGGCAACGGGTTCATCATCATCATCCAACTTAGCATTCTGGCTGCTGAAGTTCTCGGAGTCACGGTAGCCGCCCTTGACTGTAACATTGGGCATGACCTCGGTTTCCCCGGTCAACTTGTAAGCAAAGTTGGAGCCTTCGTCCATAGCAGCCTCTGCCTTTACCTTCACACCAGAGATCTCGGTACCGGCACTACCGGCAGCCTCGATATTCTCGCCATCGGTTACGACAGCTGCACCTAGGTCGATATCGGCATAGGTGGTGTCAACTGCGGCACCTACTTGCCCTTGATCCCAGGCATAGAAAGCTCTGGCATTGACAGGGCCAACTTCGAGACCCTCAACCTTGATACCATTGCCATCACTGAGGCTACCAACATAATCATTGAAATCTACGTCGATATCACCCAGAGTGGTGACTAGCTCTGGACCACCGTTCCAGAAAGCACCGGTAGTCTCTAGATAAGCTTTTTCTAGTGTAATATCCAGTTGTCCAGGTTCCTCACCGGTAGGATCGTTATGACCCTCATCCAGTTCGTCATCTTCATCCAAACCGATTCTCTCTTCACCAAACTCCAGACCTACCCGAATTCTGTCACCGGCATTGACGTCCAATTTCATGGACATGCCGTTATCAGCTTCGATACCCCAGTCTTTCCAGGGCTCCTCGGCATTCTTAGGTCCGAAGTTGAAGCGGGTTTCCAGCGAGCCGCCGAGGTTGATGTCGGCTGCTAGGGCCGGAGCCGCCAGTGCGAGCACTAATGCTGCAACAAGTGCTATAGCTAGTTTCTTCATCTGTTAGTCCCCCTAAGTCTTGCTTAGTTTCTTTAATTTTTACTTGCTCAGAGTGTTCACTGCAACTACTTGCTATATGGGCAGCATCGTCTGGTACGTCAAGGGGGACTCCTATGAGTATCCATGTTTCCTCAATGGTTCCCACTTGACCGCATTTGATGCTGCTTCTTTTACCATCCAGCTGCAGCTAAACAGGGCACTTAGGGTTGTTTCACCTCCTTTCTTATTCCCCGTCTAGCTATGAGGCCAGATGATAAAACTTGATAACTTGTTTTGGGAGCTTGCGCTGACTGATATTAGTCAGTCCGCTTTGTGATAGAAATTTAAGACCATCACTTCACATTGCTGATTTCGACTCTCTATCTGCCTTTCCTGCCAGCCCAGGGCGTGTAACTCTTACCAGAATTGCTATGTCTTGCTGCCCCACTCGCCCTGGCCAGGGCACCTGTGACTTACATTTGTTATCAGGTCAGTTAACCATATTCGCTTTCACTGATGGCGATCCTGCCACCGGCTCAGCATCACTTTTTGGCTCTACAAACAGAAAACGGCAGCTATCAGCATAGCTACCGTGAAGATTGTATCTTTAAGATGTGTCCAACCTGCTAGATGCTTTTTTTCAGGACAAAACGGTTGATGGCTTCAGCCACACCGAATTCTTCATTAGATGCAGTAACATGATCGGCCTGAGCACGCACTGCCACCGGCGCGTTGGCGACGGCCACACCGATACCGGCATACTCCAGCATAGGAACATCGTTGAAGCTATCACCAATCGCCATTACCTCTGCCGATGTCAAGCCATATAACTCTGCCAGCTCCCGGAGGGCAGCTCCCTTCGAGACTCCCAGGTTAGTGAATTCAACATATTGGGGCTTGGAGCGAAATACCTCCAGTCTGCCTTGATATTGCTGCTGCAAAACTATGCGCCATTTTTCAGCGAGCTCCACCTCACAGACATAGAGCAGTTTTGTGGGCGGCTGATCAATAAAGGCTAGTAAGTCACCGACAGGATGAGCCTTAGTCTTGGTAAAGGAAGAATAAAACCTGGTATATTCATTGATTTCATCTACATACATGCGCCCATTGAGATAGGCATTCACGTGTAAGCCTTCGGCTTGGCCCAAAGATACGATCTCCCGAGCAAGTGCTAGTGGTATGGTGTGGTGGACAAGAGGGGGGCCATCATTGGATGCCTGAATCAAAGCTCCATTGTAGCAGATAAGTGGTTCGGTAAGCCCCAATTCTTGAGCAAAGGGAGCCGTCGACTCCAGCATGCGTCCGGTAGCTAGGACCACCTTCACACCTTGAGCCCTCGCTTGAGCTATGGCATCCTTACAAGCTGGGGGTATAACCAGCTGATCAGTAATCAGGGTATCATCTATATCGATAGCAATCAGTCTAATTGACATGCTGCTCCTCCTAGTAGATTTCTGGAAACACCACGGCTATGATATCCCACCTCCTGAGCGATTGCAAGATACATGACCTAAAAAGAATGCCGGGCCACCGATTCCCAATCCCGGCACCCAGCAATCCTTTCCCTTGCATCCAACCCATCTGGTTTTAGGCCCGTGCTACCCTGCTGATGAGACTGCTAACGAGTCCTAACAGCAAAGCTCCACCGATGGCTGACATGAGGCCCGATACAGTGAAACCCGGCACAAAGACTGCTGCCAAAAGCAGCATTAATCCATTAAGGACAAAGGTAAATAACCCCAAGGTGAGGAGATTAAGCGGCAGCGTTAACAACAAAAATATCGGTCGCACAAAGGCATTAACTATTCCCATAACGGCTGCTGCTAACAGGGCTGCAAAGACATTTTTTACGTGAATACCAGGCAGTATCGCGGCAGTGACTAGAAGTGCTATGGCATTGATCAACCATCGAATCACCCAACTCCGACGGCGATATGCGGCAGAATAGTACTCATGATACACTGGACACACTCATCTCCCTTCCATCAAGATATGTACAGCCACCCCCCGGGGGTGGGCTCTTCCCATAGTGTTTGGCATCTGGGACTTATAAGCTTGAATCAGGTGGAACGATAATCCACGCCAAAATGTATGCTACGAACCCAGGCCAAACCGTACAGATAGAAATAATGGTCCACAGCAACCGGATGATCGTCGCATCGATACCGAAGTATTCAGCCAAACCTCCACACACTCCTGCCAGCATCCGGTTATTTTGTGATCGGGTTAACCTTCTCAATGTACCCCCTCCCCCATCCTTACTGAACGACTATCTCGACAAAGGTTCCATCATCATCTGTTACTTCCAGTAGTTTTCCCCTCGCACCCTCTTGAACTGCCTTGACTAAGTCCTCCCAGTCAATCGCATCAAATGACTCTTTCCACACATCCCGGGGAATCAATCGGGACGCGACTCGCACCAGCCCCAAGGGCAAATTCATGTTCACCCGCTGCTTGCCATCTTCTATTACTCGTACCCGTAGGGAACGGCCCCGCCCATCCAGAGCTCCATCAGCTGCACCCGTTGACTGCAAGGCCTCCAGCAGGGAATTTGTCTCTTGCACCGTTATCTTGTCATCCTTCAGCATCCGCAGTATCTGTAGGCGCTCTTCTCGCATTTTCTCGCCTCCCCAGATTGTCTTTGCCTAGCTACCCCACAACTCACGCTTTCTCAATACTGATCCCGCCATTGCTAGTGCGGGCATGTACGGAAATTCTGGCATCAGCTTTGGCATAGCCTTTGGTCTCTGCCTGGATGCGGTTGTGCCCAAAGGAGTGCTCGCGAATGTGGTACAACAGATCATCTAAGCTTACCTTAATGGCACTAAAACTGTTACTAGCATCCAGCCAACAGGCATTCTGCAAAGCCAGCGGCAGTCGTACTTGGATGCCGCCATTCGATGTGTGTAGATCCAATGATTGCTCTTGCAGAGATTCTCCCAGCCGGGGCTCTACTTGAATGCTGCCATTGGAGGTACGCGCCTCTAGGCGTTCGGCAAATCCATCGGCTTTGATCCGCCCATTCGATGTTGTCAAAATCAGCTCCCGCATGCTCATATTATCACATTCTACAGAGCCATTGGATGTGCGAGCTGTCAGTCTTTCACCATTCAAGTCCTTTAGCCCTACTCTGCCATTGGAAGTGACAATACTGCCGCCGACATTGGTCAAAGATGCCCCCTTTACCTCTCCATTAGATGTAGAGAACTTCAGTCGGTAGAGCTTATCTTGAGGTACGGTCAATCTGATATGCAAAGCCTCATTAGGGCCTGCCTTGCTGACTATCCGCATTGCATCAATGGTTTCGTTGATTTCAACGATTTCCGCGGCCCTCTCTCTAGCAGATTCTTCACCATTGCTCCGCACTTTTTTCTTCAGAACCAGACGATAGTGATCTTCCAACCAGCCCTCCACTTCAATAGAACCATTCTCTGTAGCAATATCCAGTTCTACTGTATCAGCCGCGAAATAACCTTGCCTCTCTTCGGTGATCGTGGAGAAGCTGCCCACCCATTCTCCAATAACGGGAATACTGGCTAGAAAACTAGGCAGGTTAGCCAGAGCAGGCTTGACTTCCTTTTCAATGCGCTCTTCTATGACATGGGAAAGTTTATCAGCCGCTTCCTCGACATTTTTGGCAAAACGGTTGGCCTCTTCTTCCAGCCTGCGCGTAAACTCGGAATCTCCTGCTTTCTCGGCCACATCACGCAAATTCTGCACCTTTGCACACTGGCTCGGCCCCACTTTTTCCGCGGGTGTGCTCCCCTCTGTAACTGCTTCTGCCCACTCGGCAGTTCTTTCGACCGATAATTCTGCCTCCAGAGCTTCGATCAGCGCGACGGCTTCTTGGGCAGTGATCTTGCCTTCTTCCACCATTTTCAGAATCAAGAATCTCTCTTCATTCATGCCGTTCCCCCCTGTACCCACCTTCACCGTTTGGTGGCATTCTCTTGACCGCGCAGGCGGCGAATCGCTTCTTCAGCATCAATATCGCCCCTATCCAGGGCTTCCAAAATCTGTCGCCGCTCCTCTGGCTCCAAGTCCGAGTCTTTCTGGTCACTGGAGTGCTGAACTGCATACCCCAACCCCTCCACTATTCCGTCTAGCCGACTGCGGACCGTGGGGTAGGATATTCCCAGAATGCGCTCCACCTCCTTGATATTGCCTCTGGCGGCAATAAACACCTCCACAAACCATTGCTGTTCTTCGGTTAATCGACAGAACTTGCAGAGCTCAAAAGACCCGTTGAGCGATGAGTCACAGCTCTGACAGTGAAGGCCCGTCACTTGCATCGGATTACCACACACTGGACAAGCACCTAATACCCGTCTGCCCACCATTTATTCACCTCGACCTTCACATTTGTTCATTGCCATATTAATATTATTAATGTCCCACCTCAAATTATACGCGGATCGGTGGTTGGAGTCAATAGGAAGATTACACAATGATTGCCATTCGTCGATCAGGTAAGGGGGGCTATCATCACCCCCCTTGGCAAGCAATAGAGCATAGCTGTATTCATCGAAGTTACTCAGGCCGCAATTCCTGATAGACTCTTTCAGCCACTATCTGTGGCAGACCCGGGACTGCCTTGAGCTCCTCTAAAGAGGCATTGCGCACCGCCTGGACTGAACCAAAGCGGCGAATCAACTCTTTCTTACGTTTGGGCCCTATACCAGGGATTTCATCCAAAACCGAACGTGTAGTACGCCGTGAACGCAGCTGTCGATGATATGTCAACGCGAATCGATGTGCTTCATCACGTAAGTGCTGCAGCATGTAGAGTGCCTGGGAATCTCGCGGAAGCAGGAGCGGATCCTTCTTGTCCTCTACGTAGACCTCGTCTAGACGCTCTGCCAGCCCCAAGGCGAAGATATTTTCGATCCCCAGCTCAGACATGACCTGGCGGGCGGCATTTAGCTGCCCCTTACCACCATCGATTAGGATCAACTGTGGGGCCTCGGCAAACCCACCTTCCCCACCTGCTTCCCGTTCCCTCAATCCCCGAGCAAATCGCCGGTAAACTAGCTCCCGCATCATGGCGAAATCATCGGGAGTGTCCTTGGTACGGATCTTGAATCGCCGATACTGTTCTGGTGCCGGTTCACCTTCTTCAAAGACGACCATAGACCCTACCGCTTCTGTCCCTTGGATATTGGAAATATCAAAAGCCTCAATCCGCCGGGGAAGCTGATCTAAGCCTAGGTATGACTCCAGCTCCTGGAGGCCCTGCTCTCTGCGGGAACGGGCTCTCTCTTCCCTAGTAAGCCGTTCCTTGAGAACTAACTCC
This sequence comes from Bacillota bacterium, assembly GCA_012798695.1. GTDB lineage: Bacteria > Bacillota > Limnochordia > DTU087 > DTU087 > JAAZMR01. The sequence continues at coordinate 62,243 of JAAZMR010000070.1, read as the reverse complement.
GCGTTTTGTTCCACCATTTCCACCAATCGCTTTTTCTCACCCCGCTGGGGTACTCGCAGGTAAACCCGGGCACCCTTCCGATCACTCAACCAGCGGGTAACCACTTCCTGTTCCAGCAATTTCTCTGGCAGCAGCAATTCCTTAGGGACAAATGAAGCTGTTGAATAATACTGCTCCACAAAGGCAGTGATGATCTCCTGTTCTTCCACACCGGCTAAGGCTTCCAGGAAGAAGTGCTCATTGCCAATGATCTTGCCACTCCGCACAAAGAACACCTGCATACAGGCTAACTCACCAGCCTGAGCCAAACCCATAATATCCTGGTCAATATTCTCAAAGGAAACAATCTTTTGTTTCTCCACTACAGATGCCAGTGCTTGTATTTGGTCCCGCACGCGGGCCGCCTCTTCAAAACGCAGCTCCGCAGCGGCTTTCTGCATACGCTGTTCAAGCGCTGCCAACAACCTCTCATGACGGCCCTCCAATACCAGCATCACTTCTTCGATCATATGGCGGTATTCTGCTGGGCTGATCTTCTGGGCACAAGGAGCGTAACAGCGATCAATATGATAATTGAGGCAAGGACGGTCACCAGTTCCATCAGGACCGATCTGCCGCTTGCATGTTCTGATGGGAAAGAGCCTCTGCAGAAAACGCACAGTCTGCCGTACAGCTTGCACATTAGTATATGGACCAAAATAGCGGGAGCCATCTTTCTGCATCCGGCGCACGATAGCCACCCGAGGAAAGGGCTCCTGAAGTGTCACTTTCACATAGGGATAGCTTTTATCATCTTTCAGCCGGATATTATACCAAGGTGCATGTTCTTTGATCAGATTGCACTCCAGGATTAGGGCTTCCACTTCCGAGTCTGTGACAATATACTCGAAATCTGTGATATGGTTGACCAAAGCCTCTACTTTGGGAGAGCTGTGCCGGCTGGCTTGGAAGTAGAAGCGTACCCGGTTTCGCAAAGAGACAGCCTTACCCACATAGATAATCTCATCACTATCGTTTTTCATCAAATAGACACCGGGTTTGCTGGGCAGCAACTTCAGTTTCTCTTCTATACTAGTTGGAACTAGATCAGCTGCAGCAGTCACCATAATCTACTGTTCCTCCACTGCCGTTTTCTCGCCAACTACACGTTGATCAACTACCTGCTCAATACTCCTATCCTCTAGATTAACTAACCATCATTCGCTGCGGCGAAGATCTGATCTGGCTCCACCCCATCCACCGCTGTCTGCGGTAGGCTGCTAGCAGAGGGCATGCCTGGATGAGCCTTGAGCACCTTCTGCAGATACTCGCCTGTATAGGAAGCTGGATTGGCGGCCACTTCTTCGGGCGTACCACAAGCAACTATCTGGCCTCCCCGGTCGCCTCCCTCGGGGCCCAGGTCGATCAGGTAATCAGCGGTCTTAATCACATCCAAATTATGCTCAATCACTACCACGGTATCTCCAGCGTCCACCAATCTATGCAACACAGCCAGCAACTTCTTGATATCATCGACATGCAGCCCCGTAGTCGGTTCATCAAGGATATACAAAGTCTTGCCATTGCTGCGGCGGCTGAGCTCAGTGGCCAGTTTCACCCGCTGTGCTTCACCTCCGGATAGTTGTGGTGCCGGCTGTCCCAACTTCATGTATCCCAAGCCTACATCATAGAGGGTTTCGAGCCGTCTTCTGACGCGAGGGATGTTCTTGAAAAACTCTAAGGCTTCTTCCACTCGCATAGCCAAGACATCGGCTATATTCTTGCCCTTGTATCTGATCTGCAATGTCTCCCGGTTGTAGCGCTTACCCTCACATACCTCGCAGGGAACATATACATCGGGTAGGAAATGCATCTCGATCTTGATAATCCCATCACCCCGGCAGGCCTCACAGCGACCTCCCTTGACATTGAAACTAAACCTACCGACTTTGTAGCCCCGAGCCCGGGCTTCGGGAGTCTGGGCGAAAATTTCTCGGATGCCATCAAAAGCGCCGGTATAGGTGGCCGGGTTAGATCTCGGTGTACGCCCAATGGGTGATTGATCGATATTGATCACCTTTTCCAGGTTCTCGATACCGAGAATATCGGCATGAAGGCCAGGCCTGGCTGTGGATCTGTGCAGGTGGGAGGCCAGGCCCTTATAAAGAATTTCGTTGATCAAAGTGCTTTTCCCTGACCCGGATACTCCCGTCACACCAATAAACACACCCAGGGGAAACTGGACATCGATGTTTTTCAGATTGTGCTCTTGTGCCCCCAAGACTTCGAGATATTTGCCATTACACTGCCGCCGCTGCCTGGGGATAGGGATAAACTTCTTGCCAGATAGATACTGGCCTGTAATGGAGCCAGGGCAATCCATTACATCTTGTAATGTACCAGCCGCAACTACTTCCCCACCATGGGTGCCGGCACCGGGCCCGATATCCACGATATAATCGGCTTCTCGCACCGTTTCTTCATCATGTTCTACGACGATCACGGTATTACCCAGGTCTCTAAGCCCCTTGAGCGTATTTAGAAGTCGCCGGTTATCTCGTTGATGCAGGCCAATACTGGGTTCATCCAGGATATATAAGACTCCCATGAGGCTGGACCCGATTTGAGTCGCTAGCTGGATGCGCTGGGCCTCACCCCCAGACAGGGTGCCAGCAGCACGATCTAAGGTCAAGTAATCTAGGCCCACACTGACCAAGAAACCTAAGCGAGCGCGAATCTCTTTCAGCACTTGGTGCGCGATCAGCTGTTCTCTTTCAGTCAAGCTCAATTCATCAAAGAACTTGAGGGTGTCCCTGACCGGTAAAGCAGTGATTGCATGGATATTCCGGCCCCCGACTGTTACTGCCAAGCTTTCGGGCCGCAGCCGGGCACCTTGGCAGTGCTGACAAGGGATATAGGTCATGAATTGTTCTATCCCATTGCGAATATATTCCGATGTAGACTCTCGCTGACGCCTGGCAAGGTGAGGGATTATTCCCTCGAAATGGACGCTAAATGTGCGTGTACGCCCAGCCTGATTGGTATAGCGAAAACTGACTTTTTCATCCCCCAAACCCCAAAGCAAGATCTCCTTCTGCCTGGCAGTGAGCTGACCGATGGGCCGATCGGGATCGATGCCGCAATCAGAGCAGACCGCGTCGAGAATACCGGTAATCCACTTGCTGTTGGTATTCGCCCAAGGGATGATACCACCATCGGCAATACTGCGTTCCTCATCAATCACCAGATCGGGGCTGATCTCCATTCTGGTACCGAGCCCATCACAAGTAGGGCAGGCACCATACGGGCTGTTAAATGAAAACATCCTCGGGCTCAACTCATCAAAGCTAATACCACACTCTATACAGGCAAAGCGTTCACTGAGCAACGTTTCCTGCCCATCGAGAGTATCGATTAGAACTATGCCCTCTGCCCGGTTCAAAGCAATTTCAATGGAATCGGCTAGGCGGTTCTGTACACCGGGGCGCAAGATGATGCGGTCCACCACGATCTCGATATCATGCTTCTTGTTCTTGTCCAGCTCAATCTTTTCGGTAACTTCCCGCAGTTCTCCATCAACTCGTACTCTGACAAAACCATCTCGGCGAATTTCCTCCAGCAGTTTCTTGTATTCGCCCTTCCTACCTCGCACTACTGGTGCTAACACTTGTAGGCGAGTACCCTCAGGCATGGCCATGATCTGATCTACCATTTGCTGCACTGTCTGCTGGGCAATAGGGCGTCCGCAGTTGTGGCAATGGGGATGCCCTACCCGGGCATAAAGCAAGCGCAGATAGTCATAAATCTCTGTCACGGTACCCACCGTTGAACGCGGGTTCTTGCTAGTGGTTCTCTGATCGATAGAGATGGCCGGAGAAAGCCCTTCAATGAAATCCACATCCGGCTTATCCATCTGCCCCAGAAACTGACGGGCATAGGCGGATAGCGATTCCACATAACGTCTCTGGCCTTCGGCATAGATAGTGTCAAAGGCCAGGGATGATTTACCAGAACCACTCAATCCAGTAAAAACCACGAGCTTATCCCTCGGGATAGTGACACTAATATTCTTCAGATTGTGCTGCCGAGCACCTTGAACAACTATATGCTCCCTACTCAAAAGGGTAACCCTCCTCATCATTCAGCCTGGTGCTATCTAGACAATCAACCAGCAAATCCGATTAGCTCCTGGCGCAAAACGGCGATCTCATCGCGCAGCTCTGCCGCCCGCTCAAACTCCAATTTGTCGGCGGCTTCATACATTTCCTCTTCCAAGCGGCTTATGTGAGCTGCCAGTTCTTCCGGTGCCAGCTCTGCCGCCACCACCTTAGGCTTGGTAGTCTTATACTCAGCCTCTGTTTCTGCAGCCCCCACTGCCTGCGCTAGATCCTGAACAGCCTTACGAATCGTGGTAGGAGTGATCCCGTGCCGTTCGTTATAGGCCATCTGTATCTGCCGCCGGCGATCGGTCTCATCAATGGCCCGGCGCATGGAATCCGTAATTCGATCAGCATACATGATTACCTTGCCATTGACATTGCGGGCGGCCCGACCAATGGTCTGAATCAAAGAGGTCTCGGAACGCAAGAACCCCTCTTTGTCTGCATCTAGAATGGCGACTAGAGAAACCTCTGGCAGATCGAGCCCTTCTCGCAGTAGGTTAATGCCAACCAAGACATCAAATTCGCCCAGGCGTAAGCCGCGGATGATTTCAATTCTTTCCAGGGTTTCAATCTCGGAATGCAGGTATTTGACCTTGAGCCCCATATCGATGAGATAATCACTTAGGTCTTCTGCCATCTTAATGGTTAAGGTTGTAACCAGCACCCGCTCACCCCGGCTCACTACCTCTCGGATGGCGGCAATCAGATCATCTACCTGTCCCTTCACCGGTCGGACAATTACCTCGGGATCAACAAGACCGGTTGGGCGAATAATCTGTTCTACGATCTGCCGGCTCCGCTGTCTCTCATATCGGGCAGGGGTTGCTGAAAGATATATCACCTGGTTGATACGCTCTTCAAACTCATCAAAGCGCAGTGGACGATTGTCCAGAGCCGATGGCAACCGGAACCCGTGCTCTACTAAGGTCTCCTTGCGAGACCGATCACCGGCATACATGGCCCCTACCTGAGGGATTGTCATATGAGACTCATCAATCACCATCAAAAAGTCATTGGGGAAATAGTCCAGCAAAGTCGCGGGGGCCTCTCCAGGGCGGCGTCCCGCCAAATGTCGGGAATAGTTTTCCACTCCCTGACAATACCCGACCTCTTGCAGCATCTCCAGATCATAACGGGTCCTCTGCTCCAGCCGCTGTGCTTCTAAGAGCTTGCCCTCGGAACGCAAATAAGCTAAATGCTCTGCCAACTCTTCTTCAATGGAGCTGATTGCCCGTTTCATTTTTTCGTCTGAAGTAACAAAGTGGTTGGCAGGGTAAACCGTGATCGAATCTAACTGTCCCAGGATCTCTCCAGTGATCGGATCGAGCTCCAGGATACGATCGACCTCATCCCCAAATAGTTCAATCCGCAATACATTCTCATTGTAGACAGGGATGATCTCGATCACATCTCCCCTCACCCGAAAAGTCCCCCGGCTAAAACCGATGTCATTGCGATGGTATTGAATGCCTACCAGTCGCCGCAGAATCTTATCCCGATCCCGAAAGTCTCCATGCTGTAATGATAGGGTCATACCTACATAGTCTTCTGGTGAACCCAAACCATATATACAGGACACACTAGCCACAATAATCACATCACGCCTTTCAAAGAGCGCACTGGTGGCAGCATGTCGCAGCCGATCGATTTCATCATTGATCGATGCATCTTTCTCTATATACGTATCTGTCTGGGGCACATAAGCCTCCGGCTGATAATAATCATAATAACTGACAAAATAATGCACCGCATTGTTGGGAAAAAACTGGCGGAATTCGCTGCACAGTTGGGCCGCCAGAGTCTTGTTGTGGGCAATTACCAGAGTTGGCTTCTGGACCTTGGCAATCACCTGGGCCAAAGTAAAAGTCTTGCCGGTGCCGGTGGCTCCCAGAAGCGTCTGGTCGCGCATACCTGCCCACACCCCTTCCACCAAGGCCTCGATGGCTTCCGGCTGGTCTCCCGCTGGAGCAAAATCTGATACAACTTGAAAAGGCCGTTCCTCTGCCATCTCATATGCACTCCCTTAGCCTTCACCCATATTTGTTTCCCATCAACCAGACACATGGGCTGGCACTAAGCTCCCATCAACCCACTCAGCTTCGCTTAGCCTTGCTTTCGGTCAACAGTATATTATATCACATACCCTACCAGACTATCGGGCAAACCTCCAACAGTCGGGATGCGAACATATATTCTTTTATTCTTTCTCTCTGGAATATTGAAATCCTGCTTCCTCGAAAAAAAGAAAGGGGGGATATTATGGAACGGATACAACTTGTGATGCCGGCACGATCAGGATTCCTTCCTCGGCAAAGCGTGTTATCATCTCTGTCAGGGCTCGATAGGTCTGTGGCCGCACATGCCCAATCCCCAGTGCTTGTCCATCTCGTTTAGCCAATCTAATGAGGCGCTCTATTTGTCTCTTTACCTTCTCTACATCATCATAATGGTCTAGAAACGCCTGGTTGGTAGCACTAGGTATCTCCATCTCTGCTGCCAGCGCTCGAGCTACTGACGTGGGTGCTGTCCAGCTATCCACGAAATACAGCTTGTTTTCCCGAATCACTTCTAACACGGCCCGTACTACCCTCTCATCAGAAGTAGCCTTAGACCCCATATGGTTATTGACACCGGCTACTGGCCTGACCGCTGCGAGGGCTGCCTCTACTCGGCTGCGGATCTCAGCATCAGACAGGTCTGTCTTAATGCATTGGTCATCCAGCTCGATTGCGGGATTCTTGGGCTCCATGGGCAGATGCAAGATCACCTCATGACCCGTCTGCCGTAAGAGTGTCAGCTGATTCTCGGTTTCCGTTCTATAGGGAAGCACCGCCGCGGTAAAAGGAATATCCAGTTTAAGGAACTCTTTTGCCATATCCCAGTCATAGCCCCAGTCATCAATGATCAAGGCCAAACGCGGCAGGAATCGGATGATGAGAGTACCTCTTGAGAGGGGGGGGTCCGTATCAGGATGCAAGAAGCTGGGCCGAGCACCTGTGTCTAGAGGAGGCAATTGGGCATCCAGGCACAATTCCCCATCCTGGGGAGCAGCAGCTGACAGAAACCAACTGCCATTGGCGATCTCAACCGATGGGGGCAGTTGCGGCTGCAAAGTCCAACGCTCCTGGCTCAGCCTCCTCTCGGCTTCCTCTTCCCATTTATCATTAGGCTCATCTCCTTCAGGGTTCGGAAAAGGCAGTTGTGGCCGGCCTGGGTCCCCTCCCTGAGGATAATCGGCTCCTGGTTCTGCCCAACCAGCTCCTCTCGGCTCTGCTCCGGTAGCTGCACTGGAAAGAGAGACTGACAGAGCAGATTCGGTCTGGCGCAGGCGCACTAGCTGCACGATGAAAACCAAACCTACTACTAAGAGAATAATTACTATCGCCATGGCGAGGTAATCTCTGTTTAGTTGGGCGACCTTGCGCATCTCATCCACCAGCACACGACCTCCGTTGGGAGTGCCTTAACGCTCTCGGCGACGACGTTGCAGTAAGCGAGCCAGAAAACCATCATTTCGTAAAGTTAAAGCCCGTTCCTCATGCGGACCTGGTACAAATACTACTCCTAATGGAGGTATTTTCCCTTTGTATCTCACTATCCGGTCTCCCCTACCACTGATCTGCCCTTGGACGGCAATAACTGGATCAATCACCCAGGGGGCCATCACTTGTTGCACATCCATGGATGAAGATACTGGGTAATCATTGACAGCCATCAGGATATCCCCGGGCACAAGGCCCATAGCCTCGGCTGGAGAGCCCCGCTGCACCGCCAGTACCATTGCTCCCTGATCGGATCGGAAGATAGGAGGGGCGGCCTTCTCGCTCTGTCGGCCTAAGTAGATTACCAGTTCATGCCCCAAAGGGGCTCCTAAGGCGGCAATCCAGCGCAGTATTGGTACATAGACAGCACCAATCGCCGTGCCGAGAAGCAATAGGCTGTAAGTCGTCAAATAGAATGACGAGAGCTTCGCTTTCGCCTGCGGCAGCCGAGACACACAGATATCACCATAACCTAATGCAGCAACCATGGGAAACAGCAGGTATAAAAACCTCTGGCCCTCCCCTGGTGAGTGATAGGGTTGGATCAGGGGCCACCAATCAGGCATAGCCACAAGGTCTGCACCATCCAACTCGCCACTGACCGTGACCAACACTAGGGCAATGATTGGTAGTGGCCAGAATTTTTGCAGACTCAAGCCCCCCACAACCTCTCCCCCTTCACGCCGGATATAAACTGGGCTGGGAGTAAGATGACCATGCAGCCGAATCAAGGCTGCCTCTACTAAGTGTAATACAGCGACCAAAGCCATGGTTGCCGATACATTGAGAATGGGCCATTCGATAACGAGGTAGCTGATCGCCAGAATGCCTCCCGCGTAGGAAAAGCACAGAAGGCGGGGGTGGATAAGCATCAGTAATAGTGCCAAAGGCCATAGGTACCAGATGCCGGTTTCGGAAAGGGGAATACCTACCCCGATAAACACGGCACTAGCTAGCATGCCACCCAGTAGGCCATATGACAAAGCGGTAATCGTCTCTGAAAGGGGATTAGTGCACGAACTACCCAGGACATAGGCTTCCATCACGGCTATGCGGCGATATTGCCCGTAGATCAGCATCAGCACTACGGCCATGACTATCAGAAAATCAATATTAGTCAAGGTTTGGGGGATAGCTCGACCGATCAAGCGCACGAGTTCCCAGACGGGCATCTGCAGCCACCCCGCATCTCTTCTTTCGCCCCCGCCAATCTCGGCCCACTCCTAGGCGGGCTCTGACTCAAGGGAGGCAATGAACGGAAAACCCGAATATGGGTAAGGAGCAGTCACATGACTGCATGACTTTCCGCATTCCGGGTTCCATCGATTGGACTAAGATACACTAGCTTGCCTTTTTCAATGCCTGGAAGCCCAGCAGCTCCAGCGCGGCTTGCAGCTGAATATCATTGGCGACATCCACACCATTGCCGCCTTCCACATCCGAGGCATAATATGGAGGTTCTTCACCTTCCGGCAGCTCCACGATCACATCTGGCTGAATGCCCACTGCATGAATATCATTGCCTCCAGCCGTCTGGTACCGAGCAGTAGTCAAGGATAATGCTGAACCGTCCCGTAAGGGTATCACTGTCTGTACCAAGCCTTTACCAAAGGTCTGGGCACCAACCAAGGTAGCCAGACCGGTATCCTTCAAGGCACCGGATACTATCTCGGAAGCACTAGCACTATACCCATCTACCATCACAATCATGGGGTAGCTCCTGTGAGCGGCTTCGGGAAAAGCTTCAACCGTCTGTGTCACACTATTCCGCCCTACAACATGCAGTATCGGGCCTTCGGGTATGAATTGGTTGGCTACTTCTATGGCGGCAGTCAGCAACCCCCCAGGGTTACCCCGCAGATCCAAAATTAAGGATCTCATGCCCTGGCTTTCCAAAGCGGACAAAGCCTGGTCTAATTCCTGAGCTGACCGTTCACTAAAGCTGGATAACCGCACATAACCGATGCCATCATCAAACAGCACCTGTTTGGTGATACTGCGCACCTCGATAACTTCCCGAATAATGGGGACATCGTGAAATTCACCGTTTTTCTTGCGGATGCCTAGAATTACCTTCGCCCCAGGCTCACCCCGCATGAGGCTAACCGCCTCATCTTGGGACATGTTCTTGGTCGGTTTGCCATCAATGAACTCAATTACGTCTCCACCCCTCAAACCAGCATGAAAACCGGGTGTCTGCTCAATGGGTGCGACGATGGTCAATTTCTCATCCCGGATTCCCACGACAATGCCTATGCCTCCATAGATGCCGGTCGTATCTACCTGCATCTGTTTATAGGCATATGGCTCCAGATACCTAGTATATGGATCGTCAAGCAGCCTTAACATACCATTGATAGTGCCATGAGCAACATAGCTCCTCAGCAAGTCAGTCATACTAATGGGTTCCACATACTGAGTCTTTACGAGAGCCGCTACTTCCAGCACTGAGCGTAGGTCAGCGAATCTGCTCTCATTGGCCCCGGCCTTGCTGAGAATCGAACCAGAAACCCCCGCCGCTAGCATTGCCACTACTATAAGCACCAAAAGGAGCCTGCGTTTATTCCCCACCACGCTCACCCGTCCTTCTCCAAAAGTCTCCCTATCCTATATGCGAACCGGCACGGGGCTATGCTCTCGTTACCAGCTGCTTTGAGCAATAACGATAGAAAGTTACTATTTCATTATAGCCTAGGATAGGGGGCAGTGCAAGTGAGCCCAGGGAGCCTTTTCGACGGCTTTCCCTAAGATGGACAGGCCCGTTGACATGGCATCTTCAGGCTATCTGGGACTCCGCTCATCCAGGGAGTAAGGAACAGCCGGTGCCTTTTCTGCCCAGGGGACCGTCCAAAACTCCTGGATAGGCCCCTGCCAATCTGGATCCTCTGTTTCCACATATTGACCACCAGTATAGCGGGGAATGATCTTCCGCCAGAATCGCTGGGCCGGTATGTCTAGCCGCATCTCGGGGATCCGCCAACACCCAGGGAACAGGCTAAACAATCTGTGTGCCGCAGTTTGGCCCACCCGCTGGCCTCGATACCTGCGCATGACAAAGAACTCTTCCATAATAGTATGGAAATAACCGTCATCACTGCGTGATTGTGAGATCAGGGCAAAACCAGCTAGTTTGTCTCTGACCCGGATGAAATAGGCATATCGCCCGGGTTGTGTCCAATAATGGTCAAGATACTCGTATTCATACAGGCCGCACTCATTTACATCGGTCTCTTCATCTTCGAATTCGCTGAGATCATAGAGGAATAGTTCCAGAAGGTTTCGCAATGCCGATTTTCTTTCATAGGTGACTGGCTCCAGGGTAATGTCACTTTGCAGATCAAGCAAGCTGCCGGGATCAGTCCCCTCCATTGTGCAATCACCCTCCCGAAGTGGCAGTAATGTTGCTCGTGTTTTCACCTCAAATATCCGCAGCTTTGGCTTAGATTATGCAGCCCAAAACCTGCCTGCAGGATACCGCTTCTCCACTACCGCTGCTGCTTGATACCCTATTGATTACCTGTTGATGCAGCCATGTCATCGAGCAAACTTCGTATTGGAGGTAGTTCTACGCCCGCATGATCCTGAAAAACCTCGTATACCTTCTGTAAATGAGGCAAATCTTTGACCATCATTGCCGCTGCTCCTTCCCGCATGCCCAGCTGCTCAGCCCCGACCGTAACCGACAAATAGATACTCAGCAACCGCTTCAGTGCCGCCACTGTTAGGAAGTAAGGCATATCGGGGATAGCTTTCCCCAAAATCGTCTCATACTGTCTCAAAACCATATCCCCCAGTTCCCAGGAGCCATAAGTCCCGAGCAGCAGCATCGTCCAGGCCAGATCAATTCGAAAATCCTGCAGCCGAGCACCCCCCCAATCGATGATATAAGGCTTAAGTCCCCCTTCTAGGATAATATTATCTGGATGGAAATCGCCATGGGTAAGGCAAGGCGACTGGCAGGTTATTTTGGGGTATTGGGCGAGGAGCAAGTCAAAGGCTGGCTCCCATCCCGACCCTCCAGACTTGCGCCATCGTTCCAGCTCTGCCGGCAAATGCAGGGGGCAGCTCAGGGAGGGTATCTGGGCTAGTGCATCTGCATGTTCACACCAGTTCCATCTATGTAAATCGGTAAATAATCGACAGAAAAGAGCGACTAGCTCCGCGCCTTTGGGGTCAAGCATATGGCTGCCAAACATCTCCCGCAAGGACGGGCCCCAGATTCTTTCCATAATCATGAAGGGCTTTGGCAGACGAGAAGTACCTGTTTCCAGAAAAAACACCGCTGGAACTGAGAAGTTCGATCTTTTCAGTAGATCCATGATGCCAAACTCGCGCTGAGATTTCACCTGGGCATCGTCCCCGGGGTATATGCGCAGAATCAAATCAAGGCTCAACTCGTTACCACGATCAACCAGCCGGAAAGAGTAGACCTCTGTCTCCCAGCCAGTAGTGATCCTGGCCAGATCTTTGATTACCACATTGTCTCTGCCAGACAAACGTTCCTGTAAATAAAGCAGCAGTGGCTGTGCTATTGATTCGATCTGCCAACTAGTAGAATTATCCATCTCGCCATCCTCCATCAGCTCTGCCAGCCATCCTTCTTCACACTTTCCAGGGGGTCTGGCCACAATCATGAAATACCAATGATCTTATTAAGTTAGACTAATGTGTATATGGTTCCTTCCTTGCCACCGGTCAAATACCTTTTGCGGCCGACCCTTAGTAGGTTTTTCCTAAGAGGGACAAGACACCTGGCGTTGAATAGTAATATAGTAAGTAACTGAGAAACACATGTAATAGGAGAGATCAGCTTCAATCATCTAGAAGGGGTGATCGAATATGCTCGCATTGATTGGCGCTATTGTAGTGATCTGGGTAGTGGTCACATATCTCAATAGTCAGTCTGTCCTCTAGGACAACTCAAGCAACTGGGAAATAGCCCGTATGGGCTATTTCCCTTCCTATGTAGACCCTTGCCAATTCAATCTGACTGGGGAGAATTATTGATGGACCTTCGCCGCATATGTGCCATTACTCATAAAGATTTCGTGGAAGCACTGCGCAACAAGACCATTCTGATCGCAGTCTTCTTGCCATTGGCCGCCTCCTTGTTCTTGGCTGTTATCGATAGTCCGCAGCAGCCGCAGTTCTTTCATATCGGTATAACCGGCCCAGAGAGCTCACAGCTGCAGACTTTTTTGACTAGTGCGGCCCCTGATACCCTAGCCGTATACCGTTATCCAGATATTACTGAAGGGAAAGAGGCAATCACCGCGGGTCAGATTGATGCCCTGATCCTGGTCACAGCAGCAGGCGATTTGACCGCGTATCTTGATGGCAGCAACCCCTTGACGTATCTTGCTCTCAAAGATATGGTAGAAACACTGCTGGCAGCCTACAAAGGCCAGGCCCTGAAACCAGTTGTTGATTTGGTAGTGGTAAATCAAGGCAAAGCCAGTGCATCACTATTGCCTCTGTGGTTGACTATCACAGCAGTGATGATCGGTGTCATGGTTCTATCAGGCAGTTTTGCTGAAGAGAAGGAAAAGGGTACTTTGGACAATATCCGCATATCACCGGCTACTGATGGTGAGATTCTGCTCAGCAAAGGCATCTCAGGTACTCTACTGGTCATGTTGATCTCTTTGATCATGTTGGTTTTGAACCGAGTGCAGCTCAGCCAACAGGCAGCCATAGGCTGTGGCCTGCTGCTGTTGCTGGGGGCGATTAGCTTCACTGCCATCGGCCTTCTGATCGGGCTGTTCACAAAAACCCAGTCGGCAGCCCGGGCGATTAGCACTATAGTCTATTTTCCCCTGATCTTCCCGGCATTGGCGGCAGATATTTCAGAGACTACCCAATACATAGCAGCAATCTTGCCCAGTTTTTATCTTTATAGGGGCCTGAAGGGCACTCTCCAGCATCAAGCGTCACTAAGTGCCATCAGGGCGGATATCCTGGGGTTGACCCTGTTTGCCGTCATACTTGCCAGTGCCAGCTTCCTGGGATATAGAAGAGTATTACGCCAAGATCGTTGATTTCCAAGCGAAAGCGGTGATTGTCCATGACCGATTCTCCAGCCATTATGGTCAAAGATCTAGTCAAGCAATATGGTGATCTATCAGCCCTCAAAGGCTTGAATTTCCAAGTCTATCCGGGAGAGGTTTTTGGATACCTTGGCCCCAATGGTGCCGGCAAGACAACTACTATCCGCATCCTCGCCGGATTAAGCCATCCCACCAGCGGATACTGTACCGTTCTCGGTCAAAGCACCACGGGGAATCCGGGCTTGTATAATCATCTCGGTGTAGTCTTCGAGGAAAGCAATCTCTATGAGAGGCTCTCGGGAGTCGAAAACCTGTCCTTTTTTGCTCGGCTCCATGGAATCGGCCCTGCTCGGGTGCACGCACTGCTTCAGGCATATGGGCTGGAGAAAGCCGGCAAGCGAGCGGTCGGCACCTATTCTAAAGGCATGAAGCGGCGCCTGCTCATTTGCCGGGCTTTACTGCATGATCCTGAAGTCTTGATTATGGATGAACCTACCAGTGGACTAGATCCGACCTCCGCCGGGGTGATTCATGCAGCCATCGATAATTACCGCAAACAAGGCAAAACTATCTTTCTCAGCACTCATGACATGTCTGAAGCCGATACCCTCTGTGATCGAGTGGCATTCATTAATCAGGGAGAAATCGCCGCCCTCGACCGGCCCGGCACCCTCAAACGACGGCACGGCCAGCCTGTGGTAATCATCGAGATGCGAACTGATCTATCGAGACTGGAAATGCTAAAAGAGGCAATCCCCACAGCCCAGGTATCTAGCAAAGATGACCTAACAATGGTCAGACTGCCTCTCCAACAGCCAGATCTCGGCATACAGCTTGATCAATTACGCGGTTATGGCGAGATCCTAACTATCCATTCTCAGGAAGCATCCCTGGGCCAAGTCTTTCGGGAAGTAACCGGCACGGGCCTGCACTAGGCAGCCTACTTCCCCGCCCACATCATTTTCCCAGACGCGTTGATCTCCACCAGGCAGCTGGGAACTATACCCCAGGGTGATGATTTAGCCCTGGGCCGCTGCCACCAATCGATCGAGCATTTCCTCTGTCAGTGCCCCACCACTAAAGAAAACCAACTTCCTAAAGGGCATATTCATGATGAACGCCGGTACCCCTGGGCTTTCGGGGCTGAGCAGCTCAGCATACTCTGCGGGAAGCAGCTGCAGCAAGAGCGTGCGACCCCGATCATTGGCCCACCACTCTCCTAAGGAGCTATCCTTAGTCAGTGGCAAAGGCCCTTGGCTCGACTCTATTTGTATATCTGTTTCCAGGCGGACATCCCGCGAGGAACTGCCGATCAGAACCGTATAAGTACCTGTATCAACTACCCAATCTTCTCTCAGTGGATCATAATAGGCAAAATCCCGATACCCCAAGGAGAAACTGACGGTAGCGGCCTCACCAGGTGCCAGTTCTACTTTGGCAAATGCCTTCAGCTCTTTCTCCGGACGTTGGAGCCGGCTTTGCCCGGGCTGCACATACAACTGCACAATTTCCTTGCCACCCCTGGTACCGGTATTGGTGATCTGGCAAGACACCTCAACTGACTCGGTGTCTCGCATCTGTGCTCGGCTGCATGCTATGTCACTATATTGAAAAGTCGTATATGAAAGGCCATAGCCAAATGGAAAGAGAGGCTCGATCCTCTTTTTGTCATAGTAGCGGTATCCCACATAGAGGCCCTCGCCATACAACACTCGGCCATTTTCGCCAGGGAAATTCAGGAAGGAAGGATTATCTGATAAGCAGACGGGTAAAGTCTCTGGCAGCTTGCCAGATGGATTTATTTCACCAAATAGAATATCGGCCACAGCCCGACCGCCGCCTTGCCCCGGCAGCCAAGCCTCCAGGACCGCCGGCACTCGATCAATCCAATCTCCAAGAGCTATGGCTGACCCGTTGTTGAGCACCACCACTAGACGAGGCTGTATGGCAGCTACAGCTTTGATCAGCTTTACGTGATTCTTGGGCATCAACATATGGGAACGGTCATATCCTTCGGATTCCATGTGTGCAGGCAAGCCCGCGAACACAATCGCTACATCGCTATTCTTGGCTGTCTCGACCGCGGCATTCAGCAATTCAGAATCAACCTGATCATCAGCTGGATACCCTGCCTGATAGGAGACTCTGGCCTTGCCTCCTACAGCTCGCTTGATCTCCTCCAACGGACTATCCATTCTCGTCGGAGTCACCTCTGAGCTCCCCCCACCCTGGAACCGCGGGTCTTGAGCCATGCCACCAATAACGGCCAGAGAATCGAATGTCCCAGGCTGCAGTGGAAGCAGTCCTTCTGTATTCTTCAGCAATACCATGCTTGCAGCTGCTGCTTGCCGGGCCAGAGCATGATGAGCATCTTGGTCAAATGCTGCTCCCTTCTTACTCTCTACTGCCCGCAAGATCACTGTCAAATAGCGAGCGACGATCTCATCTAGTACTGATTCAGCCATTGCTCCCGATCTCACGGCCTCAATGAGTCTCTGATCATTGGCAGAAGCCGGTCCCGGCATCTGCAAGTCTAAGCCTGCCTGGGCTGCCTTTACCCGATCTTCCACACCAGTCCAATCCGAGATCACTATACCGGCAAAGCCCCATTCACCCCTGAGGATCTCGGTCAGAAACTCTCGGTGCTCGGATGCATATATGCCATTCACCCTATTGTAAGCCGACATCACGGTCCAGGGCTTGCCTTTCTTGACTACCCGCTCAAAGGCTGCCAGATAGATTTCCCGCAAGGGGCGTTCTTCAATCTCAGCACTGATATTCATGCGCTCATATTCTTGGTTGTTACAAGCAAAATGTTTTACCGATGTCCCGACTCCCTGTCCCTGTACTCCCTGGACAAAGGCGGCACCCAAGTCTCCGGCCAAGACGGGATCCTCTGAATAGTATTCGAAGTTGCGGCCTCCGAGAGGCGATCGTTTGATATTCACCCCGGGTCCCAAGAGGATATGCACTCCCAGGCTGTTGGATTCTTTGCCTAGAGCAGTGCCCACCTCATGTAAAAGTCCGGTGTCCCAGGTAGCAGCCAATCCACATGCTGTCGGGAAACACGTGGCCGGTACCGCTCGCAAACCTTCTTCCAAGTTCTCTCCCTCACTTAGCCGCACACCATGGGGCCCGTCAGTCATGCAAATGGATGGAATGCCGAGTCGCTCAATCGGCTTCGTCTCCCACATACTCGCTCCAGAACAAAGTGAGGCTTTCTCCTCTAAGGTTAGCTCTTCCACTAGCTTCTTGACCTTTTCCTCTAGCTTCATTCCTCTCCCTCCAGATTTTTCGATGGCAACTACTGAAAGACTTGTTCACCTTCAAGACTTTTCATTGTCCACATCCAGCTGTAGGCACTACTCATCAATTTGTTGACATAAATGTCAAAACCACCGCCGGCCGAGCCAGGACATACACCTTGCTCAGTCTAAAAGTTGAGAAGATCGATGCCTGCTCCAATTCTCACAGCGGTGGTATGATAGGATTAATTTGTACTCGTTTAGTCTAGGCCTTGCGCTTAATGACCCGCTTCACAGCCCCCACGATATCCTGAGCAGTAAGCTCATAGAGTTTAAGCAGCTCATCAGGCTTTCCCGATTGGCCAAAGGTATCTTTTACGCCCAGCCTCTCCATGGGAATAGGATCATTCTCCACCAGGACTTCAGCAACCGCAGAGCCGAGGCCGCCGATGATATTATGCTCCTCAGCTGTGACTATCGCTCCTGTCTCCTGGGCAGCCTTGAGCACAGCCTTGATATCCAAAGGCTTGATGGTAGCCATATCCAGTACTCGGACATTGATGTGCTCGGCTTCCAGCAATTGGGCGGCTTCTATGGCCTTGGAAACCATGACTCCACAAGCGATGAGCGTGGCAGCATCTCCGTCTTGGAGCAGTGCCGCTTTCCCGATTTCAAACTCGTGACTCTCATCAAAGATAACCGGCCAGCCGCCCCGGCCCATGCGAAGATACACTGGGCCCACGAAATTGGTTGCTGCCTTCACTGCTGCTTTAGCTTCTACTGCATCAGCGGGAACGATCACAGTCATCCCCGGCAGCACTCGCATTAAGCCAATATCTTCCAGCATCTGGTGAGAACCACCATCTTCGCCCACAGTCACCCCGGCATGGGTAGCTGCAATCTTCACATTCAGTCTCCCATAGGCTACAGAGTTGCGTATCTGATCAAAGGCCCTGCCACTGGCAAAGACCGCAAAAGAACTTGCAAAAGGGATCTTCCCGGCTGCCGCCAATCCAGCGGCGGTTCCGATCAAGTCTTGTTCAGCAATGCCTATCTGTACAAAGCGTTCCGGAAACTCCCGAGCAAAGGCTGCCGTCCGGGTCGATTGGGATAGGTCAGCATCCAATACCACTATGTTCGGGTTTGTTTTGCCGAGCTCCACCAAAGCTTCTCCATATGCATCTCGTGTTGCTTTCTTTTCGGCCATTAAGATCACTCCTCTCCAACAGCCAGTTCCGCTAGGGCTGTCTTAACCTGCTCCTGGGAGGGGGCAGAACCATGCCAACCCACTTGGTTCTCCATGAAAGACACACCCTTGCCCTTAACCGTACGAGCCACAATCACTGTGGGCCGCCCCTTAGTACCCCGAGCCAATTTCAGTGCCGAGATTATCTGACGGTAATCGTGGCCATCAATATCTAGTGCAGCCCAACCAAAGCTGCGAAAACGATCGGCCAGGTCTCTAATACCCATGACTTCCCGAACATCACCATCAATCTGTAAGTTGTTATTGTCGATGATGGCAACGAGATTATCCAGTTGATAGTGGGCAGTGGTCATGGCCGCTTCCCAAACCATGCCTTCCTCCAACTCGCCATCACCCAGCAAGGCATATACCCGATAGTCTCGTCCATCCATTTTGGCTGCCAAAGCCATGCCGTTGGCCATAGACAGACCCTGCCCCAAAGAACCGGTGGGGACCTCCACTCCAGGGGTTCTAATGCTATCGGGATGGCCCTGCAGATGGCTGCCTAGCTGCCGCAGTGTCATCAAATCATCTACAGGGAAAAAGCCCTTCTCCGCCAAGCAGGCATACAGAATCGGAGCCGCATGACCCTTGGAGAGGACCAACCGGTCTCGATCTGGCCAGTCCGGTCTTGATGGATCTATGTTCATCTCATGCCAGTAAAGCACAGTCATAATATCTGCTGCCGAAAGGGAACCTCCGGGGTGACCCGAACCTGCTTCTCCCAGCATGCGTATGACATGCCTTCTGAGGACACTGGCCTGTCTAGCCAGTGTATGCAATACTTGCTGTTCACAGCCGGTCATTGTGTATCACTCCTAACTGCTTGCTGTTGATCGTATTCAGCTCAATACTATGCTTTTCCTGCCAAGCCACCATCTACATACCCCTAAACCCTTCACCCAGTACTTCCCGGACATCACTGATTACCAGGAAAGCCTTGGGGTCGATCTCCCGCACCATATCCTTGATGATGGTGATTTCCTGCCGACTGACAATGACAGACAGGACTTGCCGATCAGTTCCGGTGAACATGCCGGTTCCCTGTAAAGCAGTGACTCCTCGCCCCAGTCTCGTCATCACCACATTGGCGATCTCCTCCGGGTGGGCGGAGATGATATATGCCGCCTTATTATAACCGGTCCCTTCTTGTACTAAATCAATGGCTTTGGATGAAATGTAAAGGCTTAGAAACGCGTACAATGCCTGTTCGGGACCAAAGACAATACCTGCTAATAGGATAATGCCGGCATCAACCATGAGTAGGGATTGACCGACTCGCATCTGGGTGAAATGGTTGATCAAAAGAGCAGCCAAATCGGTACCACCAGTGGACCCCCTTTGCCTCATGGCCAACCCGATGCCTGTCCCCACGAAACTGCCGCCATAGATAGCCGCCAGCAAAGGATCACTGGTGACGGGGCTCGTATAGGCCGCAAAGACGTCAGTCAATACACCCAAAAGGACGGCTCCATAGACACTCTTCAGCCCAAACCTAGGCCCTAGGACATAGCTTACAGCAATAAACAGGGGAATATTGAGGGCCAACATTGTAAAGCCTACCGGAAAACCCCACAGATAATGTAATATTGTACCAATCCCGCTTACACCACCGGCAGCAATTCGATTGGGTATTAAAAACCAATTATAGCCTAAAGCGGTAATAACCACACCTAGAGTAACTATGCCATATTCATATGCTGTTCGCTGCCATCGAGACACGCTGTGCCCGCCTCTCGTTATCTGCTAGTAAACCTAGCCTTGATCACTCTATAGACAAACTGTGGTAAAGCTAGCATCCTCTTTGCTCGCCGCGGCTGAGTTGCCAGGCGATACAACCATTCCAACCCCCAGTCACCCATCCAACCCGGTGCCCGTTTTACCCTTCCTGCCCATATATCAAAACTACCCCCAACGCCTATAGCGATCGATACATCCAGGAAGGAGATATGCTGCTCTATCCACAGCTCTTGCCGGGGAGCACCCAGAGCAACCAAAAGGATATCGGGTTTCAGCTGCTCGATCTCCCGTACGATCTCTCGTCCTTCTGATTCCGCAAAATAGCCATGATGGTATCCAGCCACCGGCAGGCCGGGGTACTTGGAGCAGAGCTGCTTGACAGCGGCCTCAGCCACCCCCGGTTCAGCCCCGAAAAAGTAGACACTGAGGCCCTCATCAGCCGCCCATTTGATCAGTTCTTCTGCTATCTCCACACCGGGGAGCCGCTCCGGCAGATAACTGCCCAACACTCGCCCCGCCCATACTACACCGGATCCATCAGCCACCAACAAATCTGCTTTCCGCAGTGTTTGGGCCAAGCTCGGATTATCGTCTGCTCTTACGATCAGCTCGGCATTAGCAGTAATCAGCCAAGTCGTCAGCCCTGCCTCTTTTCGCTCCTGAAGGAGCTGAAGCAGTTGCTGTCGGCTTACCCGATGTATAGGTATTCCCAAAATATCTGCGATCGGTACATGCACATTCACTGTGTCCTGCACACCTAGGCATCCCGCCGACACCCTCTGCCATACGGAGGATCGGTCGAGACTCGCCACCTCCCCGCTGCTCCCCTTACCCGGAGATTACTTGATCACATTCTTGACTGGGTTCCCGATTTTCCAACCTGCTCTCCCATATGCTGTGTAGCAGCTCTAAGCCTAGCTATCATCTGCCCCACCTTCTCCTTAATCTGCACCATAAGTTCTTCTTGCTTTTCTTCTAGCCATAAGAGATAGGTGACCAGGCGCTGGGCATCCAAACATTCTCCTGGGGCACCCGACAAAGTGATAACCAAATTCTCTAAACCCAGTTGCCCCATAAACTGCGCAACTTTCGGATCATATGCGAGCCCCACCATGGGCACCTGCTGTATCGCGGCGAAAACCAATGAATGCAGCCTCATACCCAAGCAATAATCAGCCTCACCAAAAAGGGTCAGGATTTCCTGAAAGGTAAGGGGTGTTTCCCAGACCAATGCCGGTTCCCGCATCAATTCAGCACAAGCTTGACACACGGGATAGTCTGCTTCGAACTGGAAAGGAATAAATACCACTTGCCATGCCTTCTGAGATAGGCTGTCTAAGGCGGCGGCCACTGCCGGCAAATGGGCAGTGAGCGAAGGCCAAGGTCGAAGTGACACATACAATGCTGCCTTAGACTCCTCGATCTGGCTATATAGCTCATCTATGATACCAGCATTATCTAGAGCCTCGAGAGCAACCACCGGGTCAGCACCTAGGCACAGTCTTTCTTCATCGAAGCCCCAGGCCAATAGCTGCTCATAGGCAGCAGGATCCCGGAGGATGACTAATTGGGCCAAGCGCAACACACGCAGTGTAAGAAACCTATTCCACATCGACCGCAAGGGACCGAGCCCTTGTCCATAGATGGCTACCGGCAGCCCATGCCAGTGAGCGGCCATGATGAGAAAGAGATAATAATATAGTGACCGGGAGCTAGTCACATCTTGCAGCAGCGTGCCCCCTCCACTGATCAATAAAGTGCTCTCTCGCAAAGCTGCCGAGACAGCCCTTAGGTCCGAACGGTCGACAGCCAACACCCCATGTTCCCTGTAGGTGCTTTCCGGATCGCCAGATAAGACCAGATACCGGGCCTCTGGCCAAAGAGAGGACAACTGCAGCAAAATCCCTGCTAGAACAGCCTCATCCCCGGCATTGCCAAACCCATAATAACCCGAAACTAGGACAGTCGCCTGGGGCTGAGCTCGCATCGGCATCACCCCTTCACCGATGGGCTGTGGTAGCCCATGTTCATATCCTTGCCCTGGTTGGTTTTTCCCGGCTGATCGCCTGCCTCTGCCCGCCCACCAATATGTCTATCCAACAGTAAGAGGGCAGCAGATAATAGGCAACAACCTATGATGGCCCCCAATGACAGCCCCCAGGCCGACCGAGAAAGGCAGGCCTGTAATGGTGAATGGATATGAGCAAAAGTGTTGAGAAGAGAAATCTGTCCAATGGTACCGAAAACCACACCCAAAAGCCCAGCATTATGCCATCCCCATCCATACAGCCCCAACCCTAAGATCAGAAGTGGATGTCCAATCACAAACTCCTTCGTTCTGGGCCGGAAAAGGAACAGCTCTTCCAAGGCTTCCCGCAGCCGCAATTCCAGAGCTGGTACCGGAATGACGAAATTACCTGTACGGCCGATGTAGATCACTATTACGGCCAGAGCACCGATTACTGATAGCGTTCGAGCTGCGGCGGACATGGCTTGCCACCGCCGCCGCAGCTTCAGAGGCCTGCCCAAGCTGAGAAAATGCGCTATGGCGGCATATCCCACAATAACCAAAGGCAATAATGACATGGCCTTGACACCCCGAAATTGAGCGATCTTGAGCATAAAGCGATAATCACCCAGAGCTGTCACCACCACTGCAGCTCCCGCCAAGGTGATTCCCACTGCCCGGCCAAATTGCCGCAAACTCTGACCGATAGCCTGCCACCTACCAGTGCAGACAGGTGAGAGTCCTTTTGTTGAAAAAGCATTCGTACTGGAAGTCAACTCAGCTGGTGCCCAGCGCTGAGGAATAGCGGCTAAGGTAGGGAAAGTGATGGCTGCCAGGAAAGCTAAGGCTTGCCCAGCCAGAAGCTGATCATAAAATAGATAAAGGGCAAAGAGGGCCACAGCCACACCTGTTAAACACCAACAACTCCACCGTTTCCATCTAGAGGGGGCATGTCCACCAAGGCAGCTGCAAAGCATCAGCCCGGCCCCCAGCCAACCCAATATGGCCATAGCGAAATAACCCCTGCCGGCCTGCCAGGAGGGCAGGCTCGCGGCCGGACCCCTAGTGTAGCCTGCCGCCTGCAGCGATGCTGCCAGCTCGCTCAACAACTCCCGGTTGGTGGGCAGCATGCCTGGCCAAAATCTCACATAGAGTAAACGATATGACCGCTCCCTCACAGCCCTCAAAAACCGTGTCTGGGCACTCTGGACTTCATAACGTGGTAGTTCCCGTGGATATATAGTATGCACCCTCACAACGTGCGTAGGAGCTAATCTGGCCAGCTCCGCCTCTCCTACCTGATGGGCGAACTCCTGCAGTCCAAAACGGGTTCCCGTACCCCGCAGAAGAGATGCCAACAGCACCAGATCTTCGGGGGAAACCGCGATACAGGCACCGCCAAACATGACCACTTGAGGCTGTATTAGTGAGATCCAGGCAGCCAACTCATTCACACTAAAAGTACCATCTGCTGGCTCCGGGCGGCCCCCTAGCTCCAGCCCTTGTTGCTCTGCTGCCTCTTCATCGCCCCCGACCCTGAGTATCACGCGACAGCCGGCACTCCTGATCGCCTGGGCCATCTTGCGCAGCTCATCTGGCTTCCACTGTTGTGTGGTAGGCAAAGTAATCACCAGACTGTCAGCACCCCAAGTGTCAAGTCCGGTGAGGATCTTACTTAGGTCTTGCGTGCCTTCCTGGGCCATCAGATCGGCTAGATCCACAGCCATCTCCACTGTTGTGAAATCCTGCTCCAATATGAACCGCTGCCCACCTACTATAAGCC
Source organism: Bacillota bacterium (assembly GCA_012798695.1). Lineage (GTDB taxonomy): Bacteria > Bacillota > Limnochordia > DTU087 > DTU087 > JAAZMR01. The sequence continues at coordinate 38,490 of JAAZMR010000070.1, read as the reverse complement.
CTGCTGCAAGTCCCAGGGCAATTAGTACCACAGCCCACCTTTGCACCGCTACCGCCCTTCCCGCTACTTCTCATAATGGCCAAAAGCATATAACTGTCCTTGCTCCAGCCGCATCTCGTCGATCACCAATGGCACCGGCAAGCCCGCCAAATCCATTAGTAGTACTTTATCTTCTACCAGGCCCTTGAGGATGACTTGCGGCACCACAATATCGTGAACTGTCAAGGCTTCGGGCATAAAAACGATCCGGGTTTGGTCACGGATCTCAAAAATGCCTTGCACAGCGAGATCAATCTGCTGTCCAAAAAAGACAATGGCCCCTTCCAACACTGCACCCTCAGGCGTGAGAGATATGCGCAACCGCTTCTCCGGATCGACTTGCCTCCAAAAATACTGGTTAATGCCCTCCTCACTAAGCAACACGGTCAGCCGCAAGTCTGCTGCGTTTTCCAGCACAACCTGGCCATTATGATACAATGCCCCTGGATCTAGCCGTACTTGGCGGCCTTGGACCAAAAAGACACTCACCGGCAGGCCATCGACAGCGAAATCCCTGGCCTCTATATGAATTCGATGAAAGCGGCCCATCAAGCTCATTACCGCCGGCCAGGACTGAATGTCTACTTTCAGATAATCAGGTTCCATCAACCGATCCTGCAGTGCTTGCTCCACCCGATTTTCCAAGACCGGGGGAAGTAGGAATTGATTCAACCCCATGACTATGAGAGCAACAACTACCGCCCAGGTAATCTTCGTACACATTCCCTGCCTTCCCCTCCCCGGAGGTTGTCCATGAGCTCTACGAGACCATTAGCTCACCGCCGTTTGTTCCAATGCAGATATGCCTGGATGAAAGGATCTAACTCACCATCCATGACCGCCTGTACATTCCCGGTCTCGTGTTCAGTACGATGGTCTTTCACCATAGTGTATGGACAGAAAACATAAGACCGAATCTGACTGCCCCAAGCGATCTCACTCTGTTCGCCCCGCAGTTCATCCAGCTTGGCTTCCTGTTCCTGTATTTTTCGCTCCATTAACCGAGCCCGCAACAGCTGCATCGCCCGCTCCCGATTTGAGTGTTGAGACCGTTCCCCCTGGCATTGCACCACTATGCCAGTCGGCAAGTGAGTAATGCGTACCGCCGAATCAGTCTTGTTAACATGCTGACCACCGGCGCCACTGGCCCGATAGGTATCGATACGCAAATCACCGGGCTCTATATCAATCTCACCATTGTCTTCTACCTCTGGGATGACATCAACCGATGCAAAAGATGTATGTCTGCGTCCAGAGGCATCAAATGGAGAGATTCTAACCAAGCGATGAACTCCCTTCTCGGCCCGAAGATAGCCATAGGCATTTTCACCTTTAATGAGGAGTGTAGCATTCTTGACACCGGCTTCATCCCCAGGCATTAGATCAATCATATCCATTGCGAAGCCCCGCTCCTCCGCCCAGCGGCTGTACATTCTCAAGAGCATCTGGGCCCAGTCTTGGGACTCAGTACCCCCTGCACCCGAATGAATGGAGACATAAGCATTGTTGCCATCATGTTCACCACCAAGCAAGGTAGCCATCTCCAGTTCTTCCACTTTACCCTGGACCTGCTCTAGCTCAGCTTTGACTTCAGCTATGGTCTCCTCATCGTGTTCAGACTTCCCCAGCTCCAGCAGTATATTGAGATCCTCCAGCCGCATGTTCAGCTCTTGCCAAGCAGTAAGAGGACGTTTAATCACATTCAGCTTCTGAATGACTTCCTGGGCAGCTTCGGGATCATCCCAAAACCCTGGTTCAGCCATGAGCTCTTCATATTCACCGACCTGTCGTTTGCGGCCGGCCAGGTCAAAGATAAGACCCCATTTCATTGGCTTTTTCCTCTAACTCTTCCAACCAACCCTCAAGCTCCGGCAATTCGACTTCCCAAATCACTGTTCGTGCTCCTTCCTCTCCTAGTTATCTTCCACAACACCTTTTATACTTCTTGCCACTGCCGCAAGGACACGGGTCATTGCGGCCGATCTTCACAACCCGCCGCTGGGGGATGGGAGCCTGCCTGACAGCCCCATCTTGGTCGCGGTTGGTAACAGCCTGTCGCAAACGATCTTCCCGTTGCCTTTCCTCTTCAGTAACCAATCTCACTCTAAAGACAAGCTGTACTACATCTTCTTGCATCTCTTGCATCATGGCCTGGAACATCTCGTAAGCCTCAAACTTGTACTCCAGCAAAGGATCCCGCTGTCCATAGGCACGCAGCCCGATGCCTTCCCTCAGATCATCCATAGCCCGCAGGTGCTCCATCCATTTGCTATCCATTACCCGCAAAAGGACAATCCGCTCCAGTTCCCGCATCTGCTCCAGACCCAAGAGTTGCTCTCGTTCTTCGTAGGCAGCCAAGATTCGACTGTAGAGAAATTCCTGCAATTCCTCTCTGCTCTTGGCAGCCAAGTCCTCGGCAGTCACGCTCACACTGTGGTTAGTCAGTTCGGCCAAATGCCGACCTAAACCGACCAGATCCCAGTCTTCTTGAAACACTTTCTCATCGGCATAGATATCCAAAGCGGTATCTACCTGGTGCTGCAGCATATCCAGCATGTTGTCTCGCAGGTCTGCTCGCTCCAAGACTTTCCGCCGCTGGCTGTAGATAGTCTCCCGCTGCCGGCTCATTACATCATCGTATTCCAGAACTTGTTTACGAATATCGAAATGATAGGCCTCCAGTTTCTTTTGCGCACTCTCAATGGCTCGGCTGATCTGGGGATGCTCAATTGCTTCATTCTCCTCCCAGCCCAATCGGTCCATCAGCCCGGCCACTCGCTCGGAACCGAACAGCCGCATCAAATCATCTTCCAGGGATACATAGAACCGGGATGAGCCAGCATCTCCCTGTCGACCGGCTCTCCCCCGCAGCTGATTGTCGATGCGCCGGCTTTCGTGGCGCTCACTGCCTATGATATGCAGCCCTCCGAGCTCATTCACGCCTTCTCCCAGGATGATATCAGTTCCACGTCCCGCCATATTAGTGGCAATGGTCACAATGCCCTTTTGGCCGGCCTCTTTCACGATCTCGGCTTCTCTTTCATGGTACTTGGCATTGAGGACCGAATGGGGGATACCCTGCCTTTTCAGCATGTTGCTGAGCATCTCGGATTTCTCTATAGAAATAGTCCCCACCAGCACCGGCCGCTGCTGGGCATACAGTTGGCAGACTTCCTCTACCACAGCCTCAAACTTAGCTTTCTCAGTCCTATACACAGCATCAGGGTGATCGATACGGATCATGGGCTTATGGGTGGGGATCACTACTACATCCATACCATAGATCCTTTGGAACTCATCTTCCTCAGTGGCCGCTGTACCGGTCATCCCTGCTAGTTTCTCATACATACGAAAATAGTTCTGGAAAGTAATGGAGGCTAAGGTCTGACTCTCCCGCTCAATCTTTACGTTCTCCCGCGCCTCGATGGCTTGATGCAATCCATCACTATAGCGGCGTCCGTGCATAAGGCGTCCCGTAAACTCATCGACGATGATCACTTCACCGTCTTTCACAACATAGTCCCGGTCCCTCCTAAAGAGGGTAGCTGCCTTGAGGGCTTGATTCAGATAATGATTGAGCTGGAAATGCTCTTCATCGAACAGGTTGTCGATCTTTAGCATATCTTCAACTCTAGCCACGCCTTCTTCCGTCAGGGCTACCGCTTTGGCTTTCTCATCCACTGTAAAGTGGGTATCCCGCTTGAGCCGCGGCACCAACTGCGCAAAGCGGTAATACAGCTCTGGCGCTTCTTCCGATGGGCCCGAGATAATCAAAGGGGTACGAGCTTCATCGATCAAGATACTGTCGACCTCGTCAACAATAGCATAATGCAAGGGGCGCTGCACCATCTGATCAGCATAGAGTACCATATTGTCCCGCAGGTAATCGAATCCGAACTCATTATTGGTTCCATAAGTAACATCGGCGTTATATGCTTCTCGGCGCTCCTCAAAATCCAAACCGTGGACGATAACCCCCACAGACAATCCCAGAAAACGATATATTTCCCCCATCCACTCGGCATCTCGCCGGGCCAGGTAATCATTGACAGTAACTACGTGAACTCCTTTACCCGCTAAGGCATTCAGATAGGCTGGCAAGGTCGCTGCCAGCGTCTTGCCTTCTCCAGTTTTCATCTCTGCTATGCGGCCCTCATGGAGCACAATACCACCCATCAGCTGTACATCGAAGTGGCGCATCTGCACAGTTCTTCGGGCCGTCTCTCTGACAACTGCGAAGGCCTCCGGCAAGAGGTCCTCCAAAGCGGCCCCTTGCTCAAGGTGTGTCCTAAACTCCCCGGTTTTAGCCTGCAATTCTGAGTCAGATAAAGCCTGGACTTCCGGTTCCCAACTATTGATAATCTCTACCTGTTCCTGCAAGCGCTTTAGCTCTTTAGTATTGGTATCGAATAATCTCCGCAACAAAGCCAGCATAGTGGCTCATCCTTTCCGGTTGAGCTCCAGTTAGTTTTCATGTCGACTTTTCAAGCTTTACTATACCATATCTGCCTCGTGCTTGGAAACGCACATCGGCCGACAAATCTCCCTATGAAGAGATAGGGTGGGCAGATATCTGCCCACCCTCTGAACTTGCTCTACATGCAAATGGTTCTAGAACTCCGGCTCAATTAGCCCATAGTCGCCACTACGCCGTTTGTATACTACGTTTACTTCACCGGTAGCCGCATTGCCAAAAACGAAGAAATCGTGGCCCAAAAGGTCCATCTGCAGCACTGCTTCCTCTACAGACATGGGCTTCATTGCGAACCGTTTCGTCCTCACAATTCGTGGTAGAGTGACTTCACCCTTACGATTTTCTGCCACTTCCAAAGACCCATTACCGGCAAGTTCGCCAAGACCTGGTCCCTGATGGCGCTTCTGAAAGCGGGTCTTGTGTTTGCGAATCTGGCGTTCGATTCGATCAATAGCCTCATCCATTGATGCATACATGTCTTCTGTCCTGCCCTCACCCCTCACCAGCAAACCGCCGACTTGCAAGGTGATTTCCGCTATCTGGAGTTCCCGCTCAAGCTTCAAAACTACCTCAGCTAAGGGTGCGTGTGGCTCGTCAAAGAACTTGGCTGTCTTTTTCACTTTCTTCTGTGCATACTCCCGTAGAGCGGGAGTAACATCGAGGTTCTTGCCTTTGACCACTACACGGATGTCGTCTACAGCCACCCTCACCAACTCCTTTGAGTTTGGATTGTCGACCTCACCTATATATTTCCGTAGTGTACCATGAAACTCCTTCAGGGACAATGGTCACCAAAAGAGGAGGTCTATACTATTTATATGTACCCAGATTTCTGGCTGGATACACCTTATGGCTTGACGTGTTGCCTGGCATCGATGCGGTAAAATGCAAAAGACTCCGTGGAACTTAGTTCCACGGAGTCGTTGACGACTAGTTTAGTATCGTATCCTCACACTTTGACGACATTAGCGGCCTGTGGGCCCCTCTCGCCTTCTACGATATCAAACTCGACTTCCTGCCCCTCATCCAAGGACTTGAAGCCCTGCTCCTGGATAGCGGAAAAGTGAACAAATACGTCCCCGCCGTCTTCTCTTTCAATGAAGCCGTACCCCTTCTCCGCGTTAAACCACTTAACTCTGCCTAGCATTACTACGCATTCCTCCTAAAGATTTCTCCAACTCTTAAGGTGAAGCAAGCGAGGCCAAGAACAAGGGGACTAGGATAAGGGCCCGATGTTGCCCGGTAGCAGCAACGCCTAAGAGTTTCCAACTTTCGAACTAATGGTATCACACACAGCTTCAGCCTGTCAAGAGGCTATCTGGTTACCCGTCAATCAATTTCCTCGACTTTCTGCGCCACCACGAGCTTCTGGCCAAATCGACCTATCCCTAAATATTAATGCCCCATAGATAATGCTCCCAAACACCGAAAAAACTGTAGGTTCATGGAAACACCCGGCCGAAAACTTTTCACCGGCTAATAGTGAACAAGAACTTCCATCAGTATTTCCCCGGTACCCTACTGATAGAAGCTCTTACTCTCAATCCGGTTAACTCGGCAAACTCAACCTAGGCTCGATGCCTGGCAAAGCAATCTCGGCAGTAAACGGGCCTATCTAGCTGCGGTTTGAACGGCACTTCAGTCTCTACTCCACAATCAGCACAAATGGCTTTGAACATCTCTCTTTGACGTGAGCGAGGAGAGCCGCTCCGCTGCTGTTTCCGATTCCGGCGACATTCAGGGCACCGGGTCGGTTCATTCGTAAACCCTTTTTCCTCGTAAAACGCTTGTTCCCCAGCGGTAAACGTAAACTCCAAACCGCAATCACGGCAGACCAAAACCTTGTCAACAAAGGCACCCATTAATCTGATCCCCTTCTTTAGTCGGTAGTCACTCATCTCAGTAACCCAGCGCGGGCCTGCCTTTGCCTCATTCCCTCCACCCCGCCGGGGACGTGTCTTGTCTAGCTGACACTCCTGGGGATCAAGACGTGGCCTTTGGGCTTGGTCTCGCTGCCGTAGCAGATATGATGCGCGGCACATCGACCGCGAGGGCCCACACTATCAATGTAATTATATCTTGCCCAATCAAAGAAAACAACTCTCATTCACGATATAGATAAGCACGGTACGGATAACCGGTACACACCTTCCCGAAAAGTGAGGCCATAAACCGCGGCCTATGTACCCCAAGGTGCCATTAACCCAAACCCGACCCGCTTCTACACTACCAACTCTCCGTCTTCGTTGACAAAGGCTCTCACGCGCCGCTGCACATCTCTAAACACGCGGTTTTCGCCCTGGATAGAAAGTGAAACATTGGGATAGACTGTCTGAGCTGTGATGATCCCACTGCCGACTATGGTCACTTCAGTGGTAACACCACCAGGGCCCCCTAGTTCCTTAAACTCGACATTTCCTTCGTTGACTATGACCTTACCGCCCCTCAGCAATCCCCGCGGGGCTCTTACCCCCTTGCCGGCGATAATGGTTGAGTAATAGCAACCGGTACCATCAATGACTACCTTGCCACTAGCTTCCAGCACTGCATTCTGAAGGCCCTTCACTTCAATGTCCGCATCGGCGGCCTGCATAGCCTCCAAGTAAAGAGCCAGATCTTGCAGTGAATTGATCAGCGGCTGCAGTTCCCACCGAGAGGCGATAGATGTAGGGCCCAAACCCATCAGCTTGTTCCGCAGCACCGGCACGAGCTGTGGGAACTCTTTGAAGAGTTCGGGAGAAGCAGCGGCATAGTCTTCCAACTCCACAATGCGTTTGGGGATCTCATTAAAGCGACTCTCCAAGAGCTGCTTCACCACCTGGCCATCAGGCAGCCTCAGTTCCTGCATTCGGGGATCTCGCTGCAACTGCTGCAGGGCTTTCAGCAGCTCTTCTAAGCGTAAGCTCAACACCCTGACCACTGACAGAATCCTCTTACATTCTGCCGATACGCCTCCTGCCCGAACTTGGCCGCCAACCACACCCTTGCGCACTAAGACACCCTGTTGCCCCATGACTCTGGCATGGGAGATCAAACCAGAAACCTCTACCACACCTCCGGAAATGACCTCAACCCGGTCTAGGACATCTCCATTGACCACAACATCTCCTGAAAAGCGAATATGTCCGGTACTGGCATCGGCATCTTGGGGGACCAGAAAGGTGGGAATTACCTTAATAGTCTTGCCATCCAAGATCGGCCGGCCTTCACGCGTAGCAATCGCCCGGCGGCCTTCATCGAGCAGCTCTACACCTTCCCCTACAGAAAGCACGGGATTTCGGTAGTTGCGGGTGCGCACCGGGTTGCCATAGACATCGGTACCTGGGTTTCCAGGCTGGGGTTCGATTTTCTCGGCCAGGATATCTCGAGGCTGAACCCAAGGGATTGAATGCCGGTCATACAAATCAACACGTGTGGCGTTTAGGTCTATGTCCTTCTCGGTCAGCTCTGCAAACAGGTACCTAATCAATCCATCTACTGGCTCGATCGGAGCCTGCCCCTCGGCAACTACCACGGGAATGGTGCCCATCCCTTGAACCAGCTGCCTCATCCCTGCCTCATCAATGCCAAAGACTACCTTGGCCTCGGCCAGCTTATCCCTTACATCTTCTATAGTAGGCTCGGGGGGAGTGACTACTTCTATCAGTTCTGCTGACACATAGGCAAACGGGCCTTCTGGTACATCCTTTATGCGAAACTTCTTGCCGGCATGACGCCGAAATGTGGCTAATGCCTGCATCTTGTTAGAGCTAACAGTGATCTGGATATCACAGACCGCTGCTTCATCGACAGGCAGTACTTCAACCACTTCATCTTCGGATAGGGTGTATTTTTCCTTAATCTCCCTGCCATTCACCTTGACAAGCACATTATCGCCCGGTTTGATTACCGGCCAGCGTCCGCCTCCTTCTGGTGGTATGATGGTTACTTCACCATCCTGAACAGAAATCCGGCCATCGACTGGTGCCATGGTGACTTCAGGGATTGTCTCTAGAGTGTCTTGGTGGCCCATTGTCTCCTGTTCAAAGACATCTTGCCTATCTGTCCTTGCCTGGTCATCAAAAGCCATTGGCTGGACCCCCTAGGAGAGTAATCATTAAGTTAACCTTCTACTCCTTCCGAGTCAGTTTGTGTAATTCACCTACCAATACAGGGACAACAGAAAGCCCGATTACCAAGTCCCAATGCACAAGATCCAACTGTACCACACCGAAAACCGACCGTAGAGCTGGTATGATCATCACCATCAACTGCAGTATTGCAGAACCGATGAAAGCTAAGACCATATACTTGTTACTGAAAATCCCTATCCTAAACAATGATCGAGTTGACCTGACATTCAGGGCTTGAAACAACTGAGAAAAAGCCAAAGTAGCAAAGGCCATAGTGCGCGCCATAGCTATAGGTGCCCCTCGCCTGATTCCCAAATAATAGGCTGTCAATCCCAAAGTACCTATTAGACATCCATATAACATTATCCTGTAGGACATTCCACCGGCGAAAACACTCTCTCGATTGCTGCGCGGCTGCTGATGCATCACTCCTGCCTCAGGAAGTTCGACTCCCAAAGCCAGGGCCGGCAAACCATCGGTGACCAAGTTGATCCACAAGATCTGGATGGCAGTAAGCGGCCTCCCCCACCCCAACATAATCGACATGAAGATCGCGAAAATCTCACCTACATTACAAGACAAGAGGTAGTAGATCGCTTTGCGAATGTTGGCATAGATCGTGCGCCCCTCGGCGACTGCAGCTACAATGGTCGCAAAATTATCGTCAGCCAGCACCATTTCTGATGCCTCTTTCGCCACATCGGTGCCGGTGATCCCCATTGATGCCCCGATATCAGCTCGCTTCAAAGCCGGAGCATCATTGACCCCGTCACCGGTCATAGCAACGACATGGCCCCGGCTCTTGAGGGCATTGACGATTCTTACCTTATGCTCTGGAGATACTCGGGCAAAGACCCGTACTCTTTCGATCATCTGCTCGAGTTCTGCATCAGTAAGTTTCTCGAGTTCCGGCCCCGATACCACCAGCTGATCTTCGCTTTCCAAAACACCCAGGTCCCGGGCAATAGCGGTGGCTGTGAGCTTATGGTCCCCAGTCACCATTATTGTTCTGATGCCAGCTGCTTTGGCCGTCTCTACTGCAGCCTTTACCTCTGGCCGCGGAGGATCGATCATGCCCGCAAAACCTACGAAGACCAGGTCTTGTTCCACTGCTTCCGGGGTAATTTTCTCAGGTATACTTTCCCAGCAGCGAAATGCCAGGGCCAAAACCCTCAAGGCTTCCTGCCCCATAGCTTCATTGATCTCCAGAAGCTGCTGCCGCTCAGCCTCAGTTAGTGGTCTGATGTCACCTTGTGCATATACATATCGGCAAAGTGGTAGGAGTACATCAGGCGCACCCTTGGAGAAAGAGACCACATCTGTGTCTAAAGCCTTAATCTCCGACAATTTGCCGGTGCCATTTAGCCTGTGAAAGGTGGTCATGCGCTTCCGGCGTGAGTCAAACGGGATCTCACCTGCTCGGGGATAGATAGTTTCATCATCCACCACAATACCGCCCTTAGCAGCCACCACCAGCAAAGCTCCCTCGGTAGGATCACCAATAATTTCATACCCACTACTGTTGGCATCAAACCCTGCATCATTAGCTAATGAGAACCCATGCAACATCAAGTTCAAGTGTTGGTCAGCCAAAGGTTCTTGTCTTACTTGACCATTTTGACCGAGAAACTCCCCCACAGGCTCATAGCCTCGGCCTGTCACTTCCAGCAATTCACCATCTACATAGACACGGGTGACAGTCATTTCATTCTTTGTTAGAGTCCCTGTCTTGTCTGAGGCGATCACAGTGGCCGTCCCCAAAGTTTCGACCGCCGGTAGTTTACGAATAATGGCTTGCCGCTTGATCATCCGTTGTACACCTAAGGCCAAAACGATTGTGACAATGGCCGGTAACCCCTCCGGGATAGCCGCTACTGCCAAACTAATCGCCGTCATGAACATTTCAAAAGCAGGCTCTCCCCGCAGTAACCCCGCCAGAAAGACCAATACAACTAATACCAAGGCTACAGCACCCAAGCTCTTGCCCAGTTCTTCCAGCTTGACCTGAAGCGGGGTCGGCTCTTGTGGAGCTGCTTGGATCATGCTGGCGATCTTGCCCATCTGGGTCTGCATGCCTGTCCCCACCACCAAGGCACGCCCCCGGCCATAGACTGAAGTTGTGCCACTAAATACCATATTGATCCAGTCACCAATGCCTGCATCCTTGTTTGGCAAAGAAGCGGTTGACTTCTCTACTGGAACCGATTCTCCGGTCAGAGCCGACTCTTCACATCTGAGATTCACTGCTTCCACTAATCGAGCATCAGCAGGGATATTCGTACCTGCTTCCACGATAATCAGATCACCAGGCACTAGTTCCCGAGCGGGGATCTGCTGTGCCTTGCTCCCCCGGATGACAGTGGCCACAGGTGCTGACATTTTCTTTAAGGCTTCCAGCGAATTCTCCGCTTTACTCTCTTGGGCTACCCCGAGAATAGCGTTGAGAACTACTATCAAGAGAATAATGATACTGTCCTCAACTTCTCCCACCAAACCAGAAATGATGGCAGCCCCGATCAGCATCAGCACCATGCCTTCTTTGAACTGGTCCAAGAGCATTGACCAAATCGTCCTGCCGGGCTGGGCCTGCAGCTCATTGGGTCCGTATTTCCCCAGCCTCCGTGCAGCCTCTGTAGAATCCAACCCTGTGTACATATCTGTGTTCAGCGCGGCTGCGGCCTCTTCCCTACTCATTGTGTACCAGTGTTGCTCTCTACCATCTTCCATCGTCTAAGTATGTCCCCCCGTATTGTATGGCCCCTACTTGGGGTTTGCCTCAGCTATTATTTCTTTTCATCTATGAATCGAGCTTCATGAGCCGGCGGCCCGGATAGGTAAGCTTCCGCCACCCGTTTGCTCTTGCTAAAATCCTCCAATTGATTCTGGACACCCACAACCAGCTTGCGCAAGATAGCTTCATTATTCTTTTCACATTCCTGCAATTTCTCAATCAAATCCATGAGTTCTGCTATGGTATTGCTCAGCGAAGTGACAGGCACCCGCTCTGCAACCACACTCACAGAAAACCTCTCCAGGCCCAGCTCTTGTCGCAGCTTTTCGCGTATTCGGGCAAGTTTGGCTTCTTGGGCATCGATGGATTGCATAATCGCTTGCTTCCTACTTAATTGTGCATCTACCACCTCCCATTGGCCTGCTTCTAGGCTCTCGCCTATAGACTTGGCTAAGATTAACATCTGTTCGTATGACCCCATCATTTTCTGATACCCAGTATCCAGCTGATTAACTAACCGCTCCATCACTTGTTCACCGCCTAACGGGTTCTTTAATAGCGGATAACTAATAGCCCTAAACATAATAGATTTCTTCGAAGAGGAAAAAACTCCTACCAGAAGAAATCTACTCTTGGAAGAAATGTCGATTTCTCTGGGACCTAAATAGAGTGGGAGGCTGGCACTCATCAATGCATATATATGGTATTAGTGATTTACATCTCCCTGGGGGAGAAGATAAACCTATGGACATTTTCGGCCCTGACTGGTCTAACCACATAGACCGCATCGCCACCGCCTGGAAAGCAACAGTGACCCCAGCAGATCTGGTGCTTTCTCCAGGCGACCTCTCCTGGGCTATGAAGCTGGATGCCGCTGGCCCGGATTTGGATTTTCTCGGCACCCTCCCAGGCACAACCCTGCTGGTAAAAGGTAATCATGACCTATGGTGGAAAAGCATTACTCGGCTCCGCAACCGGCTTCCCGATAATGTCTTTGCCCTGCAAAACGATTTTTTCCCACTCCCTGGCCGATTGGCGATTTGCGGCAGCAGGGGGTGGAAATGCCCTACGGCAGCTGATTTCACTGCCGAGGATGAGAAGATCTATCTCCGGGAGCTAGAAAGGTTGCAGCTCTCCTTGAAATCAGCCAAGGACAGCAATTACATGCCCTATATAGTTATGCTCCATTATCCTCCTACCGATGAAAGCCGAATACCCTCGGGATTTACTGAGATCATGGAAGCAGCGGGCGTAGAATACTGCGTATATGGCCATCTCCACGGGCAATCACATAGGCAGGCCCTTACCGGTGTGCATCGAGGTATCTCCTACCACCTAGTAGCCTGTGATGCCATTGGCTTTAAGCCATCATATATCACCAGCCTAGGCTGATACCACTTCTACAAGCCGCATTTTGTGGCAAAACAACATTATATACACCACACATCATAAAGCCGGGCCTCTTTCATGCCCGGCTTAGTGCTATAGCAAACCTATTTTTCTGGCCTCTGATCTAAGCACATCTCGGAATTTGGGATGGGCCAAACCGATTAGCAGGCGGGCCCTTTCCCGCAAGGACTTGCCTTTCAGCTGGGCTACTCCATATTCAGTAACTATATAGTGCACATCAGTCCTGGGAGTAGTGACCACTGCTCCGGGGCTCAAGGTAGGCACGATCCGGGAGAATTCCCCTCTCTTGGCTGTGGAGTTGAAAGCCAGAATGGCTTTACCCCCAGGTGAATCAAACGCCCCTCTGGTGAAATCCAGTTGCCCGCCGGTACCACTATATTGCTGGACACCGAAAGACTCTGCACAGCATTGGCCTGTGAGATCGACCTGTAGGGCGGCATTAATAGCAATTTGCTGATAATTTCTGGCAATCAATGCCGGATCATTCACATATTGCACTGGATGGGCTTCGATCATGGGATTGTCATCAAGGAAATCGTATAAGCGTCGGGTGCCGGTGGCAAAGGCTATAACTGCTTTGTATGGATGGACTGTCTTGCAGCGGCCAGTCGCCACCCCGGCAAGCATCAATTCCATCAGACCATCACTGAGCATCTCTGTATGGATACCCAAGTCCCGATGGTCCATTAAATACTTGATTACGGCACTGGGGATTCCCCCTATCCCCAATTGCAAAGTCGCACCATTGGGAATCATCTCGGCGATCAGTTGGCCGATCTTTTCATCTTCGGGACCAAACGTGGGTGGTTCCAATTCCGATAAAGGTGCCTCGTGTTCCACAACAGCATCGACCTCGTCGATATGTAAAAACCCGGCACCATGAGTACGGGGCATGTTGGGGTTCACTTCAACAATCACCTGACGAGCTTTGCGGCAAACCTCTATGTTATAGTCAACTGATACACCCAAACTAAAACAACCATGGCGATCCATAGGGGAAACAGCTGTAATAGCCGTATCGATCTGGCGGAATTCCGAAAAGATCCGAGGCGCCTGGTAGAAAAGGTTAGGTGTATATGTTGCCCTTCCCTCTCGATAGGCTTTGCGATCTACACCACTAAAGAAATACGATTCCCAATTGATCTCAGGGGGCAGGTCAGAACGCAATACCGTCTGCATCGTGTTGGTCAGCGGCAGCATAGCATGCATAGTTATGTTCCGCAAATCACCGGCTTTCACCGCAGCCGCGACCGCCTCCAGCAGGGCTGGAGGCTCGCCGGCACCCAATGGCTGGATAACGGTGGAATTGCTCTCGATCCTGGATACCGCCTCCTCTGGTGTCATTAGTTTGTCTTTGTACTTGTGCTGCACACTCTTGGTGATAGTGAGCAAAATAGGACCTCCTCCCAGGCCTCCGGCAAAAGCGCATACTCTGGCTACCTGGCGTCCGGCCTCATCATCGACAGGCAACGCCTCGCCTCTTCCCTAAGGCCGGTGGCACATCTCTAGGCGGACACAAAATCCTGCGAATCTCTCCAGTCCTCCACGGATCTAGGGTTCCACCTATTACCCCTCTCCAATACTACACAAGCGCTCACAATCCTCCTTTTCCTTAGTTCGACATGTAGTGTTGAAAATGTAATCACCTCAAGAATCTTCCAGATACAACCTTTGGGAGTATGCATGACTCCCATGGGCAACGGGTAACCTAGGTCTGTGAAACTTTGAAAAAGGGGTTGAGTTCATGCAGTTGATCCATGGAGTCTCTATTGAACCTAGTAACCCATATCAGAATCAAGATATTACCATAAACTACGATGGCCTCCTTCGCCAGAGTGGTGCGGATCAGGTCTACCTGCATTTTGGGGTTGATGGGTGGAAAAGCCCGACTACGGTGCCGATGATGCGCAGTCACATAGGCTCCTTCAATTCTATGATCAGAGCTTCGGCTAGAGACGAAGTAAACTTCTGTTTCCACGACAGTGCTATGAACTGGGACAACAACAATGGCCTAGACTGGACCATCCGCGTACACTAGGGTACACCAACCACCCATCCAGCATAATCTAATAAAGGGAGGGCGAAACCACGCAGTACAGAGGTTTCGCCCCGTCTCATACGCCGTATAGCCTACATGCCCAGAACACTTCCGGCTTCCAGGAAAACTACGGGGAGGTGAGAGTATGCCGAACTATGTCTGTATGAAATGTGGCCAGGAAACCGACAATCCTCACTTTGACCTAGTCTCCGGTGTAGTACGCTGCCCGACCTGTCTAGAACAAGAGACCAGCCTATTGGGGAAGCTCTGGGGAACCGAAGAGAATACACCGGCTGATTAGCCAAAATACTAAACACAAGCAATGCTCTCCAAGCAGGGATCCCATCCGTTGTTCGGGAAACTCCATCAAGGAATCTAGACACTAGTCACTATGTGCAGCGATGGGATGAGACTACATGTATAGGTTGCTTACTCAAGGCATCTGGACCCGCCCCACTGACAAAATGGCGGTATATACAGAAATAGCCCCACATCAGGTCTGGGGAATTAGAGTCACACTCTATCAAGCTACTGCTCAGGTAGAAGCAATTAATGGACCCAAGTGTGCCTGGTATAAAGCATCACCACGGGTATCGGCTCGAGTCCATCCGCCTAGCTTGTGGGAGAAGCTGCGGGGCATCTCCTTCCAAGATAAACTCATGGTAGAAGTCGCCAAGAAGCGAGCCGTGGCGGAGGCGGAGAACGCCAAACTACAAAGTACATCTAAACCTGATCCAGAGCCAATGACCAACTGATATTAGGTCCTCGGGTGGTTATGGCCTCTTCCGTGACCTATTTGCCACCTTCAGCCTCTTTCATGATCAATAGTGCTGCATTCTTCCCCGATTGCATGGCACTACTGATGCTGCCAGAGTGGACCTGCCAATGGCCACACTGAAACAGACCGGGTAACAGCGTCTTCTCGCGTTTGATATGGGTCATAGTCTCAACCGTCGGCAACCAACCTCTCCGGGCGCCTCTCCAATTCCCCGTATAGCGTCGGTATGTAATTGGTGTAGCCACATCTGCCACCTTGACCCGTTCCCGCAAACCGGGCAGTAACCTCTCCGCAGAGGCAAGGAGATTCACGGCAATCTCTTCCTTCAAGGCTAAGTACTCAGGGCCCCTCATCTCGCCAATTGTCTGCCACCTCTGTCGATACTCAAAAGGTACCTGAGCACCCACCGCTAGGCTGCGATATCCACTCGGTGCATGTAAGGTATCTGCATAGCTGTGATCCACCACATTGAGCAACCAGTGGGTCGGGTCTTCACTTTCCATAGCATCCATCAAGGCAGGGCAATAGGTTAGACGATGATGCCAGCAAGCCAAGTCTGTAATCCCATCATCTACCCCTAAGGAAATCAAGAAATATGAAGGCCAAGGCTCCAGATCGCCCAGGTCCTCCAGAACATATTCCGGTACTTCGCCCTTGGGAATCAGTTCACCGTATAACTGCATGGCATCACAGGCTGCCACCACAGAATCGCTGTGGACGCTTTCCGTGTTGGCCAATACTACGCCGATGGCCCGACCATCTTCCACCAATATCCTCTCGACTTCAGTTCCGCAATGGATCTCTCCCCCGTTTTCTTGGATGACATGCCGCAGGCTCTCAATGATCGCTTGTCCACCACCAACCGGGTAGTATAGATGCTGTTCTCTAATCCACCCAATCGTGGTCAAAAGCAATATTGCCGAAGCGGCACCTACCGGACAGAGGGAATAAAAGAAAGTACGCAGTTGTGGATCTTTAAACTCCTGGAACAGTAAATCTTGGATATTGAGCCCCGCGTATTTTCTATAGAGTTTCATATTCCACATGGTGGCTAACCCGATCCTAAACATTTCCCATTTAGAGATCAGCTCTTGGGGCTTCTTGGGAGCCTCCGGTATCCGCCGGAAAAGTTTCACTGCATCAGCCACCAACCGCTGGATCCCCGCGGCCTCCTTGGGAAACAATCGACACAGCTCACTAGTCCACTGCCCTACATCAGAAGAAAGGAGAATATCAAAGCCGGGGCCAATCTGACGGCTACAAGGATCCAGCTGCTTGAAACTCAAAGTAAGGCCCAGCTCTTCCCTACATCTGTTGATCGTCCCACCTGGATGGCAGCCCACAACCGATTGCAGGGCCTGCTCAAATAGATACTCCCCCCGGGCAAAAGCCCCGGCTAAGCCTCCGAGCTTATGGTGTTGTTCCAGCACACAGACACTCAGCCCCGCCTGGGCCAGATAGGCAGCTGCCGTCAAACCGGCAACACCACCGCCAATGACTACGACATCCAGTTCTTTTGCCATTATGCTACCCCTTTTTCCAGCATCCGCAAAACCTACGATTTACTGCAAACCACTTTGCTTTAGTAAGCGAATAAACTGCAGCAAGAACTCGAATTCCTTGTCCGTCATGTCACAGACCATCCGCAGTACCAGCTCTACCCGGGGTTCCTGCAAGAGCTGCCTCAGCTCGGGATTGAGCACCCGAATCAATTCTTCTGCATGATCATTTTCCAAAATCAGATAACAGGGCGAAACCCCCAGGCACTCAGCTATGCGCCGCAGTGTCGGCAGGGAGGCTTGGGTCTTATTATACTCTAACTGGGCAATGAAACTCGGTGTCACATCCGCCATTCGCGCCAGCTCGGCCCGAGATAACCCCAAGCGTTCTCGCAGCATCCTTATCTTATCTCCAATGGTGCCACAGTGCAGAGCATGGGAAAGGGGCAGTGCCACGACATCGGCCAGCTGCTTGAGGGTATTCACTGACGGCAGTGATTGCCCACGCTCGATCTCACCCAGATAGCCAGGCGATATGCCGGCAGCTTCGGCCGCCTCAGCCATCGACAGGCCTTCCCTTTCCCGGGCTGCTCTCAGCCGTTCTCCCAATTCTGCTTCCTTTTTTGCCTCTGGCAGAAGCACTTCCAGTGAAACATTCAACGCCGCCGCTATAGCCTCCAAAGCCTTGACCGAAGGTTGTTTTTTCCCATTTTCAATTTCGCTCAGATAGGAACGTGAAAGGCCGCTGCGATCAGCTACGTCCTGTAAAGTCAAACCCCTTTGCTGCCTTAGAGTCCGAAAGGTCTCTCCATCCATAACAAGCGGTGTCGAACTGACACCTAACCTCCTAGTGATTCTTGCATCCCAGAAGCTGCACTAGTGGCCAGAATTGATCTTACCTGAGCTTAACCGGCTGGCCTGTCCTCGCCGATTCATAGGCACCCACAGCCACTTCTAGAGCTCGAATACCATCTAGTGCGCTAATACTGGGTTCCCGCTGTTCTCGGAAGCTGTCCACAAATTCCTTGACGAGATAGTAATCACTGTTAGCTCCCCAAAATTCCCACCGGTAATTAGGGGCTTCAGGGCTGATCCGTTCCAAGCTTTGACGCATCATATCTACCTCGGTGACCATTTCTGTGCCTACAACTTGCATATAAAGATCTCCCCAAGTGTAGAAACAATCTGGTTTGGACCAGCTGGGGTCTAAAGTCATGAAGGCCCCATTAGTCAGCTCTAACGTCAAAAGGCCGCAATCTTCAGTAGGAATATCATGGAAGCGACGATCCATCTCGCAATATACTTCCCGAAATTCCGTCTGGAAAACCCAGCGGACTAGATCCACCAAATGCACTGTATGATCGATGACAGCCCCGCCTCCAGCCGCTTGAGGGTCAATGAAAAACCCACCGGGCATGCGCCCATGGTTGGTCCCACGAATGGCCAGAATCCGCCCCAGGCTGCCGCTTTCATACTGAGTCTTCAGCCGTTGCACAGCAGGAATGTAACGGCAGGGAAAGGCCATTTGGAACTTGACCCCAGCCTCTCGGGTAATTTTTTCCATAGCCTTAGCATCTTCCAGAGTAGTGGCAATTGGTTTCTCACAGAGTATGTCCTTGCCAGCCGCCGCGGCCATCTCCGTCAATTCCCGGTGATCGCGGTTGGCTGCCGTGATAATCACACCATCTATTTCGCTCTTGAGTAGATCCTCGTAGGTTGGATAATACCTGGTGTCAAGATAATCCGCTACCTGTCTACCACGATCCTGATTCTCATCAGCAATACCCACGAGTTCCGCGCCTGGCAGCTTCTTGATAACATCTGCGTAGCTATATGCGTGCATATGGGCAAAACTCATAATACCGAGCTTCATCATCACTTTACCCCCTTTCCGGCCTTAAGGTTATCGGCCTCCCAGTTTTGATCGATTCCAGGGCAGCCACAGCTATGTTAACCGCCTGCAGAGCCTCTTGACCATTAATCAACGGCTCCTTGCCCTCATGCAAACACTGAATAAAATGTTCTAACTCCAGGGTATAGGGATCCTTATCCATCGGGCTTTCCGGTACAGCCACACCTGGGCTACCTGCTGGCGAACTGTTGCTTTGCCGGTAGCTGCGAAACGCACTGGCTGATTTGGAGTCATGGATCAAAAGCCCGTTCTCACAGGCAAACTCGAACTTCGTGCCAAAACCGCCCACATTCAGCCATGTACCCTCTACATTGCCGATCACTCCATTTTCGAACCGAAGACTGACCAACACATGTTCTAGACGATTATAGTCACGGCCAAAGGTGCTTTTGGCATATACCCGTTCCACATCACCCAGGGTCCAACGCAGAAAGTCAAAGTCATGGATGATCATATCCAGTGTGAGGCCACCACTCCACGCATAGTTGGCATACCAATCCTGCCAAGCCGTGGGAAATCCTCCCCCACCACGATAGGTATATACCGTACCGACATTACCTAGCTCCCCACTTTGAATGATCTTGTGGGCATGCCGATACTCCGGAAAGAACCTGACTACATGGCCAACACCAAGTGTTACCCCCGCCTTGCGACACGCCTCCACCATTGCCTCACCCTCGGCTCGATCGCGAGCCAAAGGTTTTTCGCAGAAGACATGTTTGCCCGCTGCAGCAGCCATCTCCACATGCTCACGATGCAGATGAGTCGGTAGACATACATCGATTACATCCAGCGTCTCTGCAGAGAGCATATCAGCAAGAGTAGCATAGCCCCGTACCCCATAACCTTTGGCTGTGCGTGCCCGCCGCTCTGGTTGAATATCGGCCACGGCCACCAGCTCACAATCCCCGATATTCTGGTAACCGGCTGCATGGGTAGTACCCATAGTGCCCAATCCTACGATTCCAACCCTCACTGTCCTCACCTCCATGAAACACAAGCATCTCTCTACTCTCTTATTCTTGGGCAGGTATTTGTTTCCTTCCCTAAGTCAGGCGCTCAATCTGCGCCATTACTAGTATGCTCTTTGATCGCTTGCTTGGCGAGATAGTCACAGCGATTATTCAATTCATCATCAGAATGGCCTTCCACTTTTACCCATTGCACTTCATGCTGTGTTGTCAGTTCTACAAGCCGTTTCCACAGATCCTGGTTCTCTATGGGCCGCTTTCTTACGGTGAGCCAGCCATTATGCTGCCATTTGTCCAGCCACTTCCTGTGAAAAGCATTGATCAGATAAGCACTATCACTATGCAAATGCACGGAACACGGCCGCCTGAGTGCCTCTAATCCCTTGATAGCCGCCAATAGCTCCATACGCTGGTTCGTAGTGTGAGCCTCATAACCGCAGATCTCCTTCTCACGCGGGCCATACATGAGTAGAGCAGCCCACCCACCGGGGCCGGGATTTCCGGAGCAAGCTCCATCAGTGTAAATGACAACCTCAGGTAGAGTCACCTAGCTCATTCCCTTCTTTTACCTACGCCAAGCCTAACACAGAAAGGGGGATGACGTCTAGTCTCCCCCACTGCCGATGCTTCATTGCAACTTGGCCTTCCCCTGTTTATCTAGTTTAGTAAACCGAGCTGTGTGCCGTTTCTATCATGGCCAGGAAATTCTCTGGTGGAACATTTGGTGTAATGCTGTGGCTTGAAGCTAACACAAAGGCCCCGTCCTGGCCGACTGCATCAATTATATCCTCAGCTTCTGCCCGCACATCAGCTGGAGTGCCTGAGCTGAGATTGCCTCCTACATCCAAATTGCCTACAAGACAGAGGCGGTTGCCAAAACGTTTGCGGACTGCTCGAATGTCCATACCATATGGCTCGATGGGGTTAAGAGCGTTGACTCCCATATCTAGAAGATCTGGCAATATCTCCATAATGTCACCATCACTGTGATACATGATGGGGATACCCTTTTCCCGTGCGGGAGCCATCAACCGATCCATGCGATGTATCCATACACGCCGAAACACAGCGGGCTGGAAAAACAGACCGGATTTATAGGCTACATCATCGCCTATATACAAAAATGATAGGTCATATTCCAACACTTTCTTGACTACGGCGGCATAATATTGGGACAGCGTTTCCAGTACTACCTCAATCAATTCTAGGTCATCATACAGCATCAGCATGAAGTTCTCAAAACCAAATACATCGAAATAGGTGGTGGTCAAAAACTCCCCCAATAACACAAAGACACCGATATTTGTGCCTTCAACGGCTGTACAATAATCTGCCAACAGAGCAAACCGATCAGCTAGGTGATCCATTGTTACCGGAAGTACCCGTTGCCAATCTTCTCGAGAACGGATCTTGAAATCCAAGGGCCGCGGCTTGCCATCCTCACCGAGATAACGCAATGGGTTATCATAAAAACACAAACCAATGGCATCTTGCCCGATGCTCTCCACTAGTTGGATGTAATCCTGGGGTGGAATATTGGCCAATGAATGCTCACTTGGTCTGCCCAGCAGGCTGCCGATGGTAGGATTATCAATCAAAACCTCGAAATTAGGGACTCGATCAGCCTTTCCCCCATTAAAGGCTGTGAGCAAACGTTGAATGTTTGGTTTACGATATGAGCTGCGCACATATTAGCCCCCTTTTGAAAAAGTGGTTTCCCGCGCCCCTCTTGTGAGTCGGGCTCTGATACATTGAGCCATTAAAGCAGACGGGGCTTGCCATCAGCAGCCCCGTCCAGCATAACTACAAACGGTACGCCACTCTCAGATTACCACTTACTCAAATCCCAGGTATCCTTGTTCTGGCGGTAGACTTCGTCTGCCGATTTCTCATACCAGTCTTGCAGCCGATTAGCTGCTTCTTCTAGGGTAATGTCTTCTAGAATGAATTCAGTTACAACCCTGGTCCAGTTCGTCCACAGCTCAGATGTGATCATCTGGCTATTGAGAGTGTGCCAGTAGTAATCTGGCTCGGCAACGTCAATCGTCTCCTTGAAGCCCTGCAGATGAGGAGCAGCTTCTACACCCTTAATACCTGGTAGGTTGAAGCCATACTGGTTGACATACTTCTTCAGGTTCTCAGGAGCCGTGATGAACATGAGAAAGTCTACACATTTCTCCACAGTACCATCTTTGACAGCAGTATCGGTGATCTGCCAAGTAGTGCTATAGCCAGCTGAACCCTTACCAGACATTACGCCACCACCGAAGACGGAGTCTTCCTCTGTCATGTCCGGATATCCAAAGGTGAGCAGGTCAAATTCACGCTTGTCATCTTCCATCGCTCGGACAATATGGCCACCTACACCCTCAAGCATGGCAATTTTGCCCTGGACAAACAGTGAATATGGGTCAATACCACCACTAGCCCAACCTTTGGGATAATGGTCAGCGATGCGCTTGTTCCACTTCAGGAATTCTAGGTTTCTCTCATCGGTGCCGCTGAAAATGCCCTTCTTGATGGCCCTGACCAGCTCTTCGGTATCGATGATATTGTCCTGACGCAGTACATCCATTTCAGCTATCTTATCAGACCACATGACAGACTCGAGAGGATGCATAAACCAGGTTGGCCCGGAACTGCCTCCGGCACCCCCTGATGATTTCATGGTGCTAAGGGCTACATATCCTGCTGCCTCGAGCTTCTCGATCACATTGAGAAACTCTGTAAAGGTCGTAGGTGGTTGAAGACCTAACTCAGCGAAAATATCCGCATTGTACATATAACCGATAGGAACCATATCGACGCCGACCCAATAGAAATTGCCATCAGCGGATTTTAATGATTGCATCCAAGTCTCATAGAACAAATCTCCCCATCGTTCGTTACCCTCTACATAGGGATTAGGCTTTTCAAGATATGGACTCAGATTGACAACCCAGCCCTTACCATAATCGGAGTCCTTGTGGATACCCATGTTCTGGAAAATAATGTGTGGTGCAGTGCCACCGGCAAACTGAGCTACCATCCAGTCTCGTTCCTGGCATTGAGGTATAGCCGGGAACTTGATCTTATAGCCCGGATTCAGTTTTTCCCATTCTTTCGCTAGATCGGCCAAAACCTTAGTCGGATAAGGGTTGGCTGGAGTGCGAACTTGCACCTTGGTCGGATTGTAGTTGAACTGATCTCCTCCAGCGTGGAAGATGATCTCTTTGGCAGCACTTGCTACCACCGTGCTCATGCTCATGATCAGACAGATTGACAGCAAAATCAGTACTGTTTTGGTGCTCTTCATTGAATTTCCCCTCTCTAAGATGATTGATTTTGCTTCTGATACCTAACTACCCAAAGCCTTCGCTCTATAACACCTCCTTCCACACTCTCTCACCTGCAACAACATCATCCATCATATGAAAACCAAGTTATATGCTCTTAGACTTTCAAAGCTCCACTGGTCAGCCCCTGAACAAACAGCCGACTAGCTAGCGCAAATAGCACAATCAATGGGATCGAAGCTATGACATAACCTGCCATGAGTGGCCCCCAAACTGTATAGAAGAGCTGTCTAAACTGCATGAGCCCTACAGTTAGAGGAAACAGTGCATCATCTGATAACACAACCCGGGGCCAAATAATGTTATTCCACGTACTGAGGACGTTCATGACGACCAAAGTACCAACAATTGGCTTAGATAGTGGCAGTCCTATATAGAAGAAACTACGCAGGTTGTCAGCACCATCGACCCGAGCTGCCTCAAACAGCTCTTCCGGCAAATTCTCGAAAAAGCCTTTCAACAGGAATATCCCAAAGACTTGGCCACTAGCCACCATGGGCAGGATCATCGCCCAGCGAGTCCCCAGCAAGCCCAACTTCTTGACCAAGACGAAACCCGGCACCAAAGTGACTACAGGTGGGACCATTAGTAAGCTAATCACCATCAAATACAAGCCATTCCGCCCGGGAAAGTCAAACCGTGCAAACACATAAGCTGAAATGCAAGATAAGACTACCGTGCCAAGGGCTATAGCCACTGCATAAATGACCGTGTTTAGTAGATATCCAGAGATCATAGGCCATACTGCACTATAGTTTTCCCATTGAAAGGGAGGTTCAACTCCCCAAGGATTGTGATCAAACTGTGTATCGCTCTTCAGGGAAATGTTGATCATTTCCACAACCGGTACAAAGATCATGAACAAAAACACTATCAGGATGATGTGAATAGGCAATTGCATTTTTCGTATACGTCCAAGCATAGCTTATACCCCCCTAGACATCTACGTTCGGCCTGATATACTTCATGTTCAACCATGTCAGGATCAGGGTAATTGCGAAGATTGCCATCCCAATAGCACACGCATAGCCCAATCTTCCATAACTGAAGGCCACCTGATACATATGCAGTCCTGGCACCATTGTCGCCGTACCCGGACCTCCATTGGTCAACACAAATTGCATCTCATAGCTTTGCACCTCAGTAATCAGACTGAGAATCAGCAGCAATCGCACCTGCCCCAAAATCATGGGTAGATCTATCTTCCAGAAGCGTTTGAATATAGTGCAGCCTTCCAGAACAGCACTTTCGATCACCGACTCAGATATGCCCTGTAGGCCCGCCAAATATATGAGGGTATTAGTGCCCACTATCCAAGGACACCCAACGAACATCAGGGCGCGGAGGGCAGTACCCGTTTCCCCTAACCAAGCGTGCTGAAGGTGTTCTAGGCCTAGAGCACTCAGCAACGCATTCAGCAACCCAAACTGACCATCATAGATAAACTGCCATAGGAAGAGAGAAACAATCGTTGGCACTACCATTGGAATCAGGAAAGCAACCTGATAGCAACGGCGAGCTCTATCACTCTTGAGATTGAACAACAATTCTGCTACCAGCAGTGACATGGCGTTAATAGCCAATATGCGAAACACTGATAGTTTGGCAACATTGGCAACTGATTTAAGGAAGATCTTATCCTTGAATAGCTCTAGGTAGTTGCCAATACCCATAAAAATTGATTGAGCACCATTCCAATCGAAAAACGATCGGAAGAGCGCCAGTAGTGGCGGATAATAACTAAATAGTATTAAGAACACGAACATCGGTAACAAGGCCAGGTAGCAGTAGCGATTGGCTACAATGCGACTCCAAAGTGATTCACCCTTGGCCTTCGAGCGATGTACAGCCTTCGAAGGCACTACTGACATTAGTTCCCACCCCTTCCAGAAATATGCCTGCCCTATCGATAACGCAGCTTAATTAAGGCATTACCGGTTGAAAGCTGCAGCTGAGCATAGACTGATTCTTCTACATCTATCAAGTCGTAATCATCATTAGTTAGAATCTTGCCATTACAAGACAAAGAATCTACCATCACGCCATTGGGAAGCAAGAGTTGAACATCTACATCTTCTGCTACAGAGACTATCCGCAATAGGTATTCTCGCTTTTCGGGAATGTGCTCCCACTCATATGCCACATATGCAGGTGAAGCACCATAGCATACTCTTACCTGAGCCTTCTCGGCCTCAGCCGCACCCCATCGGGGAGCAATCTTCACCTTTTCAAACCTCTTGCTCAAATCCACGACTCCGCATAATCCCTCAATAAAGGCATAGAGCATTGCCGAAGAGCCCCAACCATCTGTTGGCAGAGCTTCTGGGCTGGTACTCGTTTCCTGTGAAGAAGGTTCACCAGAGGGAAAATACCAAAGGTAAGTCTCACCTGTTTCCTCAATCATGTTTTTGTAACGGCGCAAAATATCAACACCGTATGTCTCAAAGCCATGATCAAAAGTAGCTCTAGCTAGTTCACCTCCTACCAATGGCATGATCCCGCCATTCACATAAGCACCAGGGACCAATCGATTATACCCAAAGGCTCCCACAGGAAATGGCGGATCGATACTGAACCATTCGGCAAAAGCATCGGCGGTTGCACGCCTCTCCATGTACTCACGAATGATAGAGACACATCGCTCGTGATCTACGACTCCACGATTCATCCCATAACTATTACTTAAACTCAGCTGTTTGGTTTCATCCACACCATGTACCTCCACAGGGTCAATATGCACCTGGTGTGTATAGAACTTCCCATTCCAGCAATATTTGTTCAGGTTTGCGACTACATCGGCACTAACCTTGCGCCAGTAGTTGGCCTTCTCTGCCTGGCCACATTCCTCGAATAAAGTACCCAACATGTTACATGCCTGGGCAAAACCTGTATTGTCCCCATGCATGATGCAGAAGGGCTCATTCTCCCGTATCCGGCCAGAGGCCCGTTCTTCACCTCCTGTATAGGCGAAATCCCATGTATCTATAGTAAAGGCGCGTTTGACTAAACCATGCTCTTCGGACCAACGCAGCGGAGAAGTCATGGTATAGCGCAAGGCAGCCTCCATATTGGGCAACAACTCCCTCACCCAATCAAGATCCCCGGTGACCTGCCAAACATGAAAAGCAGCTTCCACTACTAGGTACTCTACATCAGCTTCGACTTCGACCCGCTTGCAGGTACCATCTTCAGCAATAAAATCATAGATGCTGCCATCCGGCATCTGATGAGTCAGGAAAAACTCCACCGCGCTGACCACATCTGGCTCAAAGTAACGAAAGCCCTTCATCTGATGAGCATGATCTCGGATCCAGATCATGGGGGAATCAGGACTTCTATAGCCATATACCTGCTTCCCATCCAAGTCTATCGTCAGGGTATCATGAGCCATGAACTTCCTGATCTGTGAGTAGAACCCATCAAATTCGCCGCTATCTGTGCTCACCGATGTTTCACAGTGGAGCTGGAAAGTTGCATTGGCCTCCACATCGGTATCATAGATAACGTGCACCAAGTGTTCTCCCAATGCTCCCTGAGGCCGCAGCTGTATCTGGACCGATGCCAAATCAGACGGCCGGCGCTGCAGCTCCAGCTGACTATAGGGGACTCCCTCAGCGTCAGTCACTATCAGTTGCAGCGCAGTGGCTTCCTCAAGCCATTGAACAGTGATCACTATGTCCTCTAGGACCTGGATGGCGTTTTTGTCCAAAGAGATTGGCTGGCTGTGCATTGACTAACTCACTTCCTTTTCTTGGATATGGCCTGAGCTGTTGACTTCCTCACAACTAGCTCCGGTTTTAGGCTGGCCATAAGGTTCTGGCGTTTTTTGACTCGTATCTCACTAACGAGTATGTCTACAGCTCGTTCTCCTATGGCCACGAAATTCTGCCGCACTGTGGTAAGAGCCGGTCGTGTGAGGCGGGCATATATCTGATCATCATAGCCAGCTACACTGAGTTCTTCCGGCACTCGCATGCCTAGCTCCCGAGCGGCTCTGAGCACACCTAATGCTTGCATATCTGTTAGGGCAAAGATCGCTGTAGGCGGCTCGGGGCAATCTAGCATCTTGAGAGCAGCAACATAACCATCATATACACTGGTTCCTACACCCTCTGAGATCAATTCGGGTTCTGGCTCTACTTTGTGTTGGTTGAGAGCACTTATATAACCTTGATAGCGATTGGAAAATTCCTGAGACAGATTCATCAGGCTTTCCGGTAGGAGGATGCCTATCCGGCTGTGACCTAATGAAAGCAAATGGCAGGTGACCTCGTAGCCACCCGCTACATCATCTGAAATCACAAAGGGGATACCCAAATCAGGATAGTAACTGTGGATACTCACCACCGGCTTATTTGACCGCTTGAGCCTGGCAACTATTTCCCGACTGACATCCAGTAGTATCCAGGCTGTATCATTCCATATCTCAATCCTGTCATATTCATCAGAGACCACCTGATAGAGGACTTCAAGACCATGTTTTTCTGCCCCTTGCTCTACCCCTTCTATCGCACCTACATAATAGGGGTTAAACAAGGATTCACTATTGGTCTCGTCGTTTAGGTGGTGTACAAACCCAATATGAGAAAAAGCATCTGACCCCTGACCCAGGTCTTCAACAAAACTACCTTTTCCCTGGATGCGTCGAATCAGACCACTCTTTTCCAACTCACTAAGGGCCCGCCGAGTGGTTGTTGTACTAACCTGGTAAATCTTTGCCAGCTCATTCTGTGAAGGCAGTGCCTTCCCGGGGGACAATTCCCCACTGCGAATGGCCCTCTCTAGATCTCTATAAATTATTGAGTACAATGTTTCCTGCTTGATACTCACATAATCCCTCGAATATCTAATAAGTTATGACCTGCACTTAGTATCTTAGTATACTAATTCCTCCCCCGGTTGAATAACTCCTGCAAGAACTGACAAAAAAACACACCCACGGCGACAAACTCACCCATTGCCACCGTGGGCATCAGCCAGAAAACCTGATGATAACCTAACTAACCCGATTGCAGATTCCTTGGAAAATCATCGGGCTAGACTACCTGCCCGTCTGTACATCTCCAGGATGTTTTCCAGGGGTGTGCCCACCTGAATAGCATGGCTGGGTCCCAAAATCAGTCCACCCTCAGGGAAGAGACGCAAACGCTGATCAACTTCTCTTCTTACATCTTCCACAGTGCCAAAGGGAAGGAAGCTCTGTACACACATACTGCCACAGAAAGCCAACCTATCCCCAAACTCCCGGGCTAATCTCTCAATCTCCATATCGACTGCCTGTACCTGCACCACATCCAATATGTCCAAACCCAACTCAATTAGCCGGGGAATAAACCGGTAAACACTCCCACAAGAATGCAGCATTGTCCGGGCGCCATATGCATGTACGAGGTCGAACAGCATTTCATACTTCTTTGCAAAGAGCCGCTCAAAACAAGAGGGGCTAATCAAGGGACCATTTTGTGTCCCGAGGTCTTCTCCAAAATGCACAATATCGATGCGGCCATCGGCAGCCTGTAGTGCGCGATCCAATTGCTCATAGAAAAACCGGAAACGCCGCTCCACCAGTTCTAGAAACACTGGTGACTCTAGGCCCATATCTAAGAGCACTTGCTCCACACCCCGGCACCGTGCGATACCATTAATGAAATCCGGTGTGCCTGCACCTCCAAGCACTAAAGCATAATCCTCAAACTGATCACACTGCTCGGGGACTGAAGAGTAGTCGAACCAATCTGCTGATGGAAACCGAGCATTATCGAGCTCTTGTACATCGTTCATACCCTCAAAAGGCAAGTATACTGCTTCTGGGTAAACTCCTTCTCCAAAAGCAATATTCTTGTATCTTTCGCCGAAAAGCCCATCCCAACTTCCATCAGCGTAGGTTTTAAGCTCAGGCCCTATATACCGAGGGTTGACATAGCGAAAATCATCTCCAACTATCTGCAGCAATTCCTCATATTCTTCTACCTGAAAATGACTCATTAGTTCTGCATCGATCTCTGGTGTCCCAGCATGTTTAACAGGTATTCGATCATAGCCCTGATGGGCTAGTGATTGAAGTACCCTTTCTCGAGCAGTTATGACCATATTGCTTGCTCCTTCCCATCAATCTACTGCGATTAGTTGCTAGTTTCTGTTTGGTTTCTCTTGTTAATGTGATATTCCTCTTTCACAGTTTCTGTAATGAAAAAGAGCCATCCTTCCGGACAGCTCTAAACGATTTCTGGTTTATGCCGAGGAGAGCTATTTAGCCTAATCCCCATTCAGGAAGAAATAAAAGTATATGACCCAGACCCGATATCGAAGACTATGCAAGAGTCCTGTTCTTGGCACGCATTTATGCCGTCTGTAAGCCTGCCAGACCCCTCCTGACTCCAGATTGTCTCTCCACTTTCCCTAACCATTGGGTCACTAGATACTTTGGGTACAAACACTTTTCCTGATGTGTTGGCGGGAATAGATACATTCAGTACCAGCTCTCCGTTCCGCCGTAGCCAAGCTGAAGAGACTAGACCCCTAACGGTATGCACAGATGCTTTTGCGTACTCTAAGTCTTTGATCACCCGGGGTTGTATGATCACCCTGGCGAAACCCGGCAGCTGTGGTTTGATGCCAGCCAGTACTCGATAGAACCAGGCCACCACACTCCCAAACATGGGATGATTATGAGATCCGGTCCCCTCCCAAGTTTCCCACAGAGTCGTCGCCCCTTGAGCCAACATATATCCATAGCTAGGATAGTCATGCTTGTTCAGCGTTTCGTAAGCTAACTCCACGAGCCCATGGTTAGTCAAGACATCCAGAAGTATGGGAGTACCGAAGATCCCAGTATCAACATGCCCACCCTTCTTCACCGATACGTGATGACGAAGATACTCAACAACGCCTGCCTGGAGGTTCTGCGGGACTGCACCAATGGCTAGAGCGAAAGCCTCCGTCCCTTGTGCCCCGATGGAAAAACTTGCCCTATCATCATTGAGGAAACGTCTGGCCATACCCTGTCTGATCTGTTGAAGCAATGTTTCATATTTGCTCACATCAGCGGGCTTGCCTAAGACCCCGGCAATTTCTGCCATCTGCTGACTGACCAGGCCGAAAAAGAATGTATTCACATATTCTGGCGGAATCCTCAATTTGCCTGCTGTGCACCAGTCCCCTAGACACCACGAACCCGGTTCTTCATGGGTAATTATGTAATCAGCATCTGCTCGGCTGATCAGGTATTCCATCCAGTGTGACATCATCCCATAATGTTCATCTAAGATGCGGCGGTCGGCATAGAACTGGTACATTTGCCAGGGAATAAGCACACAGGCACAGCCCCATCCCGGTCCTCCACCGCCCCCAGCGAAAGGTACAGTATGGGGGACAAATCCAGTATTCCTATTCTGGGCATCACTGATATCTTGCAGCCATTTGGTATAGAACTGACTCAGGTCAAAACAGTACATTCCTGCCTCAGCTGTGATATGACCATCACCCGTATACCCCAACCGCTCACGATGGGGGCAGTCACTAGGGACACCTCCATGTAGGTTGGTCAGCTGACTCCAACCATACATCTCATCAATCTGGTTGAGCAAGGAACTAGAGCAAGAGAAGGTCCCGACCCGATCGACTGCCGTGTGAACAACTTCGCCTTCTAAGAGACCAGCCGGCGGTTCATCCGTCAATCCAGTAACTTCTACATAACGAAATCCGTGCCATGTGAAGCGAGGCTCCCACTCTTCCCAACCTTGCCCTTTGAGTACATAAACATCAGCTTGGATCTGCGCCTTACCCCCAGTGCTGGTAAAATCCAGCATGCGGCTGTCGTCTATCTCTTCTGCAAACCGCAATCTGAGCTTGGTTCCCCGCTCACCCCGAATCTTCAGTTTTACCCAACCGGAAATATTCTGGCCCAAATCAAAGACATATACCCCTGTTTGCGGTTGCCACATCTCGATTGGTCTAATTGTCTGTACCACCCGATCGGCTGGAGCAACTTGTGAACGAAGCACCCCGGTCGGAGCCTGTGCCCGACGGGCCTTTATCCAGGCAGAATCATCATAATCAGGCAATGACCAACCCGGCTTCTCCAGCCGGGCATCATAATGCTCACCATAGTAAATATTGTTAAAGGTGATGGGGCTGGAACTGGTGACCCAAGTCTCATCAGTATATATGCTCTGCCTAGTTCCATCAACATACTCAATGTTGAGCTGCAGGCACATTCTGGGCGTCCCGTACCACATTTTGCCTTCCACATTGCGTTCTGTTTGATTGTACCAGCCATTGCCCAAGATTACACCAATACCGTTTAGGCCCGAATCCAGGTTGTCGGTGACATCATACGACACATAGAGCACTCGCTGACTGGTCTGATCATCAAATGGATAGATGAGATCTTTGAGTTCTCGCACATCGTAATTGGTCCATTGGGGTACCAGTACATCGGTGCCGATCTGATTTCCATTAATGTACAATTCAAAATACCCCAACCCACAAACATAGGCTCGCGCCTTGTGCACTTGCTTGTCGGCCAGGGCAATTGATTTGCGCAATAACGGTGCCGAAATATCCTCTGCTGCCTGAATCCAGATTCCATCCCAATCGGAGGCTTCCAGCAAACCCATTTCGAACCGGGCAACTTCACTGTAGGGGGTAGGGAAACCAGCTCCATCCCAAGCCTGTACTTTCCAATAACAGATATCTCCACTACTTAATGGTCGCCCCTGATACTCCACATGCACAGACTGGGAGCTCTCTACCTTGCCACTGTCCCATAGATCCCCCACGTCATCATCTAGCTTGCTTTGGTCACTGGCCACCAAGACCCGATATGCTGTCTGTACCTGATTGCGGGCCAATGACCGCAGCTGCCAGCCTAAACGCGGCCGCTCAACATCGATCCCTATGGGATTCTCCAGGTACTCACATCGCAGGTGCACGGGGGCATCTAGCGCTGCATCGTACTCTCTCTTCTCCTTACACTCGGCCGTCATTTCGCTTGCCTCCATCTACTGCTCATTTTCACATTAAAACATACTATGCAATCCCACCTAATGTCAACTTCTCTGCCAGATGACAGGCGACGTAGTGAGGCTGATTAGGTGACCCTAAGTTTTCAAACTCCGGAGTCTCGTGCCTACAAATATTTTCAACATAGCGACAGCGTGGATGAAAGTAACAGCCTGATGGCGGACTTGAGGGATCGGCCGCTTCTCCCCCCAAACGGATACGCCTAGTTCTCATATCGGGGTCAGCGATAGGCACGG
This sequence comes from Bacillota bacterium, assembly GCA_012798695.1. GTDB lineage: Bacteria > Bacillota > Limnochordia > DTU087 > DTU087 > JAAZMR01. The sequence continues at coordinate 5,931 of JAAZMR010000070.1, read as the reverse complement.
CTGACAGTAAGGCTTCGGTATATGGATGTAGTGGACTGGAGAACAGCTCATCAGTCTCAGCTAGTTCCACGAGCTTGCCTACGTACATCACTGCCACCCGATCACTGATGTGTTGAACCACACTCAAGTCATGGGAGATGAACAGATAGGTCAGCTTTAGATTGCGCTGTAGTTCCTGAAGCAGATTCAGGATCTGGGCTTGAATAGATACATCCAAGGCTGAGACAGGCTCGTCACAAACAAGAAACTTGGGATTGACCGACAGAGCCCTGGCAATACTGATTCTCTGTCTTTGCCCCCCACTAAACGCATGGGGGTAGTTGTTCATGTATTCTGAGCGCAACCCCACCAAGTGAAGTAACTCTGCCACTCGATCTTCCAATTCATCCCCTTTGGACAGTTTGTTGACACGCAAAGGTTCTCCTACTATTTCCAGAACAGTCATCCGTGGATTTAATGAGGAATATGGATCTTGAAATATCATCTGCATGTCTTTACGCAGTGGCCTAAGTTTTCTCGTTTCCAGTTGGGCGATATCGATACTATGCGAATTGGTATGAAGCAATACTGTACCTGCCGTTGGATCCAGTGCTCGCAAAATACAACGCCCTATTGTTGTCTTCCCACAGCCACTTTCTCCCACTAGCCCCAGTGTCTCTCCTGAACGTATGGCAAAACTAACATCATCTACGGCCTTGACATTGCCCGCCACCCGTCGGAGAAGTCCTTGGCGAATCGGGAAGTATTTCTTGAGGTTCTTTACCTCAAGAAGGTAGTCCCTATGCATGGCGACTCTCCTCCTTTTTCACCAGTAGACAGCTAACTGAACGGTTACCTGTGATCTGCTCCAACTCCGGTGAAACCCTATCACACAAACCCGGTTGAAATCGCTGACAGCGAGGATGAAAGCGACAACCACTAGGGATAGTAAATGGATCGGGCACAACACCCTTGATAGAGAAGAGCGGCTCCTTTGTCCGCTGCTTTTCAATCTTAGGAACAGACCTTAGTAAAGCCTGTGTATAGGGATGCAAGGGATTGTGAAACAAATCTCTTACAGGTGCCTGCTCCACTATTTGCCCTAGGTACATGACTATCACTTCGTCGGATAACTCAGCAATAACTCCCAGATCATGGGTAATCAGCATAATGGACATGCCCAGCTCTGCTTGGAGATCTCTCATCAGGTCAAGAATCTGTGCTTGGATCGTTACATCCAGTGCAGTGGTAGGCTCATCAGCTATCAACAGCTTCGGACGACAAGATAGAGCCATGGCGATCATCGCTCTCTGCCGCATTCCCCCACTAAGTTGATGGGGGTATTCGTCAACTCGTTGCTCCGGACGAGGTATGCCTACGTGACCAAGTATATCAATCGCCATTTGACGAGCAACATCCTGATCGACATCCTGATGGAGTGAAATTGCTTCAATGATCTGATCTCCAATAGTGTGCACAGGACTCAAAGAGGCCATCGGCTCTTGAAAAACCATTGCTATATCCTGTCCCCTGATGTCGCGGATCTCCGGCCCCCTGTCATCTAGTTGGGCCAGATCCACCACCTCGTGATCCCGATAAAGAATCATCTGCCCATCCACTATTTTGCTCCTCGGTCCAGTAATGCGCAAGATCGACCGTGCAGTAACACTCTTGCCACAGCCACTCTCTCCGACGACTCCTAGCGTAGTTCCCTTATCAAGTGAGAAAGAGATACCATCAACGGCTCTTACTGTCCCTTGTTCGGTATAGAAATATGTTTTCAAATTCTTGACATCAAGAAGTTTTTGCATTTTTCCACCTACCTTGAGTACGGATCAGCCGCGTCCCGGAGGCCATCACCCAAACTGTTGAACGCCAGGACAACAAGAATCACGAAAACAGCAGGGAGCAGGAGCCAAGGATACAAATACAGTGATTGAACATTCTGCGAATCTTGAAGCAAGACTCCCCAGCTTACTACTGGAGGACGCAGACCTAAGCCAAGGTAACTGAGGCTAGTTTCCCCGATAATCATACCTGGTATGGATAAGGTGAGGTTCACGATCAGGTAACTCAGAAAGCCAGGAAGCATGTGCTTCACGATGATTTCCAGTTCTGATGAACCCGCGAGCTTCGCGGCAGTAATGTAGTCCTGCTCTCGCACTTCCAGCATTTTGCCCCTAACAACTCGCGCCAGGCCACACCAGCCGACTAATGATAGGATTATGGTGATCCCAAAATATACTTTCAGTGGAGACCAGTCAGGGGGCAACGCTGCGCTCAAAGCCATCCACAGAGGCACTGTTGGAATAGACATCAGGAATTCGATCGCCCGTTGGATAACCACATCAACCACGCCACCGAAGTATCCCGATATACCCCCTAAGAGGCAGCCAAGTATGAAGCTAAGTGCCACCCCGATCAATCCAATAGACAGTGATACCCTAGACCCGGCGAGAATACGAGAAAACAAATCTCTTCCAAGTTTATCTGTCCCAAATAAAAAGATATCACCCTTACCATCATTCCCCGCGCCAAACAGGTGAAGATCCGTTGGAAATAGCCCTAAGAACTTGTACTCCCAACTGCGCACAAGGAAATATATGGGGTATTTCACTTGTGTATCAACCTCGAAAGTTTTTTCAAAGGTCACTGGATCCCTACCTGTCTTGACTCCATACACAAAAGGACGCCAATGAAAGCTGCCTTCAGAATCAACAAAATGGATCTTGCATGGAGAATGATATTGATATGGGGTTCGTTGGTTCATGTTATAGGGTGCAACGAATTCCCACATAATAGCGACCATATATACAATAATCAGGAAAACCCCGGCTACAACTGCCAGGCGATGCCTTCTGAACTTCAGCCACATGAGCTGTGCCGGTGTGGCTCTGTGCAACTTGCTCTGTGATACGGGCATTGACGTTTCATCAATAGTGGTGTGGCTCTGTGCATCCATTGTCTCTCAGGCCTCCTTTAGTCGTATCTGATACGCGGATCGGCATAGGCCAATAGAAGATCCGAGATGAATGTTCCCAGGACTGTGAGAGTACTTAGGATCATTACGATGCTGCCTGCCAAGTACATATCCTGAAACATGAGGGAATTGAGCAGCAGTGGACCCACTGTGGGTAGATTCAGTACCACAGCTACAATAGTTTGGCCCGAGAAAATGCCTGGCAATATCCAACCTATCGTACTGATTATCGGATTGAGGGCAATCCTGACTGGATACTTAAACAGTAAAACATTCTCAGTAAGCCCTTTTGAACGAGCTGTGTCGACATAAGGCTTGTTTAACTCATCCAGTAAACAACCTCGCATGACCCTGATGACTCCGGCTGTACCAGACAATCCAATTACAATAATCGGGATCCATAGGTGATTGATCAGGTCTATTGCTTTGGCAAAACTCCACGGAGCATCTACCAGTTCAGGCGAGAAAAGCCCACCGACACTTACCCCAAAGACCCGATGGAAAAAGAACATGACTAACATGGCTAACAAAAAGCCAGGCACCGATACTCCGATAAATCCCAGGATAGTCACAGCATAATCAAAGAAAGAGTACTGATGCGTGGCTGAGTATATACCAATAGGAATAGCCACTGCGTAGGTAAATACCAGAGTACTCAAGGAAATCAATATGGTAATGGGCAGTCTCTCCGCCAGTAAATCCCTCACAGGCCTATTCCATTGAAAGGAACGGCCAAGGTCTCCTCGCAACCAATTAGTTATCCATTTAAAATACTGAGACATGAAAGGGCGATCCAAACCATATTGACGCTCTAGAGCCGCTAGCTCCGCATCACTGACCTCCTGGCCACTCAATCTCAGCTGCATCACATATGATGTCAGATAGTCACCAGGCGGAAGTTGAATGATGAAGAATATCACTAATGACAACACAGCCAGGACACAGAGCATGTAGCCAAATCTGCGCAGTGCGAAATCAAGAAGCAGTGGTGCCACCCCCCGTAAATTGTCGGGAAGGGTATGCCCAAAAAGGGCATACCCCCAGAGATTCTATGACTTCTAGTCTATTTCTTGAAGAATACCTCTTCTAGCCAGTTATTGCGAACTCCGCCTGTGTCAGCATTATCAGCAAAGGCCTCACGGTTGATGTTTCCCAGCTTCTCGTTAGCAATGATCGGTTTACCAACATACCCAATAGTACCGATCATCCATAGGTTCTCGGCAAATGCATCGAGAATCTCAATGGCTGCTAACTCAGCTTCCTCCGGCGATAGACTCGGGAGACTCTCACATTTAGCAAAAATCTCTACCATTTCTGCTGGAGGCTCTGTTCCACTTTCTCCGTCTGAAGTCCACCAACTTTGCCATAGTGGTGCCCAGGTCCATGAATAGAGATAGTTGCCACCACGACCGCTAATGAAAGCGTATTCGGAGAAGCCATCTACTACCCAAGTGTAAACCTGGGTCTCACCCGCACCACCCCGGGTGCCCAATAGTTCACGGTTCTGCACTTTCAGCACAGTCCGGACACCGACATCGTCCCAATACTCCTTGACCAATTCACTGATAGCTGGCCATTGGGGCATGTCTGAAGTCAGTTCAACGACAAGGCTCAGTGGTTTACCGCTGGGCATTAATCGGAAGCCCTCGGCATCCCGTTTGTCCAGGCCGATGTCATCTAGCATTTTCCCAGCTCTCGCCGGATCGAACTCTGCATAAGATAGTGCCCATTCTTCCTTAAAGAAGCTAGCATTGGGAGCCACTGTTGGGTTCCAAGGCCGGCCATTACCCAAGCCCACAATATCGATAATCTCCTCGCGGTTGATTGCCAACGAGAGAGCCTGTCGGAACTGTTTATTTCGCAGCAATTCAGCCATTTCCTCATCGCCCACGTAGTTCTGGTTAAACCCATAGGCACAGGCCGATGACCACAGGTCCCTACCCATCCAGACGTTGTAGCCACCATCTTGCTCGTTTTTCTTCAGCACTGGATAGTCCATTATACCCGTGCCCCAGCCTTCAAAGTCCACTTGCCCAGCCACCATCCGCATTAGGTGCTGTTGAGTCTCACCAAAGAAAGTAGCTCTGAGGCGATCGGCATAGGGCAGCTGGTTCCCAGCAGTATCGACTTTGAAGTAATAGGGGTTGCGTTCGAAAATCACGCCATCAGGCAAGACTTCCATGGGCATCCATGGCCCCATGACCGGAATATCTGGGTTAGCCTGTTGGGATATGCTAAACTCTGACTTGACCCTAAATAACTGCCACCAGTATTCATAGCCAGCTTCTTCAGCCAGTTTCCCGGCATCAGGATTATACTTGATGTGGAATTTCTTCAAGGCCTCAGCTGGCAGGAAGCAATACTCTTGTCCGCCACGGAACATGATCCCATTGAAATAGTGTAATATGCTGAAGTACGGTTCCTTGAATTCGTAGCGCACTGTACAATCGTCTACCTTGGTAACCTTCATAGGTTCTCCGCCAACTACCCACTGTCTAGGTAGAACGGGAGTAATCTCCTTATTGAGCAAAACGTCTTCCCACCAGAATATGATGTCATCGGCGGTAAAGAGATCACCGTTAGACCACTTTAGACCTTCACGGAAATGCATAGTGAGAATCCGTCCATCGTCACTAAACTCCCAACCTGCCGCGATGTTTGGAATAACTTCGGTAAAGCTGCGATCCATCATCAGCATGTACTCGATAGTGGATTGGGCAGCGGGTGAATATTGAGAAGCAGATACAGCTGCCATCTGCAGTGTTCCACCATACTGACCGATCTCCTCGGTCGGTTCTATTACAACCGGGTCTTTTGGTAAACGCTCTTCTACAGGGGGTAGCTTTCCTGCCTTTACCATTTCCTTCAGCATTGGCGCTTCATTGTACTCCATGGCCAGTGCTGGAACTGACAGCGCAATACACAGCATCAACGCCCATACGATCAAGTGAATACGCTTCAACTGATTCCCT
>JAAZMR010000081.1 GCA_012798695.1 Bacillota bacterium | reverse complement strand
GTCTCTCTACGGGCTGTCTCCTTGTACCCGAGACAGCCCGTCTCTTTAGATGTCATGTTAAGGATTTGTTGCCGCCCCTGCGGCTTTACGATAATACCATGACCACCCTGGCTCTGTCAAGCCCCTGCAAGAGCTGTGGTTAATCTCCTCTTGGCCGCATATGGGGAAATAGCAAGACATCCCGGATGGATGGTGAATCTGTCAACAACATGACCACTCGGTCAATACCAACTCCCAAACCACCCGCTGGCGGCATTCCATGCTCCAATGCTATGACATAGTCTTCATCCATCATATGAGCCTCATCATCTCCGGCCTGCCGCTGCTCGACTTGCTGCATAAAACGCTGTCTTTGATCAATTGGATCATTCAACTCGGTAAAACCATTTCCCATTTCCCATCCGACAATAAAAGGCTCAAAGCGCTCGGTCACCGTCGGATCGTCTACCTTGCGTTTGGCTAGTGGTGAAATCTCCACAGGATGTTCCGTAATAAACACAGGGCCCATGAGCTCTGGTTCTACGAAATTATCGAAGAACTCATCAATAGCTTGGGCTTTACCAGCCGCGGGCGGCATCTCCAAACCTCGTTCTCTGGCCACCCTGGCCGCTTCTTCGTCATTAAGGCCTCTTAGATCCACCCCGGCTAATTTCTGGATAGCATCCATCATACTTAGCCGTGGCCATGGAGGTGTAAGATCAATAACGTTTCCCTGGAATTCAATCCGAGTAGTGCCTTTGACCAACTTGGCCAAATAGGCAAACAGCTCTTCGGTCAAAGCCATCATGGTGCTGGCATTACCATAGGCCTCATAGATCTCGACTGAGGTATACTCTGGATTATGTTTCGTGGAAATACCCTCATTGCGGAAATTCTTGCCTATCTCGAACACTTTTTCTAAGCCACCCACCAAGAGTCGCTTGAGGTATAGCTCGGGAGCAATTCTCATATATAGCTCCATATCCAGTGCATTATGGTAGGTGACAAAAGGTCTGGCATTCGCGCCCCCGGCAATAACATTGAGCATCGGAGTCTCTACCTCTAGATACCCCCGCTCCAAAAGAAAGTCTCTAATCCCTTGAATAATCTTGCTCCGAGCTATGAATACTTCTCTAACCTGTGGGTTAGCTATCAGGTCTAGGTAACGCATGCGATAGCGTAGGTCAACATCTTTTAACCCATGCCACTTCTCAGGTAAAGGCCTGAGAGCTTTACTGAGTAGACGAAACTCCTTGATTTCTACACTGATTTCGCCTCGCCGGGTCCGGAAAACACTGCCTTTTACGCCAATAATATCCCCTAGATCCAATCTCTGATATTGCTTATACAGCTCTTCGCCCACAGTATTGATCTTAATAAATAATTGCACTGTCCCAGAGGCATCCAACAGATCGGCGAAACTTGCCTTGCCGTGTCCTCTCATAGCCGTTATCCTACCCGCAATGGAGACAGTCTGCCCCTCTAGTTGATCAAACTCATCGAGGATTCCTTGAGCCGTGTGGGTTCGATCATACTTGGACCCAAACGGGTCAATTCCTTCCGATTGCCACTCTTCCAGCTTTTGCCTTCGGATTAGCATTTGATCATTCAGCTCTTCCACGCCTTCAGCAGCCCCTTCTTCCCTAACGGTCGCCAGGGTTTCCCCTTCCTTGCGCACTCTACCCCTCCTTAGGGCTCGCTCATCCAGAGACCATTAAGGATTAGGTCTCCTGATCCGGCATCTGACTAGCAATTAGTGTTTACCATTAATGGCAATAACCTGATATCTCACAGTACCAGCCGGGACCTCAACTTCTATGGTATCCCCTGGCTTCTTGCCTAGTAGTGCTTCACCTACCGGAGACTCATTCGATATTTTCGCATCCCCCGGATCAGCTTCGGCTGAGCTTACAATCATGTATTCAAACTCGTCTTGGTATTCCAAGTCTTTGAGCTTCACCTTGGAACCCAAACCTACCATTTCTGACTGTATATCTTCTTCATTAATCATCCGTGCATTGCGCAACATTTTCTCTAGCATAGCAATGCGACCCTCAACAAACGCTTGCTCATTCTTGGCGTCATCATATTCTGCATTCTCCGTGATGTCACCAAAGGCTAATGCTTGCTTGATTCGGTCAGCCACTTCCCGCCGCTTAACAGTCTTCAGATGCTCTAGCTCATTTTCTAACCTACTCAAGCCTTCTTTGGTCAAGAGAACCTCTTTTTCTAACATACAGCTCTCTCCCTTGTCCATGCTAACTTAGAACATCCGGTAGCAAAGTCACAGCTTAATATTTGTGCTACCCCGTGCTTTTATACTGGTCAACAATCCCTAGCTCCCATTCCAGGGTCCTCGTTCTAAGCCAACAACGCACCACAGTACCCGGCCCTTTTTACGTGCCGGGTACCAGTATACCAGAGTAGGGCAACCCCTTTCGGTGCCCCATCGTGGCTTTTATTATAGCTTAGTGGTTCTGCACATGTCAAGCAGCGTGGAACGTCAAGTAACCTTTACTACTAATCTCTTCTACGCGCTAAGGCCTAACTAGGAACATTAGCTCGTTGATTTCTTCTCACATTCTCCTTGATCCTGGCAATCTGCTCTTTGGTAATAGCCCTCTCGAAACTCCTCAGCCCATCGACACGAAACCCGTTCACTGCGGCCAGATGAGCGATTTCGTCTACCTGCTCCACAGATAAGTTCCGTCCTAGGGTGAAGTTCTCGTATCGTCCTTCAAGAGCAAGAATCATGGTCTCAGCCATACATGCATACGCCGTCTTGGCCGGAAAACCAAAGTCTAGGCCAAACTCCACATCTCCCGGAACCTGGACAACCCCACCTTCAAACACAAGGACATCCTGTCTCATCTCGGCCACATGGTGGGAGACATTGCGGGGTCTTGCCACATCACAGACTATCGCACCGGACTTTAACCATTCCGGCTCCAGTATGGCCCCAGTAGCACTAGTAACAGCTACCACTATATCCGCCTCACGGCACGCTTCCGCCAAATCCGTAGTTACCAGCAATTCTACACTGTTTTCGGTTCTGAGCTCTGCAGCTAATCTCTCCAAGTTTTCCTGGGAGCGAGCAGCTAACATCATGTTGCCAACATCTCTAGCCAATATACGTGCACAAGCAGATCCGATCGACCCTGTAGCCCCAATGACAGCAACCGAGGCCTCCTTGAGCGATACTTCCATAATCTCAGCAGCATAGCGAATGCCCTGTAGTGCAGTGGCAACAGTATAGCTGTTGCCAGTAGTTACGGCAATATCCATCTGCTCAGCAACAGTTATGCCAGCATCTCCAACTACTGCTGTAAAAGCCCCTAGCCCCACAATATGGGCTCCAAGCTCTTGCGCTTTCTTGGCTGCCTGAATGATCTTGTCCAATACAAAAGCTTCCGGCAGCTCTAACATCTGCCTGGATGTCAAAAGGCAGCCCACAAACCATCCTTCAGCTTCGGCACCTCGAGGTGAACGGATACCCGTAATGTGTGATACTTCAATCGGCGGGCTTAGCCGAAACATGGTCTCCAGCCAGCTGTCCGGTAGTCTTTTCGCCAACGGGAACTTGCGACTTATATCCTGTATCTCTAAAGGATGTAAGATAAAACCAAATCGTTCCAAGAACCATCACCCCAACTACCCAGCGAATTAGGATCGGTGCTTCACTCCAGCCAACCTTCAGGCTGAAAGCGAAGGCTGTAGATGCTCCACCCGGGGAGTGAACTGCACCGCTTCCAGCATCTTCAAATAATCTTCTGGCCCGATTGCATCTGGTTGTTTCCCAATCAGTGTCACCAACACCGCCTCCAAAACATTGGTCCCAAAGGAGCGCCCACCTAGGTTGGGGGTGGAGGTAATTAGTGTCTGCACACCCTTTTGTCGCAGTCTAGCAACATCTTGCTCAGTTACAGTATTGGTGACTATTATCTTCCCCCGCAGATTATCCGGCATGTGACTACTGATAAAAAGATAGTCACCGGCAATAATCTCGGCCCACTCATAATACTTGGTGTACTTGTTTTTCGAATGTTCCTGCTTGCTTCCCGTGGGATATAGCAGATGGAAGGGCAACCGTATCGCTATTGGAGCCGCCACTCTAGCCACGGCACTTAGTGCACCCAGACTTCGTAAAGGAATCGGCAGCCCCAAACCAAACATCAGATCACCGATAATCATGTCACAGCCTGCCTCTGCGAAGGCTTCAGCCATACCAAATCGATCAACTGCGGATACCAGGAGCAGATGACGCCGGTTCAGTTCCATACCCAGATCGTCTTTGAGAAAAGACACCACTTTTCTTTCCAGGCTGTTCTTGAGACCTGAACCGTCTACCATCGGTGTTTGCTGAGCTGCCGCCGTGAAGCGCTTTGAATCACGAATCGTATACCGTCTATTCCCAGCAAAAATATACATATCAATCCCACCGAGACCGAAGGCATCTACCTTGCCATCTAGATCCCGAATCAGCTCTACCGCCAGATCCATATCCCCATCCGTGCCAATGCGCTCAATGAGGAATTTCTCCCCCATGATTTCCACCTCTGCCCTATGGTCGCGTTTAGAGGACCCTATACTAATGCTAACCACGTGTTTCACAGACATGCCTCCATCCATGAATTAGGCTCATCACTAAGCAGATTGCTTCTGCTATGGGCTATCCTACATCGTGCATTAAGGAACGAATCACTGCCTGCAGCTTTTTGGGATCCACGTATTTGTCTTCCTGTATGGGTGATTTGCCTAGTTCAATGCCTAGAACTGCTCCGGAGTCCAGCATTGCTTCTACCAATCGAATCCGCATATCGGAGCCTAGGAAAATGACATTATCAAAATCTCTCAACCGGGAAAATATCACCATCAGCTCGTTGACCAATTCAACACCACTGCGATCCTGGGCAAATCCCCAGCGCTCATCATCGGTCATGACGAGCAAATAGTCGACTCCTTCCTGACGAGCGATACTCTCGATCTCCGCCTTATTTTCGATAGGGAAACCAATTAGGGCCAATCTGCCTCCTCTACGCACCTCTCCCAGGCCCTCCAAGCGCGATATGAAGGTACGGTCAACTCCTACCTGTTCGGATACTTCTTGCTGTGATTGACCTCGAGACCGCAACTGTAGGATTTTATCTACTGTCCGCTGTATCCGCCCTATGCTGACTAGTTTATCCCCAATCCGCAGTAGATCCATATCACTCCACCTTAGGCTTACCCATATTGACTGTTTCTATGTGCACAAGGTTGTGCTCAAACGTATATTACCAAAGTTGACCGTTACTTTCAAGGGTTTACATAACAAAATGGGTGAGGTTGCTTGCACATGAATGTCACATGCTTGACGGGCGGCCGCCGAGACAGCAAAAAAAGGCGACCGCAATCACTCCGGAATCGCCTTTCTACCACGTTTTTGACCAAATAACAGCAGCTTATACTGGGTAGACCTTTGAAAGAGCAACTATTAACGAAGGCCGAATGGCCTTCCTTATGCCTTTGCTGCCTCCTGTCAAGATCATCTCCTCAGTCCCCTTGGTGCTGACATGGTTCCGCCTTCCCCGTTATTCTGCGCTTCTGCCTATTCGGGCGATGCTGCCTCATATTTATCCTCTTCTACTCTTACGCAAACATCTACTGTACGTCCACTTTTAGGCAGCTTTCAAAAAGGGCCCTGACCTCATTAACTGTGCCAGCCCTGTTTATGTGATGGCGAATAGCTGCTGCTTGCGGAAATCCCTTGCTGTACCAGGCCAGTTGGGGGCGCATCGTGCGTATAGCCATGTACTCACCCTTCAGCATAGCCTGTTGTTCTAAATGAGATAGTGCTAACTCAACCCTATCCCTCAGAGTCGGTTTCGGTAAGTACTCTCCTCGGCGTAAGTAATGAACCACCTCTCTAAATATCCAGGGATTCCCCAGAGCCCCACGCCCGATCATGACTCCATCACATCCGGTTCGTCGCAACAGCCGAAGAGTCGCATCAGGTGTATCCACGTCGCCATTGCCCCATACTGGCACGTCAACTACCCCCTTCACGGCCGCCACACACTCCCAATCAGCCTGGCCCCGATAGAACTGTTCCCGGTAGCGACCATGGACAGTCAATGATGCAGCACCTGCCTGAACTAGTAGGGGGGCCAATTCCACTACTGAAAGCGACTTCTCATCCCAACCCCGGCGCAGCTTCACGGTGACTGGACAAGTGGAATTGCTGACGACACTCTCCACCACCCGTGCCGCCTTATCTGGATCCAACATCAGAGCCGCTCCATCACCATTCTTGACTATCTTCGGTGTCGGACATCCCATATTGATATCAATGAGATCAGGGCGCAGCACCGAGACCAGCCGTGCCGCCTTGCCCATGATTTCAGGCTCAGAACCGAATAACTGTATCGCTATAGGCCGCTCTTCTTCTGTAAATGCTAGAAGCTCCTTAGTTCGCTCATTGCCATATGCAAGTCCTCGCGAACTCACCATCTCAGTAGTAACCAGCCCTGCGCCCATCCTCTTGGCAATGGATCGAAAGGTGGAATCGGTGACACCTGCCATGGGGGCAAGGGCCACGGGGGTTTTTACAGCAACATCGCCAATAAGAAGCAAGTGCAATCACCTCAAGACTACCCTTAGTGATATTCTTGCCAATCTAAGCCAACAAAAAAAGCAGGACATGCCTGCTTTTGAATGCATAGATGGTCTGACCTGCCCTGATGCTACTCTTCGGGCAGATTGTACTTGCGTCGGAACCGTTCGACGCGCCCACCACTATCAACCAGTTTTTGTCTCTGTCCTGTATAAAAAGGGTGGCACTGGGAACAGATTTCCACCCTCAGATTCTCCCGAGTGGAACCAGTCTCAAAGCTAGCACCACAGGCACAGGTAACTGTCGTCTGCTCATACTTTGGATGAATTTCCGCTTTCATGGCCTGTCACCTCTTTCCCATTCAACCTACCGATACATACTAATGAATTATAACATGGCGAGTATAGGGGTGCAAGCTACCTAGTTCTCTTGCTTTGGCCACCTAACTTGTATTTCTTCCCAGCCGTTAGCGCATTAGGTACTTCTCTGGGTCTACCGCTTTCCCTCGATACCGAATTTCGAAATGAATATGGGGTCCTGTAGAACGCCCGGTGTTGCCGCTATGGGCAATCACCTGTCCCCGCTTTACACTATCTCCTACCCTCACTGCTAACCGAGAATTGTGGGCATATCTGGTCTCTATCTTATGGCCATGATCGATGATCACTAAATTGCCATATGTTCCTCTAGCGCCACTCCATGTAACACGCCCATCCGCCGCTGCTCTCACCGGTGTACCGGTGGATACTGCCAAGTCAAGCCCATAGTGCATTCTACCCCAGCGGGTACCGTAGCGAGAGGATATCCGTCCCTGTGCCGGCCAATTGAAGGCTCGACGCAACTGGCCATTAGAAGCCACCAGCTGATATCGCTGAGCGGCGACCGCCTGTGCTCCGGGGATCACCAGCCTCTGCCCAACTCGTAAGGATGCCGGATTCAAGAGCTCATTGGCTTCTACGATTTCCTGTGTCTTGACCTGATAGGCTCGGGCAATATCCCAAACACTATCTCCTGGTCTTACCGTATGTAAAGCTCCCTTGACTGTCAGAATCGTCAAGTTCTGGCCGACCTGCAAACGCTGTGGATCATTAAGCTCATTGGCGGCCACGATTGTGTCTATATCAATATCGTACAATTTGGCAATATCCCATAGGGTTTGACCTGACTCTACAACATGAGTAAGTGTCAAAGGTTTAGGTTTGGGCGGTTCTGGTTCTTCCGGTGGTTCCTCTAATACCACTTCCGCCACTTCGTTAACCAGGTCTCCCTCTGTCAAAGATTCTATAGATTCTAAAGCAACCAATTGAGTACCATCTCCACTAACCGCTAAGGCAAGGTTTTGATCGTCCTCACTTGGCCACATGCCGGCAAATTCGAGATCCAGCGGATCGGGGCCACCTTGGTTAGATACGCCCAGCAGGTTCTGATTCCAAGTAAAATACACCGGAGAATCAGAAGTCAATCTCGAGCTTTCATCTGTAACAGTCAAAGCGACAAAAATCAGCAACAATAGTAGGGTCCATCCCGGACGCCAGCGATTGCTGTGGTTGTCGTCCAATGCTCCCACCCCAATCCAATAGAATCCGTTTTGTTAACTTCTTGTCAGTTATGTCTAAATCCTCTTTTTGCTGGAATATTAATCTATGGGTCTATCTGCCCAGCTAGACACGTCAATCGCTCAATGCTTTGGGCTAAGCGGAAAACTTCCAGCCCAAACTGCGATCAGTCTCTAGGTCTTTTCACTCTAAAGACCTGGTTGAGTGCATAATCCATTCACCCAGCAGCCTATCACGATGAGCGGACATTTTCAGCGAAAGTCGAATTAATGACAATATCCATCAGTTCTGCATTAGATTTGGTATGCACGATGCGATCAATTAAGATATCTGTGGTTTCTGCTGTCCCAACGGAACTGAAAGCCTTCCGTAGGAGCCACATCATTTCCAACTCTCGTTCAGCCAGCAGTAATTCCTCTTTGCGTGTACCAGAGCGATAAATATCAATGGCCGGGAAAATACGCCGCTCGGCAAGACGACGGTCTAGGTGAAGCTCCATGTTGCCCGTACCCTTGAATTCCTCATAGATGACATCATCCATACGTGAACCAGTTTCAATCAGGGCTGTCGCAAGTATGGTTAAGCTGCCGCCCTCCTCCAATTTTCTAGCGGCGCCAAAAAAGCGTTTCGGGCGATGTAAAGCAGCTGGGTCAACTCCGCCCGACAGTGTGCGCCCACTCGGGGGTACTACCAAGTTATGAGCCCTCGCCAAACGAGTGATACTATCCAGTAAGATTACAACATCCTTGCCGTGTTCCACCAATCGCTTGGCTCTCTCCAGCACCATGTCAGCTACCCGCACATGGTTTTCCGGTGGCTCGTCAAAAGTGGAGCTGACAACTTCTCCGTCCACAGAACGCTGCATGTCTGTGACTTCCTCAGGCCGCTCATCGATCAAAAGGACCATCAGCTCGACTTCGTCATGATTATGAGTCACACTATTAGCTATCTTCTTGAGTACTGTAGTTTTCCCTGCCTTCGGTGGCGCGACAATTAGCCCTCTTTGCCCTTTGCCTAAGGGTGCCACTACATCGATGAGCCGAGTGGCCGTATCTTCCTGTGAGACTTCCAAACGCAAACGTTCACGAGGATAAATGGGAGTGAGATCTTCGAAGCTGGGCCGGCGTGTAGCTTTCTCAGGGTCTAGGCTATTTACTGCCACCACTCTAAGCAGAGCATAGTAACGTTCATTATCTTTGGGAGATCGCACTTGTCCCAGGACCACATCCCCGGTACGCAAATTGAATCGTCGAATCTGAGATGGCGAAATGTATACATCGTCATTACTGGGGGTATACCCATCTACCCGGAGAAAACCATAACCATCGGGCAAGATCTCCAATACACCATCTTTGAACATGAGTCCTTCTTTGTTGGTCTCAGCTTTCAGTATTTCGAATATCAGCTCCCGTTTACGAAACCGAGTATATCCCGGAATCTCCAGATCTTTGGCGATTTCCTGTAACTCGGCCGCCGTTTTCTCTTCCAGTTGCGAAATGTTCATAGTTCCACTCCTTAACCCTTATACGCTGAATTGCATCTAATCAGAACAGTAGGATTATTGTGCTTAACAAGGCAGTGCCTCTTATTCCTAAGAAGGTAATGCAGGTCTAATACCATATATATGCAGGATAATATTTGAATTAATAAGCAGGGGAGTACTTGAGACAATGTTGGCTACATCAAGCATGATGGCAGGCTCAGTAATCAATGGGGAGCGGGTGATTAGCCCGCTCCAATCCTCTTATGCTTTCCCAGAACAGCCAAACAAACGCATTTTCTCCCTTACAACCTGTTGCATCGCTTCCCTGGCTGGGCCAATGATTTTGCGGGGATCGATCTCGCCGGGGTTGTCCTTGAGAGTTTTCCGGACGGCTCCGGAAAATGCCACCCGCAGTTCCGTATCAATATTGATCTTGCTGATCCCGATTTGGCAGGCTTTACGAATAGCCTCATCAGGGACTCCCGATGCTCCGTGCAAGACTAGCGGAATATCGACTTTATTCTTGATACTAGTCAAACGCTCAAAGTCTAGTCGCGGCTCCCCCCTGTAAACTCCATGGGCCGTACCTATGGCCACAGCCAAGAGATCTGGCTGAGCTCTCTTGACAAATTCGGCGGCTTCTTGCGGATCGGTCATGGTTGCTTCCCGTTCCGCTACTATGATGTCATCTTCAGTACCTCCGATTTTGCCCAATTCAGCTTCCACGGAAACACCTACAGCATGAGCCACATCCGCAACTCGTTTTACTAAAGCAATGTTTTCTTCAAAAGGTAACTTAGAGCCATCAACCATGACAGCAGAAAACCCCTGGCGTATACACTGCATGGCCTGTGCGAAGCTAGTTCCATGGTCTAAGTTTAGGGCAACCGGCACTGAGGCACTCTCTGCAGCTACTCGCGCCATAGCTACGATATAGTCAATACCGGCATATTTGAGGCCACCCTGACTTGCCTGCAAGATCACCGGGGATCGCTCTTCTTCGGCAGCCGCAATGACGGCTTGCAGGATTTCCATATTGTTTAGGTTAAAAGCTCCTACGGCATAGCCACCTTCGGCTGCCGCGCGGGCTAGTTCCGCGACTGTTACTAAGGCCAAATTCTTCTCCTCCTACCAACTGGGCCCATATCATCCCATGATCCCTTCACTATGATATCATACTCTGTGTCGGTACCGAAAATCGGCCGAATCAATGCATGTAAAGGCCCCGCGTTTCAGCACAACCTCTTGTAATCCTTCCATCGCTGATAGGTCTTCTTCCCGTTCAGCATAAATAACCAACGTACCACCACAACTAGGACATACTACCTCTACCTTCTCCGGAAAGAGATCCAATTCCATGTGGTAATTACCACAACCACAGTATAGCTGTCCCCTATCTGCCCAATTCTGTAGTTGTCTTAGCACCTCTCGCATAATGGCGATATTCACGAATTCGGATTCTATTGCTCCTGGACCCACCACATTCGCCAGTATGTCGCCTTCTGCTGCCAGCAGCTCCTCTACTCGATGGGCGGCTCCAATGACACCTAGGTCGACATCACTTTCCGGACAGTAGACAACTACTGCATCATTATGTAACATACTCTTGGCATCAAGTAGCAGCTCATGTACTGTCTCACATACGATGCACCCGATCTGTATTCTGTACAAGCGGCTGCACCGGACAATGCTCATGAGAGTATATCCGCACTGACAGTGGATGGTGGTAGGTTCCGTGCCTTCCAGCTCAAACATATAGAAATCGCGCAATTCCAGCCGACCACATCTGGGGCACCGCACGGCCAGAACCCGTCTAGTATCGATCAACATTTACGTCCACTCCCTTGGCGGCCCAGTTGTAAAACTTCGCTGCCCGAACATAAACTCCTTTAGCCGAGACCTGATTATTTTTCTAGCTAAAGTTTGGGCAAAATCTCTGTTTGAAATGTCTTACCGGTACCTACCCACCATGCGCCTTTTTCACAAAAATCGCCTCCCCGTTCTTTCCTTTCCAGTATGAACAGGGGAGGCAGACTTTATAACTAAATGCTTTGTCGGGCTACCTATTATCCTATTGCAGATGTCGCCGGAAATCTTCTGGAGTGAGATTATCTAGGAAACGGCGAAACTCTTCAGCTTCCCGGTCATCACTACCCACTGGGGTTTCTCTTTCATCTGACTCTCCACCCGCAATCATAGCCTGATTAGCCACCGTCTCCGAGATGAAAATTGGACTCTCGGTACGCAAAGCCAGCGCGATAGCATCACTGGGTCTGGCATCTATCTCGACTGTCCCTGCTACCGTCTTGAGGACAATGGAACCGTAATAAGTCTCATCCCTGAGGTCCGAGATCACCACTTGATCCACTTGGGCATCCAACTTAGATAGCAAATCCCGCATTAGATCGTGGGTAAGTGGTCGGGGCGGCTTAATACCTTCTAACTCCATGGCTATTGCACTGGCCTCGGCCGGTCCCACCATGATCGGAAGGAAATTCTTCTCATCCATGTCGGTGATCACCACAACTGGGCACATGGCAACTTGGTCAATTCCAACTAACTTCACCTTAACCCGAACCATCTCTTCCACCTCTCTCGTCCTCCCAAGGTCATAAATCTGGCTAGCTCTGTTTGCCGCTACCACCGACAAACGAGTAGTATCTGCTTCCACGTGCCTAATCTGAATCTGCCATTATTATATCAAACTACGCCACTTTTCGCCACCAACACGTTCACTAAGCCCACTGCCGTTAAACCCAATCACTGCTTTGTACTGCTTTGCCTAACCATTTCCCGTTGCCTCAAGGCAGCCATCACAAACTCTCGGAACAGGGGATGACAGCGGTTGGGCCTAGACTTGAACTCCGGATGAAACTGACTGGCAACAAACCAAGGATGATCGGGTAGCTCAATCAGCTCTACCAGACGCCCATCAGGAGAAAGACCAGCCAACAACATACCATGTTCCTCCAAAGTTGCCCTGTAGGCATTACTCACTTCATATCTGTGCCTATGGCGTTCATATACCTCCAGCTCACCATAGGCTCGATAGGCATTGGACGCTGGACTCAAGCTGCAAGGATATCTTCCCAAACGCATGGTACCACCTAACCCCTCGACATGGCGCTGTTCCGGCATCAAGTCAATTACTGGGAATGGCGTCTCAGGGGCAAATTCGGAGCTGTTGGCTCCCCGCATCCCACAAACATTACGAGCAAATTCAATTACGGCACAATGCATACCTAGACAAATGCCCAAAAACGGTATCTGATGCTCTCTGGCATACCTGATCCCTGCAATCTTCCCCTCAACACCCCTGTGGCCAAACCCACCAGGAACTAGTATGCCATCACAACCGCTTAGAATTGCATCGAGGTCAGCCTGCTTCGGCTCCAAATCCTCTGATTGAATCCATTTGATTTGGACATCACTCTCCGTCTCAATGCCCGCATGACATAGTGCTTCAATCACACTCATGTATGCATCAGGCAAAGAGACATACTTGCCGACAATGCCAATCTGCACCTTGCGTTTGGGGTTTTTAACTTTGGAAAGGATTTGCTTCCAATCTTGAAGGTCAGGCTTGCCTTCATCTAGACCTAAACGCTTACACACGATCCTCGCTAGATTCTCTCGTTCGAAAATCAGAGGGACCTCGTAAATAGTGTCTGCGTCAACATTCGGAATAACAGCTTCCTTATCGATGTCACAGAACAGAGCGATCTTAGCCTTGATTTCCTCTGAGATCGGTCGCTCCGAACGGCACACGATGATATCCGGCTGTATACCTATGCCCCGCAGCTCCTTGACGCTATGCTGGGTGGGCTTAGTCTTAAGCTCTTGTGATGCCTTAATATACGGTACTAGGGTTACATGAATATACAAACAGGAGTCCCGACCCACGTCGTTCTTCAGCTGGCGAATGGCCTCCAGAAAAGGCAGGCTCTCTATATCACCAACAGTCCCACCGATTTCCACTATAACAACATCGTTTTCCTTTTGCTCATCGAGACGCAGAATCCGTTCCTTAATCTCATTCGTTATATGAGGGATTACCTGGACAGTCCCACCCAGATAATCACCTTTCCTTTCCTTGCTTATTACGGACCAGTAGATTTTCCCAGTTGTAACATTGCTCGCTTTAGTCAAATTCTCATCAATAAAACGCTCATAATGTCCCAGATCTAGGTCGGTTTCAGCGCCATCATCGGTAACAAAAACCTCACCATGCTGGAATGGGCTCATGGTTCCCGGGTCGACGTTGATGTATGGATCTAACTTTGCTATCGTAACACGAAAACCCCTACTCTTAAGTAAGCGACCTAGAGAAGCCGCTGTAATGCCTTTACCAAGGCCAGACACAACGCCTCCCGTGACGAATATGAACTTGGCCATGGGCACACCCCTTTCCTTACACATAGTTGCTGACTCATTGTAAACCTTATTTGCTCTTACGTAAACCCGCAGGAATTCCCACAAAAAAGGAGCCCCCCCGAAGGAAGCCCTGTATTTTGGCTCCTGCCTACTCCCATAGTCCCTTCAACTCGGTAGGTAGAAACAGCTTACTCCGCAATTCGCTGCAAACCCCACTGTTTCAATGCTGACTCTAGACTAACCTTCCACATCTGCAGCCATCTCCTCCGTATCTGTGTCGTATTTCTGCATGAGCTCCCGATAACCGACATTCTGAAGGAAGGCAACGATACCCATCATCAACAGCAGCACCGGTGCAGCCAAAATCACACTGAGCACCATGATTAGCACCACGGCAATAGTCAGGAATATCGTGACCACCATATTGTCTAGAGCTATGAGCACTGCTCGCTTCATGGTCAGGAATATGCCAATATCCTGGTTGACCAAAAAGGGAAAGACATAATTGCTCATCAGTGCCCAGAAAATGAAGAAGTAAACCCAGATGCCGGACAACATGCGGATGATCTTGTTAGGATTATTGATTGTGAAGAAAAAATCACAACCTAAGATAACCAGAATGAGGACATTGAGTAACACAAGACCTACTGAACGACCAAAGAAACGGCGGAAATGATGAAAGTACTCCCTAACCCCGACATCTTCTCTGTCCAGGATCTTGGCCATCATGGCATGGACGGCTGCTGTTGCCGGCCCAAGAGTGATCAGTGTCAGTACCATGGCTACCCCCACAACTGCTGGGTTCTTAATATACTTGCTGAGGGTAGTAACCACCAAGATGGGCAGGAAACCCGCGAAAAACCAGAGAGCACTAGTGGCCATCACCATACCAAGATAGTCGTATGAATAGCGAATCCCTTTACGGAATATCTGCCATGACTTACTAATCGATTGCCCTGCCATACAGTTCCTCCTCGTTAAGGTAGACCAGCACTCCCCGAAGGTTCCTACATCTGTTCCGGGGCTGAGACTCCCAGAATCCCCAATGACGTCTGTAACACTTGTCTAGTTGCCTTTAACAGAACTAGTCGTGCTCCTTGCAATGCCTCATCCTCTCCTAACACCCGACAATGTGCATAAAAACTATGAAAGCTAGATGCCAATTCGTGGCAATAACGTGCTATATGATGTGGCTCCCTGCGCTCTGCTGCTTGGATGATCTCCTCCGGCAGTTGTGCTAGTTTCTTGATTAGATCGACTTCGGGTTCTGTCTGCAAGAGACGCAGAGCAGCCTGATCAATGGACGGACACCTGACATCGTTTTCTTCGGCCTGCCGTAAAATACTGCAGATGCGGGCATGAGCATACTGGACATAGTAAACTGGGTTTTCCTGACTCTGCTCAACAGCCAAGGCGAGATCAAAATCCAGATGGCTATCGGGTGCCCGCATGAGGAAGAAATACCGAGCCGCATCTTTTCCAACCTCTTCCAGCAGCTCTTCCATGGCGACAAATCTCCCGGCCCGTTTGGACATGCGCACCTTCTGGCCATGACGTAATAGGGTAACTAACTGAAGAATAATTACCTCAAAGCTATCAGCCGGATAACCCAACGCCTGGATAGCAGCATGCATTCTTCCAATATATCCATGATGATCAGGGCCCCAGATATCGATTAAGTGATCAAATCCGCGCCGATACTTGTCCCAATGATAGGCAACGTCAGCTGTGAGGTAAGTGGGAACTCCATCTGACTTGACCATGACCCTATCCTTATCATCACCGAACTTCGAGGAAGCAAACCAGATAGCACCATCTTCCTCATATAGAAACCCTGCTTGCTCCAAAAACTTGATGACCTTCTCCAGCCGATTTGCTTTATGTAGTTCTCGTTCTCGGAACCAGACATCGAATTCTACCCCAAAGGCCTTCAAATCTGCCTTTTGCTGTTGAACCATTCGATCGGTGCCCCACTGTTTGCAGAAAGCTTCCTGCTCCTCTGGGGATTTCTCTAGCAGATCAGGTACTTCCTGCCTCAAAATCTTGGCCAGTTCTGTCACATAGGCCGCTGGATATCCATCCTCAGGAAATTCCGCATCCTGACCAGCCAGTTCCTTATAGCGTGCCAGTATAGATAGGCCAAAAAGGCGAGCTTGCCGACCAGCGTCATTGACGTAATATTCGCGGCTGACCTCATAACCTGCAGCTTGCATGATATTAGCTAATGTATCCCCTACTGCCGCGGCCCGGGCGTTGACTACATTCATGGGGCCTACAGGATTGGCACTGACAAACTCCAGCATTACTTTCTTCGCCTGTCCAGCTGTTGAACAGCCATAGGCGGTACCCTGACTTTCGATATCCCGCAGGACTTCGTAGAGCCACTCATTACTAAGGTACATATTAATAAACCCCGGGCCGGCTACCTCAAGGTGGGCAATGAAGGTACCTGCCGTCTCCAGATGCCCGATGATTGTCTCCGCTATGCGTCTCGGTGGCAGCTTTACCTCCCGAGAAAGCTGCATAGCAAGATTGGTAGCCAAATCCCCATGAGCCTTCTCTCTGGGTATCTCCAGCTCCACCACTGGCATATCACTTATTGTCCAGCCCTCGCTAGCAGCTGCTGCTTGAACTGCCTCTGCAAATGCCGTCTGAATTCGCGATTGCAGCTTTAGGGCCATACTCATTCTACCACTTCCTTTTGGTAAGCGTTACATACATTGAAAGGCCTGCACCCAAGGTGACAAGCCTGCCTCTCGTCATCTATACTTCTGGGCTATTTGCAGCAATCCTGCTGCCCAGCTCTGGGCCAGATACCAAGTAAAACCTGCCTGACTAGTCTGGCTGTCAGAGTAGCCGTAGTATCGCTATGCTCCAGCTGGGGTTAGATACTTTCACAGCACTCTCACGGTTTCACCAACTTCTGCACAAATCTAGGCAGGCAAAAAGCTGCTTTGTGCACATCATGAGTATAATATCTCGTCTCAATGGGCTCCGGCTTCTTGCCATCAATTGCTAGAGGATCGTGCTGCTTGGATCCAATAGTAAAACTCCACATACCACTGGGATAGGTTGGGATAAAGGCTAGGTATAATTTGGTTATCGGGAAATTCGCGTTAACGCGGGAAAAGGTCCTCTGAACCAGCTCTGGTTCATAGTAAGGTGATTCGGTCTGTGCTACCATAATGCCCTCATCAGTCAGGGCTTCATAGACATCTCCATAAAACTCCTCAGTAAAAAGGCCAACCGCAGGGCCAACCGGGTCTGTAGAGTCTATGATAATCACATCATAGGTGTCTTTTGACTCCTGGATATGAGCAATACCATCAGTGATGAGCACTTCCACCCGCTCATCATCCAATCCACTCGAAATCTCGGGCAGATATTGGCGACTAGCTCTAATCACCTGTTCATCGATTTCGACCAATACGGCCTTCTCCACACAATCATGTTTGATGATCTCACGGATGGTTCCACCATCACCGCCGCCAATTACCGCCACTCGACGGGGATTCGGGTGGCTGTTCAGCGGCACATGGGCGATCATCTCATGATAAACGAATTCATCGCTAATGGTGGTTTGCACTACCCGATCAAGTAATAGCATGCGATCAAATTGCTCAGTTTCGATGATTGCCACCTCTTGATACTGAGACCGTTTCGCCAGCAGAATCCGCTTGGTCTTATATGTAAGCCCCACATGATCGGTTTGCTTCTCTGTAAACCAGAGTTCCACATGATCGACCTCCCCTCCCTGGTTCCTCCTCTTGGAGCCCCTCTCCCACTAGCGTACAGGAAGTCTCCAATAGCGTAATGCGCCCTCGTGGAGCCACTTTGCGAGGTTGAAATCTATACAGCTGATAGTGAAAGAGTGTCCGACCGAGATGGGCGAATGGGCACCCTTGAAGGCAGCTATCAGTAAGTATATCAAATGGCTTCCGGAAAAGAAACAACGTTTTTCCATCACCGGAAAGTGAGCAAATACAGCATTCGATCGATATTATAGGCTAAAGAGTTACCAGATGCCGACCAATGGATTGCCCCCTGCCCTTCACTGCCGAATTTACTTTCGGCCAGTACCTGTGTCTCACTGGAGTTCAGTTCCCATATACGAGCCTCCATGCCGCCACCCTGATCAGCATGAACATAGGCCAGAAACCAACCATCAGCAGACCAAGTAGGACTATCCCCGGGGAAGCGTGCCACGATCTCCTTATCGAATACGTTAATCACAGCTATATCTGAATCCGTAGTGGCAGCCAGATACTCTCCATCAGGTGACCAAATTAAGGATTGGATATTGCCTATCCAGCAGAGCCTTTCTGCTGCTCCGGTGGCCAGCTGATACAACCATATGGCACCCTGCTTACTGAGAGCAAGCTTCTTGCCATCAGGGCTTAAACAAGGGCTTCCGGCATCGGCAATCAACGGCACACTTACCCCATCCTGCGCTCCATAAATCATCCCATTCTGAGCAAAAACCACGAGCTCACTATCAGGCAACCATGCCGGGGAGTGAATATCGACTGCTTGCCCCAAGACATAAGTGGGAGCAGACTCATCGCCCTGAGCATTACTTGTCCCCAATTCTACTATGCGTAATTGCCTTAGCTCTCCCTGACCGTTCTGACTAACTACCGCCAGTGCCGAACCATCAGTCTTCCAAGCCACTTCCCTTATGGGTTCTCTTAAGTAACAGACACTCTCACCTGTTATGGTATTGAAGACCCACAAACCACCTTGATCTCTACTCGTGCCATAAGCAATCAAATCCCCACTCGGTGACCACTTGATCACATCTGTCAGTTCATCGATACCTTGGTCCGGGCCCAGGATCGCCGCCCAGGTTTGAACTAGCCCTTTGTCTTCCCAGATGAGCCGAGACTCCATTCTTTCATAGTATTCCCCCACCGATACTAGAGCAACACCGGTGTAGTAATGTGCCAGTATGTCTTCGTATGCATAGCCTAAACGAGACATATGCAAAGCCCCTGCTTGTGAGAGACCCAAGCCATGGCCATTGCCCCGCCCAAAGGCCACAGCCTTGCGAACTCTACCATTCTGTTGATCGATGTCCAAACTAAAGCAAGTACTTGGCAAAATGCCTCCATCGGGCCTTCGCAAGACCCAACGGATCTTGTCCTTCTTGACCTCATACTCAAGCTGTCGGGATTCGCCTGCTTCGGTAGTTTCCTCATAACGAATAACCAGCTTATCTACTCTATCTAAAGCATCCCCCTTGACGACTTGCAGATTGTTAAGCACCGCAGTTGAGGGAACTTTGATAGAGAGCTCGCTTTGCAGGTAACGACGAAGGCTGTCGGCTAGTTCATCTCCTTGCCACTCAATTTCCCAGTTGTATCCAGGCCTGTTCTCTCCGAGTTTCACTAATGAGCCAGTTTCCGGATCCACTGCTTCGTCTAGCTGAGGTCTGAGATAACCGGAGTAACGAGTAGCCCACACCTGCTCGGCCCCAGCAGTTGCACCTCCACTGCTGGAATGATATACGGCACTGATGGTCTGGCCACCATAGACCAGAATCTCTCCCTCAGTCAGATCAACAGCTTTCCGAATGAGCTCAGACTCTCTTTCAGTTCCCTGGTAGACCTGGCAATGCACCGTCGAACAGAGATCAAAACCTTCCATATCATGCTTACCCAGGTTCTCGATAGCATATGTGCGGGCAGCAACTGCTTGCGCTGCCAGTGCTGCCAGATCTTCTTCATTCCTACTATAGAGCTCTGAGCCGACTACTCCATACAGATATTCCTCCAGCCCAATGATATTAGTGATCCCAACTCGCCCTTCTCCTAAGAATTCGAGCCGCAGATGACCTCGGTAACTGCCCATCTTGATGCCTGATATTTCCAGCGTTAAGGGCTCGGGGCCTACAGCTTCGGCCATTAGCTCTGTTTCCTTGACTGTGGTGAGCAAGTGCCCTGCATCATCTTCTATTCTGAAATATGGTCTCTCAGCCGTAGAATCCGAGATGGCTTCTTCAGGAGGCAATGCGACCCTTGTCACCCAGGAGTCCTGATAACCGAGGAGCATGAGCCTCTCTTTGAGTGCCTCTGCCTCGGCCGGGCTGGCCGCGTCACCTACTTGCACCTTATACCAAGGTTCCACTTGTACTACATAGGCGGGAAAACTACAGTCTTTCTCCACTTGACGGCGCAAATCCTGTGCGGCTTCTTCATCCCGACTTGCTTTAATCTGCACTCTCCAGACCTGCCCTTGACCCCGTGGCTGTTCGCCTGCATGTCCCACCACACGAATTGCCTGATGAACTTGCTCAACGTTCTCACCTCTTGATGTGATGAGCCTCACTCCGCTAGTGGAAGAGATCCTAATTTTCCCTAGCATTTCACCTAGGCCTATGGCGACTTGCTCTTGGGTATCCCGCAGCTGTAATACTCTAGATGGAAGAGCGGCTAAAACATGGCCAGATGAGATAATCAACAAATACAGGGCTAACCCCAGGGTCAACAATCTCAATGAGATGGCATTTCCCGAAACCAACTGGGCACAACCATTATGCTGCATGCAACCAGGTCTCCCCAATCCTCTCCTACCTCCCCCAAGAGTCATAGAATCCTCAGCATGCCTCTGCCGTTTACTCCTAATTGAAGAAAGGGTAAAGCCATGCCTTACCCTTAACCCCAAGTGTCAATCTATCCACGACTGGAATCCTGGTCAGATACGAGCACTGGCCATCACATTGCCTTCTGTATCCCGCATAAAAGCAGTGATGATGCCTTCACAGGTCTTTTCTCGAGCAAAGCTGGTGCCATCGGCAAACTGCAATTTTACCGTCCCATTACTCAACTCTGCCGCAGCGATAGTCTTACCTTCCAGAATCTTCGCCAGATCAGCTGCCAGCATGCTGCCCCTCCTTCGTATCTAGAGTCTTAGTCCCCAAAAAAGCGCTTGATCTCCGCTTCAACCGCGGCCGGTGTATCAGCCGCGTGAACCATGTTATAGGGAAGATGGATAGCCAAATCTCCCCGGATGGTGCCAGGAGCCGCCTTCACTGGATCAGTGGCACCCACCATGTTGCGTACCTGAGTGATGGCATCTTCACCTTCCAAGATCGCCAAGACAACCGGGCCCGCTGTAATTGATTCGATCAGGTGTGAGAAAAACGGCTTGTCCTGATGATGAGCATAATGCTCCTCTGCCAGGTCCTTCTCAATCCGAGTGACCGCCAACTGTTTAATACTGAAACCCTTGCGTTCGAACCGAGTCAAGATTTCCCCTATAAATCTTCTTTCCACGGCTTCTGGCTTAATGATCACGAAAGTCTGCTCAATTGCCAAACCACTTCACTCCCTACTATCCGAAGCTACTTATGATAACCCTACTATGGCTCCATTTTTGTCTATATCAATTCTCTTGGCGGCCGGCTCCTTAGGCAGTCCTGGCATGGTCATCATATCCCCGGTCAAAGGCACCAAAAAGCCTGCACCTAAAGATGCTCTTACTTCTCTAACCGTGAGTGTCCAGCCAGTCGGAGCACCTTTGAGGGCCGAGTTGTCTGACAAGGAGTGCTGGGTTTTAGCGATACATAAAGGGAGCCCACTACAGCCCATCGAGGTCAGTGCTGCCATGTCCTGCTCTGCTCGAGGCGTATAGACGACATCATCCGCTCCGTAGATCTCACGAGCCAAAATGCCGATCTTCTCCTTAATGGGCAGATCCCAATCGTATAATGGTGTGAATTTGCTCTCTCCCTTTGATAAGGCTGATAGCACAGCTTCTGCCAATTCAAGGCCACCCTCGCCGCCTTTGGCAACCACTTCTGAAATGGCAGCCACAACTCCCAATTCTTTACATCTTGTCTCCACTAATTCCAGTTCCGAAATGTCATCAGTAGGAAAGCGGTTAAGCGCCACTACAACCGGGATACCGTATTTCTTTAGATTTGCCACATGCTTCTCCAGGTTGCTCAAACCGCGGTCTAGAGCCTCTAGATTCGTCTCGGCTACCTTGTCCCTAGCAACTCCCCCATGCATATTCAGTGCTCTGACTGATGCCACCAGAACGGCTACATCCGGAGTCAGCCCACTATATCCGTGCACAATGTCAAAAAACTTCTCAGCTCCCAAATCAGCAGCAAACCCGCCTTCAGTAACTACATAATCAGACAGCTTCAGTGCTAAGCGAGTAGCGATAATGCTGTTATTACCATGAGCAATGTTGGCAAAAGGTCCACCATGGACAAAAGCCGGTTGGCCTTCCAGGGTCTGGACAAGATTCGGTTTAAGAGCATCTTTCAGCAGAACCGCCAATGAACCGATTACACCTAACTCCCGAGCAAAAACCGGTTTCTTACTGCGAGTATATCCGACAAGCATCTGTCCTAGCCGGCGCTTCAGATCTTCCATATCTTCCGCCAGACACAGAATAGCCATGATTTCTGATGCCACGGTAATATCGAAGGCTGACTCCTTGGTCACCCCATCCCCTGGCCCACCGAGACCGACTACGATATTGCGCAACTGACGATCATTCATATCCATTACCCTTCGCCACAGCACTCGTTTCGGATCGATGTCCAATTCGTTTCCTTGGAAAATGTGGTTTTCAATCACGGCTGCTAGCAAATTATGAGCTGTACCTACTGCATGAATGTCGCCAGTAAAATGCAGATTGATATCCTCCATAGGTACTACTTGAGCATAGCCGCCTCCAGCAGCTCCGCCTTTGATACCAAAGGTAGGGCCCAACGAAGGTTCCCTCAGACAAACTGTTACCTTCTCACCCATTTTCCCGAGCGCCTGAGTCAGGCCGATGGCGGTACAGGTCTTGCCTTCCCCCGCGGGGGTGGCCGTAATCGCGGTCGTATAGATCAACTTGCCATTCAGGCGCCCTTGCACTCTTTCCCACACCTCGGGCCCAACCTTAGCCTTGTACCTGCCGTATAACTCCAAATCACCATCATTAAGGCCTAACTGAGCCCCAATCTCTTGTACCGGTCGCATTCTAGCATTTTGGGCAATTTCGATATCACTTAACACATGCAACTCCCTTTCTGATCAGCGTCTATAAGCGCAGGCTTGGTTTCTATTAGCCAGATTTACGGTTCGTCGCTCTTCCATCTCTCTACAAACAGTATTTCCACAGAAAGACAAAAGGTTCCTTCTGGTGGGATTCAATGGGACCTGTACCCTCACTTGGTGCAGACAATGGTGCAAAGTCGTTTTCTTTCCATTTCACCTCTTTCGTTCTATCCGCCTAGTTTTATGCAGGATTCTGGTTTTACTTAGCGAAGTAGTGGCTGGCTAATAACTTACAGCCTACTCAGTTAATTCGTTGGTCTTTCCCATTACTCAACTCGGTGATCGTCAATACCGAATCATGCGGCCAGGAGGTGATATGTCAACAGAAGTATGAACCACAGGAAACTTCGTTGGCTAGAAGGACCATACTCACGATTCTCTGAAGACGTGCTATCACATGTCAATAGCACACAGCGTTCCTTGACAAGTGAAAAAGGAGGCTAGAGTTGATCATGAGAAAATCGACGTCTATGGTGGTACTATTAGTCACTGTGTTGGTTGTACTTTGCAGTGGGATTGCTGCTGCGAAAGTACAAATTGATTACTGGACATTGTTTACAGGCCCTGATGGCCGAGTAATGGGTGAGTTGGTTGAGCAGTTCAATCAAGAACACCCAGACATAGAAGTAACTATGCAGATTCTGCCCTGGGGCGAACCGTATTACAGCCGACTGGCGACAAGCATAATTAGCGGAGAGGCACCGGAGGTAGCCATTGCACACGACTACATGATCCCCCGCTTTGCCGCGACCAATTCCCTGACTCCTTTCAACGAAGCAATGCTAGATGTTCTAGGCTTAGGGGAGGAAATGTTCTATAGCTCAGTCTGGAATAACTCAGGAGTCTATGAGGGAACTCGATATGGTATGCCCTTAGATTTCCATGGATTTGGCGTTTACTACAATATTGACCTACTAGATGAGGCAGGGTTGCCGTCAGCAGCTGATGCACTACCAGTCACCGGGGACGATTTTGTGGCCGCCCTCAAGAAAATGACTAAAGATATCGATGGTGACGGCACAATAGACCGGTGGGGCATCATTGCGCCTCTGGACTGGTTCAGAGCCTGGTCCCTGTTTTCCTCGATATACCAGTATGGGTCTGACTTTCTCTCTGCCGATCGGATAAAGTCTAATCTCAACACCGAAGTCGGGCATAAAGCCCTACAGTTCCAGGTTGACTTGATTCATCAACACGGGGTCATGTCACCGGAATTGGCGGTCAATCCCTTCTTAGCATTCTATCAGGGCCAAGCCGCCACCATGATTAGCGGAGTATGGGAAGTACTGGGTGCTGAAGCTACAGAGGATCTAAACTATACTGTAGGCAATCACCCACTGGTTGGGCCAGAAAGGGCATATGCCATCGGTTCACACACTTTCGTCCTCCCAGCCCAGAAAACCAGAGATACTGGGAAAGAAAAGGCAGCCCTCACATTCATCAAATGGATTTCAGATAACAACATCGAGTGGGTCAAAGCAGGGCAGTGCCCCGCTCGTTTGGATGTGCTGGAAATTGATGAATTCCAAAACGCCCCCTATCTCTTGCCACAGAGAACCATTGCTGAACAGGGTTCATTCGGCCAATACCTACCTAAGGTACTTGTCTGGTCGAAAATCCAGGAAAGAATCGTCTCCGGCATAGAAGCGGCCCTCTTAGGCAAGAAGACTGTGGAGCAGGCACTTACGGATATGGATAGAGAAATTGATGCGGCGATTGCACGAGGTCGGTAATCACATGGATCGGGGGCTGGTTCTATGAGCCAGCCCCACTAATACCGGTGCCGATTTGGCGAGAACCCTGAGCAGCCAACTTCTTACGAATAATGGGGTGAATTGATTGACAACTAATAGGCGACGAAAATATCTGCTGCTTAATGAAGAGAATCCGCTGTATGCATATCTCTACCTAGCACCTTACCTTGCTCTATTTGTTGCCTTCATCGCTCTACCCATAATTGAGAGCATGCGGATAAGCCTATATGATTGGAGCCTGATCGGGCCTCCACCACGTTATGTTGGACTCGGCAATTATGCTTATTTGTTCACGGAACCGACTGAACTTTTCCTGCCTAGTCTAAAGCACACCTTGCAGTACGCGGTAGGCAGTGTCCCACTATTTGTCGTCGCATCATTGTTTCTGGCCCTAGCAGTGGATGCGGTGAAGAAAGGGAAGGCGTTTTTTCAGATATCTTTCGTGCTGCCTATGGTGATCAACGTTGCTGCCATATCCATCATTTGGATCTGGATTTTCGACCCGACTAGTGGTCTTCTGAATTACTATGCTCGACAGATCGGGCTGCCCCCACAGAACTTGCTGGGTCACGAGGAAACAGCTATGTGGACTATTGTAGCCGTCTCTTTCTGGTGGGGGGTAGGGTTTCCATTCCTTGTCTATCTGTCCGGGTTACAAGACATTCCTCAGACGATGTACGAGGCAGCTCGTATTGATGGAGCCAATGCATGGCACTGCTTCAAGGACATCACCCTGCCTCTTTTGAGACCAACTCTGCTGTTCATTTGTGTCATGCAAGTCATTGGAGCGTTTCAAGTTTTTGGCCAAGTGTATATCTTGACTGGAGGGGGGCCATATGACAGCACCCGCGTGGTTGTCCAGCATATGTACCTGACAGGTTTCCAGGACTTTGAGATGGGGCTCGCAGCAGCTATGGCATGGATATTATTCAGTATTTTGATCGTATTTACTCTCATCCAGTTTAGAGTCTTCCGAGTTGGTGAGAGGTTGGAATACTAAAGCAAGGCAGACTACGGGAGGTGAACGCCAATGGCTTGGCTGCGACGCCATTCCAAACAAGTGATTCTCTTTGCATGCTTGACGATTCTAGCACTGTTGTGGTTAATACCCGTACTGTGGGCCATTTCGACTTCCCTAAAACCGAATCCCCATACCTATCGCTATCCTCCACGGTGGATACCCGAGCAAGTCACATTACAGAATTTCAAGGAGGTCTTCTTCACAATTAGAACTACGCCCATTTGGCGAGCATATATCAACAGCCTGATCGTCTCCCTTAGTACTACAGCATTGGTTCTAGTAGTCTCCTCACTGGCTGCCTATGCCTTAGCAAGGTTCGATTTTCCGGGCCGAAACCTGGTCTTCGGCATAATCGTGTCCTCCTTGCTAATTCCCGGGCAAATTACGCTAGTACCTGTCTTTCTGCGGTTATATAGATGGGGATGGCTAAATACCTATAAGGCCCTGATCGTGCCAGGTCTAGCCGGACCCTTTGGAGTGTTTTTGCTTCGGCAGTTCATGCTTTCCATCCCCCGCGATTTGGAGGATGCGGCTCGTATCGATGGATGCAGTAAGTTTCGGACCTTCTATAGCATAGTTATTCCCCTGATTAAACCGGCACTAACCACTTTAGGTATCTTCACATTCTTTGGCAGTTGGAATGATTTCATGTGGCCCTTAATCGTGATGACAAAGCGAAACATGATGACCTTGCCAGTAGCACTACAGGCATATCTAGCTGCATTCAATTACATGATTGAGGCTGGGTATATACTAGCCGCAAGTGTTGCCGCAACTGTACCGCCTGCCATCTTCTTTCTGATTTTCCGTCGTTACATTGTAGAGGGCATCACTCTTTCTGGATTAAAACTGTAACTAAGCTGTCCTTCCTGAAGTTCAATGGACTCGCCACCTGAGGAAATCCTGGTGGATGGGTCCTTCTTCTTGATTTTTCGCTGTTCTATGTAGGAATGATTGACTATGTGACGAATAACAAGGAAGTAAGTTCCATTATCTCTATGTCTATCTAAGGGACGGGGATTAGATCAAGGAGGAGCATGAATGAGGGATACCTGGAAGAGACTGATTCGGGGAGCTATCGTCATCGTTGTCTCAGTGGGCATCATCAAATTCCTCAGGATTACAGATTCCTGGCAGGAATTGGCTTGGATAGTTGTGATATTGGTAGCAAACTTCCTGTTGGCAGGGGTAGGCGTATATGTTGGCAAACAAAAGCTAGAAGGCCTCGAGCACGTTACAGAGCAGCTAGCCGCTGGGGATTTTAGTTCTGTTGACACTTTGACTGCCAGCGAAGATAAGCTGCTGGGCTCCTTAGGTCGGGCTCTGGCTGCACTGGGAGACAGGCTAAGGCTCTTCATGAGCAACGCCCAGGGAATCTCCCATGATGTGGTGCAGAGTGGTGCAGATCTTCTCAATGCCTCGGAACAGATTAATGCATCAATTCAGGAGGTAGCCAGCGCGGCTAACCAGTTTGCCAGTGGTGTTCAGCAGGTCGGAGCCACATCCAGGATTTTAGCTGATTCCTCATTGCGTGTGGGTGAGATTACTGAAGAGCATCTCGACAGGATCCAGGATGTTGTCAACCAGATGACCCAGATCGAAGAAGCAATCACTCAGCTGTCTACAATCCGCGAAGACCTGGGTCAACGATATGAACAGATTAACAAGTTCGTCGGAGATATCACAGATATTGCCGAACAGACTAACATGCTGGCCCTCAATGCTGCTATTGAAGCAGCCCGCGCCGGTGAACAAGGGCGAGGCTTTGCTGTGGTTGCCGAGGAGGTTCGCCAACTCGCTGAGCAATCAGGCAGAGCAGCCAATGAAGTGCAAAGGGTAGTTGCCAATATTTCTGAAGGAGATGCCCAAGCCGATGCCGCAGTGGAAATAAATGTACGTGCAGTGAAAGGCGGCCGGGATATCCTTGAATCAATGTCCGAAAGCTTCGTTGAGGTTAAGCAAGAAGTGGATAGGTCCATTGCAGAGATGCAGCACATTAACTCCAGCATCCAACAATTGAGTAGTGGCAGCCAGCAGATCGCGGCAGCAGCACAGCAACAAGCAGCCTCCATTGAACAGATCTCAGATAAGGCCGGTGCCCTGAATGAAATAGCTGAACGCTTGCGCAACTATGTCCAGGAGTTCCAAGCGTAAAAAAACACTTCCCCGGTGGCCAGTCACCACCGGGGAAAAACATGAGAGGAGCCTGTAATGATCTTCGCTCCGACCAACGTACCTCCCTACAGATCCCACAGCAACCTTTCGGCTGCTATAGAACCTTACGGGAACTACGCTGATCTTTGCCCGACCACCACGAGTCACGGTCAGAACTCATGATGACCTCACGGCCACCATAAATCCTTAAGCAACCCGGGGTGATCTTGGCCCGGCTACTACAGATCCCTCCGGAGCCAGTAACAACTTACTCAGCTGTTACTGACCACCTACGAGACCTGTAATAACCTTGGCGCCGGCCAAAACTGATCCCGGATTTGGAACCAGTTTTGACCTTTGCTCGACCCATATAGATCCCAGTCAGAACCTATATGGATCTGCGCTCGACCACTACAGACCCCTTTTGCGCAACCCAACTAATGCATCTTGGGTTGCACTGTTAAGATGTCCAGTACTCGGTAAACTATACACCTTCTACACGAGTTTCCCATGCCATTTAATGGTACCGAAGCAATTATTTCCCAAGTCAAGTTGGCGTAAGATTCTATTACACTCCTATATAGTACGCCAGCCGCTGCAGCTCCAAGCTCAAGTCCGTATTAGCAACATGAACATCCTTGGGTGCCTCCAGCTGCACGGGAGCGAAGTTCAAGATCGCCTTTACGCCCGCCTCCACCAGAGCATCACAGACTTTTTGGGCCGCATCTGCCGGTACAGTAATGATCGCCAGTTGAATCGCTTCTTCTGGGACAACCCTTTTTATCTCCTCTAAGCTGTAGATGGGGATACCATCTAGAGTGCCACCTACTAACTTCGGATTCACATCAAAGAGGGCAACTGGCTCAATGGTGAACACCGGATCCTCCAGGAAACGACGGCGGTTGTAGCGAGCCAGAGCATGTCCCAGACTGCCGACCCCTACAAGAGCCATGTGGATAGGTTCCTCGAGATGCAGGATCTTGCGCAGTGCATCCTGGAGGAACTCTACATCATAGCCTACGCCCTGTTTCCCAAATTCGCCAAACCAGGCTAGATCTTTGCGTACCAAGGCAGGCCTAACACCGGCTTCCTCGCCCAGTTCATGCGATGATATGGATGATTCCTTGCCCTTCACTTCCTCCAGCA
Organism: Bacillota bacterium; assembly: GCA_012798695.1. Taxonomy (GTDB): domain Bacteria; phylum Bacillota; class Limnochordia; order DTU087; family DTU087; genus JAAZMR01. The sequence continues at coordinate 8,573 of JAAZMR010000081.1, read as the reverse complement.
CGCGCAAGTACAGCGGCAGCCGACGAATGACAGCATCAGAGACTCCTTTCCATACCAATCCGATTCCCTCCTAGGGAGATATTTCTGGCCTATTTATACCCCCGACTGTCAGGATCAAAACCCAGCCATAGTCATCTGCACGATTTTGGGACCGGCTGAAGATTAATCAGAAACATCAATATGTCAGTTTCTCCTCCAGGTACTCCAGGACGTGTTCAATAGGTAACCGTACCTGTTCCATTGAATCGCGATTGCGAATAGTCACCTTCTTATCCTCCAGGGAATCGAAATCGAAGGTGATGCAAAACGGTGTCCCGATCTCATCTTGCCTGCGATAGCGCCTTCCAATACTGCCCCCATCATCATAGTCCACCGGGAAGTGCCGACGGAGATTGTCATAAACCTTTTCTGCCTCGGAGCCTAATCGTTTGGATAGTGGCAGTACCGCTGCCTTATAGGGTGCAAGATATGGGTGTAATCGTAAGACTGTCCTGGTTTGACCATCCTCCAACTGCTCTTCCTGATAGGCATCAGCCAAGAACGCCAGGAACAACCGATCAACTCCCACTGAAGGTTCAACACAATAGGGGACGTATTTCTCATTAGTATAAGGATCCAAATAGCTCAAGTCCTCACCAGTTGCGTTGCCATGTTGCAGCAAATCATAATCTGTACGATTAGCTACTCCCCAGAGCTCACCCCAGCCAAAGGGGAAAAGGTACTCGATATCTGTTGTAGCTTTGCTATAGTGTGAAAGCTCTTCAGCGGTATGCTGCCGAGTGCGAAGGTTCTCGGATTTCAGCCCTAGATCCAGCAGCCACTGCATACAAAATGAATTCCAGTAATCATACCAGTCAGTGTCCGTACCGGGTGCACAGAAGAACTCCAGCTCCATTTGTTCAAACTCCCGCGTCCTAAAGATAAAGTTGCCGGGCGTAATCTCATTCCGAAATGATTTCCCAATCTGAGCTATCCCAAACGGTATCTTCTTGCGTGAGGTGCGCAATACATTCTTAAAATTGACAAATATGCCCTGAGCAGTCTCTGGCCGCAGATAAACCTCTGATTTGGCGTCCTCTGTCACGCCCTGAAATGTCTTAAACATCAGGTTAAACTGCCGAATATCCGTGAAGTCCCGTCCACCACAACGCGGACAGGCTAGCCTTTCTGCCTGGATATAATCAAACATCCGGTCTTCAGACCAGCCATCGACCACCTCTTCATGATCCCGTTTAGCCATATGTTCCTCGATCAGCTTGTCCGCTCGAAACCTAGCCTTACACTGCCGGCAGTCGATCAGTGGATCACTGAAACCACCTACATGCCCTGAGACCACCCAGGTCTGTGGGTTCATTAATATGGCTGCATCTAAACCAACATTATGCGGCGATTCTTGAACAAACTTCTTCCACCAAGCTTGCTTAATGTTGTTCTTCAACTCAACACCCAAGGGTCCATAGTCCCAGGTATTAGCTAGGCCTCCATATATTTCTGAACCCGGGAAAACGAAACCCCGGGACTTCGACAAGGCTACTAACTGATCCATGGTTCTCTCCGTCATCACCTAAACTCCTCCCGCCGTTTATGTACATTATCCAAGGTCCTTGCCCTATTATACCCGTAGCATGCGGTTCTCTGCAAATACCTGATCTCCTTTTCGCTTCTTTCGTATTAGCGGAAAAAGGAAAAGTCCTGCTCAGTGCCGAAGCATTTTGAATAGCTAGTCGATTTGACTAGGAAGATTCGTGAATTTTCGTCATATAGAAGGAGGTAAAACCATGTCCCAGATTACTTTGGGTCTTATCGTGGGTAATAGGGACTTCTTCCCTGACAGCCTATGTGAGGATGGACGGCAACAGATGATTGATGCCGTAGAACAGCAGGGTATGAAAGTCATCGCTCTTTCCCCCGAAGACACGACCCTAGGAACGGTGGAAACATGGGAAGATTCCCAGAAGTGTGCCGCTCTCTTCAAGGAACACCAAGACGAAATCAATGGCATTTTGGTAACACTACCGAACTTCGGCGATGAGCGAGGCGTAGCCAATGCTATACGCCTATCCGGACTGAAAGTCCCTGTTTTGGTCCATGCCTTTGCCGATGACGCAAAGCAAATGGATATCGCCCATCGGCGGGACAGCTTTTGTGGTAAGCTCTCGGTCTGCAACAATCTTCGGCAGTATGGCATTCCATTTTCTCTGACCACGAAACATACTGTAGCCCCTAACGATCCCTCTTTTGCTGAAGACTTGCAGTGGTTCGAAGCGGTCTGTCAAATCATTAAGACACTGGATGGAGCTCGCATTGGGGCGGTTGGAACTCGCCCACCGAATTTCACGACGGTACGTTATAGCGAAAAATTGCTCGAGGCTGCGGGCATTTCAGTAGAACCCATCGACCTGTCAGAGATCTTTGGACTTATTAGCCGTCTGGGTGATGATGACCAATCAGTCCAGACCCGACTAAGTGAAATCACAGATTATATTCCTACTAAAGGGGTTCCTAAGTCTGCTCTTCTCAAGATGGCTAAGTTTGGTGTAGTGATTGATCAATGGGTCAATGATCATGATCTCATCGGTACTGCCATCCAGTGCTGGACCTCTATGGAGGAGTTCTTTGGCATAGTGCCCTGCACCATTATGAGCATGATGAGCAACAGCCTCCTGCCCAGTGCTTGCGAGGTCGACATACCGGGACTCATCGGCATGATTGCACTACAGGCAGCTTCTGGCAGCCCTAGTGGCATCATCGATTGGAATAACAACTATGGCGATGACCCCAACAAGCTAGTAGCCTTCCACTGCAGTAATTTCCCACGAGATCTGGTGGAAGAGCCTACCATGGCTTACCAGGACATTATTGCCGGCACCGTAGGCAAAGAGAACACATATGGGACAGTTGCAGGGAGAATCAAATCTGGCCCGTTTACCTTTGCCAGAGTAAGTACCGATGATCTGAATGGCAAGATTCAAGCCTATGTAGGAGAAGGTAAGTTCACCAGTGATCCACTGACAACCTTCGGCGGCTATGGAGTAGCCGAGATTCCTGGACTGCAATGTCTAGTAAAGCATATCTGCAACAATGGTTTTGAGCATCATGTCGCCATCAACCAGTCCCAGGTAGCCTGTGCAGTCTACGAGGCTTTCAGCAAGTATCTAGGCTGGGATGTTTATTATCACAAAGGGTAATGCATGCTAATCATTCGATCTGCATGGCAATTGACAAGCCAAGGGTATAAGGCCCTTGGCTTGTTTAGTGGTGGTAAGGCTCTCCCCGGATAATAGTGAACCATCGATAGATCTGCTCAAGTAATATCAAACGCATCAATTGATGGGGAAAAGTGAGAGTGGAAAAGGAAACATGCAGATGAGCAGCCTTGATCACCGAAGAATGCAGGCCCAAAGCTCCTCCGATCACGAAAGTGACGTGGTTCCAACCTTCTACACCTACTTGGTCGATCAATATTGACAGCTCTTCCGACGACTTCATTACTCCCTGCATATCTAGTGCTATAACATAACTCCTCGGTGGGATCGCTTTGTGGATCCGTTCAGCTTCTCTGACTTTCACTATTTCTTGCTGTGCAGGAGACTGCCTCTCCCGAAAAGCTTCATCTTTCACTTCTATGATCTTCAGCTGACAGTACGATCGCAGTCGCTTGACATATTCCGCTACACCTTTAGCTAAGTAAGTTTCCTTAAGCTTTCCCACGGCGACTATGGTAACCCGCATCATTTAAGAACACCCTCCCTCGGATTCTGGCAGGAAGGGTATCTGAATAAACTACAGGTGAGCTGTTACCCCTAGTTCATTCTCTCCACGGAGAATCGTGATGCTCAATTCCCCGCCATGCCCAGCCTTCCGTACCGCTGAAACCAGTTCCTCCATGGTGCTGATTTCCCGATCATTGATTTTGGTAATAATGTCACCAGGTTGTAGACCTGCTTCGGCCGCCGGTCCAGCATCTACAACTTCCACTAGATAAATCCCAGTCTTAACCGGCAGCTTGGCCCCCGTCTCCCGTTCATATCGGGCGATAAACACTTCATCTATAGCTCCACCCAAGATACCCAGCCTAAGCACCTTCCCATGGGCAATGAGTTCTGCCGCGATCTTGCGGGCAGTGTTGATTGGAATGGCAAAGCCTATACCCTGAGCACTGGGGATAATAGCTGTGTTGATTCCAACAACTCGTCCTGTCAAATCCAGTAGCGGTCCACCACTATTGCCAGGGTTGATGGAAGCATCGGTCTGAATGACTCCTTCGATCTGCAGGTCGTAATCCGGATCAATGAGCAAACCCCGTCCCAAAGCACTGACCAGACCTAGGGTAACCGAGTTATCAAATCCATAGGGATTACCGATGGCGATGACCAACTGACCCACCCGCAGCTTATCAGAATCACCCAAAGCCGCCACTGGCAAATCCTTGCCAGATATCCTCACTACAGCCAGGTCAGTGAAGGGATCGGCACCAACTACTGTCCCCCTATAGGGATCAGTACGCCGGGGGAGGAATATTCTGATCTCTGAAGCTCCGGCTACAACGTGGTTATTGGTGAGAATATGGCCATCCTCGTCCATCACTACTCCCGACCCAATACCTTCCCGCTCTTGCACAATCCGTCCCGCAAAGAAGTGATCGATAATCGCCTTTTCTGTTGTTGCTATCTTCACAACCGCCGGCCCTACCTCTTCCACTACTCTGACGGCGGCCGTTTCTAGGTCAGCCAGAACGTCTAGATCGTCTCGAGAATCACGCTGCTCTTCCGCCTTAATCTCCTCGGGGGTAGGTGGAGAAGACCTCGCTCCCCATCGTTGATCAACCCACCAACCGGCAACCAATCCGATAATGGCACAGGCAATGAGAATGGTCACCAGCTCCCGGTGACCACTGAACCGTTTCCCGGGCATATTATACGTCTCCTCCCTTAGCAGTTTACCTTAGTATGTCTGCAAGGCAGAAGACTATGTAGCTCGAGATGCATATCTAGGCTTAGTGTTTTTCTACAAACATGGTGACCGCATCTACGATCTCTTGTACTTCTTGTTCTGATTCACCTTCAACATAAATACGCAATAACGGTTCCGTACCCGACGGACGTACTAGGAACCAGCTCCCATCTTCCAAGATCAGTTTGGCTCCATCGATATCGGTAATCCGAGCCAACCTACGCCCAGCGATCACCTCTGGTGGAGCCGTCACCAACTCCCGAATCAGACTGGCTTTCTTCTCATCCGGGTATCTCAGATCGATCCGTCGGCTATGCATAGCCCCTACCTCAGCCATGATCTTTTGGAGTATTTGACTTGGGGTCTCTCCTCGCACTGCTTGCATTTCTGCAACCAGAAGGTTAGCCAAAACACCATCTTTCTCTGGTATATGGGTGCCAATACTGAGCCCCCCGCTTTCCTCACCACCGATAATCACAGGCTGGTTCCGCATTTGTTCACAGATGTACTTGAATCCAACTGGTGTCTCGATCAGCTCCAGACCGTATTTTCCGGCCAACCGATCCAGTAAATGGGTAGTCGCTACCGTGCGCACTACGGCTCCATCGTATCCTCTATGCTCTACTAGATGCGCCAAGAGCAGCACTATGACTTGATTAGGAGTAATATATGCACCAGTGCCATCGATCACTCCAAACCTATCTGCATCCCCATCAGTGGCTAGACCCAAATGGCTGCCACTTTCCCTTACTCGATCTACGAGTGGTACCAGTTCAGCAGCTGTTGGCTCCGGCAACCTTCCCCCGAACAGAGGATCCCGATGACCGCGAATGATCTCCACCTGACAACCATTAGCCTTGAGAATATCCGGCAAATAGTGGCGGCCTGAACCAAACATGGGATCACAAACAATCTTGAGGCCGCTCTTGGAGATTGCGTTAAAGTCCACTAATTCACCCATACGCTGAAAGTACTGCTGCCTGGGGTCGATGATCTCCAGTCGCCCTTGGTTGCGGGCTAATGCCAGATCCATAGACTCTGCCTCAGCCGCCACCGGTTCACCCAGATTGCTTTCTATGTTGGTCGTAATGTCCGAGGTAGCCGGCCCAGCATAGTCTGGTATGTATTTTATTCCATTATATTCTGGCGGATTATGACTGGCAGTAAACATTACGGCTCCCGCAGATTGACATAAGGTGACCGCATAGGCCACCACCGGTGTGGGGGCATCTTCGGGTAACATGTATACCTTGATACCGTTGGCCAGCATCACTTTGGCTGCTTCCTCAGCAAAACGTTCCGCTAGAAAGCGAGCATCATGGCCAATAATCACCCCTCTATCAGCCTTTTGACTATCCAGTATGTATCTAGCTATTGCTTGCACCACTAGGCGCACATTAGCAAAAGTAAAAGAATCACACATGACGGCTCTCCAGCCGTCGGTGCCGAACTTGATCTGCTTGACGCCGCCTCCCATAGGCTTTAAGACCGCTCCTCTCAATTATGGAAGCGGTCCACCCTCCTCTCTTGGTGAGCTTCGGCTCCTTCTGATGGTACTAACTTCTCCTCATCATACCTCTTTTGATTCCCCATGCAAGATACGAAGAGCAAGTACCATTATCCCAGCCCTATTATACCAGGTACAACCTACCAATACTATGCTAACCTAGTTGACTCATCATTACTACTGTGCCGCAAGGGCAGAGAGCCATGTTAGCGCCGTTCCTTCTGACGTCGAAGCAGGTAGAGAAAAAACGGCGCCCCCGCCAAAGCCGTGATCACACCTACCGGCAATTCTGCGGGAGCCATGATGGTACGAGCCAATGTGTCAGCCGCAACGAGGAAAATGGCGCCGACCAACGCAGCTGCCGGCAAAAGAATGCGATGATCAGGCCCGGTCAAGAGTCTCACGGTATGGGGGATAATCAACCCTACAAAACCAATAACACCACTCACAGATACGGCTGCCGCTGCCATTAGTGAGCCCGCAGTGAGTAATATGGCTTTGACCCGTTCCACATTTACACCGAGATTGTGTGCTGCATCCTCTCCCAGGAGCATGAGATTCAGCTCCCGGGAGTAGAAGAGCACTACCAGTCCTCCCAAAATCAGGTAAGGCAGGCTGGCTCTGACATGGTCCCAACTCCTACCCGACAGGCTGCCCATCATCCAGTACACAATTTCATGCATAGACTGACTGGAAAGCACCATAAGAAACGACACTATCGCTGAGAGAAAGGAACTAACGGCTACACCGGCGAGGAGCAATGTACCAACCGGTACCCGCCCCCCTACTCGGGCGATATTGTACACTAGAAAGGTGGTGATTACAGCCCCTAGAAACGCCATCAGGGTTACCGTAGAAAGGCCCAGGAAAGAAAAACTACCCCGCAGCACTATACCCAAAGTGGCACCTACTGAAGCACCAGCCGACACACCGATGATATAAGGGTCAGCCATAGAATTCTGCAGCAATCCCTGATATGTTGTCCCCGCCATGGCCAGCCCGCTCCCTACCAAGGCTGCTAAAACTATGCGAGGTAGGCGCACACGAAAAACGATAACACTATGCGCAGCAGGCCAATCGCCTTCATGCCATTGACCTAAACCAGGCAACCGCTGCCAGAGCATCTTCGCTACATTCAGGGCCGCAATATCAGCCGGACCCACTGCAGCAGAGATAATCATGACCATCGCCAGTAGAAAACTCAGAATGAGAATCGTTGATACCCAGCCTTTCCCCCGTTCAGAAGTAGGCAACTCCATCACCTCATCTCTAGCGCGCTTAAGCAACCCGGGCGCCAATTGACCGAGCAGCAGATGGCTCCTTCTTCATACTGCTCTACGACCGTCAAAGAACCAGGATCAATTCGAAACTGCCACTGGTATGGGAGAGGGATGCCCAACCATTGACATAAAAGCGCTCGGATAGGCCCACCGTGAGTGACAATGGCCACTGGAACACAGATTGAGTCAGTTGAGGGCAGCTCTTGCACCTCCGATTTCACTTCCTGAAGGACCGGTAGGAGGCGTTCCCAAAGCCTCTCTAAGGTTTCACCATGTGGCGGAGCATTTCGTACCGGTTCGGCTACCCATCGGGCCAGTGCCTGAGGATGCTCTGCGGCCGCTTCTCCATACGTCTTACCGCCAAATGCGCCGAAATTGAGCTCTCTGAGTCCCTTTCGCTTATGCAATCCCACCTTCCGGGACTTGGCCACAGCCTGCGCCAGATGTATACAGCGGTAGGAATCACTAGTATAAATAACTGCCAAATCAGTATGGGCCAAAGCCGCTGCCATTGTTTGATGTTGCTCAAGACCTGTGTCTGTCAGCCTTGCATCCTCCCAACCACTGTAGCGGCCGGCCTGCGAATATTCCGTCTCACCATGGCGAAGTAGATAGTACCGAATTGGCTTTACCACCTTCGCCTTCGGCCTTTTTTCTGGTATAGGGAATTGCTGCACATTACCTCCTGCCTTCCTTTCCTGCTTGACTAAAATTTGCGTCACCACCGTATGCCGCCAGCAATCAGCTCATAGGTGCCCAGATACTGAACCATAGAAAACTCTCGGCTTATAGCATCAGCCACCTTTTCTATGCAGGTCTGTGTCATCGGCGGG
>JAAZMR010000023.1 GCA_012798695.1 Bacillota bacterium | reverse complement strand
GATTCGGCGGTTGGTCCACTGATGCTAGCACTAAGCCTGACAAAGCCGAAGAGGTTATGGTGCAACGACCCCTCGACCGCCCACGTATGTTGTTTATCGAGAAACCTGGTCAGACTCAGGTACAGATCCGCATGGCACAACCAGGTCCGTCTAGGCACACCAGTGATTGGATAGCCATGGATCTTTACAACTATATCCTGGGTGGAGGCGGCTTCTCATCTCGCCTCATGAAGATAATCCGTTCCGAGATGGGTGAGACCTATGGGATTGGCAGTGGATATAGAGGTGGCGAGTATGATGGTATGTTCATTCTCTCTACCTTTACGGAAAATGAAAAGCTATACCGCACCATGAGGGTCATAAAAGCCGAGCTAGAGAAATTCGCTACGCAAGGAGTCACCGATGAAGAACTGAAATATGCTAAGGCCAATCGAATTGGCAGCTATGCGCTCAGGTTCGAGACTCTAGGTGGCACTGCTTCGGCTATCACTTCTGGTCTGCGTTTCAAATCCCTCAAAGAGGTACAGACATATCCCTTGCTAGTTGATGCTATAGACCAGTGGGATATTGATGTGGCAATAGATAAGCATTTCCACCCGGGTAATTTTGCGATAGTACTACTGGGTGATCCCGGAGTGTTTGGAGAGGTAGCGAGAGTGGCGGAGCTCTATGGAATAAAGCCAGATGAGATAGAGAGGGTTAATTGGTTGGAGATAGAGTAGTATTAGGGGTGAGAGCGTACCAACCGATAACTGAAATAGGTCGCTTTGGCAAACCATGAGGGGAATACCAGGGCTAGCTTGGAGCCCTGGTATTCTTGGTTATATGTCGAGTGTTGCTATAGCTAGATCCTTTCCGCTTCCTCTCGGGCGATACGGCACCATCGGGTGACGTTATCAGGGTTATTGCCTATCCGTTTCGGTGTAATTATAAGGTACATTAGAGTATCTTTCTACGACTCGGTCATCTCCCGTTGATTCTGCCCAGGAGATTTCCTTCCGAAGTGTCATTAATTGTTTCTTCTCTTCTTCAACCGGACCAGTGGATAACTCGGCCACACTATCTCATATCCATTATCCTGGATAAAATAAAACAGCTTTTGGGCGTTCTCCTTTTCTTTCCAAAAGCTGTGAAAATGTATGCAAGCATAGTTCCCTGCAGGTACGATCTCTATACCCTCTTGTTCTCCAAAGTCATCGTCAAGAAACACGAATATTTCGGAAGAGACAAATCTACCGGCATCAATCATCTCCTTCCGCAATATGGATCCTACGCTGCAAAAGTAGACCATGGGTAGATCCCCAACGATCACCTACTTTGTCAATTCCCTTAGAATATATTCATAGGTGTCCAGTCCATGGTCGCAAATATTCACCTTCCCATCGTAGCAGAATACTTTTCTATCCGGTATGAATTCAAATGTTACATGGCGAATATGAGAACAAAAATAGCATGAGTTCATCAATAAGTCATGCTGGTGGCAGGAATTAGTCAGAGTGTTTGCGAAAATACATTCAAAGGCACGGATTGGCCATTGAGCCAAGGCAGAAGTAAAAAGTGGGTTTGAGCTACCATGGAGGGACAGAGGGTGGACATAGCAATCAAGCGCAAAGGTAAGGCCTTAATAGTGTCTTTGGGAGGAGAACTCGACTTGGCCACTGCCGGTGAGGTAAGAGACCGAGTCGATCTGGTGCTATTGGAAGATGCTCGACTCCATCATTTGATTTGGGATCTTGAAAATGTTGGGTTTATCGATAGCTCTGGCCTGGGAGTACTCTTGGGCCGATACAAGAAAATCGAAGCGAGGTCTGGTAACGTGGTGGCACTAAAGGCGATACCTTCCGTACGCCGCATGTTAAGGATGGCTGGCATGGAGCGCATCATGCAGTTTGCTGATACTGAGGAACAAGCACTGGCTCAGATTGGAGGAAGATGAGGATGGATGCTGTACGCAATATGGTCCTGATGCGATTTCCCAGCAGGGCTGCCAATATTGGTTTCGCCAGAACCGCTGTTGCACTCTTCGCTTCCCAGCTGGATTTCACCCTTGATGAGCTGGATGAGATCAAGATTGCTGCTTCTGAGGCAGTATCGAACGCGGTGATCCATGGCTACAAAGGAACGGATGGTGAGATTACCGTTATCTGTCGGCTTTCCGATGAAGGTCTGGAAATCACGATACAGGATGAGGGACAAGGCATAGCCGATGTCGAGAAAGCCCTAGAACCAGCTTTCACAACAGAGCCGGAGGAACGTATGGGGTTGGGCCTGGTTTTCATCAAAGAATATATGGACAACCTGGTAGTAGATTCAGTTGTGGGGGAAGGCACCTCTTTGACCATGACCAAGTTGCCGGTTCAGGCTCAGGTGCGATCATAGGGAGAGAATAGCATGCAGGGTGCCGTAGGTAACATTCAGTTGCCACCAGCCTCAAACTTGACTCCCAAGGAGGTTCGGTGTCTTTTGGCCAAGTCGCAGGCGGGGGATGCAGCCGCTAGAGAGCGCTTGATCGAATCCAACCTGCGTTTGGCGATGAGTATTGCTCAACGTTTCAGTGGTAGGGGAGACATTGAAGACATATTTCAGGTAGCCTGTATTGGGCTGGTTAAGGCTATCGATCAGTTTGATCTCTCTTTTGAGGTAAGGTTCTCCACCTATGCGGTACCCTTAATCATTGGGGAGATTCGCCGTTTGCTCAGAGATGAAGGGCCCGTGAAGCTTACCCGGACGGTGAGGGAAAGGGCCGCGGCCGCTATACGAACGAGAGAGGAATTGCAGCAGCAGTTGGGCAGAGCTCCTACTCCAGTAGAAATTGGTGAGGTTCTGGGGATAGAGCGTGAAGATGTGGTGGAAGCCTTGGAAGCAATCACCCCAGTAGCCTCAATCCATGAGGTTATTCACGAAGATGGCGGCACTCCTGTGCTGCTGCAAGACAAGATAGGCATAGACCCTGAATCTGATGCCTGGGTAGAGAACTATGCCCTTAAGCAAGCCTGTGATCAATTGCCACCTAGGGAAAGGGCCATAGTCCTTTTGCGCTTTCTGCAAGAGAGGACTCAAAACGAGGTAGCTGATCTTCTAGGCATATCACAGGGTCAGGTATCGCGGCTGGAAAAACGCACCATGTTACTCTTGCGGCAATTCCTGATGGAATAAGGTGGTATTGTTACTTAGTTCTTGGCGTGGCTGGGTGCATTTGCCTAAAGGTTACCTTTGTGTTGAGTAGAACTCTAACGTGAAACCACAGACCGGAGAAACCTATTACGAGGTACTCTCCAATTAGAGAAGGAAATGCTGAACACAAAGAGGTGGCACTGACCATGGAAGTTGTTGGGGAGAGAATTATCTTACGGCCTCTAATTCCATCTGATTTTCCTAAACTAGTGAAATGGACCAAAGACCCTGAAGTAGGCCATTATATGGATGATGATGGTTATCCTGAAACAGAAGAGGCCTGTTATGACTGGCATAAGAGCCAATGCAGTAATCGCCACAAACAGCGGCTAATGATCACCACTCGAGACGGACATCCGATTGGGGATGTAGAACTAGATCATATTACCTGGAGGAACGGCGATGCGGAATTGCGCATTCGCATAGGTGAAGGCGGTTACCGGGGAAAGGGCTATGGAGTCGATGCCGTAACTACGTTATTGGCCTATGCCTTTGTGGAGATGAATCTCTCTCGAGTATACTTACGGGTAGCCAGTAGTAACGAAGCTGCTATTCGCTGCTATGAGAAGGCAGGGTTCAAAAAAGAGGGCAAGCTTGTCCGTTCCCACGTGCACGAAAAAAGGCAATGGGAGATATATCTCATGCGTATCCTGAAGGACGAGTTCTACAAGCTGCACCCTTGCTACAGTTCTGCCGGCTAATTTCCAGATTTGGAGGTGGTGAGGCCCGGAGTAGGTTTCACCACCTCTTTTGGTTATCCAGCTATTCATTCGTGGTAGTCTCGCCCTTGAGCCATTCTGACTCCCCTAGAGCCGCGATTTTTCGCATGAGACCCGGACCGAGCTGGCTGGCCATCCTACCACCGATGCGCCCACAGTCTTTGGCTGATAGAGCCCCCCATCCCCCCTCCTGAACTAGCTCCCATAAACCCATTTCTTGTGCTAGGTCCCGTTTCAGTTTGCCCATGGCTTGCTCGTGAATTTGCCTAGATTGTCTATCCATTTTGTGTAAGTCTCCTAATATCGGTTGCCGGCTATCCTTAGTTTATCCTGGGGACATTTCCCCATGCTTGCAGTCTGGTTTCTTTTCTTAATGTCGAGTCATGACAGCAGGATTTGATTTGCTGCTTGTCGAAACTGCCAAATAGGGAAATTCCTGAAACATGTAGGAGTTTTTTTGAAGAAATTCTAGGAAATCCTGCAGGGAAGGATATGGTAGATGGCTGTCGAATAGTCTTACCCAATGAATGTGGATGGAGTGGAGGTATAGATAATGCTGGATATGATCATTCGGGGTGGCCCGGTCATGATCCCCTTGTTGCTATGCTCAGTGTTGATGTTGGCTGTTTCGCTGGAAAGACTGTTCTACTTGCTGCGTTGCCGGGTGGATACAGAAGACTTGATGGATGATATTAAACTAGCACTGCAGCAGGGCAAGATCTTGGAGGCAATGCAGATAGCAAAGAAGACCAGGGGGCCGGTCGCGGCAGTGTTGGCCGCTGGAATAGCCCATTATGATAAAGACAAAGAGCATATTCGAGAACGGCTCGAAGAAGTCGCTCATGAAGAAGTGTTTCGCATGGAGCGGCGACTGGGCACGTTGGATGTAATGGTGACCATTGCCCCGCTGCTGGGCTTATTGGGTACCGTCACGGGTATTATCAAGAGTTTTCAGGTGATAGCGGCTGTCGGCGGCCTAGAAGAACCACTAGCCGTGAGTGTGGGGATTGCTGAAGCCTTGATTACTACAGCAGTCGGATTGGTTATCGCCATCCCTGGCATGCTGGTCTATTCGTATCTTACAAGCTTGATTGATCGCCAAGTGGTCGATATCAATAAACGCTCTTCTGAGCTGTTGGCGATTCTGGAAGCAAGGGGTGACATTTGATGTTGGTCCAGCGTCCGACCCGCAAGAAGCCAAATGTCCAGATTGTGCCTCTAATCGATGTGATTTTCTTCATTCTCGTTTTCTTTATGCTTTTTACTACTTTTCGGACCCAACCTGCCGGACTGAATCTGGAACTACCTAAGGCAGCGACTTCAGACAGGCAGTCTCCCAGCCAGGTGACTATTTCGATAGCGGCCGATGGTCGGACATTTCTTGGTGATCGGCAGGTGAGCTCTGCAACACTAAAGGCAGAGATCGGCAAATCACTAAAGCAAAGACCGGACCTATTTATTGTGATTAAGGCAGACAAAAATACACGTTATGACTATGTAGTACAGGCTATGGATGATATACGGCAGGTAGGGGGATATCGATTTGGTTTGGCGGTTCGCCCCCGGGATAAGTAAACACCTATAGGTGTCATATGGACAACCTTGGGGGGAGGTGGTGCCACAATGTACGTTACTGATGAATCCGAGAGGTCTTTAGGGGCCTTTGTTCTGATTTCTCTTATCCTCCATGCCTTGCTGATTTTTCTCTATCCAGAGTGGCAGTTAGCTACGGGCCCAGGCATGCTGTTCGGGGGTAATGGTGGGATAATTACCATCATACCTATAGACGATCAGCCGTCTGCAAGAGCGCAATTGAGCCGACAACCCGCTGACGGGGTGCGCAGGGAGGAAACCAAGAAGCCGGCCACAGAGACGCCAGTACCTCAACCCGAGAAGCAAGTAGTTGAGGCAGAAGTCAAGCCCGAGCCTCAGGTGGAACAGCCAGTACCAAAAGAGATCTCAACCCCGATTGAATCACAAACTCCGGCCACTGTCGAAGAAAAGGCGGCACCCGCACCGGAACCGCAGGAACAGGTACTTGAGCCCGCCGATGATACGGAAAAGAATCTTGCTGACTCAGGCAGTGATAATGATCGTTTGCTTACCAGTGAGCAAGGCCAGGATGTTGTGGTATCCGGAGGCGGTTCTCCAGATGCAGCAGGTGGTGAGCCGGCGGCTGGCCCTTCGGTAGATCCAGATCTGCTAGAAGAAGTGGAGCCATCACCGCCACCGTTACCGCCACTGCCGGCTGCCGGCAGTATAGTTGCAGGTGGAGGTAGGGTCCAATACCCGAAAAACGCGATCAATGAAGGTCTAGCTGGTACTGTGAAGCTCGATGCCTATGTTCCTAAAGGTGCAACAAAGGCTAACCGGATTGTGATCCGCGAGTCATCGGGTCTAGACACCTTGGATCAGGTTGCCAGTCTAACGATCGAACATGGATGGAAGATGGAACCGTTGCTCGAAGACTACGTCCTTTCGGTAACGATCGTGTTCGGCGGCCCACCTGAGTTTAGGGTTAGAATTGAGTATGACGGGATTCGGTATGTCAAAGACGAATGAATCGGGAGCTGAACCGAACAAGAAGAGGCGGGCTTCATGGATAGTCGGTTAAGTATGCAGCTTTGTAAGTAGGGGGCTGGTAATTGATGCGGCGTTGGCTAATAATTAGCCTGCTTGTGGCCATGGCGATGAGTTTTTGTGCAGGGAACGCCCTAGCCACCATTGGAGGCACAGCCGGCAGCAACGTAATCGCTGCCAATGAATATATTTCCATTATCGTCAATGGAGGTAAAGAAAACACCGGTCGTTTTTCGATCAATACAACCGGTGGTGATCCAGATAGAAGCGGTGATGAGAACAAACCACTTGTCTATGGAATGGCTGACCCGTGGACTTCGTATACGACCATCCAGGTGGATGGCAATAACTACGTATTTGGCGGTCGTACCCAAACATCAGCGGGTCGTCAGGGACCGTTTGGCAGACTAGTCTCTGGGCCAGCTATCGTCGAAGGAAACGCAATTCGCACCGTATATCAGCTGGGCTTTGTCGAAGTAGAGCAGATGCTGAGCTTTACCCGCAGCAGTACCACCGGGCTCAAAGATACCGCCCGCATTGCTTATCGATTGACCAACCAGGATACAGCTCCTCATTCAGTAGGCATGCGGCTAATGCTCGATACGATGCTCGGTGCCAATGACGGTGCTCCATTTCGAGTAAAGGAACAGGCAGTTACAACAGATGCTCTATTTACAAAAGCTGAAATACCAGATTTTTGGCAAGCCTTTGATTCGCTGGCTGAGCCCGAGGTCATGTCTCAGGGAACTTTGAGGGGCTCAGGCGTGACAACACCGGATCGGGTATATTTTACCAATTGGGGTGTACTGGCAGAGAGTATTTGGGACTTCGATTTCGAGATTGATCGGATTTTTTTGCGCAAGGGTGAGTTTGAGCTGGACTCAGCCATTGCCATGTTTTGGGATCCTGTCCCGCTTCCTGCGGGAGAAAGTGTCACTTGGGTAACCTACTATGGCCTGGGTGGTATTACCATCGCCCCGGGCAAGATCTCTTTGGGGGTAACATCTCCCGCCATAGTCACCGAATCACCTGATGGGCGTACCCGGTTCCCAGTTGTAGCCTATGTGGAAAACAGCGGGGAAGGCGAGGCTAGGGACGTAAAAGCCTCAATCCAGCTGCCTGAAGGGCTCATCTTGGCTCCTGGCCAACAGGCTATCGGGCAACTAGGGAATCTCGATGTAGGTCAATCAGTGCAAATCGCCTGGCAGGTAGAGGTGAAAGAGCGAGTTAGGGGGACACTTAACTATCAGGTTCGCGTAGAAGCGGCTAATAGCGAACCCAACCAAGTGCGGCGTCAAGTTCAAATATTGCACCCAGCCCGTCTGGAGGTTGAGCTCTCAGGCCCGCCGCGGCTGTTGATTGAAGATGGGAGCCTACAGCCAGTACCGTTTGCTGTCAGGGCTGCTATTACTAATGTCGGTGAGATGGAAGCAAAGTGGGTACAAGCTCAGTGGGAAGCCCCCATAGGACTACGACTAGCCCCGGGAGAATCCCGAATAAAGCTGAGTGGTGACCTAGCTCCAGGGGAAAAGCGCCTGCTGCAGTGGTTTATTACCCCCACAGATGTGGCTAGCGACAATCTGCCATATTCAGTCAAGGTGGAGTCAGGGGTGACCGATACGCAGGTGCTGAATGGTTTCATCAGTATACCGCAACTGCCGCAGCTAGTGCGACTGGCGGCGGAGGAACCCAAGGCAGCAATTACCTTAGGCTCACCCTACAAAGTGGCGGTCAAGGGCTATAACTTAAGAAATATCCAGGAAGCTGAGTTTTTGCTGCAGTACCCTGTGAACTTGTTGCGGGTAACCGGTGGGAAGCTGGGGATAGAGCCAGGCCAGGTGCTGGCATCGATTTCAGCAACGACCGGACAGAGAATTCCCATGGAAGTGGAATTGGAACCACTACAAGGCATGATCAGGCTTAAGATCACCCAGCTGCCAGAAGTGGGAACACGTCGACTCACCGGTAACCTGTGTGCTATCCGCTTCCTGGCTGTCGATGAAGGCAGTGGGGTAATTCAGCTGCACTCAGCCCGTCTGACGACTAGTGGTGGCCAGGTGGTGGAATTGGGAGCTGCGGGCTTACCGGTTACTGTAAGCAAATGAACAGTTACTTGCCGGTAGGGCATACACAACCGATCAGAAAGAATTGACAGGGGGCTGGATAAGAGATGGAGTCCAAATTACTCAGTAGGATAGCGGCAGCGGTGATTCTGCTTTTAATGCTAGCGAGTTCGGGGGTTCTTGCTGCCGAGGTACAGATTAGTGACGTTCCCGAGAGCCATTGGGCATATCAGGGTGTGAAGAAACTTGTCCAAGAGGGTTACTTAGCTGTTTATGAAGACGGTACATTTCAAGGTCAAAAGCCTGTAGATCGGTATACATTGGCATCAGTAGTTGGAAAGATGCTTCTAGAAATAGAAAAGGGTCAGTTGGGAGTAACCCAGGATGACCTAGAGCTCTTGCGGAAGCTCTCTACGGAATTTCGCGATGAATTGGTGCGCTGGTATAATGAAAAAGAAAATTTGAGCTCTACCGTAGCAGATACTCAAAAACGTGTTCAGGTGATGGATGATACAATTACACGGGTAATCGATACCATGGAACAAGAGGATGCAGCGATACGTTACGCTCAGCAGGAGCAGGCCAGCGCGATTTTAGCCGAGATCGCGGCTGTCAAACAAGAACTGGATGATACTACGACGAGACTAGAAGCAACGGATGTGGTCTTGACGGAACAAGTGGATCAACAGAGTGTCCAGTTGCGGAGGATGGAAGAGGAACTGGCTGCCCAAGGGACCACACTGGAAGCGGCCACCACTTCCTTGGCCAATACAGAGGCTGCGGTGGAAGATAATACAGAGAAGCTAAAAGAGCACAGCCGTCGATTGGCGGTGCATGGGGATTCGCTGACAGCATTGGAAGAGGCACTAGGAGTAAAAGTGCAGAGTCGTTTCGCGGAAAGGGAAGCTGCTTTGAGCTTGTTACAGACAGAACTCGAAACGAAAGATGCCGAACTGGCGGCTGAGATTAACCGGGTTGAAATTGACTTAGCCAATGCCGTTCAGCAGCTAAATACAGTGGAGGATACCCTTGTTTCCTGGCAGAATGCTAGCACCAAGCGTGACGAAGAGTTAGCAGTCCAAATGGATGGCCTAGAATCGGATCTTGCACAGTTGCAGCTGGCATTAGGAGCAGAGGTAGAAACCCGCACTCAGGAAACAGAGACTATTTCTGAAGATATACAGGTGTTGCAGGGACAGCTCGTCAAACAAGCAGAAGTCTTGGCAGCAGCCGATGGTCAACTGATGAAAGATGTAAGCGGACTGCGTCAAGATTTGGTCAAGAGCTTGGAGGCAGTTCAGACTGACCTGATTAATATCAGTGATAGGATTGCGGCTTTGGACAAGCGGACCGGTATTTTGCAGCAAGGTGCTGCGGCCGATAGCAAGGATTTGGCAGACTTGAAGGGATATGTTAGTGATCTGCAAGGGGTTGTTCTTACATTGCAGGACCGTGTGGCCGTAACAGAAAACAAACTCGCTGCCATGGATGAGAAAGTTGTGACAGAAGCGTCTGCGCAGTTGAGCGCCTCCTTAATGAGAGAAAAGCGTATGGAGCGCCAGTTACAAGAGTTACGGGATGAGTTTGATAGCTACCGTAAGCACGCCGAGAAAGAAAACAAGAGTCTCAAAGGTGCAGCCAATATTGCAACAATTGCTGCCGTATTGGCCCTGATCATCGGCTTCATAGGTAACTAGTCTCAACCCGACCCAATCAGCTGTATCTGGAACCATTATGGTCAGGGTAAATGAAGGTTCCAAGATAAATTAAGGCAATTAATAAAGCAAACCGCGTATGCTCTTCCTCTAAGGGAAGCGCAGCGCGGTTTGCGGTTTGTAGAGAGTCGAACTTAATCAGTTAAAGTGATTCCCCCGACCGAGAAACAGTCGAGCGTAGGCCAATTCTCGATCACGCTCTATCTGCTTTTGCTGAAGCATTTGCCGATGGATCTTTTCGGCTATCTCCGGTTTCTCTTGCTCTTGGACTTTGATGGCGATTTCCCAATTTCCTACAGAGATAATCATGGGGGTCACTCCTTTCGGAAGTGGTGAGTTAGTAAAGAGTAACAAGTGCCTGAGATTGTATCCTGTATACACGTTCTTGTCGTCTTTAATATACCATTGCTGTACACTTTTGTCAATAGTAGTTGGCCTCATTTTCGCAGTTCTTTTGCAGTACTTACCTTGTGAAAAGACTGGCATGAATCTAAAGAAAATCGCGAACCGTGCTAAGATCAGCAAAGCGTCTACCTGGTGTGTTACGAGAAATTAGCATTTCTGTAACAAACAGGTAACACCAACATGATAACATTAAATACTGCAAGAAGGTCTCTAGAAGTTGCCCACACACAGTAACTTGAGCAAATGCTGCCACACAGAGAGTGCATTGCTGGTATGGCGGGACAACTGATCTTCGCCCCGGGACTCGAAAAGCTAGAGAGGAGGCACGGCGTTACCCTGGTGACTAGCCTGGGTTTCGGCCTCGCTACCCATGGACAAGATCGAGATCGGAAGCAGGGGAGATAACCAACCAAGGCTAGACTTTCATGATTCACTTGGTCGGAGCATGGAGAACCTGATCCGTATTGCGACCCTAGGTGCACTAACTGTTTTGATCTTAATGATCATGTTTATCGTAAAGCAGGCTGTTGCCTGTTTTTACCAACTGGATGTGAAGTGTATTTTTGGCTTGCCTGGCTTGATTCCACTGTCAGGAGCCCCTCGATACAGTATCCTTCTCTTGATCATCAACTCATTCTTGGTCGGGTGTGGAGCCACGGTGATCGCCCTATTTTTTGGTATAATTACCTCACTATACATAACAGAGATAGCTTCCCCTAGAGTAGCGCGACTGCTTTGGATAGTCTTAAAAGGGATAGGCGCCATTCCTCCGGTGGTCATCGGATTTCTTGGTATCGTGGTCTTGCTTAAGTACGGGCCGCAGTTAGGGGTCTCCTATATCTTATGGTTCGTAATGGCTTCATTACTTCTGTCCCTTCAAGCATATCCCAGCACGGTCTGCTTTCTAACTGACACTTTGCGGCGCATACCGGCATCCTTTAAGGCTTCTTCATATGCGCTTGGCGCCACTCGTTGGCAAACCATAGCCCACACAATCTATCCCGCGGCACGGCCAGGTATCGCTGCTGCGGGATTGTTCGTTTTTGGACGGGTGCTGGGAGATACCGTCATCCTGCTAATGCTGGCTCAGGTCCTTAGTCGGGGACAGCAGGAGAGCGTCCGCTCTTTCTTAACCATACCAGCTGCTATCGCACTTGAAGCGCCCTCGATAGGGCCAGGAGACCCTCAATATCATATTTTCTATCTACTGGGATTGCTGTTGACGGCAATTTCCTTTGGTCTAAGTTATTTTCGTCGACGGCTATTGCGAACTCAGAGGGGGGAGCTCGAATGAAGAAACCCCCTATTTCCAGAGCCAATGCTGAACGATTGATGTGCTGCTGCATAGCCATATTTTCCTTTATGGCAGCGGGAATACTCATGATGCTTCTAGGATATGTGTTGGCTAATGGATGGTCGCCACTGAAGCATGGTTGTTTGCGCGCGTCTATGGAAGTAGGGAATGAGCCACTAGTGGAAGCGGGGTGGCGGACCATATATGCCCTACTTGGTGCCACCTTAATAGCATCGCCTCTAGGTGTGAGTGCTGGCATTTTTCTCAGCGAATACGCTCCTGATACCCGTTCGACCGCAAGTATTGTAGATGGTATTGATAGCTTGGCTGAGGTGCCTCCGATAGTATACGGGTTATTTGGCTGGGGAGCTTTGAGCCTCCATTGGGGCCTAGATGCATCTTGGCTGATCCTCCTCACATTAGGACTGTGGCTGCTACCGAGGCTGATTACTGTGACTTACGCCGCTGTACAGGAGGTGCCTGTCTCTTTCCGAAGGGAGAGTTTGGCATTAGGTGCCAGTCGCTGGCAAACGACTCTCAAGGCCGTACTACCGTACGCTATGGCAGACATTGTTGCGGGTATCTTGGAAGGAATGGCTCGCGTCAGTGGCGTTGCGGCACCTGTGATCATGCTGGCCGCTTCCCAGCCACTGCCTCAAGAGGCGCCGCTCCGGATACTACCATACTACCTGTACCGTTCTGTAATTGAGTCAGCCGAGATCGGTACAGAGAGTCAGTTTGGTACCGCATTGCTCCTACTGACAATATGTCTATTGCTTCAATCTGCCGCTATTTTGGTGAGAAGCATTTGGGTTTCTCCACTATCGACTCCAAATATGGGAGAAAGGATAGATGGTTGATGGCAGTAACAAATGATGTCAAATTGGTGGTGCAAGACTTAAGCGTCTACTATGGGGCTTTTCAAGCCCTTACCTCTATTGATCTGACCATTCCATCGGGTGCCGCAACTGCTATAATCGGCCGCACCGATGCAGGGAAATCAAGCTTGTTACGCTCACTCTGTCGGATGAACGAGCTTTGGGGCGGGGTCACAACGGAAGGAAGAGTTTTGCTTGATGGCAAAAACATCTATGGGCCTGATGTTGATGTTACACGTGTTCGAAGACGTATAGGGTTGCTAGCCCGACGCCCCCATCCGTTTCCCAAGAGCGTTTTTGACAATGTTGCGTATGGCCCACGCCTTCATGGGGTGAGACAGCGAAATGAACTAGATGAGATAGTCAAGAGAAGTCTAAAGCGAGCAGCTCTTTGGAATGAAGTCAAGGATCGATTGCAGATTTCAGCCCTCGAGCTTTCACCAGGACAGAAAGCCAGATTGTGTATTGCGCGAGCCTTGGCAGTTGAACCAGAGGTACTTTTAATCGACGATCCTGCTTCCAATCTCGATCCTGTCTCCATAGCGAAGATAGAGGATCTGATTTTGGAGTTAAAGGAGTTCTATACGATAGTCTTGGCCACTGATGGCCTGCAACAAGCTGGCAGGGTCTCCGATTATTTGGCTTTCTTGTCAGAGGGATCTTTAGTGGAGTTTGGCCCAACATCAGACGTCTTCGCACGGCCCAAGGACAAACGCACCGAAGATTACATTACAGGCAGATTTAACTAAGATCGCACTCCAGCAGATGGAGAGGGGCTTGTAGTATGACTAGGGAGAGTTTTCACAGGGAATTACAGGCTATTCAGGCGGAAATGCTCAAGATGGGCAGCCTAGTAGAGAAACAGATCCATGAAGCAGTCCATTTTCTCGGCACTCAAGACTTAGCTGGCGCTCAGGCAGTACTAGACAAAGATGATATCGTTGACCAGATGCAGATCGACATAGAAGAGGACTGTATGCGCCTAATCGCGCTGCAGCAACCTCTGGCATCTGACCTGCGCACTGTAGTAGCCATTTTCAAGATCACTACCGATGTAGAGAGAATTGGTGACCATGCTTGTAACATAGCTGAGTTGACACTGCGTATTGGGGAAGAGCCGTTAATTAAACCTTTGATCGATATTCCCATCATGGCAGATAAGACAAAAGCCATGGTCAGAGATAGTCTTACCTGTTTTGTGGAACGTGATCTGGAGCTGGCGGAACGAGTTAGACAGGCAGATGAACCAGTTGACCAATTGTATTCTCAGCTATTCGATGAACTAATCGGTATTGTGCTCCAAGGAGAAAACGGAAGACGCTCAGGCCAAGCCATCAACCTCCTGTTTGTTGCTCGCTACCTGGAACGTATTGCTGATCATGCTACCAATATTGCCGAGCGGGTCATGTATATGGTGACAGGACATAGGGTTGATCATATGAGTACTGGTCCAGAAGGTCCCCATGGTGTGGACGTGGAGCAAATGCTTGCGAACGCTACGACCGACGACCTTCAAGATCACACCAAGTCTCATTCCTAGTGCAAAATGCCACTCTGGGTGTGCAGAGCATATATTGAATAAGTCGGTGCTGGACAGGATATTACTGTTACCTGGAACTCCAGTGTATAGTCTGAGTGATTTGGTGGAAAGGAGAGTGCGCCGCCAGTCTAGCCGCGGCGATTGGGTATGGCCAAACAACGCTTGGCATTTATTCGTACTTTTGGTTGTCAGATGAATGAGAGAGATACCGAGACCATACGAGGCTTGCTAGCCCAAGCAGGGTACGGGTTTACTGAACATCCCGCAGCTGCCGACTTGGTCTTGTTTAACACCTGTTGCGTGAGGGAGAATCCAGAGCGGAAGGTATATGGACAAGTAGGGCAGCTCAAGGAGGCCAAGGCCAAGAAACCTGACATGATTATCGGGATCTGCGGCTGTATGCCGCAACAGCAAGAAGAATTGACCCAGATGCTGAATCGGCTTCCCCATGTAGATCTGTTCTTTGGCACCCACAATATCCATCGCCTACCGGAACTGCTGCATAAAATAGCCACAACCGGGGAACAAGTAGTTGAGATCTGGGATAAGGGTGGAGACCCAATTGAAGGGTTACCGGCCTTAAGAGACAGCACCTTCAAAGCTTGGGTTACGATCATGTATGGGTGCAATAACTTCTGTTCCTATTGCATAGTCCCATATGTCAGAGGGCGGGAACGCAGTCGTCATCCTCACGAGATCTGGCGAGAAGTTGAGGGGCTGGCAGACAAGGGCATCAAAGAGATCACCCTCTTGGGACAGAATGTCAACTCCTATGGCCAGGATTTGGAGATAGAGGTGGATTTTGCTGATCTTTTGGATAGGCTTAACCAAGTACCGGGCATAGAGCGCATTAGGTTCACTACCTCTCATCCCAAAGACATCAGCGATAAGCTGATTCTCCACCTGGCGCAGCTGGAAAAGGTATGTGAGCACCTGCACTTACCGGTACAGGCAGGGAGTAATGATGTGTTGCACCGTATGAACAGACGGTATACCAGGGAAGATTACTTGAAGGTGGTAGACAAAGTACGCCATTACGTACCGGACATTAGCCTTACTACTGATATCATGGTGGGATTTCCCGGGGAGACAGAAGCTGACTTCGCGGATACATTATCTCTGGTAAGAGAGGTTGGATATGACTCAGCCTTTACCTTCATTTACTCACCGCGGAAAGGGACACCGGCCACCGAGATGCCCGACCAGGTGCCGGAAGATGTAAAAAAAGAGCGCATCTATCGACTCATCGAATTACAGAATAAGATGAGTCTAGAGCGCAATACAAAACTCCTCGGCCGTGAGCTGCAGGTTCTCGCAGAGGGGATCAGCAGAAACGATACCAATATGCTAACCGGAAAAACGAGGACTGCCAAGAATGTAGTCTTTCCGGGCAGGCAAGAACTAATCGGTGAGCTAGTCAATGTACGCATTACAGAGGCTCATACCTGGAGCCTAGGTGGTGAGCTCGCTTGAGCAGAGCTGGCTGGGTAGGGGGCAGCAGTTATGTGTAAACACCGAGGCATAGACAGTTTATGCAGTAACAACATGATTCCGGATGCAGCATTGCTGGAAGTGAGTAATCGAGATCTGTGGCAGCTGGAACTAGTCAGCCGGGATCAGCATGTATGCGGCCACATTATTCGGCAATTGGTGCAGCCCAGTATGTGCACCATCAGATATGTTGTTGTCTATGACGAACGATCTGGACACCACGTTCCGGTGCCAGCCGATATGATTACCGAGATCACAGAAACAGCCGTTTTCTGCAACATAGATGCTGTTGATTTTCTGGCTTTACCCACCTTGACTTACCCTATGGAACGGCCACATGAGGAGCTCATTCACGCTATACTTGATCAGACACCGTACTGGCTTGAAGAGGCTGGTATGGACCCTGTTTTCTCGGACATGGACACTGACCCATGACGTCCGTATAGGAGGTACAGTGCACCTAGACCCGCTACTAACTGGCTGGTTTAGAACAAGACCGCATGATTCCCGCCTTGGGCAGCCAAGTCATCTTGCTGAGCAAGGCGTTTTTCTGTCCTTGGCGCATATGGCACAGGCAGGAGCCATGTGAACCGTTGCAGAAGCAATATGTTTGAGAAGGGAGGTCCGATGGATCATGGAGAATCTTAGCCCGATGCTTCGACAGTATTACTCCATTAAACGGCAACATCAGGATTCCATTCTCTTCTTCCGATTGGGAGATTTCTATGAGATGTTCGGTGACGATGCGAAGATCGGTTCTCAAGTCCTAGACATCGCTTTGACCAGTAGAGGGATGGGGAAGGGCAAACAGCTTCCCATGTGTGGAGTTCCTTATCATGCCATAGACGATTATCTGGCGACACTACTGCGTCATGGCTACAAAGTGGCCATTTGTGAACAGGTTGAAGACCCAAAGACCGCTAAGGGGGTCGTCAAGCGTGAGGTAACTCGAGTTGTTACACCTGGTACCGTGATCGAGCCCCAGCTTTTGGAGGACAAATCCAACAATTACTTGGTAGGGATTTTTCAACACCAGCGGACTTATGGTCTAGCAGTGGTGGACGTGTCTACCGGCTATTTTGGACTGACCGAATTGCGAGGCGATTTGGGTCAGGATAAGCTCTGGGATGAGTTGGAGCGCCTATCTCCCGCAGAATGCCTTTTGCACCCATCACTTGGGGAAGACCTGGCCTGGAAGGCAGAAGCTAGCAGACGTCTTGACTGCACATTTTCGGTTTACGGAGAGAGAGGCTGGCGCCTTGATACCGCCAAGGAGACCATCAAACGGCATTTTGAGATAAGAACGCTTCAGTCCTTTGGCATAGAAGAATCACCGGCAGCCGTGCGAGCTGGAGGAGCAGTTCTCTCCTACCTGCAGGACACTCAAAAGCGGATCCTCAGTCATATTACCAGCATTGATGTCTACTCCACCGAAAACTACATGCTCATGGAGTCCACTACCCGTCGTAATCTGGAACTGATCCAGACCTTACGGGATGGTGAGTACAGGGGCTCTCTGCTCTGGCTCCTGGACGATACTGTGACAGCCATGGGAGGTAGGTTGCTGCGCCATTGGCTGCTGCAGCCGATGCTTGATCAACAAGAGATCGTGGAACGCTTAGATGCAGTTGAAGAACTAGTCGAACATACACCTTTACGCAATACTCTAAGAGAGCAACTGTCAAGAGTACACGATCTGGAGAGGCTGGTGGGGCGAGTTACCTATGGCAGTGCCAACCCTAGAGATCTGGTGGCTCTGGGCGTGTCGCTACAGCAAATGCCCAGTATCCGGGAGAACCTCACTCATGTTCAAACACAGAGACTCAAGACCCTGGCTAGTAATTTGGAACCACTACCGAAACTCGCTAACTTGCTGCAAAGAAGCCTTGTAGAATCTCCGCCGGCGACTCTCAGAGAGGGAGGCATTATCCGCCCAGGTTATGCAAAGCAGCTAGATGAATTGCGAGCGGCTTCTCGGGAGGGCAAAAGTTGGATAGCTGCCCTTGAAGCGGCGGAGCGCAAGCGAACTGGCATCAAGAGCCTCAAGGTGGGCTTTAATAAGGTTTTTGGCTATTATATTGAAGTGACAAAGGCCAACCTGGCTAGTGTCCCTGACGATTATCAACGAAAGCAGACACTCGCCAATTCAGAGAGATATATTACCCCTGAGCTCAAGGAGAAAGAAAATCTCATATTGGGGGCTGAAGAACGGGCTCTGCAGCTCGAATACCAGCTTTTTGTCGATATTCGCAACCGGATAAGCGAGGCTGCCCCTCGATTGCTGCAACTGGCAGCCATCATTGGGCAGCTCGATGTGTTGGCTGCGCTCGGTGAAGTCGCTGTCCGCAGACGGTACTGTCGGCCTGAGATTACAGAGGACCGCACCATTGATATCAAGGCCGGGCGTCATCCAGTTGTGGAAGCCATGATGCCCGAAGGACAATTTGTGCCTAATGATGTTTACCTGGACGGCGAGAATGTTCAGTTGCTGATTCTCACCGGTCCCAATATGGCGGGTAAGAGCACATACTTACGGATGGTGGCACTAATCACGTTGATGGCCCAGATAGGCTCTTTTGTACCGGCAGAAGCGGCAGAGATTGGATTGGTGGACCGGATTTTCACCAGAGTAGGCGCTGCTGATGACCTCGGTACTGGGCAGAGCACTTTCATGGTAGAAATGAGTGAGGTGAACATCGCTCTCAGCCAGGCCACACCGCAATCACTGATCATCATTGATGAGCTAGGCCGCGGCACTTCGACATATGATGGTATGGCTCTGGCTCAATCTATAGCTGAATATATTCATGATGTGTGTAGAGCTAGGACCATCTTTTCTACTCACTACCATGAGCTCGCCAAATTGGCCCTAACTAAGCCTCGAATCAAGAACCTGAGAATGGAGGTTTGGGAAGAGGGACCGGAAATTGTTTTTCTTTATAAGGTGGGCGATGGAGCGGCTGATAGGAGCTATGGTATACATGTAGCCCGGTTAGCCGGATTGCCTAAACAGGTCTTAAGTAGAGCAAAATCCGTTTTGGATGGCCTGGAGCCAGACGCATCCTACCGCCAGCTCAGTCTAGATAGGTTCTTTCTGGCGGGAGAGGCAGACAAGGCTGTCTGGCCAGAAGAGGCTATGGCAGAAACGGCAGCAGGCCGTGCTCGTGACGAAAATCAAAGGCAGCCAGGGTCAGCTGATCTGAACTCTAAGCGGGGTGCGTCCATTTTGCAGGAAATTGAGACTGCCGATTTGTCGCAATGGACTCCTTTTGAGGCCCTAAAGCGGCTGGTGGAATGGCAAGACCATCTGCGTAAATCAGAAGAAACGTAGCCCAGCTATGAGAAAGCACTGCGGTTCTGTGATGTGACCAGGTCGGGTATATAGGAGGTAGATCATGAACTGCATAATTCGCCTGCATGAAGACACAGCTAACAAGATCGCCGCTGGTGAGGTGGTAGAAAGACCGGCTTCTGTAGTAAAAGAGCTTGTAGAAAACGCATTAGATGCAGGGGCAACTCGCATCGATGTGGAGATCCGCGAAGGTGGAAAAGAGTATCTGAGAATCGTTGACAATGGCCGTGGCATACCTGAAGCCGAGGTGCCACTGGCCTTTGAACGCCATGCGACCAGCAAGATTCGCTCAGCCGATGACCTGTTCCGCATAGTCACCCTAGGCTTTAGGGGTGAGGCGCTGCCCAGTATAGCGGCAGTATCGGAATTGGAGATGATTACAAAGACTAAGGAGGCTGCCGTAGGTACACTGATTGCCTTTTCCGGCGGTAAGCGGGTGCGCTTGGAAGCTGTGGGTGCTCCCTCAGGGACAGCAGTGACTGTGCGGCGCCTTTTCTTTAATACACCTGCCCGCTATAAGTTTTTGAAACAAGCGGCAACAGAGCGACGTTACATTTTCGATATACTGGGAAGACTAGCCTTGGCCAACCCCAGGGTGCGATTTCGTTTGATATCCGATGAAGACGAGATCTTGCTCACGCCTGGTGACGGCAAAATGGAAGCCGTCATGTGGAGTATATACGGGTCTCGCGTTGGCAAGAGCTTGGTACCAATCCAACGTGAGAGCAACTATTTCACAATCACTGGTCTTGTCTCCAAACCCGATGTCCATCGCGGCAATCGTCAAGCAGAGACATTTATCGTCAATGGCCGAGTTGTGGAGAGCTCGCTCCTCGCTAGTGCTATAGAGAAAGGATATCAAACCCTCTTACCCCGTCGCCGGTTTCCCATAGCTGCCATTTTCTTAACCATGGAACCGAGCCGGCTCGATGTCAATGTGCATCCGGCTAAACGTGAAATCCGCTTTAGTGACAACAGCGAAATTTACAGACAAGTAATGTTGGCAGTGAGAAGAGGCCTGGAGTCATCAATGTCATTTGCGTCGTGGTCAATGGGATCAGCTCCTCAACAGGACATTCCCGCCACTGTGGATCAAACGCAATTTTCCCATATACCAGCTGGAGCCAAGCCCTATCACACAGAACACAGGATGATCCCCCCACTTGACTCTAAGCACAGGTTGGATAGCAATGCAGCGCAACATACTCCCGGCTGGGAAGCGGCAGCGCCTACCGTTGAGCCGATGACCGTCAATGAAGCGGCAGCAGTCGAGCAAACAGGGTATCAGATACTGGGGCAATTTCACAAGACATACATGCTCATCGAGGCAGAAGAAGAACTCTGGCTAGTTGACCAGCATGCGGCGCATGAGCGGATCTTATATGAGCGCTTTCAGAAACAGTTGAATGCACGCAGCATCCAGGCCCAAGCTTTACTGGTGCCTTTGCACCCTGAGTTGGGATCAACATCGACAGCGGCGATTTTGGAGTGGGCGCCTAAGCTGGCAGCACTCGGTTTTGAGATCGCTGAGTTCGGTTCCAAGGACTGCTTAGTACGCACAGTTCCAGCCGAACTGTCCGGGATAGCTGAGGAAGAACTCGAAGAGTTGTTACTGGAGATAATCAGGGTGGGTCATACTGGTGATTATCGGGAGGCTGCCGTAGTAGTCATGTCCTGCAAAGGAGCCGTTAAGGCAGGGGAACAGCTTTCCTTGCCAGTGATGCTGCAACTGTTTACAGATCTTATGACCACCCAAAATTCCTTCACCTGCCCACATGGTAGACCTATAGTAGTACGTTTGGCACTAGCTGACATACACCGGCGCTTTGGTAGGCTTTAGATCAATATAACCTAGGAGTGAAGGGCGTGCGGCCCATATTAGTAATCGTAGGCCCCACAGCTGTGGGTAAAACAGACTTGTCTATTGCAGTGGCTCGAGCTGTTGATGGAGAAATCATCTCTGCTGACTCCATGCAAGTTTACAAAGGTATGGATATAGGTACAGCCAAACCCACCGAAAATGAACGGCAGGGGATTCCCCATCACATGCTGGATGTGGTGACTCCAGATCAAGAGTTTAGTGTGGCAGACTACCAGCGAATGGTAGAAGAGACTCTCCGGAGCTTAGCTGAGCGCGATAAGACCCCCATCCTGACCGGAGGCACAGGCCTTTATATCAGGGCGGTCCTAGATGGTTTCGTGTTCGACCCGGAAGCAAGAGATGAAGAGCTGCGCGTGCAGCTGGAAAAGATGGCAAGCACCAGGGGTGGAGTTGTTTTACATCAACGGTTGGCAGAGGTAGATCCAGATAGCGCCAAGAGGCTGCATCCCAATGACCACCGTCGGGTAATCCGAGCTCTCGAGGTTTACCATACGACTGGCCAGCCTTTGTCTAGGCATCTAGCGGCCCAAAAGCGACAGCCGCCCAGACACCCATCAGTCAAATTTGGTCTTACCCGCAACCGGCGACGGCTCTATGATCGGATTAATCTGAGGGTAGACCTCATGATGGAAACGGGGCTGCTTGATGAGGTCAAGCAATTGATGAGCCAAGGGCTAGAAGGCAGCGCCACTGCCCTACAGGCCTTGGGATACAAGGAACTGGTGGGCTATTTGCGCGGCGAATATGATCTGACAGAAGCAGTGCGCCGGTTGAAGAGAGACACTCGCCGCTATGCCAAACGTCAGCTTACCTGGTTCCGACGTGACCAAGAGATCATCTGGTTGGATCTGGACCAGATCAGTAGGGAGGACGCCGTAGAGAAAATCACCGGCATTTATTGGAGGAATTTTCATACAGAACACGAAATATGAATCAAAAGGCAGCAACCAATATGAATTGACCGGCGAGGATAGGAGGAGCATCATGGCAAAGACAGCAATGATCTTGCAGGATGTCTATCTCAACCAAATCCGCAGAGGACACATCCCAGTAATCATCTATTTAGTCAATGGGGTGCAGTTACGCGGGTTGGTTAGAGCTTTTGATAATTTTACGCTACTCCTCGAAAGTGAAAGTGACGGAAAAAGTGACCTCATCTATAAGCACGCCATTTCCACAATTACCCCCCAAAAACCTTTCAACCTAGCATTGGCTCAAACCACGGAATCATGAGCTACGTCCACAGGAAAAACGGGAAGGGAGCTTGTCTTCAGGGCTCTTTTCTTTTTTTTGGGCCTTTTCCTAAACACATTTCCGATGCTGTTTACATATACATGTTAAGGTAAAACATTGCCTCCGTGAGGTGGGAGGATGCTGAGCAGGAATTTAGCGCCACTAACCGTTGAGGAAGTATTGGACTGGTTAGAAGAGGGTAGGGTTTCGCCGGCCGAAGCCTTTGCCCTCTTTCGGGCTATGGGAAAAAGAAACGAGTCACCCAATGGGGGTGCCAAAGAGAGCCAAGAACAACTAGGGGAGGTCTTAGCTGAGCTAGATACCCTCATTGGACTTAAAGAGGTTAAGCAGCTTGTCAGAGAGATCCAGGCCTTTGTCGAGATTCAAAAGCGGCGCGCCGAGGAACAGTTAGTTACTGAACCCTTAGTGCTGCATACGATTTTCCGTGGAAACCCCGGTACGGGCAAGACGACTGTAGCCCGGATTCTAGGTCGGATGTTCCGACATATGGGAGTCTTGCCTAGGGGGCACCTTGTGGAAGTTGAACGGGCTGATCTGGTGGGTGAGTACATAGGTCATACGGCACAAAAAACAAGAGAACAAATACGCAAAGCCTTAGGCGGCATATTATTTATTGACGAAGCCTACTCCTTAGCCCGAGGCGGAGAAAAGGACTTTGGGAAGGAAGCAATCGATGCATTGGTAAAAGCTATGGAAGACCATAAACAGGAGTTTATCCTGATTCTAGCCGGCTATACCGACGAAATGGAGTTCTTCCTCCAGAGCAACCCCGGACTGCGCTCCCGTTTCCCGCTGCATATTGATTTTCCCGATTATGATGCAGCGGAGCTATTGGCTATTGCTGAGTTGATGTTGGAAAAACGTCAGTACCGGCTGACTGCAGGGGCGCGCAGACGATTGGCCTTGCTGATTCAAAAGGGATTGCGCACAGAGACCTACAGTTTCGGCAATGCCCGCACTGTACGAAATTGGATTGAGCTGGCCATTCGGCGTCAGGCAGTTCGTCTTGTCCAAAGGGCCGAAGGCATGACTCGTAAGGATCTGCTCCACATAGAGGTCGAGGATTTCGGGGAGGGTTGGTGAGTTGAAGGCCTGTATTGTGATTGGTAAGGCAAATGTAGGCAAAACTCTTTTTGCCATCAATTTCGCCGGCTATCTCGGAATCACTCGCCTGGAAATAGAATTCACGCCTCCCGGTGGGGAGAGTTACCGCCATACCCTGAGTCAAAAAGAGGCCTTGAATGAGTTGACCAATACGACACCCCATCACACCTTGGGATTACAGTCCATTCAGATTCAGATGCCTGGACTTAAGGGTAGAAAGCGATTTACGCTTGTGGATACCAGCGGGCTGACCGAAGGGGTGCCTGAAGAGGTGATGATCAGGAGGGCTATGGCCCAAACGCTCGCGCAGGTGCGAGAAGCAGCGGTCATATTGCACTTGATCGACGCCAACAGTGTCGATAAGCTGGGCGCGGTTGAAACCATGGGAGAAGTAGACTGGCAGGTTGCTCAGTTTGGGGGAATGCGGGATGGCTATGCCATACTGGCTAACAAGATGGATTTGCCGGAAGCAACCAAGGGATTGGCTCAGATACGCAAAGAGCTTCCCGGCCATGTGATTTTCCCGATTTCTGCATTGCTCAAAACTGGTTTTGCTGAGGTGAAGCAATTTGTCTGGCGCCATCTTTAGTGTATCCATACTTCCTTTGCTGCGGCCATGCTTGGCTTGTTTTTTCACAGGCATGACCATTAAGATGATGGATGATTACCTGGATGGCCCTCTAGACCGCCTGATCGGCAAGAAGACTTGGGCCGCTGATCTCCAAGAAGCCACACTACCTTATGCTTTACTCGCCTTTAGCTTGGCCGTAATCGCTGAACCCACTTGGTCAATCACGCTGTTTTGGGCTAGTTACGCTGTAGGTATGAGAGGTGATAGGCTGAGGCCCCTACCTTTGGGCTTAACGGGATGGCAAGAAGCTTTGCTTCTTGGAGTACTCACCCTATCTGCTTTTGGGTGGAAGGCCCTGGTCACTTCCTGGGCAGCAATCTTCTCATTACAGGCTGTTGATGACTTGCTCGATCATCAACAAGACAAGATGTGCGGGGCTGCCAATTGGGCGACGAGATGGGGAGTGGTGGAGACTGGCTTAGCCGCCGCCATTGCCATAGCGCTATTATGCTATCTGGACGTGATCAAGCTCCTATTGGTTTCGATCAACGGACCATTGATAGTGAGCATTTTGCGGCATATGGCGAGAAAGGAAGATGAAATCAGTGGTCAATATTAATGTGATAGTATTAATCTTAGCTAGTATCCTTTGCGGATTCGCGGTGGGACGCAGGCTGGGGATAAAACAAGGTTTCCATATAGGCATGGCCTATGGTGTCTTGGATCTTAGGCAGCAATGTTTAGAGCAAAATCGCTGTCCCATCTGTAACTCGAAAGAGCAAGAGAAATATACAGATGCTCCCCAGGATAGTTCAGACATGCTATCTGTTTGCTGCAAACCTGTCACATATGTACTAGAGGATGAGTTTGATGGATCATGGTTGCAGGATGTTGTCCACTGATATGGAATCTGCTTAGGGGAGCCCATCTTTGGGTTTGCACGCTAGATATTTATGTATAAAGGAGGCGTGGAAGCGGCTTCAGCCCGCCGGCCCTGGCATACGGGGCTTAACTGGCTGGCTCCAGTTGGGCCGCGATGGTCCTATGCAGACTGCTAGACGTATTCAAGAATTGCCACCATACCTATTCGCCGAGATTGATCAGAAAATTGCTAAAGCAAAAGCTGCAGGGGTAGATATCATTAACCTGGGAATGGGAGACCCAGATCGGCCGACTCCTTCTCATATTGTGAAAAGCCTTCAGCTTGCCGCCAAAGACCCAAAAACACACCGTTACCCGGTGTACGAGGGAATGCTGCCTTTTCGCGAGGCTGTGGCAAGCTGGTACGAGAGAACCCGTGGGGTGGAGCTTGATCCCGTATCAGAGATCGTTACCCTAATTGGATCCAAGGAAGGGCTAGCTCACATATCACTATGCTATGTTGATCCAGGGGACATCAACCTGATCCCTGATCCAGGGTATCCTGCCTATAGCACAGGAACGATGTTTGCAGGGGGCATAAGCTATAGAATGCCTCTCCTTAAAGCCAATCACTTCTTGCCAGATCTTTCAGCGATACCGGATGATGTCGCCAAACAGGCCAGGCTCATGTTCATAAATTACCCTAATAACCCTACAGGTGCAATCGCACCGAGAGAATTCTATGAAGATGTCATCACCTTTGCCCGAGAATATGATATTATCGTTTGCCATGATGCAGCCTACAGCGAGGTCGCATTTGAAGGATACCGGCCCCTTAGTTTCCTGGAAATCGAGGGTGCCAAGGAGGTCGGCATTGAGTTTCACTCACTTTCCAAGACCTATAACATGACTGGTTGGCGGCTAGGGTGGGCAGCAGGCAATAGGGAAGTCATTGAAGCCCTGGCGAGGGTGAAGAGCAATATTGATTCTGGCGTGTTTTCAGCAATCCAATATGCCGGTATTCAAGCACTAAGCGGTCCCCAAGACTCCGTAGCGGCGATGCAAGAGCTATATCTTGAACGGCGGAATATGGTGATCAATGGATTGCAGCAGCTAGGCTGGGAATTGGAAAGACCCCAGGCAACCATCTATGTCTGGGCTCCAGTGCCTGAGGGTTATACATCGACTGAATTTGCAGCACTGCTTTTGGAGGAAGCCGGAGTGGTTGTCACACCTGGAATCAGTTATGGCCAGTATGGCGAGAACTATATCCGCATATCTCTATGTGTAGAGCAGGAGCGAATCAAGGATGCAGTTGAGCGGCTGCGTGATGCTGGCATTCGTTACTGTTAGGATTGGTGGACAGCACCATCAATCTCAATACCTCACCTTTGCCTAGTTGCTATCACTTGCGATTTGATATAGAAGCTCGAGTGATCTATCACAACAAGAATAGATGTACCAAGATCATCGAATGAGGAGACAAGCCCATGCACACAACTTTACTGTCCGATAGATATCACTGGATAAAGCAGTTGATCAATAACGCCAAAGCTGAGATCAAAGGTAAGTGGGAAGAGATCGAAGAGCGGAAACTGGCTAACCAAAGCCGAATGCTGACGGCTTTTCGTCAACATCAAGTCAGTGAATATCATTTTGCGGGCAGTACTGGGTATGGTTACAACGACAGCGGCCGCGAGGTGATCGAATCCTTGTACGCTCAGGTATTTGGAGCGGAAGATGCCTTGGTTAGGCCACAGTTGGTGTCAGGTACCCATGCGATAGCCACATGTCTGGCCGCTTTGCTAAGGCCGGGAGATGAGCTAGTCTCCCTGACCGGTGCTCCATATGATACCTTACAGCAAGTGATCGGTACAAAGGGCGATCTGCCTAACAGCTTGCTGCGAGATGGCATTCGATACAAGGAGGTCCCGCTCAACAAGGAAGGCAACTGGGACAAAGACGGGATCTTAGCTAACGTCAGTAGTACAACCAAAATGGTGATGATTCAGCGCTCCCGGGGTTATAGCTGGCGGCCAGCGATCACCATTGATGACATTCAGAATATGATCTCTATTATCCGTACCATCAGCAAAGATATTATCATCTTTGTGGATAACTGTTATGGTGAGTTTGTGGAGAATTGGGAGCCATGCCATATGGGTGCGGATCTCATCGCCGGCTCCCTCATCAAGAATCCTGGTGGTGGTTTGGTGGCCGGTGGTGGCTATATGGTCGGTTCGGAGCGTCTAATCGAAATCATTGCTGATCGAATGACCGCACCGGGACTGGGGCGCGAACTAGGTCCAACCTATGGCTTAAACCGTTGGATATTACAGGGGCTGTGGATGGCACCACACGTGGTGGGTGAGGCATTGGCCGGTGCGATATTGGTAGCAAAAGTAATGCAGGACTTGGGATACTCTGTATCTCCTCGATGGGATGAACCAAGGAGCGATATTGTGCAAGCAGTGAGACTATCTAGTAAAGAGGAGCTTTTAGCTTTCTGCCAAAGCATTCAAGCCAGCTCCCCGATTGACAGTTTCGTTCAACCAGTACCCGGAGACATGCCAGGATACGAAGACCAGGTAGTAATGGCCGGAGGCACTTTTGTTCAGGGCTCGACCATCGAGCTCAGTGCCGATGGACCACTGCGATCGCCCTATACAGTCTATTTACAGGGCGGCATGTGCAAAGAACATGTAGAATTGGCTCTTTACCAGGTGGTGGAATCCCTGGTACCGAAACACGAGACTAGCTGATGAGCAGCGCTATGTGGCAATAAGGACAAATGCTTTGCTAGAGCGAAAGAAGAGGAGATAAACTGAGCCAGAAGGAGGTGTGCAGGTATAGCGGCAGCAATATGCCGTTTTGCTTGACATTTCGTGAGGTTCTGCTAGAATTGAAGCGGTCGAATAGTGCTTTGGGTACGAGACTATAGAAGGGTGGAGAGATCGCCGAAAGGGGGCAACGAATGGAATGAAAAATGCTTTGGGCCGTCACATCCTCTGTGAAGCCTATGGATGTGATCCTGAGGTATTAAATGATCGGAACCTGGTGGAGAGTATTATGGTAGAAGCAGCATTAGCTGCAGGAGCAGAGGTGAGGGAAGTTGCATTTCACAAGTTCAGTCCACAGGGAGTCAGTGGAGTGGTCGTCATATCCGAGTCTCATCTAACCATCCACACATGGCCAGAGCTTGGCTATGCTGCCATCGACGTGTTTACCTGCGGTGATACAGTGGACCCCTGGGATGCACTAAACTATTTGCTAAAGCACTTCCGAGCCCAAAATACAGTCGCTTCTGAGGTGAAAAGGGGTGTGACGCAACATGCGATGGTTAAGATTTCTTAGGTTGCCTAAAGGGAGGCGAAGCTAGATTTGTATGTGTAATCATATGGCAAGTTTCGATTAAAAGCCCTTTCCGTGTATGTCAACGGTAAAGGGCTTTGCTGTTTTGTGGACTCCAATTGAAGGATTTAGGGCTCTAATGTTGAAATGTATATTTTGGTAGATAGTCAGAACACGGAGACGTTTGCTTGACCCAAAGGAGTGGTTGTGTCCATGGGTAGTGCGTTACCGATCAACTATCATTTGGATGGATTTAGAGCTTTTCGAGATTTGCCAGATGAAGACATTGTTCAACAAGCACAAGCTGGTCGCCAAGATGCTACGGATTATTTGCTCTATAAGTATCAAAAGTTGGTTTATATTTGGACTAGGCCCTACTTCTTACAGGGAGCCGAAGATGACGATCTACTCCAAGAGGGGATGATCGGTTTATACAAGGCCATCCGCGATTTTTCGCCGGGTTCGTCATCTTTCTGGTCCTTCGCGAAACTCTGTATCACTCGCAATATCATTAGTGCCATCAAGGGTACTACCAGGCAGAAACACATTCCCCTCAATTCGTATACTTCCTTACACAAACCCATTTACGATGCTGAAGGAGACCGTACTTTGATGGAAGTGTTGTCCAATAACCGGGTTGATGATCCCGAAGCCCTGGTTATTGACCGAGAGAGGCTGCAGCATACTCAGCGATATATCAAAGAGGTGTTGAGCGATTTTGAGTATAGCGTCTTTCGGCTCTACATTAATGGGCTATCTTATAAGGAGATGGCCGAAGAGCTAGGTACTCATACCAAGTCTATTGATAATGCCTTATGTCGGATCAAGACCAAGATAGGGAAGGAGTTCTAGGGGCGAGAGCTTCAGTGGTAAAATCTTAAACCCTAGTAGAGGCAGGGTTTCTCTGTGATTTGAAGAATTAGGGTCTGCATGGACTTCCTTTCAGCTGCCCATTTCAGGAAATCCAATGTGTGTGTGGAGGAAGGAGAGAAGGCGCCTAGGTCCTTTTCATTGACCTTGAGAAGGTGCCGATAATTTTATGAACTGGACAGTACTGGTCATCAATTTGGCAGTGGCAGGCCCCGCTGCTTACTGGACTTATCAGGATGCTAAGGGACGAGATGCCAACTCCGTTTTGTGGGCAGCTACTATCATAATGGCTGGCCTTTTTTTACTAGGACCCTTCGGGCCATTGGGAACAGGCATAGTCCTGCTGATTTATGGTCTGGCTAGACCTAAAGGTGCAATGAGAGTATGTCCTCACTGCAATAAGAAGGCACTATCTTGGTTAGCGTTTTGTCCCCATTGTAAAGGTGTCTTGAAGCGGGACTGCTACCGGTGTTTTGCGGCAGTCGATGTTGAAAATGAGTTTTGTCCCCATTGTCGAGCTAAACTAAGCTAAGAGCTGAATGAGGTTCGGTGTGCCGATTGGTGTATGCTGATCAAACCGGTAGGAGCAAAGGATGGGGGTACACGTAAGTGCTCACTCAGTGGGAGGTCATACTTCGGCTGGTTTTGGCTGTCGCAGCCGGAGGCCTAATTGGGATAGAAAGAGAAATACATGGCCGGGCAGCTGGATTCCGTACTCAGATTTTGGTCTGCTTGGGGTCCACGTTGATCATGTTGATTTCTATCTACGGTTTCGCTGAGAGTGGGATTGACGGTTCAAGATGGGATCCAGGCAGATTAGCCGCACAGGTAGTTAGTGGTATTGGCTTTCTCGGTGCTGGAACCATTTTGCGGGAAGGTTTGAGCATCAAAGGCCTCACAACAGCAGCAAGTCTCTGGGTTGTCGCTGGAATCGGTTTAGCAATTGGCTCAGGCTTTTACCTCGGAGCAGTGATCGCCACCTTATTGGCTGTTCTCACTCTGGTGAACAAATTGGAGCAGTACTTGCTCCCTCACGAAGAGCGTTCTCTGCGACTACAGGTCGCCGATAGACCTGGTCAACTAGCAGCCATAGCTACTTTGTTAGGTCAACGGCGCGTGAATATCCGTACTATGACAGTAGATACAACCGATGACGGGGAATGCTATGTAGAGATGAGAGTTGAGACTCCCCATGGCATTCAGCTGGAAGGCTTGATGCAGGAGCTATCGAGCCTATCTGAAGTCAAGGAGATTAGCTGGCAGTAGGAGGCTGGTACGTGGATATTCTTATAACTAATGATGATGGGATCAGATCCACAGGGCTGCTGGAGCTGGTCAAAGGTCTAAGCTCGCTGGGAAATGTGTATGTGGTCGCTCCCGATCGTGAGCGCAGTGGGATGGGACATGCAGTTACCATGCATAGACCGTTGCGAGTGACAGAGGTTGGAGGTATACCGGGGGCTGTCCTCGCCTTTCAGGTAGATGGCACTCCGGCAGATTGTATAAAGCTCGGTCTGGAGATGTTGGTGGACCACCGGCCAGATCTGGTGGTTTCTGGAGTCAATGCCGGCCCGAACCTAGGAACTGATGTGCTCTATTCAGGAACGGTATCAGCGGCCGTTGAGGCACTAATTATGGGGATTCCTGCGTTGGCTATCTCGATCGCCGATTATTCGGGCACATGGTTGAATCTGAAGAAAGCGGTGACGTTAACCGCCAGCACAGCAAGAGAGGTCCAGAACAAGGGGCTGCCCAAAGATACCTTGCTGAATGTCAATTTACCTAGGGTTCCTGGTGCCGAGATAAGAGGCATCAAGATTACACGGGTGGGAATTCGCAGATATCGTGATTTTGTGGAAAAGAGGCTAGACCCTTGGGGACGAACCTATTACTGGCTTACCGGTCAAGCGATTGATCTGGAGGAAGGACTAGACTCAGATACAAGGGCAGTCAAGGATGGTTGGATCTCCATCACCCCAGTTCGCTTTCAGCTAACCCATGAAGCCTTTATGGATGAGTTGGCTCAATGGGATCTAGACTGAACCAGATCGACATGACACAACAACCAGTGACCTCTCCTTAGGTAAAC
Source organism: Bacillota bacterium (assembly GCA_012798695.1). Classification (GTDB taxonomy): domain Bacteria; phylum Bacillota; class Limnochordia; order DTU087; family DTU087; genus JAAZMR01. The sequence continues at coordinate 63,555 of JAAZMR010000023.1, read as the reverse complement.
ACATATCCTACCTAAGGGGGATCTTAGTATGGGCTTGGGTATGCTTCTGCTGCAGGTGGCGCTCATAAGTGGGGTTGTCGCTCTATGTGGTCTTGCTGTCTATTTATGTGGTTGCTCTTATTGGCCACAACGAAGGCCGAAATGTCGGGGGAACCCATATCTCGACCTCCTGGTAGAGGCAGAGCCAGCAACGGAGAGCTCAAACCAGCTGCCATGGCCTGCAATCCTATTGACTATAGTGCGGCTGGCCCTTTGGGTATTTCAGGGCTCAGTAGTGTTGCTGGTGGCTATTCAGGCAGTGCACGTGTTCTGCTAATGGTGTAGGGAGAGTTGTGAGGATGAACAATGGGGTACGGTTGGTAGAGCAAAGACTAATTGCAGGTATCCTATTGGTAGCCCTGTTACTTGGTTGGACCAATACCATCTGGCCCTCTATTACTCATGCTCAAAGCCAGACTGCACCTAACCATGTTGACTGGGAAAAAGTGATTGGGGAGAACGAATTAAGCAGAACCGTGGCAAGCCGATTGCTGAGAGGAATAGCCTTTGCTAATCTAGGTCAACTACCGCGAGCTTTGAAAGAACTGGAGATAGCCGGAGAAGATGGTTATAGAGAAGAGGTTGCTGAGTTTGTCTTGGACAACCTCCGGCAGCTGCGACGTTCACCTGAAGACCTGCTGTTGCTGAATTGTGCTGCCTTTGGTTCCTACGCCTTTGGTGACCTGGAACAGTCCATCAGCTATTTCGAGGAGATCATTCGCCTGGCCCCAACTGTTGCCTGGAGCCGAAATTTCTGTGCTATAGTGTGCGGTCAGACTGGTGAGATTGAGCGAGCACAGGTCCACCTCGAACGCGCCCTGAAACTTGATCCAAAAAACCAGTATACACACCTGCTGTTGAGTGCGATCTATAAGGAAAAGGGACAATACATAATGGCTCTTTTTCACTATCTACAGGCACCGGATGCCATAAGTGAACTAAGGCGCCATGGTGTTCTCTGAGCATAGGCAACAGGTTTTCAATGATCAGCCAGTTTTTTTGTATATTGGAGCTGCCCCAAACGAATCCTATTATTGGTTACTTTTTGCCGCCTTACCAGCATAAGCTGAATCAAAAGCATTGGTGATAGCAGGTCACTGTGAAGACATGGGGAATTGGATCCAGGGATTAGTGGAGCCAGATAAGAGGATTTGAGCTGCGCGGGTAGAAGTACTGAAGAAGCGATGGTTATCAGGGGGGATGCGCTATGATACAGGTGGCCAAAGATGATGTCCTCAGGGGGTTGAAGAAGTTTAGGCGGCTCGCCAAGCAAGATCTCCTAGCAAGCAGCTTGACCTCCAACCCCGACTTTTGGAAAGCACAGGCGGAGACGCGACGACAGAAATATAGCGACCTAATGGAGCTCGTGGATGAAAAAGGGGTAGACTTGGCGTATGAAATGGCTGTGCAGGAATATGCCAAACTGCCTCTTTTTGATCCTGATCAAACGGTTGCCCCAGAGCAGCGGGGGTTAGAACAGGCTCTGGAGATGTTCTTTACATTATTGGGCATCGGTTCGGCAGACATGCTGGCCTTACGTACCTCGGGTAGCTCGAGCCCACGCAATGGCCTACTTAAGGATACTAACCATTGGGAAACCGAGCAGACTATGGAGGTTTAGGATTGGGTTTACTGGCAAAGTTGGTAAGCAAGTTCATATCACCAGGGTCCACCCAGCAGCCAGGTATTCGCGTGACTAAGGACGCTGTCTGGGTCTATGTGCAGTGTGATAAATGTGGGGAGAAGTTGGCATTACGTCTTCGCAAATCATCGGAGATACAACGCGAAGAAGCTGGCAATCATGATTACCAAATGTTCATCAATAAGACGGTTATGGGGAATAACTGCTTTAACCGGATGCAATTACGTCTGGAATTTGACGGAATGTACAGAGTTACAAATAAGTGGTTAGAAAATGGTAGTTTCATCACGAAAGAAAAGTACGAGGATACGACCTCTTGAGTAAAATACGCTTACCAAGGGAGTAGGGGGCCGTGCTCGAAAAGCGGGCAATCGGTTCGCCCCCTTACTTCCATGTAGGCAGCATGATTACGCCCCGATCTAAAACAAACTCAATCTAACCAGTACCAATAAGTCAGCAACCACCGAGATTCTATAATAAGTGCCTCCGTTAGTGAACCATTCTCAGAACTCCGATGACTTTCCCTAAGATGTGAGCATCAGTAGTGACAATCGGATCATAGACCGGGTTTTCCGGTTGTAAGCGAATATGGTCTAACTCTTTGAAGAACCGTTTGACAGTCGCTTCATCCTCAATGAGTGCTACAACTATGTCCCCGTTAAGTGCATCGGGTTGCTGGCGAACTATTACATAGTCGCCGTCCAAAATCCCTGCTTCAATCATACTGTCACCCTGAATTCGCAGTATGAAAGTAGCTTCATCAGATGCAAAGGCACGAGGCAGCGGAAAGTAGTCTTCCACGTTTTCCACCGCCAAGATAGGTCGTCCGGCCGTAACATTGCCCACCACAGGCACAGCTATTACGTCTCTTATGATGCGGCTCTCTTCCGGCTGATCATTGAGGATCTCAATAGCACGGGGTTTCGTGGGATCCCGGCGAATATATCCCTTGCTTTCCAGCCGCCGCAAATGCCCATGCACGGTTGAGCTGCTGCGCAAACCAACACCGTCACCTATTTCTCGAACCGAGGGTGGATAGCCCTTTTCTCTGACGTGTTCTTTGATGAACTCCAGTACTTGTCCTTGCCGTTCAGTGAGTTCGTTCATAGGGTTCCCTCCCGATGGCTAACTTCACGAAAATCCGTTCTCAACACATCAACTTGATTATAGCACAGCAAGAACCCCTTTGCAAACGCCCGTTCGCAATTATTGCCGTACTTTTCGCCCCGGTTGGTGTTGACGAAAACACCTGTTCGTGATATGGTAAATGCAGACACACACGTGTTCGCCAAGACATTAGTTCGGGAGGTGCTGCTAGTATGGCGCTGGATGTTGGTCAGGTACAGCTTGACACAGGCACTACTGCCGGACAGAGTAAATCTCTCCATAAATGCAAACACCTTGCATCCCGAAGACAGAGGATCGAGAAGGCCATCCTTGTTGCGCTGGGAGCTTTGCTGCTTGCCGGGTCCATTTTTGTCGGGGTAGTATCGTATAGTAGGCCCAAACCAAGCTATGCAACCATAGTCGTACGTCAAGGAGATACATTATGGACAATTGCAAGGAAGGCTAAACCAGGTGCTGATCCACGAAGAACCGTATACCAGATTAGACAACTGAATGAGCTCGAATCAGTCAACATCAGACCGGGTCAAACATTATTGATACCCACCGACGACTCTGGCATGCAGCGAAGCGAGGGAATTAGGGCATATCGTGAACCAGTTGCTGTTTATCCTGATCCCGTTTCACGTTCAACTTGATGTTTGATTCCACGCTAGGCTGGTTGTTGTATGAGTGTTGTCTACGAAGCACATGTTTGTGCTGGCTCACGAAGTAATAAGACCGGTCGGTCCCAACAAAACAAACAAACGGCAATCCACTTCGCATAATATATCTTCTACGAAGTGTGGTGATTTCCATCTGATTTAATCGTATGAATCTAGCTGCCTATGCCGATCACGCCCCTACACCTCTATCCCATCGAATCACGAGAATTACAGGAAATGTCGGTTGTCTAGTGAATTAGGTACATTGGGAGCTTACTTCATCGAAAGAACATACCGGAGGAATCACTTGTGTTGGATTTTGATCTACAGGTAGAAAGATTCATTGCCAGTTTGAGTATCAATAAGAGCCTCAATACCGCTAAAGCCTATAGATCGGACTTACGGCTGCTTAAGCTGCATCTGGTCCTGGCTCGATGTCCTTGTGTAACTCTGCCTCACAGCAAGATCGCCTATAGCGAATTCGAGGCCGCTTTCGAGGCTGATAATCAGAGGTTAACAGCCGTTTCTAGTCGGCTTCTGGACGGTTTTACAGTCGATCTGGAAGCAATTCGCCCCGACGATCTGGTTGGGTATTTCCTCTTTCTGAAAGAAACTCAGGGTTACGCTCAAACCACGATCAACCGCAAAATCGTGGCGGTTAGGCGATTCTTTAAGTATCTTTTCGACCGTGAGCTGCTGCCTGATCCCTTTTTGATTTATGACCTAGAAACCAAGACCATCCATCGCAATGAAGCACCTTTGCACCTAACCGCTGAGGAAGCTTTCCATTTTCTCGCTACTGTGCAAAGACATGGATGTGAAAGGGACTATACTGTCTTCCTGATCATGCTGAGTATGGGGTTGCGTATTGGTGAAGTCGTACAAATGAATATTGATGATATCGGGCCCGAAACCACGTTTTATCGAGTTACCGGTGGAAAAGGTGGGAAGAATCGCCCCATCCCGGTTCCCCCGGCAGTCCGAGAGGCGGTAGCAGAGTACAAAAAAGTCCGTCCCAGAGGCAAAGCTAAGGGTCAACACCGCTTGGCACTCTTTCTTGGCAATAGGTATACGCGCATCACCCCCCGCGCGATTCAGCAAAAGCTCAAGGAGTATGTGGCGCTCACCGACTTGCCGGACAGTAAGAAGCTGATGCTTACCCCCCATAAGCTGCGACATACCTTCGCCACCGCGCTTTACTTAAATGGTGAGGATCTGCGAACACTTATGCGCCTTTTGGGCCATGAGAATATTGCTACAACTACAATCTACACTCATGTAGATGATGAGAAACTCTTGGCGTCCTTAGACAAGAACCCTTTCGCTACTTGACAGACTAAGACATAGAATCTATACTGAAACCACAGGGATTACACGATTATCTCTGTCCTTGCGCCACCTTGCCCTCTTTGAGGTAAGGAGGCGTTTTTGTGTCATCACGACCGCGTTTTCCTCTCATCCTTCAATGTATTGTCTCTCAATGCAGAAGCCTTGCCTGGCAAGAAACCATGCTTGTGCTGACACTAATCGGACTGACGATGTTCACTAGTGGATGTTTTGGGGGTCTAGGCCAAACCATTTCATATGCCCCCAATGGTCCTACCGGTGGTGTAGCGGTCAAAGCCTTGCTCACTTCTGATATGGCTCACAACCACTCCATTAGCCGGGTGACGGCTACCCTTACGCGTGGCAAACAAGAAGTACAACAGGACCTTGTGGTAGATTTGACTCAAATGACGGCATCTGGCAGGATATCCAAGCTCCTCGTTGGTACATGGCAGCTGCGAGTTGACGTCTTTGGCCGGCAAGGTGAGATGCTCTATTCCGGCACTACCAGTGTATGGATTGATGAAGACCAAACGACTGGCGTAGATCTGCCTCTCCTGGCTGCCCCGGGTACACTCGTCATTGCTCTGGACCTAGGGGGCTTTGGCAGATATGAGCTTGTCAAAGGCAAGATCATTATCGGGACGGGTGAGCAGCCAGCAGTAGTCAAGGAGTTTATCAGAGATGATGCATCCCAGCTGATAGTGACCATTGATGAACTGCCGCCCCATACCCATGACCTGCGAATAGAACTTTATGAGAATACCTTTCACTCCTATAATCGCTTTTACGAAAGCCCTTGGGAGGTGATCACCATTCAGCCAGGCAAAACCACCGCGGTAGAGTGGAATCCGGCTTGGGGATGTGTCGAGATCATTGGAATGATTGATGCACCTCCCCCATCCCCTAAGAGTGTGAATGCATTGTTACACGAGGATGGGATATTGGTATCTTGGGATGCTGTTGCGCCTATAGAAGACGATCTAAAAGCATATAGGCTATACACACAGCTGGATGTCTTTGCCGGATTTCAATTAATCGCCACAGTACCCGCTTCCATAACTTCTTATCTATATCAACCAGATCTGTCGTCTCACCCTGAGGATGTCATCATATCAATTGAACTAGCAGTATCTAGTATCGACCATGGTGGCAATGAAAGTACACGCAGCAGCCCTGTGACCATATCATGGCCGGTGAGAGGCAGTTGCTTTGCTTCTCCGGCCGGTTAGGCCCCGACTTCAACTTCTCTCACTCCATATCTTGCCTCCTTTGGAGAAAAATAGCCCCGTGGGCAGGCGTTCTTGTGTCTAGTCTCGAAGTAATTTGTGAAGTGTAGGGAGGTTGAATGATGACAATTCGTGTAGGCATTCCGAGGTCTCTGGCATACTATTCGTTCTACCCACAATGGAAAACATATCTGGAAGAACTCGGAACTGAAGTTGTGTTGAGTCCCCCTACCACCAAGGATATCGTAGATCAAGGTATCAGAGATACCGTGACCGATGCCTGCATCCCCATAAAGGTGTTTCATGGACATGTCGCTGCCTTGATCGGTCAGGTGGACTATATTCTCATACCACGTTTGGTGAGTATCGATGGAGAGGCTACTCTCTGCCCAAAGTTTCTTGGGTTATCCGACATGATCAAGGCCTCGGTGGCGGATATTCCTCCACTGCTGACTCCTCGTCTCGATATCCGCGATGGGCGGTTTGCTCCCCTGCGGGCCTGGCTAGATGTTGCCAAAATCCTAGGTGCAGGCCGTCGTAAGGGTTTACTCGCATACCGTAGAGCAATACAAGTCGGACAATACTATGAAGCTCTATTGGCCAATCACATGCTACCTAATGAAGCTATGTCGGTGATCGAAAAGTGGTGGGCATCCTTGCAGGATAAGAGCTCACCCAGCCTGGCTGACGCCAGAAGCGGTATCGCGTCTGCCCAAGCATCCACAGAAATGCTGGGAGACTCTAGCAAGCAAGTCCGACTAGGAGTCGTCGGCTATCCATATATGCTCTATGATGAATTTGTCAACTGCAGTTTGCTCGCCAATCTGAAGCGTCTGGGTGCCACGGTATTGACTCCCGAAATGGTACCTGCCCCGAGCCGTAAGGCTCAGGCTAAGAAGCAACCGAAATATCTATTCTGGTATTACAGTAACCAGGTGATCCGTGCCACCTATCACTTTTTCCAGGAGAAAATGATTGATGGCCTGATTCACGTCACAGCCTTTGGCTGCGGGCCCGATGCCATGGTAGATAAGCTGCTGGAGCTCGATTGCCGTAAGCAAAATCGGTTGCCCTACCTTTCCCTATGCCTAGATGAACATACAGGAGTAGCTGGCGTCATGACTCGTTTAGAGGCTTTCATTGACATGTTGGTGCGTAGGAAGGGTGATTCATGATGAAAATAACCTTTCCCCATATGGGGACCTCTTGGATAGGCTTCAAAACCTTGCTTGAGGGCATCGGTCAGGAGGTGGTGCTGCCCCCGCCCCCTACCAAACATACCCTAGACTTAGGTACAAAGTACGCACCAGAATTTGCCTGTCTTCCATTTAAGGTACTGCTGGGTACTTATCTAGAGGCTGTAGAGTTGGGAGCCGATACCATCGTCTCTTCCGGTGGAGTTGGTCCCTGTCGAGCCGGATACTATACAAAACTTCAGCAAAGAATTTTGCAGGAGCAGTTGGGATATGACATAAGGGTAATTACCTTTGAACCACTTAGACGCAATTGGATAGGTACCTATCGGATCTTGCGCGATCTAGTCAAAGTCAGTTTTCGTGAGTTTCTCGGCTTAGTATGGTTGACGTGGCAAAAGCTCTTGGCACTAGATGCTCTGGAACGAGAGAGTTACCGAATACGGCCTCTGGAGATTGAGACTGGAACCACGAGCCGCTTGCTGACAAACGCTTTTGCCGATATTGACAATGCTGATTCAGTTAAGGAAGTCAAAGCTGCAACTACAGCTAATCTTGAGACGATGAGAAACATAGCTGTAGACCCAGAGCGAAAGCCTCTGAGGGTTGGGATCATCGGAGAGATATATGTTGTGCTTGAGCCTTTTGTCAATCTTGATGTTGTAGAGACATTGGGCCACATGGGGGTCTATGTGGATAAATCTATATTCCTAACAGATTGGACTATAGAGAATACGGTTCTAGATGCATTTCGGGTAGAAGGCGAGATGAACATCAAGGACGCCGCTCGTCCCTACTTGCCTGAGCTGGTCGGCGGTCATGGTCAGAATAGCATTGGCGAGACCATTCTCTATGCCAAGCGAGGTTTCGATGGTGTAGTCCAACTAGCCCCCTTTACTTGTATACCAGAAATAGTGGCCAAAAGTATTATCCCCAAAGTCAGTAAGGACTATAATCTGCCAGTCTTGACCTTGATGCTAGATGAGCAAACAGGCAAAGCCGGTACTAGTACCCGTTTGGAAGCCTTCGTGGACTTATTGGCCATGAGACGAGAACGACTGCGAGGTGAAAGTGCTTGAGGGCATATCTAGGAGTTGACGTAGGTTCTGTTAGCACTAATTTCGTATTGATGGATGATGACAATCGGCTATTAGATAGCCTTTATATTCGCACCAAAGGCCAACCCATCCAGGCTATCCAAGCAGGCTTAAGGGAAATGGAAAAACAAGTACCCCCCTCCCTCACCGTTGTAGGGGCCGGGGCTACCGGCTCAGCTCGCCACCTAACTGGAGTCATTATTGGTGCAGACATAGTCAAGAATGAAATCACAGCCCATGCTGTAGCTGCTATGCATCGCGTACCAGATGTACAGACGGTGCTGGAGATTGGTGGCCAAGATTCCAAGCTGATCATTATTCGAGATGGGGTAGTAGTTGATTTCTCAATGAACACGGTTTGCTCAGCCGGTACGGGCTCTTTCTTAGATCACCAAGCCGCAAGATTAGGTATTCCCATTGAGGAATTTGGCGATCTAGCCCTGCAGAGCAAACATCCTGTTCGTATAGCTGGTCGCTGCTCTGTCTTTGCCGAATCCGATATGGTGCACAAGCAGCAAATGGGTCACAAGACCCCCGATATCGTAGCTGGTCTATGTGATGCCCTGGTCAGAAACTACCTCAATAACGTAGGCAAAGGCAAGTCCATAGTGCCACCGGTAGTATTTCAGGGAGGAGTAGCGGCCAACTTGGGCATTAGGCATGCTTTTGAGAAGGAACTGGGTGTTCCCGTGATCATCCCAGAGGATTTTGGGGTCATGGGTGCCCTAGGTATAGCAATCCTGGCCAAAGAAAACATGGTCAGGGGCAAAAAGACTGCATTCCGAGGGTTTGGTGCCAGTGAACTGAAGTTTGTGACCAGAAGTTTTGAGTGCAATGGCTGTCCCAACCGCTGTGAGGTTGTTGAAATCAGGCAAGACAAGGTCGTCTTGGCTCGATGGGGTGATCGTTGCCATAAATGGCAAAATACTACACAAAGTGAGGCCGCTAGCTAAAGATCGTACAAAGACTTCGGCCATCATCTAGGGGTCTGGTAGGCACCACTGCCTCCCGGACCCTTTTCATAATTGAGCACATAAAATCCATAGGCATTGATCACATAAGTATCCCCCACTTGTGTCACCCGCTCCTGATTGCGCCCATAGTTCAAATGTGTATGGCCATGGAAAAAGTATTTGGGCTGCTGTTGCTCGATAATCGTGTTGAAGATGGAAAAGCCGGTATGGGTAATATTCTGCATGTCGTGGATCCCTTTGGGTGGTGCATGGGTAATGACAATATCAACCCCTCCCAGCCGCCACAGCCGGAATCTCATCATCTGATATTTCCAATACATCTCTCGTTCAGTATATTGAACCGCCTCCCGCGTACATATCTGGCTGCCCTCAAAACCCATTATCCGAACACCTTTATAGGAGACAATCCGGCCATGGATATCCTCCCCTCCATCGGGGGGATCGCGATGGAACGATTTATCGTGATTGCCCCTAACATAATACAGCGGGGCATTAAAAGTAGACATCAAATAGGATAGATACCATTGATCTAGATCTCCACAGGCCAGAATCAGATCGATACTCGGAAACCGCTCTGGCCGGTAATAATCATATAATAGGGGATCAATATGATCAGCGACTACTAGGAAATACAACGGAAACGCTCCTCTCCATCCTCTCCAAGCGAATCAAACATAACCCATTAGTTGAAAAGGACTCGACAGAGTTTATGCTCCTATATGCTCCTATTAGTATACCACAGACGCTAGTCGTGGCTCCACACTAACCCGCGTACAAAGGTCGGTGATACCCTTGACCTTTCCTGACCTTTATGCTACAATATGTTTGAAGGTCAATGAAGGTCAAACATTGGGAGGTTATATGAATGGCTAATCTGATACCGTTTCGTCGTCGCATGCTGAGGGAGCAGTGGAACCCGTTTGCTGATTTCATGCAGCTAGCCAATGCTCTCTGGGATGAGGGTATGATGCCTAGTGGTTTGACCTACCCAAACATCGACATAGGGGAGACCCCGGAGGCATATGTAATCAAGGCTGACGTACCGGGTTACTCTAAGGGTGATTTGGAGATTGAACTAGATGGCAATACACTCACCATTAAGGGTAACAACGTTGTTGAAGAGCAATCAAACTCCCCGGATCTGATTTATCAGGAACGCCGGATGGGCAAATTCCGCAGGGCGTTTGCCTTACCAGGAGATATTGATGCGGAAAAGGCGGAAGCCGGCTTCGAGAACGGTGTTCTGGAAATCCATCTGCCTAAGGCAGGGGGCAGAGGCCGGCGATTGACGATAAACTAGTCTAAGGTAGAACATAGGCTTACCACCTGGGCAGTCAAACTAGGGGCTATCGCTCTTCCCCAGAATAGCCCCTTCGTTTTTTTCCCCGCTGCCTCTGCAGCTTTCTCGCTTCCAAACAGCTGTTCTAGACCGGCTTACTCACCAGTCATTGCCCTGTTCACGTTTCCACTACAGCAACCAGAGTTTACTCGAGAGCTCGCCAACCGATATCAGATCGATAATACATCCCGTCGAAATCGAGCTTGCCAAGAGCCTCATAGGCTCTTTCCCGGGCTTGTCGTATGTCATCACCTAGAGCTGATACGCCGAGGACGCGACCACCGGCGGTGACCATCTTGCCATCTCGCCAAGCTGTCCCAGCATGATAGGTATACACATCAGATAAACCAGCTACCGCTTCGAGACCCTTGATAGTAAAACCAGACGTATAAGCTCCCGGATAACCTTCAGAGGCAGCGATCACGCACACACAGGCTCGGGGATCCCAGTCGAGCGGTTGGCAATCAGCCAGGCGGCCCTGACTGGCAGCAAGGAGCAAATCCACCAAATCTGTTTTCAATCGAGGCAGAATTACTTGGGTTTCGGGATCACCAAAGCGGCAGTTAAACTCGATCACCTTCGGTCCGCTCTCTGTCAGCATCAGCCCTGCATACAGCACACCAGTATACTCGATACCCTCTTGGCGCAGTGCAGCTAGAGTGGGGATCAGGATAGTATCATAGACCGTTTTCTCCAGGGCTTTATCGACCACCGGAACCGGGCTATATGCTCCCATGCCCCCAGTGTTGGGCCCTTGATCTCCTTCACCTATCGTCTTATGATCTTGGCTGGGCACTAGTGGTATACAAGTTGTCCCATCACAAAGCGCCAAGATGGATACCTCTTGGCCAGACAGAAACTCTTCTATGACGATCTGTCTACCAGCTTCACCCACCTGCTTGCCGGAGAGCGTAGCTTGGGCAGCCGCTAGGGCAGTTTCCGTGTCCTCGGCTACAATGACCCCCTTACCGGCAGCTAGGCCATCTGCCTTAATCACGATAGGCACTCCCATAGCCTCTATATAGGCCTTGGCGCTGTCATAATCGGAAAATACCCCATAGGCAGCCGTCGGTATGTTATGTGTTTTCATCAATTCCTTAGCAAAAACTTTGCTGCTTTCAATTTGGGCTGCTTTTTGCGTGGGCCCGAAAATCGTGAGCCCATGGGAATGGAAGAGATCAACGATACCGGCTGCTAAATAGTTTTCCGGCCCCACTATGGTCAGATCGATATCTTCAGCTAGGGCAAAATCAGCCAACACATCACATTTTGCAGAGACCAAATTCGGTATTTTGGCGATCTGGCCAGTACCTGCATTTCCTGGAAAGCACCAGATATCATCCACCTGTGAGCTTTCCGAAAGTTTGTGCACTAATGCGTGTTCTCTGCCACCCCCGCCAATCACTAAGACTCGCATGTCACCCTCCGCCCCCGTATCTGCCACTGCTTGCTTAAGACTAATGCAACTGCTTCTGGCAAGGCTTCATGTTCCTTGGTCAAAATCCTCTCTGATAGAGTCTCTTCGGTATCATGGTCATAGATGGGCACAGCCTTTTGCACAATTATGGGGCCAGAATCCAGCCCTTCATCAACAAAGTGTACAGTGCAGCCAGCAACTTTCACTCCATACTCCAATGCCTGTCGCTGCGCTCTCAGTCCTGGAAAAGCGGGCAGCAACGAGGGATGGATATTGATGATCTGTTGGGGAAATGCCCTTACTAGATTGGCGGAAAGCAAGCGCATAAAACCTGCTAATATGACCAAATCTACATTGGCTGCCCGGAGAATACTAGCTATCTTCTCGAAATAGGCTTCTCGGCGCCCCTCACCTTCCCAGGCCACTACCTGTACGGGAATCCCGGCTTTCTCAGCCCTAGATAAGCCTAAGGCTCCTGGCCGATCACTGATCACTATCACTATTTCCGCATCCAGGCTGCCTGTATCAATGGCATCGATTAAAGCCTGCAAGTTAGAGCCCCGGCCTGACACCAATACTGCCAAACGTCCCACTTAACTTCCCCCTTAGGCAAAGACAACGTTTCCCTGACCAGGTACCAATTCACCTATGACATATGCTTCGATCCCAAACTTGGACAGCTCTCCCACAGCAGCATCTACCAGCTCAGGCTTTAACATAACCACCATACCGATCCCCATATTGAACGTATTGTACATCTCACCTTCATCTACATCTCCTACTTTTTGGAGCACGTCAAATATGGGATGTACTGGCCAGCTACCCTTCCGGATAACTGCATCCAAATTGGCTGGCATGGAGCGGGGCACATTCTCAGCTAGTCCTCCCCCACTGATATTGGCAACACCAGCTACCTCGAGGCTATCGATCAGATTGAGAATTGGCTTGACATAGATAAGAGTTGGTTCTAGCAGTTCTTCGCCTAGGGTACGACCTAGTTCGTCAAAATGATCGGTAACTTTATGATCATGATCATGAAAGAAGACCTTGCGTACAAGAGAAAAGCCGCTGCTTTGCAGACCACTGGAGCCTAAACCCAGGAGCACATCTCCGGCTTTTGCGGCTTGCCCCGTCAAGCAGCTGGATTTTTCTACTACCCCGACAGTAAATCCGGCAAGGTCATATTCATCCTCGGGGTAGAAACCAGGCATCTCTGCTGTTTCGCCACCTACTAGAGCACACCCGGCTTGCCGGCATCCTTCCGCAATGCCGGCTACGATCTTCTCAACCTTTTGCGGATAGGTCTTGCCAACGGCCAAGTAGTCTAGGAAAAACAGTGGTTCTGCTCCCTGACAGATAATATCATTCACGCAATAGGCTACGACATCGATCCCAATGGTATCATGTTTATCCATCATGAAGGCAACTTTTAGCTTGGTTCCCACCCCATCAGTACCGGCTACCAAGATTGGTTCACGGTATTTTGACGCGTCCAAGGCAAAAAACGATCCAAAACTGCCGATATCACCCAAAACCTCTGGCCGAAAAGTCGATTCGGTGTGTTTGCGAATGCGGCGTACCACCTCATACCCGGCGTGGATATCCACACCCGATGCCTTATACGTACTTCTTTTCAATGCTCTTCCCTCCATTGGTTGGATGGCGTTGATAACCGAGAAACCTCATTACCCCTCTCTTCCAGTTTTCCTCTGATGTCCGGACCGCTTTTCCCGACTTCTGGGGGCCTTGCTGACATCAATCGGATACTCCCCTGTAAAACACGCCAGACATAATTGTTCTCTCGGCATGCCTATGGCTTTAGCTAATCCATCAACTGAAACATAGTGCAGTGAATCAGCGTCGATCAGGGTTCTTAACTCTTCTAGACTGCGACCCCGTGCTACCAGTTCACTTTTTGACGAAGGTTCAATTCCGTACAAGCACGGAAAGCGATAAGGAGGTGAAGCAACATACATATGCACCTCCCGCGCACCTGCTTCTCTCAGCAAACCGATCAGTTTCCCAGAAGTTGTCCCCCGTACAATAGAGTCATCGACAACAGCGACACGCTTCCCTTTTAGCACCTCTACTACTGGATTGAGCTTGATCCGCACAGCTGTCTTACGACCGGCTTCAGTAGGCTGTAAGAAGGTTCGGCCTACATAGCGATTCTTGATTACCCCAATTTCAAAAGGAATTCCCAAAGTTTGAGCAAAACCCAACGCCGGTGACATACCAGAATCCGGGGCGCCAATTACAATATCAGCTTCGGCGAAAGCCTCTCTGGCCAGCTCCCGACCGATAGCTTTGCGGACGAGATAGGCATTCCGGCCACCTATGCAGCTATCCGGACGAGCGAAATAGACATGTTCAAAGGCACATAGAGCCTGTTTCTGCTTAGGCTGGATGCTATGCGTATGGTAACCTGCTGCATCCAAGATCAATAGCTCTCCTGGGCTTACCTCTCTAATGAACTCACCACCTAGATTGGCGATCGCACAAGACTCCGAGGCTATGACATAGCCCTCCTCTAGCTGCCCGAGACACAAAGGGCGATTACCCCAGGGATCTCTAGCCGCCAGCAGCATGCTCTCACTCAAAATTACTAGGGCATAGCCACCGCGAATGAGCCCTAAGACCCTGGTAACCGCGGCGGCCAGGTCATCTGCATCGCTTTGGGCAATCAAATTGAGAATGACTTCGGAATCGGTATCGGTTTGCAGCACGGTGCCCTTGTCTAAAAGTCTTTGTCGCAGCTCTTGCCCATTCACGATACTGCCATTTTGGGCGATAGCTAAACTGCCATAAGAAGAGCGTACCAGCAGCGGCTGGGTGTTTATTATATGCTTTTCCGCCTCGGTGGCCAGTCGAACATGCCCAATCCCGGCAAAACCCGGCAGTTGGTTAAGGCTATCCTGATCAAATACTTCGGGAACAAGACCGGCACCTTTCGCTAACCACAAGCGATGACCATCGAAAGTCACCATGCCGGCACTCTCCTGTCCCCGGTGCTGCAATGCATAAAGACCCAAGTAGCAGATGGGAGCAGCCTGTATGGCAGCCTCTTTCCCCCAAACTCCCACCACTCCACATGCTTCCTGCAGCTTGACAAGATCCTGGCCCATTGTCCTCATGACTCCATCAGACCTGCAATAGCCCCTCGCCAGGTGTTTTCTAGTTCCTGCACCGGCAAGTCGATCAGGATCTGCGGCTGAGTAGTGTGTTCGTCCTTAAGCGACACCGCGACTTTTATACTGCCAGCTTGCACCCTACCTATTGTCTGCAGAGGCGCTCCCCGTTTTGTGGCTATTTTCCGCAGTCTATCCAGATACTCGGCAGGCAAAGAGAGCACTATGCGACTATGGCTTTCTCCGAAAAGCAGTGCCGCTCCGGATAAACCCTCATGGTCTAGGGTGATTTCTGCACCAAGTTGTCCTTGGATACAGCACTCTGCCAGAGTTATGGCCAACCCACCTTCACTGCAATCGTGGGCAGAATTGACTAATCCTTCCTCAATGGCCTCCAGACATACTTGCTGGATCCGTCTCTCCAGATCTAGGTCCAATTTGGGTGGACAGCCAGTGACCAAATCGTGCACTACCTGCAAATACTCGCTGCCTCCTAGCTCTCCTCGGTTCTCTCCCAGAAGGACAATAACATCTCCCACTTCTTTGAAACTCTGTGTACAAATATGAGCCTTATCGTTTATGAGACCCACCATACCGATAACAGGGGTAGGATAGATGGCTTTACCCTTACTTTCATTGTAAAATGATACATTGCCACCGATCACCGGTGTATCGAGCATACGGCAAGCATCAGCAATACCGTCAATCGCCTCTGAGAACTGCCAGTAATTCTCTGGCTTCTCGGGATTGCCGAAGTTGAGACCATCGGTAACAGCTATTGGTCTTGCCCCACTGCAGACTAGGTTCCGGGCAGCCTCCGCCACTGCTGCCGCGGCTCCGGAAGCGGGATCAAGATAGCATAAACGGGAGTTACAATCGACACTAAATGCTACAGCCTTATTGGTATCTGCAATCCCAATTACTCCTGCCCCAGAAAGTCCGGGAGGCACTAATGTGTTGCCACCAGCCGCATAATCGTATTGCTGGAAAGCCCATTCTTTGCTGGCAATGTTGGGAGAGGCCAAGAGTCGAAGGAGTACATGGTTGTGATCATCGGGTTCCGCAATGCTATTCAGCTCGAAACTCGATGTCTCTTCTAGATACTGGGGACGCCTGGATGCGGGTTGGTAGATAGGGGCAGAGGCTAGAGCTTCCGCGGGCACTTCAGCTACAATCTTGTGGCCGCACTTCAGGCGCAGAAGGCCATCATCTGTTACCCTACCAATGGTAGCGATGGGCACTTCCCATTTCTCGAATATGGCTTCCACCTGAGCTTCCTCGCCCGCCTTCACGACAAAGAGCATACGCTCCTGTGTCTCCGACAGCATGATCTCGTAAGGAGTCATACCTTGCTCTCTTACCGGAATCAAGTCTATGTTCAGTTCGATACCGTGCTCTCCCCGAGCCGCCATCTCACAAGCAGAACTAGTCAGTCCGGCAGCCCCCATGTCCTGGATTCCGACCAGGTGGCCTGATTTGATTGCCTCCAAACAGGCTTCAATGAGCCGCTTACCCATCTCAGGATAGCCTTTAGGTATAGCAGAACGCCTCTCCGCTGATGCTTCTGTAAGTTCTCCTGAGGCAAATGCTGCACCTTCAATACCATCCCGACCAGTAGGCGTGCCTGCAGCCATCACCGGATTGCCTACACCCGCGGCAATACCTTTGGCGATTGGATCGCCTTTGTCCAAGAACCCCACTGCCATAGCATTGACTAGACAGTTTCCGCTATAGGAGTCATCAAAATAGATCTCTCCGCCAATCATCGGGACTCCCACCGTATTACCATATCCTGCCATACCGGCTACTGCTCCCTTGAGCAGGTGCCGCTGGTGCGAGTCAGTCAGGCGACCGAAACGCAAAGAGTTTAGACCTGCCACAGGTCTGGCACCCATGGTGAAAATATCCCGCAAAATACCACCCACTCCCGTGGCAGCCCCTGCATAGGGCTCCACTGCCGACGGATGATTGTGGCTTTCGATCTTCATTACTATTGCTTGACCATCATGAATATCGACAATGCCAGCGTTTTCACCTGGCCCCTGTAACACATGACTACCTTTTGTTGGCAAGCGACCTAGCAGTGCTCGAGAATACTTATACCCACAGTGTTCTGACCACATCACGGAGAACAAAGCTAATTCGAGTTCGTTGGGTCGACGGCCAAGATGTTCCTCAATCATTGCATACTCCTCAGCAGTAAGCCCCATATCTTCCCAAATGTTAGCGTTTCCTGATGCCATCATTTATGCCTCCTTATCGAATGGTACTTTACCCCTACTTAGAGGTTCCCAGCTCTCCTCCTAATTAGCCTTTTCTCCGAAAGCTAAGGGCGGGTAGGTTACACTATAGTCCGTGAAACCTACCCGCCCAGGCTTTTATCCTTCTAGGGTGTAGCACTGTCCTCTTATGGTCAATGCCTGCACCACTTGGTCCAGACCCGCCCGCAGGCGGCGGAACCCTAGGTGCACTTTCATCTAAAAGACAATATTGAGTTTTCAATCGGTGGTTCCATGTCTAATTATAGCAGGCGTATATCGTCGGTGCAACTCATACGCGTGCAACGCCAAATTGCAGATAACTGGCTCTTTCGAGTCAAGGCTAAGATTACGACAAAATCACTACAGAGCGGAGTATCATTTTGCACTATCTAAGTACTTATGGTATCCCAATTCCTGCAATCGGGCGTTCTTGACTGAAATCCCCTCTGCTTGATCTTTCCGATACGCTTCTAGCTTATCTTGCCAAACTGAACCAGTCAAGCCTAGAATCTCTATCGCCAGTATTACGGCGTTTTTCCCAGCATTGATTCCGACCGATGCTACCGGTACACCTGATGGCATCTGCACAATGGCGTAGAGGGCATCAACTCCTTTTAGTTCCCCACTAGCTATTGGCACACCAACCACTGGAAGAGTAGTGTAAGCAGCCAATACTCCGGGCAGATGCGCGGCCATTCCCGCCCCAGCGATGATCACTTTCAAACCACGGTCCCTGGCAGTCTGGGCATAATCAGCCGCTGCAGTTGGGGTGCGGTGGGCTGATAAGATATGCACTTCGAAAGGTATTCCCCATTTTTCCAGTATCTCCAAACCAGGTGCCATGATCGGCAAATCACTATCACTGCCGATTACGACTCCAATGAGTGGGTTATTCTTTGATTCTCGTCGTATATCCATATGCTACTCTTTCGTCCCTTTCTGTAGTATAGACTGCAAGTCTGGCAATGCTCTCTCCATTGCTTCCCTACCCAACTGGATGAATTCGTCCACAGCGCGAAAATCCGTTAACCCCAATCCTTCCAGATTGGGGGTGATGGTCAGATGAGCTTGGCTGATCTGCTCCTTCACATGGGCCCGCTGCAATATGCTGATAGCTTGTTGGATTGCTTCCGCCGGCCGCTCGGGTGGTCCACTATCTAAAAATGAGCCATTGAGACTGACTGCTAGAATTACATCTACATCCATTGCGAGAGCGGTAGTCACGGGGACATTCTGTGTGAGTCCGCCATCTACCAGTAAGCGGCCCCGGTATTCTACCGGAGCGTAAATACCGGGAACCGTGGCACTCACCCGAGCTGCCCACGCTACATCTCCACTGGTAAAGACCACTGTCTCACCACTAATCAGATCGGAGGTAACTACTGCCAATGGTACCTCAAGATCCCGAAACGTCTTGCCTTGCGTATGACGCCTTAACCATCTCTCTATACCCGCAGAGCGCAGCAAGCCTGCCCTCAGTGACACGTCTTTGGCCAGAAACCACCAGTTGCTGGTTCTGGCGATTTCGGCTAGGTCATCAGGCGTATGCCCAGCAGCTACAATAGCACCAGCCATAGCACCGGCACTAGTGCCGGCAATGGCTTTGATTGGGATTTCGTTTTCCCATAAGACCTGTAATACCCCAACATGGGCAATCCCCCGGGCAGCACCTCCACCAAGGGCCAATCCCAAACGCGGAGGTTGAGTCTGTTCTTCCTCCTTAGGATACCCTTTCTCAACATGCCTGGCAGTCTCATTAGTCATATGCTGATCATTCAACGCCTCTTGGGCTCCCTCACCAATATGTATCGATAGTTGTTGCCTGAAACAGGCCATAATCGCTTTTCCTCTCCCAGCAAGACAGCATTATTGCTCTACTTGGCATGAGCTTGGCACGCATTATTATATCACTAGTGATGTGGAAAGGGAGGTAAGCATTTGCAGAACAGGACCATACGAAAATGAAAAAAGGCCAGAGAACCGCCATAGTGCTTTATGCTCCTGGCCTTCGCGTTTTCTTTAGGTACATTAGGTACATAGGCTGCAGGACGAAACGGCTGTCCGCAGCCTGGACAATGTCCTCCGCTCCAAGCGAGATACGTGCATTTGCGATATGCCCAACATCTCTCCCACCATGCTTTGAGAAAGCCCTTCCACATGGCGCAGATATAAGATCTGGCGCTCTCTAGGCGCTATGTCTGCCATCATATCCCTGAGTAGTAACCGATTTTCCACCGCGTCATAATCGCTATCCGGCACTCCCAGAAAATCTTCGAGAAACAGTTCATCACCACTGGTTTCCTGTTGGAGGGAAGCAGACACGCGATTGGGGCCCGCTTCCAAAGCCTCTAGAAGCTTCTCTTCTTCTACATTTAGCCACTGGCTGATATCACTAAGTGTCGGAGTTCGGCCCAGCTTATTGGAGAGGTAGACTCTCGCTTCTTCCATCTGATAGTGCAATTTCTTAGCTTCACGGCCGATCTTCACACTCCACGTACTATCCCTCAGATAACGTTTGATCTCTCCAATAATAGTCGGTGTTGCATAAGTCACAAACTGTACTTTTCGGTTGCTCTCAAATCGTTGAAGAGCTTTAGTAAGACCAATGCCGCCAACTTGTACCAGATCTTCTCGTAGCTGGGGATCTTTAGTAAATTTCGAGGCTAGATACTCTACCAGTTCCCAGTGGGCCAGTACCAGTATTTCGAGTAATTCCGGTGAACGGTTTCGTTCATACAACAAGAGATACTCTGCCACCAGCTGTTTATCCCGCCTGTACGAGACATTCCTATCAGGGACCATTTCCAATGCCAGCATTTTATCCCCTCCCGCTACTTAGTTCCATTTGGCGTTGAAATGCCATTAGTCTAGCAAGTGATGTGCAGGATGTATAGTCAAACGCAACGGGTCTGCAATGAATTAGTAACAATACCCTCTTAGTAATGACTCCGTTTAACTAATATATTCCTGCTCATGGAGGGGATTCCTGCCTGTGTATGTTACAGTTACATTAATTTGTCACCATTTCTGTTTATACGTCATCATTGGTGGGAATTGTCTCATGGAAACAACTGCCGCCAACAAACTCTCGTAGGATGGAAGTAGCTGGTACGTCTTTTTCATCAAGAGGCAAGAAGTAACTTAGAAACTTTAGCAGCCGTTTAGCTTCAATATAGCCGGGATCCTGTCTGCGAATTGTCTGCAGCAGGGGCTCTGCATGTCGCTTGAGGACGGCAAGCTCATAGGTAAGAGCCGAGTTAAACATGACATCAGCCTGTTCCTGAAATGGGAAAATGTTCCTTCTCTCTCCTTGCCGGACGGCGCCCCAATGTCCTAAGGTATCGTGAGCAGAATGAGAACGGAACTGATGGTCCCTAACCATGCGCCTGAGGAGGCGGACATCAGTGGTTGGAATCCGATTATGATCATCGATATTTAGCTGTGTCAAAGCACTGATATATATCTTAAACTTGTTACCACTTGGAATTGACTGAGTCAGCCGGTCATTGAGACCGTGGATCCCTTCGATAATAATCGGCTCATCGGGTGCTACTCTTAGCTTTTTGCCCGTATATTGCCGTTGCCCACTGATGAAATCAAAGGAGGGCACCTCTACCTCCTCGCCTTGAATCAATTCTGATAGTTGACTATTGAACAAAGCCAGGTCGATGGCTTCTATGGATTCAAAGTCGTATTCACCTTTTTCGTTTTTGGGGGTTTTGTCCCGATCCAAGAAGTAATCATCGAGGTGAAGGGCCACCGGCCGCAGACCATTGACTCGCAGCTGAATGGACAATCGTTGGGCAAAAGTGGTCTTGCCTGAGGATGATGGGCCGGCAATCAGAATAACCCGCAATGTTTCATGTCTCTCTAAAATCATGTCTGCCATCTGCGCGATTTTCTTTTCATGCAGTGCTTCTGCTATACGGACCAGATCTCCACTGCCTCCATTGGCAATAATGTCGTTGAGGGCCGATACAGTCCCTACATTGAGGATGTTGCCCCAATGCTCTGCCTCGCGATGAACACTGGCCAGTTTCGGTTGCTCTCGGTACGGTGGGATCGTGTCTGGGTTTTGAGGGTCTGGGACCTGTAAGATAAACCCGGGTAGGTAGAAACGTAACCGGAACTTAGATAGGTATCCGGCACTAGGCACCATATAGCCATAAAAATAATCGTGAAACCATCCACACCGGTAAATATTGATTGTATCAGCTTCGCGATATTTGAGGAGGTTGACCTTGTCAAATTGCCTGTCTTTCAGAAAAAGCTCTCTGGCGGCTGATTTAGGTACAACCATTTTCTCAAAAGGTTCATCTCGAGCAACGATCTCCATCATTCTCTGCTCAATGCCTTTCAGATCTTTTTCCGTCAGGGCTCTCTTGTAGTGGATCTCACCATAGAGGCCATTGCTGAGAGAATGCTCGATAGTCACTCTACATCCCGGTAGAATCTCTCGAGCGGCGCGGATCAGAATAAAGGTAGCACTACGCTGATAGATACGATATCCATCCTTGACTTCCACCCCAAAAAAGCAGATGACACAATCTCGCGTGATGGTTTGGGTCAATTCACGCAGATCATTATCGACGTAAGCTGCAACTACCTTGCGCCAAGTCTTGGGCCAGCAATCTTGGGCGAGCCTCTGAAGAGTGATCCCGGCCTCCACTTTGCGTCTTCCTATTCCTTCAATTTCTACATGCACATAGGAGTTATTCGGCTCCATGTTGACACCCCCATAGGAAATACACTACACCCTGGTCTGAGGTCGCCCCGTGGCCCGGGCTACGATCTTCTTATGCAAAAAAAGCGCTTGACAATCCTCATCCCCCACTTGCGAAATGACCTCTTCCTCAGTGACATCAATATTTACTGCTTCGGCTCCCGCCTCTATCGCCTGCTCTCTGGCCTTATTAGTCACATAGGCGATTGCGGCCGCATTCGCCTCCTCCAAGTCCTCAAAGCTGTTGTTTCTTGGTATTCCCTGGATAATATAGTAACCATCTCCGGTAGCGGCAACCACAACTTCTACGGCTACAGCGATATTGCCGGTGATAGCACCTATAGCATTGGCTACATCCGCATTTTCCGGAATATGCAGTTCTGTTCCGATTGCCCTGGCTAATGTGGGGAAATATGCTTCTACTGGTGCCCCTACTGCCACAATCGGCAAATTGATCTTCACGTTACATTCCAAAGGCTGATCACTAGTCCCGTTAAGACCCGTCTGCAAGAGATACTGGCATATGGGGCAATCCTCCATTGAAGGGATCGCCTCGGATTGGCGCATCCAAAGAGTTCCCACACGTGATCTTCTTCCATTCGAACTGTTACTCGCTTGATTGGTCTCGGCCAAAATTACGTTCACAGCTTGTTCTGCTAAGCGCTGGTGCATAGTTTGAAGTACCGCCTGACAGGTAGATTCCATAGTTTCTTCCCAACGATGTGCAAAAGCTCTGACTGCCTGCTTAGCAGCATCAGCTTCCCAAAGATTCATTGTACCCAATACATGCAAAATATCCGTAGGTGTCAAACCTACCCTGTAGACAAGGCCTTCTGACTCCAAACCATCCATGTGCAGTAAAGATGGGTAGGAATAGCCTATGGCCCGAGCAAGTCGAAAGCGGGAGGCGCCTCCCAGAGTCTGTAAGGCTTCGAAAATTGCTTGTTCGCGTTCGCCCATACCCAAAGCATGGCTCATATTACTAATGGAAGAGCCCTGGTGCCCACTTTGCTTTACTGCAATGAAAAACTCTACAGGGGGCAGCAAAGCAGCGTCGACGTGCTCACACTGGATCTTATCCCAATTTCCCAATTCCTCGGCTATAGCTGGGCATAATTGAGCTGCATAGCTAACAGGCATCACCCTCTTGGGTCCTATGGCAAGGCTTCCATCTTGCTTGATGACGAGTTCGCTATCACCGCCCAAACCGGTAGTATGCAAATCCAAGGTTTTCACGGTTGTCCGGTATACTCCGATACGAGCACCACTGTTGCGCAGACGGGGTTGACCGTTGCGCACCAAACCAATATCTGTAGTTGTGCCGCCCATGTCAATGACCAATGCATCTTGACAGTCAGTCAAATGTAGGGCACCATAGACACTTGCTACTGGGCCAGACATTAGCGTCTCAATAGGCCGTCGGCGAGCCAGTCTTTCACCCATCAAGGTTCCATCACTGCGTTCCAGCATGATGGGAGCGGTAATGCCCCGAGCCTCAAGCACACCAGTCACTGCCTCAATTAGTTCCAAAAGAATAGGAATCAACCGCGCATTCCAAAACACGGTTGTCGCCCTTTTCATGGAGTCCATTTCGGTGCTCAGCTCGTGCCCGGTAATGGCTGGAATGCCATATTCCCTTTTGATCAGCGCTTGGACTCGGTGCTCATGGTCAGGGTTAACCGCCCCACCCATTTCCGAGACAGCGATCACCTCTACTTCGTCAGCCATGGCCGCCACTACTCGACGCACTTCTTCTTTGTCCAGTGGAGCCCTTTCGTTGCCTCGCATATCATGCCCACCAGCTACTATCCAGTACGGGGCTACTTGGAGAAATCGTTGTACCAGTTCAAGATCATACCCGATCAAAAGCAGTCCTGCCCGAGCTCCTTTTCCCTCAACCAAGGCATTCGTGGCCAACGTAGTAGACAGCCCTACTAAGTCTATGGCTTGGGGATCAGCAATGAGGATTTGCTCTAAAGAATTGGCGATTCCAACGGCATAATCATCTTTAGTCGTCAGTGCCTTGCCTTTCCCAACCACAAGTCGCTGCTGAAAATCATATAGTACGGTATCTGTATAAGTGCCTCCAGCATCTATGCCCAATCCAAGCTGCATCCAGTTTCTCCTCTCTGCTTCCGGGAGCGATGAACTCGCCCCTTCCCCATCAGGACCTCTACCCGTACGCAGAGCTCCTCGAACCTTGCCGGGTCCACCCAGTAACGTTCATCTAAGCGGAGATACGTTTTGGAAGGCTCCGCGAAGTAAAGGATTACCGGCATACCCCCGGCAAACTCCTGCAGCAGGTTTCGTAACTCGAGCAATCGCCTCTCGCCCAAACCATCAGCATGGATTATGATTGGATCCCTGGACCAGGCTTGCTCAGCTGACATCTTTTTTCCAGAAGTCCTGGTGTCTTTCTCCCTTTTCATCTTCTGTTGCCACTCATCGATGGTATATAAAGCAGAAGCAATGATCTTTGCCTGAAACTCCCTGTCCGGCTGCTGTTCATCCTCACCCATAGACAATTCATCGTCGGCTAGACCGTCTACCTCTTCCACAGACGAATCGTTACGACCTTCTATGAGCAAAACTGTTAGAGACTCCCCCGACAAGAGTTGATGACATTCCTCGTATACCCGGGGGAAGATGATGATATCCATAGGGCCAGCCTGATCCTCGACAGTCAGGAAAGCCATCTCATCATTGTGTCGAGTCAGGACCCGCCGACAATCCACTATTACTCCGGCTACAGTTACTCTCTCGTTTTGTGGTTTTTGTTCTAGGTCTCGACTAATCGTCACCCCCCAGTCTGCCAGCTGCTTGGAGTACTGGTCGAGGGGATGGCCTGACAGATAGACCCCGATTAAGTCCCTTTCGTATTGCAATCGCCTATGTTCATCGTATTCCGCTATGTCTGTGTCGACTTCCCAGGTGAAGGCCTGTGCATCCATGGCGACCAAGTCGAACAGACTGCCTTGGCCATGGTGTTGGCTGCGGCTGTAGCCTGCCGCTATTTGCATTACTTGATCCAGAATCGCCTCCAGCTGAGCTCGTGACTCACCTAGATTATCTAATGCTCCCACCCGAATGAGGCTAAGCAACGCATCCCTATTCAGACGGGTACGGATGCATAGATCCAGGAGTGATTGATAAGGGCCTGAGTCTCTATTTGCCACAATAGCTTCAGCTGCACTTTCTCCCACGTTCTTGATGGCAGAGAGTCCAAAACTGATGCTTCCATTGGGATTGGGGACAAAGGTAACTTGGCTGGTATTCATATCCGGCAATTCAACTTTGATGCCCATGTCTCGGCATTCTTCCAGATACTCCCCCAGCTTCACGTTTTTTGCCCTACCCATTACACTAGTAAGCAACGCTGCCATGAATTCCGTTGGGTGATGGCACTTGAGGTAAGCCGTATGATAAGCTATCAGAGCATACGCGCAGGCGTGGCTCTTGTTAAACCCATAACCAGCAAACTTCTCAATGTCATCATATATCTGTCTAGCCAGTTTGTCCGAATAACCACGGGATACGGCTCCCTGGATGAATTTCTCACGCTCATCATCGATGATTTCTTGCTTCTTTTTCCCCATAGCTCGCCGTAAGAGATCGGCTTCTCCCAGCGAGAAACCGGCGAAATGATGTGCAACTGCCATTACCTGTTCCTGGTAGGCCATGATCCCATAGGTTTCCTTCAGTAACTCCTCAAGGTCAGGATGAGGCCATGTGATGGCTTCCTGCCCCTTTCTTCTCCGAATCACGGCGGGAATATATTGCATGGGACCGGGCCGGTACATGGCATTCAGCAGGGTCAAGTGATCCAGGCTTTCTGGTTGAAATTCCTGGAGAAGTCGCCGCATTCCCTCTGATTCAAACTGGAAGATCCCACCAGTCAGTCCGGCATGAAAGATGTTCCTGTAGGTGACCTCATCATCTATAGGGAGTGTGTCCATATCAAGCCTCAGGCCTCGGAGTTTTTGCACCCAATTGACCGTTGTCTGGATCACGGAGAGATTGCGTAGAGCCAGGAAATCGACTTTGAGGAACTTCATTTCTTCCAGAACGCCCATCGGATACTGAGTAACGAAGGGTGTGACTACCTTATCACTTTCCGGTCGACCTAAAGGCATATCGAGTTCCAAGGGTCTGGGAGCAATGACCACCCCTGCGGCATGTGTGGATGCATGTCGGGGGAAACCTTCAAGAAACTGCGCCGTTTCAAGAACTTTTCTTGATTCGGCGTCCTGCTCATAGGCATTCTTGAGTTCCGCTGTTGTTGCTAATGCACTAGATAGTGACTCCCCAAACGGTATAGCCTTAGCAATAGCATCCGTTTTTCGCAGAGGCATTCCCATTACCCGCGCTACATCACGGACGGCAGCTCGCGCCTTTAGCGTCCCGAAGGTAATAATCTGAGCCGTTCGATCTGCACCGTATTTCTGTACAACATATTCAATCACTTCATTACGACGATGATAGCAAAAATCCATATCCACATCCGGTAAGGTCACTCTGGCCGGATTTAGGAAACGTTCAAAGAGCAGACCATAGCGGAGTGGATCGATGTTGGTGATTCTCAGGCAATAAGCAACTAGTGAGCCAGCAGCGCTTCCCCGGCCTGGGCCCACGGCAATACCTTGGTTCCGAGCGAAGCGGACAAAATCCCACACAATCAAGAAGTAGTCAGAGTAACCCATCTCCCCAATTACTTCTAATTCATAGTCTAGCCGATCTCTAACTGTTTGACTGATTTCGCCAAAGCGTCGCGCAGCCCCTTGATAAGCTAGGGTCCTCAGATAATCATCGGCACCGGCAAATCCCTCCGGCAGCTCAAAGTGAGGTAAGTGGACTGTATCAAAATCGAGTTCTACTCGGCATCGTTCCATGATCTCTATAGTATTGAAGAGAGCTTGTCTTTGATCGGGAAATAGTTCCAGCATCTCCTGCGGGCTCTTGAGATATGCTTGGCTGCTCTGAAAACGTAGGCGTTCTTGATCAGACAGCTGTTTGCCTGTTTGAATACAGACAACGACATCATGCAAGAAAGCATGCTCTGGCTCTACATAGTGGTAATCATTCGTAGCGATCAGCGGCAAGCCGATGTCCTTGTGGAGTCCCAGCAATCCTCGGTTAACCTGTCTTTGCTCTTCAAAACCGTGGTCTTGTAGCTCCAGAAAGAAATTGCCTTCACCTAGGATTTCTCGGTATTGGCCAGCCGCCTCTCGCGCTCCTGCGTAGTTACCCTGCAAAAGATGTGAACTAATCTCTGAGGCAAGACAGGCGGAACTTGCGGCAATGTGACCTTGTCCGCATTCCTCAACCAACTCAGCCAATAGGTCTTTATCGATCCGAGGCTTATAGTACATCTCTGAATGGGTAACCAACCGATAAAGGATGGATAGCCCGGTATTGTCCAGAGCCCATAACACCAAATGCCAGTTAGCATCATCACCCTGGCTTTTTTCTTTGTCGAAACGACTCCGAGGTGCAACATAGGCCTCTAGGCCGGGAATGAAGCGAAACTGTTTGCCGGTCTCCCTCGCTATTTTCTGGGCCATAAGATAGCATTCTGCGGTCCCATACATTGCTCCGTGGTCTGTAACGGCAATACCCGGCATACCCAAGGCGGCAGCCCGCCTAAAGAGCTCCTTGGGTGGTGCAGCTCCATCTAGCAAAGACCAGTAGGTATGACCATGTAGATGCACAAACACGAAGCAATCACCTATCCTCCGATACGACTAAGATATACCCACTCTCCCGAGTCCAGGGGTCGGGCCAATGGTGATCAAAGATGATATAACCATGATTCGTAGTAACGCTCTCTAGCTCTACAGGCGTAGTACAAAGCAAGTCTCTTGATGAATATCCTTGAACCAGCAATTTGATGAACTCCAACGAAAACTTGCCGATACGTATCTGTTGAGCGAAATCTCGGGGACTGAGAGCAGCTGTATCTGAATGCAGCTTACTTAACAGATCGACATCTTGCTGCAATTTCCGTCGTAGATGCTTATGAGCCTTGCCTAGCTTGTCCGGCATCCAAGTACGCAAGGGGCGATGGGGTTCTGTGCGTAGAAAATCAAACTTCATAGTCTCCTCCGCTACGGGCACAATGCTTGGATGGCGTTCCCGCAAGTATCGATACAAGATATCATAAAGGGCTAACTGGCTGTGGGATACTCGATGCAATCCTCGCTCTCGAAAATAGGCGGCAAAATCCTCAAAAAATCGAAAGGGTGATGTATATAGCTCATGGCATAAGAGCGCTAGGGTCAGGCTAAAGCGGTGACTGTTGTGGTACTGCTCCAGGAGACTCTCTATCTCCTTGAGGCGAACCAAATCTATGGCACTCATGGTTGGTGTACAGATTATCTCATAGGGGGCATGGGGATCAAAGACCAGTCCCAGCTCCTTGCTCCTCAGCCGCAAACCTGATCCCTTCAGCAGCTTTAGGAACCCTAGTTGTATTCGATGGCCACCTAACCCGTATACATCATCAAAGGACTGTCGAAAACTCTCATAAGTTTCCTCAGGTAGACCAGCGATCAGATCTAGATGTAAATGAATGTTCCCCTGCTCCGCTAACCGTTTTATGGTTTGGGCCAGCGCCTGCCATTCACTTTTCCTACCTACTGCCTCGAGCACTGCTGGGGTGGTAGACTGTATCCCAATCTCAAATTGAAATAATCCCGGTGGTACACTGCTCAGGTATGCCAACAACTCTTCAGTCAAGATATCGGCACTGATTTCGAAATGAAAGACCGTAGGTGGCTGGGTACCCTCAAAAGCTCCCCTGCGTGTGTTCTCCTTGACCAAGAAATCAAAAATCCTCAGAGCCCAGGCGGGATTAGCGTTAAAGGTGCGATCAATTAACTTGATCTGGGGAAAGCCAGCATCCATGAGCTTGAGTAATTCGCCTTTCACCCTTTCCCAAGGGAAATACCTTACCCCTCGGGTATTGGCCGATAGGCAATACTGACAGGCAAAAGGGCAGCCCCGCGAGGTCTCAAGGTATACCAACTTATTGCAATACCTGGCTTCGAGGTTCACAGGATAGGGAGACGGCAGCTGGTCAAGATCAACTGGTTCACCCGAAATGATCCGCCCAACCACCTTCCCGCTGGAAGCGTCTTCAACCTTCCCCTTTGATAACAGGTGGGCAAGCAAAGCTGCAAAGCTCTTTTCTCCTTCACCGGTTATGCAATAATCCACTTCCGGATGCTTTTCCATCAGTGTTTCTGTATCATAGGAAACCTCGGGCCCTCCAATGATCACGATCAAGTCTGGTTTAGCCAGTTTTAATCTGGAAATCACATGTAGAGTCTCGTTTATGTTCCAGATATAGCAGGAAAACCCGATTATACCTATGTCCAGAGAGAGAATCTCGCCAACAATGTAATCAACCGGCTGGTTAATGTGAAACTCCAAGAGCTCAAATGATATTGGCAACTGCTGTTCCTCACAATAGGCCCGCAGATAATCGAGGGCCAGATTGGAGTGGATAAACTTCGCATTGAGGCTGGCTAGTGCAATTGTAGTCAATTTCGGCTGCTGATCTGATCTCACGCTATTCATCCTTCTCTATCTGTCCGATAATGCTGTATGCGCGTTTCGACCTGGGCACGATTCGTTACTTTGCTGAAAGGTGGCACACCCTCCGTCAGCCATACATTACCACCGATCACTGAGCCTTGCTCAATGACAGTATCTCCCCCGAGGATAGTTGCTCCCGCGTAGATAGTCACATCATCTTCGATTGTGGGGTGGCGCCGATTGCCGCGGATCAGTTTACCCTTTTCATCTTTGGGAAAGCTCAATGCCCCCAAAGTAACCCCTTGATAGAGCTTAACATTATTTCCAATCACACAGGTTTCGCCAATGACGACACCTGTGCCATGATCAATGAAGAAGCTCTCTCCGATCTGCGCGCCTGGGTGAATATCTATGCCCGTGGAGCTATGCGCATGTTCACTCATAATCCGGGCAATTAAGATGAGCCCCATCTTGTAGAACTCATGAGCGAGCCTATGCACTGTAATGGCATAAATCCCTGGATAGGACAAAATGATCTCCTCAAGATTAGTGGCAGCGGGATCGCCATCATAGGCGGCTTGTACATCCTTCTGCAGTTGGGCTTGTATATTCGGCAAACGCTGGAGATACTCCATCGAGAGATGGCAGCTTTTCTCCATCACCGGACAGGCAATCGCGGTAGAATCACATACATGGGAGCAGGTGCTGTGCAGAGCATTGTGGATCTGCCCTGCCAAACGCCAGTAGACTACTCCTAGATGCTCTAGCATACATACGACATCATAGCCATTACGTGACGGCTTAAAGTACCCTGGGAAGAGAATGCTGCGCAGATCCTGCAGTAAGTCTACTACATTCTCCGGCTTGGGAACAGTCTTGTCACCACTCTCATTTGTGTATCCCAAAGCTCCGGCCACAGTGGCCAATTGCTTCACTATTGGACTGAGACTATGTTGGATAGATTCATCTTGTGCCAAAGATTCCCACTCCCCTGCGGTAGGTTAGAAAGCTGACTCGTATTTCCTCACCATGTATAATACTTCAGGGTATGCCGCAGGGCTATACCCTGGAACCCGCTTTTGTCGGTTGACTGATTGGAGCCTTTCTTGAACATAAACGCTCAGTGCTTTGAGGCTAGATATGCGTGAAAAGACTGGGGCAGGAACCTGAGGGAGGCAGTTGCCTCCCTCGGAATGGTCTTCAGTTTCTATCGTGGGTTATTCCAAGGCAAAAACCATTTCTACGGCGGCTGTGATCTCCAATTTCCCAGGTTGGATCGGAGTAGGAACGCCCCGGTCGGCCATGGCTGTCGCCTTGAGCGCCATTTCGTTCCCGGCATAATATGGCGTAGAACTAGTACTGGGATCACGCATCATCATGACGAGACCAAGTTTTTCTCCTGCGGCTGTTGCCATGACTTCAGCTCTTCGGCGTCCATCTTCCACCGCTAATGCTAGTGCCTTGTCTAGCCAGGGCCCTTCATCTGCCAATGTGAAACGTACTGTGTTGACGTTGGTAGCACCGGCTTTGATGGCACTATCTATGACTTCCCCGACCTTGGATAGATCCTCTAACCTAATCGAGATACTGTTGCTGACCCTATAGCCAGTCAACTGATTACCCTTCTCCTCATTGTAACGGTAAATCGGATATACATTAAAATAGCTGGTTTCTATATTCTGACTCTTGATACCCTGTTCGCCCAAGACTGCCAAGATGTTGCGCATATTAATCGCATTCTTGGTCTGAGCCTCTTCGGCCTCTAGTGCTTGAGTTTCCACACCAAGGCTTACATAGGCCAAATCCGGCTCCACGCTCATGCTGCCGTAGCCTCGGACATGGATCTGGCGAATTTCCTGAGCAAAACCCACTTCCGTGAAACTTAGCGATAGCAGCGCCAACGCAATAACCACAATCATACAAGCAAATCCTTGATTGTGCATTTACGATACCCCCTTTTCCGTGGGTTGCGGTTGATCCTACCTGTCTCCCAAGTACAACCTTCCACAAGAGAGCTTCGGGTCCTGCCAAGAGCCGTATTCCCAATATTACACTTTGCCATGCCTTCGGCAAATCTAGGCCCAAGGGCCC
The DNA here is from genome assembly GCA_012798695.1 of Bacillota bacterium. Classification (GTDB taxonomy): domain Bacteria; phylum Bacillota; class Limnochordia; order DTU087; family DTU087; genus JAAZMR01. Next base: position 31,791 of record JAAZMR010000023.1, on the reverse strand, counting down.
TCTAGAACCGCAACCAACAGCCTTACACAGTTATCAACATCCCCTAGGTCCACCATTTCTGAAGGGCTGTGAATATAACGAGATGGAATCGAGACAGCACCCGTGGGTACACCACTGCGAGTAAGATGGATAGACCCAGCATCAGTACCTCCTCGCTCCAATACTTCCATTTGGTAGGATATGCCATTGGCTTTAGCCGTCTTGACTAGCAAGTCCTTCACAATCGGATGACTAATAACTGAGCTATCCTTAACCTTAATGGCCGCCCCTTTTCCCAAAGATACAGCCATGCGATGAGCCTCGGGAGTGTCTCCGGTTCCTGTCACATCTACCGCAATGCCATAGTCGGGATTCAGTGAATAGGCGGCAGTGCGAGCACCCCGAAGGCCTACCTCTTCCTGAGACGTAAAAACGAAGTAGAGCTCATGGGGGGATGCTTGTAGCCGTCGGGCTGTCTCTATGAGAACAGCACAACCGATGCGGTTATCTAGTGACTTAGCAATCACCCGCTGGCCCTGTAGGGTAAATTCCCGATGATAGACGGCTACATCGCCGATACTCACCTTAGCTTCTGCTTCCTGCCGTGATGAAGCTCCAATATCAATAAACATTTTACTGAATTTGAGATCCTTGATCTGGTCGAGCTTCTCCTGTCCAAATACCCCTATAGTACCATCAGCAAACCTTACTCTTTGACCAATCAAGGTAAAAGGTGAAACACCGCCGATGTTGGAAAAACGCAGAAACCCGTTATCATCTATGTCAGTAATAATCACCCCGACTTCATCCATATGGGCAGCCAACATGATCTTCTCAGCATTGGCAGAGCCCCGTTTAACAGCAACTAAATTTCCTAGTGCATCTGTATAAACTTCGTCGACTAAGGGCCGCATTATTTTGGCAATATACTCAGCTACCTGCTCTTCCCTGCCGGTAGGGCCATAAAGCTCAACCAATTCCTTGACTATATCTTGCACAATTAGCACTCCCTCCACTAAAATGCTTGCAGAACTCCTTTTACCAGCCGAATGGTTGCTTGTATGTCAGAAAGGCTCGCTATAGAGGCTGGTGAGTGAATATAGCGACACGGTACAGAAATGCCTGCTACGGGTATGCCACCCTTGGTCAGCTGAATCTTGCCCGCGTCAGTGCCACCGGTAGTAGCTCGCCGAAACTGAGTCGGTATGTTCTCTTTCTCGGCTACCCGCTGCAATTTCTCCACCAAAGGTTTTGCCGGAATGGAAGTTCGATCCATAATAGTCAGGGCCGGACCCTTACCCACCGATGTCGCATGACCATGCTCCGGCACATCTGGCACATCTGAGGCAGTAGTGCCCTCGATTACCAAGGCCGCATCGGGGTCCACTGCATAGGCAGCCACTCCTGCACCTCTCAACCCTACTTCCTCCTGGACCGTAAATGCACAGACTAGGTTGCAGTCATATACATCAGCCAATAACTCCAGGAGCACGTTACATCCCACCCGATCATCAAGAGCTTTGCCCATGACAATCTCTTCAGATAGCTGCTGAAAAGCTGTGGCAAAAATGGCTGTTGTTCCCAGAGGAACTAGTTTCTCTGCCTCTGCTTTGTCTTTCGCCCCAATATCGATGTAAAGCTCTTGCCATTGAAACGGAGTGTTCCGCTCATCCCTTTTCTGCAAATGGATCGGTTTAGAGCCAATCACACCAGGAATCTTATCTGGCCCGACGAGCACCTGTTTCGCTACCAGTACCCGACGATCAATACCCCCTATGGGCTTGAACCGCAAGAGACCGGAGTCCTCCACACCCACCACCATTAGCCCGACTTCATCCATATGAGCCGCAACCATGATAGTGGGGCCGTCTTTCCTGCCTTGCTTATAGGCCAGCACATTACCCAGAGCATCGGTCTTTACTTCCGCACCGAGCTTATTTGCTTCGGCTTTGATCAGGTTTCTGATCTCTGTCTCCTGACTGGAAACACCAGCAGCCTCACTTAGCCTCCTTAGAAGCATCGCAATCCCTCCACAAACTCGGAATCAATGGAACAGATAAACATAGCTAACAGCCGGGCGGCTGCTTCAAGGTCTGACCATTCCAACGTCTCCACCGGTGTATGCATATAGCGCAGTGGCAGCGAAATCAATGCCGTTGGGATGCCTTGTTGAGTAATCTGAATAGCATAAGCATCGGTGCCTGCCGGAGAAGTAGCGGGTTCTATTCCGTAGGGTATCCCCCACTGCTTGGCTATCTTCAACAGGCGATCATATATCTGAGGATGTACCTGAGGGCCAATGGCTATACCAGAGCCCTTGCCCAAGGGCAGAGTATCATATGCCGGTACTCCGGGTATATCACCATGCCCTACGTCTAGGGCAATACCGATATCGGGCACAATCCCATAGGTACTAACAGTAGCACCCCGGATCCCGACTTCTTCCTGTACTGTCGCCACTGCATATACATCTGACGCATGGGACAGTCTGGCCAGAATCTCCAGACAGAGGTACATCACGACTACTCCAGCCCGATCATCAAAAGCTTTACCCGCAAATCTTTCGTTTAACAAACCCACCGGTTGTTGAGCTAGGGTAGCCATATCACCGATGTCTACAAGCTCCCGCAATGTTTCATCATCTAGTCCTACATCGATAAACAGGTCACTAATCTTCACTGACTTATCTTGTTCTCCCGGCTCCTGAATGTGGGGAGGCTTGGCACCAATAACTCCTACGAGGTCTTTGCGGCCGTGAACGACCACCTGCTGTGCTAACAGCACACGATCATCTATACCTCCGATATTAGAAAACCGCAAAAACCCTCCTGTCTCATAACCGGTGATAACCAAGCCAATCTCGTCCATATGTGCCGCTAACATGATCTTCTTGCGAGGTTCCGTACCACGTCCACGTCTCAGCATAATCAGGTTGCCCAACTTGTCCTCTTTCACCTGGTCAACCAGAGGTGCAAAGGCCTCAGTCAGCAAGGGTACTAGGTCTGCTTCGTATCCAGATACACCCTTGCCCCTGGAAAGCGCTTGTAAGAGGTCCTTACCTGTCATCCATTTTTCCTCCTATCGCACTACAGCACGCAGGTAGCCATACCCTGTTAGTATAACATCCAACTTATTAATAGTTGTACATCGAAGCTGTCTATTCCTTTTCATGATCAAGTATCACTTGGGGATGAGATCAAATATGACTATAGCCACAGGGGAGACTATAGTCATTATCCGGCCCAGCGACCTTAGCCTTTCACTGCCCCAAATGTCAGACCTCTCACTACATAGCGCTGAATGGTCATGGCCAGAACGGCTGGTGGAAGAACCGCCATCAGCATTCGGGTAGAGACATACCAAAACTGGATGCCCTGAGTATCCGAAGTACCTGCAATCACTACAGTCATGGGGGTAGCCCTGGAGTAGGTGAGAATGAATGCAAATAGGAACTCATTCCATGTAAAGGCAAAGCTGATAATTGCGGCACTGACTAAGGCAGGAGCTATGAGAGGCAATTCAATCCAGATCAATGCTTGAAGTCGAGAGCATCCGTCTACCAATGCCGATTCCTCAAGTTCTATGGGTAATTCCCGAAAGGCATCACGGATGATCATAACCACAAACGGAATCGTGAATGTAACATTGACCAAGACCAGTGCAAGCCTCGTGTCCACAAGCCTTAGATATCGCATCATCAGGAAAAACGGGATGACTGTAGCAGCGGGTGGCAAGAATCTCTGAGATAGAATCCACATGGCGATATCTCTGTTTTTCCAATGCCGGTAGCGAAAACGGGCCAGACCATACCCGGCCAATGTACCTATCAATACGGCTAGTAGCGCCGCAGAAAGCGCTACAATCAGGCTGTTACTCAAACCGCCAAAGACTTCACGACCCCGCTGAGTTATCTCTGTTCTCCAGTTTTCTAGTGTCGGCTGAAACTGGATAAATGGAATAAATGATAGCTGAAATACGTCAGCCGGAGTCTTAAGAGAAGTTATGACCGCCCAGTAAAAGGGAAATATGAGCCATATAGTTGCCAAGATGATGGCTATCCCCCTCAACATACTTTTCCACCAAGGAAGACGCCTGTACATGCTGTACTCCCTCCCTCTAATCATCGTATTGACTGCGATAGCTTCGGAAAAATATGAAGCTAATGCTCAACATTACTATCAAGAGGATGAAGGCTATAGCGACAGCCTCTCCTAGGTTTTGGTCCCGCAACCCAGCAGTATAGACATTAAATGTCAGGGTGCGTGTAGCGAGACCCGGTCCACCGTTGGTCAGTGAAAATGGTATGTCAAAGATCTTGAAAGCCTCCACCGTTCGCAGCAGTATAACTGTGGTTAGGGCCGGACGAATCATCGGCAGAGTAATATGGACAAAACTTTGCCAGCTATTGGTTGTATCTAAAGCGGCCGCCTCATATAGCTCATCGGGAACAGCCTGCAAAGCAGCTAAAAGTACCAAAAACGCAAACGGGGTCCACTGCCAGGTATCTGCAAACACGACTGCTGCCTTCGCCCAAATCGGCTCGGAAAGCCAATTTATCTTGTGAAGCCCGAGGGCCAAAAGGAAATTGTTGATGGGGCCACCTTCTTCATAGAAGATGATCATGCAAAGATAGCCAATCGCGACAGGCGCAGTAAAAAGGGGCACAGTGGATAATGTCCTAAACAACTGAATACCCCGCATAGGGTGATTAAACAAAAGTGACAATAACAATCCCAGAATAACTGTTACGGCTACACCGATAGCGGCAAATAGAAGTGTCACCCTAAATGCCTGCCAAAAACGGTAATCTGTGAGAACAAGGTAGTAATTCTCCAGGCCTACAAAGCCAGTCACGCGTAGAAAACGCGAGCTGTGAAAGCTAAGGTACAGTGAGTATAAGAGGGGAAATATGGTAAAAACCAAGAGCCATAAGACCGCGGGACCAAGAAAGAAAAAGCGGCTGCGCTCTTTAGAAGAACCGGTTCTAGCCAATACGAACACCTCACAGGATATGGACGAGGGTGGAGGCCCTCTGTCCCCCACCCAATGTGCATATGTCTCGCGATAAGACCTGCTTTTTCACCATGTTAGGTAAGGCCTGCCATTACTTAGCCTCATAGCCAATGGCTTCCTGATAGAGACGGAGCTGCTCTTCTCTCCCTAGTCTATTTGTGATGCGCTCCCAATCACGTGCTGTCCGGTTGAGAGCCTCCTCTACTGATACCTGATCTGAAAGTGCTTCAGAGAGATGAATGTCTAGACTCTCTATGTAGTCTGCTGTTCCAGGGATTCGAAGATATGGGATGCTAAGCGGATACTCAAACCAGAGCTCGTAATAGGCATCTAGAAACTCTGTCATATCTTCAGCATCATATCCGGTCTTGACATAGTCTTCGATTGAAGCATGGCCAAACGGAGGTAGGAAGTCATAACTGGTCCCAGGATCAACCCCGGTCCAGCCTACGGCTACGTTCCAATGATTGATCTCAGGTGTAGCCATTAGAGAGCAGAAGTAGGCGACCAAATCTGAGTTCTTGGAAAATTTGGAGATCACCGGGCTCCACGATGCACCGGATTCATTAGCCACCCTATTAGGTACATCTACCTTTTTCCACTGGGCTGTTTCCAGATCGTAAACTTCGCTACTGCCAGGAATCGCCACCACTCCCAGTTTCCCACGAATAGCCGAGGTGCGCGTGTCTTGAGAAAGGGTGCCAACGTCGCCGAAGGTAAATACCATAGCACAGTCACCCCGCAAGAATACATCCCATGCTTCTGCTAGGCCCCACCCCAACATAGCCCTAGGGCCGGCATCTACGAGCTCCTTCATGATTTCGAGGGATTTTATGTGCCCGGGTGTATTGATCAAGGGCTCCATGGTGTCTGGATCAAACCAGAAGACGTTATTGTAGCGAGTCACTCTGGCAGGATCACTGCCAGGAGCGGAATTGACCACAAATGCACCTGCGAGGGCAATATAGTTAAAAAACCCTTGCTCACCCACTTTAAGGTGCATGCTAATACCGTAGTCTGACTTCCCATCGTCATTCCAGTCTTTGCCGTTAAAGAAATTGGCTGCATCCAGCACTTGTTGCCATGTCTTTGGTGGGACTGGGAGGTCATAATCATATTCATCCTTAAAGGCACTTCGCCATTGTGGATCAGCGAGAAGATCGCGACGATAGTAGATTACCATGCCATCATGGTCATTATTAAAGGCATACCACTGATCGCCAAAGTGAAGCAACTCTTGGATCGGTGGTGCTATCGATTCCCTGTCCCATTTCGGCATCCGTGGATCATCGAAATACTTGTCAATGGGCACGATCCAGTCATTGGCTATATAATCACCCATGAAGAAAAGCGGCCCCACTATGGCATCATAGACCCCTTGACCTGTGGCCAAGTCAGTGAAGATCTTGGCCTGAAGATCTCCAAAGGGTATTTCCACTATGTCATAAGTAGCACCAGTGAGCTTCTCAAAGTACGGGCGCCAGAAATAGAACGGCCCACTGATGGAACCTCGAGGGCCCGAGGCTAAAGTAGCCACTGTAAATCTCTTGCCTGCCCAGGATGGATCGGGCTCGCCTTTATCCGCCGCCTCAAAAGCTTCATCAGCAGTCCTCTTTTCTATCGCGGCAATGTCTTCTGCGGAGAAAGCTAGTGTATTGCATACAAGGAGAAGACTGAGGGAAAGCAAGATAAAAACCAGTGTTTTTTTACTTAACATTTTGCAGCCTCCTCAACATAGGTCATCGGTAATATGCATTCGGCCTGACAACATTCCCATACCGTTTGTATCCTGTGCCTCCTTTCTGACTCGTCTCATCTTTCTGACTATGGTGTTACTACGACATTGTTAGCCTCTTTCCCTTCCACTAATTGTGATTCTTTAGTCTTTTCTCCCCTTTCTGACAGTGCCGGCTGCAATTGACCTACAAGAGGGGGTATAGTAGGATGAGAGAGGATTGTGCCTGTCACTCCTAGCTGGAACGGGAAAGGCAAACGAAAGAGTGATAACATGTTCAAAAGGGATTTACCCAATGGGCCGGATGTATGGGTGCTTTGCGATTTTGATGGCACCACTTCTGTACGCGATGTCCAGAATATGCTCCTTGATCATTTCCTAGGAGAGGACTGGCGGAAGATAGTACAGGCAGCATTAGCTCAGGGAAAGAAAAGCTCTGAATACATGCCCCGGATCTATACTGATTGGCGAACAACCCGGGAGGAGATGATTCGCGTTATTGACGAAAAAGCGCAGATCGATCCCTATTTCCCGGAGTTTGTCGCTTACTGCCAACAAAAAGGGTATCATCTGGAGATCGTCAGCGATGGCCTGGATATCTACATCAATCACCTGCTGGCTAAAGAAAAGCTAGATTTCATCCCTTTTACCTCCAATAGGTTAGTCTTTGACAATGACAAAGCAAGGATCGAATCACCATTTCAAAGTGATTTTTGCGGCCTATGCGGGAACTGCAAGAAGCGAAGGGTATTAGCTGCAAGAAAGGCCGATGCTCAATGTGTGGTTTATGTCGGTGATGGCATCTCCGATGAGTGCCCTGCTGCTATTAGTGATGTCGTCTTTGCTAAAGATAGGCTATTAGCTTATTGCCAAGAACACCATATTCCCGCTCAGCCATTTGTGGACTTTTCGCAAGTGCTTGAGGCTTTCCCCAGAGCCCTAGATGAATACTGGGTTTCTGTGACTAAATAGTCTCCCCAATATTTAAGGGACCGGAAACGCTACTGTCTCCGATCCCTTAATTGCATCATTTCACAGGTATCTACTTGCGCAATCGATTTCTCTACCCTCGTTCTCGGGCAATCTTGCTTTGATAGCCACTTTGGCGATAAGCCTCAAGAGGATTGACGGGGACTCCCATTTCCTCTCTAACACTAACCAAGAGAGCTGTGACATCACGATCATAGGCTTCTTTCAGAACTCTCTCCGCCCCAATGATATCACCTTCGCGTTGAGCCTTCCGCAGAGAAGCACGGTCAACCAACAGGGCTTTGGCATACGCCGTCTGGATTTCCTCTACTGACTGAATCATGGCTGCTACTTTGGGCTTAACATTATGGCTTTGATCAATCATATAGGCCACATTCAGATCTTCCTGCAAATCCTCTGCACCCGCAACTAGTTCGTTGTAGATCAGGAACAATTCGTAGGGATTAACCGAACCAGTGGTGAGATCATCATCTGCATATTTCTTCGAGTTGAAGTGAAAACCACCGAGCTTGCCTTCATCAATCAGATAAGCCACGATCTGCTCGATGTTCGCCCCTAACGGGTGATGACCTAGGTCCACTAACGTTTGGGCCTTAGGACCGAGTTTCATGGCTAGCAAAGTCGCCATACCCCAATCAGCTATGTCAGTATGGTAGAAAGCCGGCTCAAAGAATTTATACTCAATCAGCATGCGCTGGTCATCACCTAAAGCCTTGTAGACTTCCGCAAGCGTTTCCTCCAAGCGCTTCTTTCTGGCACGAAAATCATCCTGACCCGGATAGTTTGTACCGTCAGCGAGCCACAGACTCAAAGCCTTGGAACCTGTGATATTCATGATCTCTATACATTCCAGCACATGATCCACAGCTTTCTTGCGTACTGCTCGATCAGGATGGCAAAGGCTCCCTAATTTATACTCCGGCTCTTGAAAGAGGTTAGGGTTGATCGCCCCAATAGTCAGGTTTAGTTCCTCGGCATAGTCCATAACCTTCTGATAATCATCTACTTTATCCCAGGGAATATGCAAAGCTACACCGGGAGTGATCCCCGTCATTTCATGGACTTTGGCAGCATCATCAAGTTTCTCGAATACAGTACGAGCAGCCCCAGGCTGGTGAAACACCTGAAAGCGTGTACCACTGTCAGCATATCCCCAAGAAGGTGTCTCAATCTCTTGTTCTAGGAGTTTCTCTCGAGCTTGAGCAAGATCCACTCCTTTGGGAAGACTTTTTTCCAAACGCTTATAGGCTTGATCCACAGCGCCCATCTCTCCTTTCATCAACACAAATCTTTGGTGCCTGCAGGCACCTTATCATTATTTCCCGAACCAGACAGACTTCTCCTGCAATTCTCTAGCCTACATTTCTCTTCCGCCAATCATCTGCAGTATCTGAAGCCACTGCTCCCGCTATCCGCTCACAAGCCACGATCATCTCGGCAAATTGGCTAGGGGTCAGAGATTGAGCTCCATCAGATAGGGCTGTGTCAGGGTTGGGATGTACCTCCACCATCACGCCTTGGGCACCGGCAGCAATCGCGGCACAACCTACGGGGACTACCAGCTCGCTTCTGCCAGTAGCATGACTGGGATCGGCAATCACCGGCAAATGGGTCAACTGTCTAGCCAAAGCAATAGCGCCAACATCTAGGGTATTGCGGGTTGCTGTCTCGAAAGTGCGAATCCCTCTTTCACAAAGGACAACCTGGTAGTTCCCTTCTGACATAATATACTCAGCAGCCATCAGCCATTCTTCGATCGTGGCAGAGAGCCCCCGCTTCAGCATTACGGGTTTGTGTGCGTGGCCAACCTGACGCAGCAAAGAGAAGTTCTGCATGTTGCGAGCCCCTATCTGCAGGATATCGACATATTGAGATACGAGCTCAACATCAGACGGGTTAATGACTTCAGAGATAGTGGGCATTCCAGCGGCCTGCCCGGCCTCTGCTAGATACTCCAGGCCTTGCTCTCCCAACCCTTGGAAACTATATGGAGATGTACGAGGCTTGAAGGCACCACCTCGCAGGATGGACGCCCCAGCAGCCCTTACCGCATAAGCAGTCTCGGTGATCTGTTCTCTGCTTTCAATGGCGCAAGGGCCGGCCAGATAAACTATCTGATCACCACCGATGATTACATCTCCTATTTGAATAATGCTATCTTCGACTTTTGCGTCACGGCTGGTCAGTTTGTAGGGGGCCATGATCGGAACCGCCTTTTCTACGCCTGGCAAGCCCTCGAAGTAGCTTGGTTCTAAACCGTTCTTGTCCCCCACTAGTCCAATGACAGTTCTAGCAACCCCCACGATCACGTGGGGCTCTAATCCATAGCGCTTAATACGGTTGACGATATCATCTAGTTGTATTGCAGTTGCCTCTTTTTGCAGTACAATGATCATACCTTTACCTCCTCGTTATCAGAAAAACAAAACCCCTCATCCACAAGGGACGAGGGGTTACTCGCGGTACCACCCTATTTGTGTGATGCAAAACACCACACCTCTTATCCAGACGCCTTTATTCTTGGGTTCTCTAAAGGATAGCCAAGAACAGTCGAAGCCTGCTTCCTTGTAACGGCGGAAGTCTCCGTTGCCATCTACTCATAGTTCAACAGCAAAGCTCCGGGGAGAACTTCATCTCTGCCGCTCGTACCGGCTTGCACCTAACCCGGCTCTCTATGACGTTAAGACAGGATTACTTTTCCCCTTCATAGCCTTATCTTAGGGTTCTTCAGTTTGTTGTTACTATTCTATAATGGCCAAAGCCGGGTGTCAATACCCCCCAGGCTTCGGTTAACACTTATTTAGCTACTCCATAATCGACGCTGCAGCAAGGATGCAGTTGAGATAAGCACTTGGATCACTCGCGACTAATCAGGTCTTCTCTCCGGAAAATTGGTTCTGTGGTATCATTATGACCTAATATGGCTTCCTCTATTTCTCCCTCAACCAAGAACTGAACCGCATCAATCCCGGGCAACTCGGTCAGAGAGTTGACCACTGAGAAGAGAGTGAACGTGTCACCGGTGGAGCCACCCCAATGCTCTGTTTGAAATTCTCTTGAGAAATCCACATAGGCAACTCCCCCGTTAATCCAGACTTTGCGCAGACGGGCATTGGATGGCACTGTTCTGATCAAGTTTTCATCCTCCGGGCCTTGAATGAGCTCGCTAATCACCACCTCCACCGTATCTGCCGCCGCATCATCAAGCATACGCTGTTCTGGCTTTAAGTACATGGCGTCTCCATCACTGAAGTAGACGGTGACCGTGACTGGCTTTACTTCTGCCGCCGGAGGTATTGCCTTTTCAGGAAGTGCTTCCCTTGGCTTGGCTTGATCGGCTTTCTCCAAGGGTGGTCCTCCGATATTCCCTGATAGCCATTCCCTAGCTGCCCCCAAGCAAATGCCCACCAAGAATAGCACCATGAAAGTCACTGCTGCTTTCTTTCTCATGATTACTGGCCCTATCTGTATAAAGGGCTCTCTCCCCCTCCTAAGAACCCACACCATCTATACTCGAACCTTTCTCATACTATATTACCGCTTAGAGGCTGCGAGAACCTCTTTGTGCGATCGGTATTCCTCGTCTGCAAAGGGGGCAATCTACTGGCGCATAGCTGCGTATATCAAGACTCACTAATGCTTCCAAGCGATAACCAAGGTCAACATCTCCACCGCTTCTGTCCATGAGGATCCCGATCCCCTGAATGTGGCTATCTGTCTGCTCTACTAGTGCTATTACTTCTCGCACGGATCCTCCAGTGGTAACAACATCTTCTACCACCAATACATTTTCACCTGATTCGATAGCAAAACCTCGACGCAGCCGCATCTGGCCTGCTTCTCGCTCCGCGAATATCGCCCTAGCACCCAGCTGTCGAGCAACCTCATACGCTATTATAATGCCACCCACAGCCGGCCCAATTACTACATCTATGGGCATATCCTCAAATCTGCGCGCCAATTCACTACATAGCAGTTCTGCATGTTCGGGATGCTCCAGGACGCGGAACTTTTCGAAGTATCGATCACTATGCCTCCCTGACGTAAGTAGGAAATGTCCTTCTAGATAGGCACCAGTCTGCTCAAGAAGTGCCATGATCTCTGCTTCGGTCACCGATCTTTCACCTCTTTACGATATTTTGAAATCCCTTGCAGGATTTTGGTGGTCACACCTCTTGGGTCATGAGCTTTCGTGATGGGTCTACCGATGACCACATAATCAGCGCCTAAAGATAAGGCTTTCTCGGGAGTAGCCACCCGCTTCTGATCATCCCGCTGTGCCCACGCCGGCCGGACCCCCGGACAAATAATAATCGCTTCATTACCCAAGGCGTGACGCAGCCTATCAGTCTCCAGCGGAGAGGCTACGATCCCCTGTAGGCCACTCTTCATCGCCATTTTCCCCAAATGAACCACGTGTTCCTCCAACTTGACCCTCACCTTGAGCTCGGAGTAGAGCGCTTCCGCATCAATGCTCGTCAATACCGTCACACCCAGTAATATAGGGGGATGGGGTGCTAGGCTGGCTGCCTCGGCGGCAGCCATAAGCATGTTGGCACCTCCGCTGGCATGAATAGTCAGCATATCCACTCCTAGGCTACATGCAGCCATAACTGCTCTCTTTACGGTATTGGGTATGTCATGATACTTCAGGTCGAGAAAAACCCGTCCTCCAGCTGCTTTAACTGTCTCAATAGCATTCAGCCCCTCGGCTGTAAACAGCTCAAGACCAATCTTGAAGAAACCGACTAGGGGATGCAGTTCATCCACCAATTTCTGGGCGGTACGTAAATCAGGCACATCTAGCGCTACTATGATGGGGCTCCTATTTCCACAAACCGACATGTCTTGATTTCCCATTCTCCGTCCTCCCTCGCTTGGTAGTTGTGACCAAACCCAACGGTCTGCGCAACTCCTTGATAGTAGGATAAGTGCTTATGCTTCTTGGGATTCCTCCAGCACCTGTTTGCTCGATTACTGCCATGCAGCTCCTACCAAGTCATTAATGGTACTAATACCTTCGTCTTCCATGTAGTTTTCCAATCCTTGGTTAATCTCCCGGGCAACAGCGGGATTGACAAAGAACCCAGTACCGACTGCAATTGCCTGGGCACCGGCTAAGACAAACTCTAGGGCACTTTGCCAGGAATCGATACCTCCAATACCGATCACCGGAATTCCCACCACCTGGGATACCTGCCAAACCATATGTACAGCTAGAGGCCTGATCGCAGGGCCTGATAAACCACCCACCAGATTCCCCAAAACAGGACGACGCTGGTAAATGTCTATAGCCATCCCCACAAACGTATTTACCAAGGAAATAGCATCAGCACCGGCCGCCTCCACTGCCATGGCAATGCTCCTTATGTCTGTAACCATAGGGGACAGTTTGACAATCACTGGTCGCGTAGCGACAGCTTTGGCGGCTCGAGTAACTGACGCGGCCATTTCAGGGTCTGTACCAAAAGCCATGCCCCCCTCTTGTACATTGGGGCAGGAGATATTAAGTTCATAGCCGGCGATGCCGGCAGCAGTCTCCAGTCGTTCAATTACCTTAGGGTATTCTGCCACCGATCTTCCAGCAACATTGACAATAATCGGCAGATCATAGGCACTAATCTGAGGCAACCTGTCTTGGATGAAAGCTTCCACGCCACAGTTTTCCAGTCCAATGGCATTGAGCATACCGGCAGGGGTTTCCCAAATCCGGGGAGCCGGATTTCCCGCCCAGGGCTCCAAAGTCGTACCTTTTACCACGATCGCTCCCAAGCCATCAAAATTCACAAGTGACATATATTCCAATCCATAGCCGAAGGTACCTGATGCTGTCATCACTGGGCTTCTCAATCTAATTCCTGCTAAATCAACCTCAAGCCTAGAGGTGGTCATCAAAGATCACCTCCATGCCGTCAAAAACCGGGCCTTCGGTACATACTCTTGAGTATTTGGTGCTGCGGGTAGTGCGACAGGTACATCCCAGACACGCCCCCACCCCACAGGCCATGACACTCTCTATTGAAACCTGACAGGGAACTCCTAACTTCTTACATACAGAAACCGCGGCCGCCATGGCCGGTTCTGGGCCACAGATATAAGCAGCGGTACAAGTGGTAATCTGATCGGCTGCTTGATTCAAGAGCTCGACGATGGTCCCTTTGAACCCTTGAGTCCCGTCATCGGTGGCTCTGAAGAAGCTGGTGGAGGCAGCTACTAAATCCGGATCGGCTAGGAGATTGTCGCTCGAGCGAGCTCCCAAGAACGTGTAGATTTCAAGGCCTTGCTCATTGGCCATCTGAGCCAGATATACTAGTGGTGCTACACCGACGCCACCGGCAATCACGGCGATGGGGCCAATCGACGGTAAACGAAATCCCCTCCCCAAGGGACCGATGACACTTACCGTTTGACCCGGCACAAAACGAGACAGCTCCTTGGTGCCCTTGCCTTTGACCTGATACAGAAAGGAAACCTCTCCTAGCTGCCTGAGCACTTTGTGGAAACTTAGAGGGCGGCGCAGCAAGGGATCTGTTGCGTTGCCTGTGGTACAACGTAAAAGGGCAAATTGTCCGGGCAGTGCCATGCGGGCTATTTGGGGAGCATGCAGGCGTAAGCAATAATAACCTGGTTTCACCTCTTTGTTAGTGACTACTCTTGCCTCACCAGTGATCATCCTGGTTTTCTCCTTTGCAGTTATTTTGGCTAAACGTATGATAATCCGCTAGTGATAAGAGATGCGATTTTCCATTACTCCGATGGAATTGCATGGCTTCGAGATAAGCTGCTAGAGTATCCAGGGATGTGAAACAAGGTATGCCTAGTTCCACGGCGGTGCGGCGAATGCGAAAACCATCCCTTTGCGGCTGCTTCCCAGCCGTCATAGTATTGACAACGAGTTTGATGCCACCCTGACGCAAGACATCAATGACTGTAGGAGGAGCTTGCTTAAGCTTACCCACAGTGTCTGCAGCTATGCCATTGTCTCGCAAAAAGCGGGCGGTTCCTGGGGTTGCGCAAATATTAAAGCCCAACTCAAATAGCTCACGCAATACCGGCAGACTTGCATCTTTGTCACGATCAGCGATCGTTGCCAGAATAGTTCCACCTTCTGGGAAAGGTACACCTCCCGCCAAGAAGGCTTTGTGCAGTGCTGCCCTCCAATCAGTATCTGCTGCCATACACTCGCCTGTTGATTTCATCTCAGGACTCAGATACACATCGACGCCTTTTAGCTTGGCAAAACTGAAAACAGGCATCTTTACACCAATCACGCCTGACTTAGGATAGAGGCCTGTTCCATAACCGAGATCCCCGAGTTTGCGGCCCAATGCTACCCGGCAAGCCAAGGCAACCAGCGGTAATCCCGTCAGTTTACTGAGAAAGGGGACTGTTCGGCTGGCCCGGGGATTAACTTCCAGCACATAGACCTGCTGTCTATGCACTACGTATTGGATATTCAGCAGCCCTTTTACTCCCAAGGCTTTGGCGAGCCGATGAGTGGTATCCACAATCTCTTCTTCTAGGTGAGTTGGCAGATCAGCCGGGCAGAAAGCGATGCTATCACCAGAATGGATACCAGCCCGCTCCACATGCTGCATAATTGCAGGTATCAGCATGTCAGTGCCGTCACTGACTGCATCTACTTCCAGCTCAATACCGGGAAGGTATTTGTCAATAAGAATCGGCTTATCCTGAGAGACCCGAACCGCCCCTTCGATATACTCCTCCAGCTCCTGCCGGCTTTGAATAATGGCCATCGCTCGACCACCCAAAACATACGATGGCCTCACCAGGACGGGGTAACCGATCTGCTCTGCAGCGTGCAGAGCATGTTCCCGAGTATGTGTGGTTTTCCCTGTGGGACGGCGAATATTCAATTTCTCCAAAAGAGCTTCAAATTTCTCCCGGTCTTCTGCTTGGTCGATAGCCTCCACCGAAGTTCCCCAGATTGGCACCTTGGCCTCCGCCAAAGTGGCGGCCAGGTTGAGGGCTGTCTGCCCGCCAAACTGAACAATAGCGCCATCAGGTTGCTCTCGAGCGACTACATTGAGCACATCCTCTGCTGTTAGAGGCTCGAAATACAGCCTATGAGCGACATCAAAGTCGGTACTGACCGTCTCCGGGTTATTATTAATAATGATGGTTTTAATCCCTTGACGTTTGAGTTCTAGGGCACAATGCACATTACAGTAATCAAACTCAATTCCCTGCCCGATGCGAATGGGACCGGAGCCGATGATCAGCACCTTCTTGCCGGACTCTAGGGGTACATCTCCATCCACTCCGTAGCTGGAGTAGTAATATGCTGGAGCTGCCTTGTGGCGGCTTGCATTGATACTGACCTCTTGGTAAGCCGGCAAGAGCCCGGCTTTGATGCGAGCACCCCTTACCGTAGCTTCGCTAGTGCCCCAAATCCGTGCTAAGCTAGCGTCAGCAAGACCGAGCTTCTTGGCATTCTTGAAGGTAGACCAATCCTCCAGCCCCTTGCCTTCTTGCAGTTCTTTCTCCAGAACTACGAGAATCCGGATCTGGCCAAGAAACCATGGATCAATTCCGGTAAGGGTGTGTAAGCTCTCTGTATCCCAACCCCTGTACATGGCTTCAGCCAAAAGAAAAAGGCGCTGGTCATCAGCTTCCTGTAGACGTCGGCCAATTTCGTCATCTTGCAGCTGCGCCAGCTGTGGGAGGCATAGGCCCACAGTATCAGTTTCGGAAGATCTAATCGCTTTCATGAGAGCGGCTGGGAAGCTGTGATCGATCGCCATAGTCTCACCGGTGGCCTTCATCTGGGTTCCTAAAGCTCGGTCAGCCTCTCCGAATTTATCAAAGGGCCAGCGGGGTATCTTGACCACAACATAGTCAAGCACTGGCTCCTGATCAGCATAGGCTAGACTTGTGTTAGGACTGACTATCTCGTCTAGACCTAGACCCACTGCTACCTTAGCTGCGACTCTGGCAATAGGATAACCAGTGGCCTTCGAGGCAAGGGCACTGGAACGACTGACCCGAGGGTTGACCTCAATCACATAGTAATTGCCTTCACTGGGGTGTAGCGCAAACTGAACATTGCAGCCTCCCGCTATACCTAGAGCCCTAACTATCCTCAGAGCTGCTGCCCTCAGGGTCTCCTCTTCCTCCATGCTTAACGTCTGGCTCGGAGCCACCACTATACTGTCACCGGTGTGAATACCCACTGGATCGAGATTTTCCATAGTACAAATCACTACACAATGATCTTGGGCATCTCGAATAACCTCATACTCTATCTCTTTCCATCCGGCTACACTGCGTTCAATGAGTACTTGACCGATAGGACTATTGGCCAAGCCCCGGTCCACAGTGTCCATCAACTCACTTTCATCGGTCGCGATACCGCCCCCAGCCCCCCCTAAGGTATAGGCGGGCCGTACAATCAACGGATACCCAATATTATGAGCAAATTCAAGAGCGCCCTCTGCCGATTGGACTACAGCACTCTCGGGAACGGGTTCACCCAACTCTTGCATAGCCAACTTAAACTGCTCTCGATCTTCAGCTTGTTCAATAGTCGTCAAAGAGGTGCCCAGAAGGCGTACATCGTATCTAGCCAAAAGGCCATGCTGATCGGCCTCAACTGCCAGGTTCAGACCAATCTGGCCTCCCATGGTCGGCAATAGTCCATCAGGTCGTTCCCTAGCGATAATCGCTTCGACTGTCTCCCAAGTCAGGGGTTCAATATACACAGCATCAGCAATATCGATATCAGTCATAATAGTGGCCGGGTTACTATTCAGCAACACTACTTCCAGCCCTTCTTCTTGCAAGGCTCTGCAAGCCTGGGTCCCCGCATAGTCGAATTCAGCTGCTTGACCAATCACTATCGGACCTGAACCAATTACCATTACCTTTCTGAGCATTGGATCAACCGGCATCTACTCCACCTCCCCAAAGGCCACTCTTCCACCGGCTATGGTGATCACGGGCCACCCAATCAGCCGCTGGCCGGCAAACGGAGTATTCTGGGAACGGCTGAATCCCTTGGCTGGCTCAACTTCCTTTTCCAACTCCAAATCAACAATAGTAATATCTGCCCGTTTGCCGATGGCTAAGCCGTGATCGGTAAGCCCCATCAATCGGGCGGGCCGAGCCGACATTCTATCCCACAAGGTAGGCAAATCCAGAAATCCTGGCTTAACTAGATGAGTAATCAGTAAAGGCAATGCCGTCTCTAGCCCGATCAAACCAAACGCTGCCTGTCGGTAATCACAATCCTTTTCTTCCAGGGTATGAGGGGCATGGTCAGTAGCAATACAATCAATTGTTCCATCCGCTAGGGCCACTCTCAATGCCTGGACGTGTTCTCGGCTCCGCAATGGAGGATTCACCTTTGTGTTGGTGTCAAAACCGCGCACTGCTTCATCGGTCAATACTAGATGATGAGGTGTCGCTTCACAGGTTACTCTTACACCCTTCGCTTTCGCACGAGTAATAAGCTCAACACTCTCTGAGGTGGATACATGGGCAACATGCAGCCAGGAATTAGTGGCTTTAGCTAACAATATGTCCCTAGCGACCATTACCGACTCGGCTTCTGCTGGGATGCCAGGCAATCCCAAAATAGTTGAAATAAACCCCTCATGCATTACTCCTTGTCCCATCAACCTGGGGTCTTCGGCGTGGCTGATCACTGGTATTCGAAAGGGGCGACAATACTCTAGGGCTCGCCGCATAAGCTCACTATCCTCTACCGGATTACCGTCATCGGTAATACCCCATACGCCTGCTTCCACCAACTCCCCAATCTCAGCCAGTTCCTTTCCTTGACGCCCCTTGGTAACACATCCCACGGGGACTACGCGGATAGCCGCCTCTTTAGCTAGCTGCAGAACAGCGGCTGCAACAGCACCTGAATCTAGGGGAGGGGTTGTGTTGGGCATACAGGCGATAGTGGTAAACCCTCCGGCCGCCGCGGCTTTGGTGCCGGTAGCTATAGTCTCCTGGTCCTCTCTACCCGGTTCCCGCAAATGTGCATGAGTATCCACCAGACCCGCAGCCACCATTTTACCGACCGCATCTATGGTCATGTCCCCAGCCTGTGGCTCGATATTAGGGCCAATCGCCACAATTTGGGACCCTGCGACCCTGACATCACCCCTTGCCCAGCTGTGACCATCACTATTGCTCAGTAAAAGGTTGCCTCCCTTAATCAAGATCGACACTTTGGCGCCCCCCTCCCACTAGGTGGTACAGTACTGCCATTCGTACAGCTACACCATTTGTAACCTGCTCCTGGATAGAAGATGCTTTGCTATAGGCAATCTCTGTAGTGATCTCTACACCTAGATTGGCTGGTCCCGGGTGCATCACAATGACCTCCGGTTTGGTGCGCTCCATTCGGGCGGCATTCAACCCAAAGAGGTGACTATATTCTCTCAGTGAGGGGAAAAGCCCCTCTTCCTGCCGTTCGCGTTGGATTCGC
The DNA here is from genome assembly GCA_012798695.1 of Bacillota bacterium. Classification (GTDB taxonomy): domain Bacteria; phylum Bacillota; class Limnochordia; order DTU087; family DTU087; genus JAAZMR01. The sequence goes on along the minus strand of JAAZMR010000023.1, from coordinate 12,616 downwards.
AACACATAGATTAGGTCAGCACTCTCCAATACAGCATCATCTAACCGCTCCACCACCTTCACACCTAGGTGTTCCAGTCCTGGCGGGATGAGAGTGGCCGGTCCACAGACCGCCACCTTAGCTCCCAACCGCCTCAGCCCGTAGATATTAGACTTGGCCACACGACTGTGTCTAATATCCCCAATAACCAGGACTTGCTTTTCCTGGAAGGAGGCCCAGCGCTCTTTCAGTGTAAGCAAATCCAATAGGGCTTGGGTTGGGTGTTCATGGGCGCCATCTCCAGCATTAATAATTGCCGGCCGGCAGCAGCGAGCCAAATAGTGGGGAGTACCAGCTACTGAATGCCGCAAAATAATGGCATCGACTCCCATCGCCTCTAGGGTCTTGGCCGTATCTTTGAGGCTTTCACCCTTTACTACACTGCTATTGGACACAGTCACATTGATCACATCAGCACTCAGCCATTTGCCCGCAATTTCAAAAGAGCTGCGGGTGCGGGTGCTGGGTTCATAAAAAAGGTTAACCACTGTCTTGCCTCTTAATGTAGGGAACTTCCTCACACTGCGCTGAAAGACGTCTTTAAAGGATAAGGCAGAACGTAGTAGAGTCTCGGTCTCATCAGCAGATAAGTCAGCAAGACCCAGCAGGTCCTTGCGTTGCCATGCCATAGCTTCACCCCCTGGTTTTTTACCTAGTCCCTTGACAGCCTCTCAATTTGACCAAAGAAAAACCCTGCCATCCGGCAGGGTTTGCACCTCGAATTTAGCTACACTAAGCACCGGTGATTAGTCACACCGATACCTATCCCCCTTGCTGACCTCGCCGGATCATCTTAAAGGGAACCTATTTTTGTATCTGCATTATCATACCAGCCTCAAGCTAGATTGTCAATGCGACTCTCTCTCTGTTCTAACTAACGGTCACAGCATCCGCCTCTGTTTTTCGTGCAGGAGGGTGCGCCAGGTACGTATGGGAAATAGATTGGTGCTTGACGTCGAGAAGACTCATACATAGCCAAGACCATGTCTACAGCTGTCTTACCAACTCTACCATCAATAAACGGCTGCTTGCCGGCCTGTAGGGCTCGATAATGATCCCGAATCTGCCGTTTATGACTAAAGCCCCAATACCGGAGCCCGGTTGACTCATCTGCCTGTTGTTCCACGGTCACGGTCTTATTGCCAATCGTAATAATGGCCTTATCTCCGATAATATGAGCAATTCCCTTTTCCCCGTGAATCTCCAGGAAGATAGGAGCATCAAACGAATAGTTGCAGCTAGCATAGAGACAGCCAATGGCTCCATTCTTGAAGACGATATGAGCTTCAGCCACGTCGTCCACATCAATTATGTCATGGGCCCTTGTGTCATAGCGAGCTTCAAGATAGTCCACTTCACCCACGAACCACTGCATTAAGTCTATGGTATGAATAGCCTGGTCGATTAGAACGCCGCCGCCCTCTTTGTCCCAAGTTCCCTTCCAATCGCTCTCGGTGTAGTATTCGTCACTTCGACGCCACGTTATGACAGCACGGGTGCCTTTGATAGCACCTAATTCTCCATCTTCAATAACTTGCTTGACCGCTTGGGATGCATCATTATAGCGGTTCTGAAAAATCACACCGAGCGTGCGACCGGTGTCTTTAGCGGTCTGAATCATTGCTTCCATATCAGGAACACTAATGGCCATAGGCTTCTCAGTCAAAACATCCTTGCCGGCTTTCAGTGCAGCGATAGCTATTTCAGCATGAGTATGATGAGGGGTAGCAATCTCCACTGCGTCAACGTCTGACAGTTTCAGGACTTCCCGATAGTCTGTATATGCCTTACCACCATAACGCCTGCTAAAATCCTCGGCCCGATCTGGCTTGATGTCGACGACCGCTACCAGTTCCGTTTCCTCCAAGGCAACTAACGCCTGCGCATGCACGTTAGCTACTCTACCACATCCGATAAGGGCTACCCGTGTCTTTTTCATTGCGATTCCTCCAGCATTATTTTTCCAGCAATCCCTGTGTAGTCATGCTGTAACTTGACAAAGAGGGGCTCGCTCAGCCACCCCTCCTCATAGTTAGACACTATCCTCTATCTTCCTGCAAAATATCCAATTAAAAATCTAGAAGCCCATAGAGTTATCAACTATCGGACTTTACTTGCTTGTATTTGATGAACCCAAAAAATCGCAACAATTAGTGACAAGTACTACAATGACCGCCACTGCAAGAGGCGCATCCTCCAGATGCAGTACTCGACTGACCCGCACTCTTGAACCCAAAAGAGGAGATCAGGCGCTCAACCTTGCCACTGCTGCATTTGGGACACGAAACTTGCGTACCATTACGAACCAGTTCCTCAAACTTTTCTCCACACTGCGTACAGCGAAACTCCCGCAAGGGCATAGCATTCATTCCTCCCGCTACTGATCTTCACTTCAATCCATAATTTCCATTTGTGGCTCGCGGTTGCTCAATTGGCCCTTTTAGCACTTCGGGATATCCAGCCCGTATCCTCTTATCAGGATTCAGCAGTTATTAAGTTCAAAAAGCCCCCAGAATTTCCCTGGGGGCCGCCTCCCAATCGGCAGCCGTGCTCCCTCTCCAGGGGTTCACAGCCACAGGCATTCTATCTAAGTATTTCTACCTCATCGCCATTGCTCAGCAATGCAGCATTAGCCTCATCGGTATCCAGATGGCAATCTAGGGTGAAGTCTTCTCTGACTCGAACCAATACCTGGTCAAACACCAGTCCTCGTTCTCCACCACAGCGAATCTTTACTATAGCTTTGTCCTTGAGTCCAAATCGTTCAGCATCGGCAGGAGTCATATGCACATGGCGTTTAGCCAACATCACACCTTGAGAAAGAGTGACGGCTCCCTGAGGACCGACAATCGTTACCTGCCCTGCACTACCTTCATGCTCACCGGAATCCCGCACCGGTGGCCTAACACCAATTCCAAAACCGTCAGTACGGGATATCTCAACCTGGGTTCTAGACCGCGTTGGTCCCAACACCCGTACTCGCTGCAATACCCCTTTCGGACCTACTATAGTCACTGTTTCATCAGCGGCAAACTGGCCCGGCTGGGATAGATCTTTGATATTGGTAAGCTGATAACCTTTACCGAAAAGCTTGTCCAGGTCCTCCTGTGAGAGATGTATATGCCGGTTAGATATGCCGACTTTGACTTTGCCCAGTACTTTATCTGCCATTACTCATCACGCCCCCTGAATAAGGTAAAAAGCTACAACAAATCCAGCGAATCCTCACGCTCCCTATTGTACCATATCCAGAAAAACTCGGCAAAACACCATTTCCGTATGGTTTCTGCCCTTGACTGGTCTCTAGGCCCATGCTAGAATATAAGGCAGTAGGGGAGTAGCTCAATTGGCAGAGCACCGGTCTCCAAAACCGGGTGCTGCGGGTTCGATTCCTGTCTCCCCTGCCACAAAAGGCCCTTCTTAAGGGCCTTTTCTCATTCAGCTTCTGGTGAAAAGCCGCTCTGATTTATTAGCTAAATGCAGACATTATGCTGGGGCCCGTCTAGATATTTACTCCCAGCACCCCACCTACAGCTCCGACCAAGAAACCCACTCCCAGGCGGAAGGCGGTATCAGAGTCCATCTCTGGCAGAAATAGCTTCCCCGAGGTAAACCAATTCATCGTCACGATGAAGAGTATGCCCACTAAACCTCCCACCAACCAGCCATTTCGTTGAGATGTTCTAGCTGCCATAAAACCTCCGGTAGCCATACTGAGATAGGAAAATACCTGAAATACGCCTGCCCCGGAAATATCCCATCGTCCAATCAGCTGCACTAGGGACACCAGCACGGCGCCACAAATAGCCACTGCTACACTAAAAATCATGCCCCGCACGATGCTCCAAACAAATGTTCCGGTCGTGGCTCGAGGAGCCAGATCATTGTTCAGGTTGCTTAGGCGCCTGGCCATCCCGCTCCCTCCCTAAGGAGATCGTGGTTAGCGACTCTAACCCATAACATGTCTATGCTAGGAATTCACAAGGTATGTCATACTCCCGAAAAGCAAACACCCCTTCTCGTTTGTTTCCGAGAAGAGGTGTTGATCGGCTTGAGATCTAGCGGGTAACTACTGCTAGTTAAGCTGTCTCCTCCTGCGATTCTGCAATGACCTGTTCCGCTATATTGCTGGGGACTTCTTCATAGTGGTCAAAGGTCATTGTAAATGAACCTCTCCCTTGGGTGATGGAACGCAAATCAGTGGCATACCGGAACAGCTCTGCTTGAGGCACCTGTGCTCGGATAATCTGTAAGCCATTCGTCGGTTCCATACCCAAAATCCGACCTCGTTTCTTGTTCAAATCTCCGATAATATCTCCCATATATGCATCCGGAACAGTGACTTCAATATTCATGATCGGTTCCAGGAGGATAGGTTGTGCATCCATGAAACCCTTCTTGAAAGCCATAGAAGCAGCGATCTTGAAAGCCATTTCAGATGAGTCCACACTGTGGTAGGAACCATCATAAAGTGTGACCTTGACATCTACTACTGGATACCCTGCCAGTACTCCCTCATCCAGAGTCTCGACAATGCCCTTCTCTACAGCTGGAATATACTGGCGAGGAACAGCGCCTCCGAAAATGTCATCAACAAACTCAAAACCGCTGCCGGCAGGCAAAGGTTCCATGCGAATAAAGACGTGACCATATTGGCCCCGGCCTCCACTTTGTTTCTTATGCTTGCCTTCCAACTCGGCCTTGCCCTTAATCGTCTCTTTATATGGTACCTTCGGTACAGTTAGCTCTACCTCGACTCCAAACTTACTGGCTAGGCGGCTAGCAACTATTTCTAGGTGCATATCACCCATACCGGCGACCACCGTCTGTCCGGTCTCTGTCACCCTTTCCACAGTAAAGGTTGGGTCTTCCTCTAGTAACCGGTTCAGGCCGCTGGCGATCTTCTCCTCATCGCCTTTGGTCTTCGGTTGTATTGCCATTGTCAGGCTAGGTTTGGGGAACTCCACTGGTGGCAGCTTGATCACTCTATTCTTGGCACAAAGGGTATCCCCCGTTGTTGTCCCTTGCAGTTTGGCGACCGCCGCCAGGTCACCGGCTACTACTGAATCAACCGGAATCTGTTCCTTGCCCTTAATCAGAAAAACCTGACCGATGCGTTCGTCTAGCTGCCTGGTTGAGTTATAGACTTGTGAATCTGATTTCAGGACACCCGAATACACGCGAAATAGGGTGAGGCGTCCCACATATGGGTCAGCCATCGTCTTATATACTAGAGCTGAAAGACTCTCTTCAGCCGACTGATCCAGGACAATCTCTTCACCGGATTCCGGCTCAACTCCCTTAACCGTACCAATCTCATTGGGTGCAGGTAAGCACTGTACACAGTAGTCCATGAGAGTATCGACACCGGCTACTGCTGAAGCAGAACCGCACAATACTGGAATGATCTGACGGGCTTTGGTGCCTTTACCTAAGGCTTCTTCTAACTCGTCCTGTTCAAGGACTTCACCCTCTAGATATTTCATCGCCAATTCATCATCGGTGACGGCAACTGCTTCCACCAAAGCTTCACGGTAAGTCTCCACATCTGACTGCAATTCGGCGGGAATATCTGTTTCCTCCACTTTGCCATCAGTATAGAGCAGTGCCTTCATTTTAACTAAATCGACAATTCCTTTGAAATCCTCCGCCTGGCCGATAGGCAACTGAATGGGTATGACCTGGCTACCGTACATCTCCTGCAGTTCACTTAGAACCTTGAAGAAATCGGCGTTCTCTCGCTCTAGTTTATTGACAAATACCAAGCGAGGCAACTCGTAATCATCGGCATACGCCCAGCCCTTCTCGGTACCCACTTCTACCCCATTAGTAGCACACACCACAACCACTACCCCATCAGCTACTCGCAGGGAGCCAATCACTTCACCAGCAAAATCAAAATACCCGGGCGTATCCAGAAGATTGATTCTATGGTTTTTCCATTCAGCCGGTGCAACAGAGGTGGCAATAGAAATCTTACGTTTTACCTCCTCTGAATCATAATCAAGAATGGTGGTGCCTTCATCGACACTCCCTAGTCGCTTGGTCGCTCCCGAGCGAAAAAGCAGAGCTTCGGCCAGGCTAGTCTTACCTGCGCCACCATGGGCGACAAGTGCGACATTACGCAGCTTATCAGTGGCATACTGCTTCAACAGTCATCTCCTCCTCAGACAAACATTCTGCCAAACATCCGAATCCAAGAATTGGCTGCATACGACTACTGTCGGGCATGAAAGCAGACTTTGATAGGGTTCGGCGAAGAAAAGAGTTTTTCCTGCCTTTGGTTAACGACTTTTTCCCTTAGTCTTTCCCACTCTCAGACTGGATTACCACTTTAACTGAACAATCACATAATTATGTGCTGAAGACAAATCTTAGCAGTGTGGAGCCCGGTGATCGGGGTTAATGAGTGCGCGGTATTTGTCCACCACTTGCTGAAAGTCATCCCAAACCGGTTTCTTGAGTTGAGGGCGGTGAAATAGTGCTGCGGGATGGTAGGTTGGCATGAACCACATATTCCCCTTTTGTACCCATTGCCCCCTCAGCTGGCTGATTCCTAAATCTGTCTGGAGAATGTTTTGGGCAGCACAATTCCCCATCAAGATCATAATCTTGGGCTGAAGCATGTGTACCTGCATCCGCAAATTGGGCAGACAAATGCGAATTTCCTCATGTGCAGGGGTGCGATTCCCAGGCGGTCGACATTTCACCACATTGAGTATGAACGTATGCTGGGAACGCTCAAACCCACAAGCTGCCAAGATCTGATCTAGCAGCTGCCCCGCCCGACCCACAAAGGGTCTGCCTAATCGATCTTCTTCTGCACCTGGCCCTTCTCCACATATGACCAGCTGCGCTTTTGGGTTACCTTCCCCAAAGACCACATGCTGACACCCATCGCGCAATGAGCAGCGACGGCAAGTCTGGACAATGTCCGCCAAAGCATCCAGATCAGCTGCACCTCGCAGCCTAGTTAGGTATTCATCCATAGAATATCACCACAAGAATTTGAAAGGTATGGCATAACAGGATCATTCGTAAGAAGCACCCGGTATTCCTTCCTAAACTGGTAGATCGATCGCTCTTGCCGGGTGATTCCCTTTTTTTGAGCCAGATCATTGGAGGCAGGAGTTGGTCTGCAGACCGCAAAGTTTACAATAATGCCATTCGTATGGATAACCGGAAGCTTGTGGAGCATGAGGAGGCCGAGGCCATATGATTCATTCGCCGGGACAGCAGCAAATCATCATCGTTCACCCTGTGGACAATGTAGCGACTGCATTGATCGACTTAAAGGAAGGGAGTAGACTCACCATTACCCTAGGGAATCTCGAGACCATACTCGTAGTTAGAGAATTAGTACCTAGGGGGCATAAGGTCGCTATCGAACCCATCGAAAGCGGTAGCCCGATCGTCAAGTATGGAGAGCAGATAGGGGTTGCCCTAGCATCGATTGGACCGGGATTCCATGTCCATATCCATAATGTGACCAGTACTCGAGCACAGAGAAAGTAGGTGGATACTGTGAATACGAACATGGAATTCTGGGGCTATCCACGTACTGCGGACTCAGCCGGTATACGCAATCATCTTTTGATATTGCCAACCGTAGTCTGTGCTAATCGCGTGGCCCAGTTGATTAGCCAAGCGGTTCCAGGGGCTGTCGCCCTCCAGCATCCCTTTGGATGCAGCCAGATGGGTGATGATGCCAGGCAGACTGCGCGTGTCTTAAGAGGGATGGGTGCCAATGCCAATGTCGGAGGTGTCATTGTCATTGGTCTAGGTTGTGAGACAGTCGCCGCCGAAGGTGTGGCAGAAAGTATCGCGGCTTTAGGCAAGCCAGTAGAGATGCTCAAGATACAAGACCTCGGTGGTTCTGACCAGGCCCTGCGCGCAGGAGCGCACCTGACCCATCAACTCGCCCAGAAACTCACCCAAGCTAGGCGAGAACCCTGTTCTCTTGCTCAGATTACCATTGGCATCCACTGTGCTGATCCCGATGATACTGTGATCACATGGGCTAATCCAGTAGTAGGTAAGGTTTGCGACATGCTTGTCACCAGGCAAGCAAGAGTGATGTTTGCAGAAATACCCGAACTGCTTGCTGCAGCAGAAGAGCTGCGGGCAATGGCAGAAAACCCGTGGTTAGCCGAGCAAATCAACCGGCTCTTGGAGGAATGGAAGGAAAGACTTATGCACGGAGATAGACGCATATGGCACTTGCCCACAACCGATAACCCGGGGTTACCCGCCCGCTCCACAGCTTGCGGTTCGCTAGCCAAGGCGGGTGCCGGACCGATACAGGAGGTATTGACCTACGGGCAAGCGCCTCAGAGGAAAGGACTCACCTTGATGGATACGCCGACCAACCCTGCTGAATCACTTACTGGAATGGTGGCCGGGGGTGCTCAGCTAATTCTGCTAACTACCGGTAGTGGGGCATTGATCGGTTCACCAATAGCACCGGTGATCAGCATTTCAGCGAATCCCGCAGTCTTATCTTCACTGAAGGAGCATACTGATCTCGATCTGACTCCCCTACTATCTGGTGGCTTGTCGCTAGATGCTGCCGCCCTACATCTTAGGGACCTAGCGCTCCAAGTAGCCGGCGGCGAGGAAACCCAGACAGAACGCCTTGGTTATCGGGATTTCGCGATCAACCGAATTGGACCTACCGTATGAGGAGGGTTTTGTATGAATCACTTCTTAGGATACCGACGCCCCGATGGAAAAGTAGGAGTACGCAATCATCTAGCCATTTTTTCGTGCAGCATCTATGCCAATAGAGTAGTCGCCGCCACAAGTGCGGCAGTCCCTCAAGCCGTACCCATCATGCACCAACTCGGTGTAGGCCAATACGGTGCTGATCTAGCCCAAACTATACATGCACTGATAGGAATGGGCCTTAATCCCAATATCGGTGCTTGCCTAATCGTCTTTATGGGAAATGAGTCTGAAGACCTGCTCACCATTGGCCATCATGTGGCGAGAGCTGGAAAGCCGGTGGAGACAGTAAATATCATGGCCGCAGGTGGAACGACTTCAGCCATAGACGAGGCCTGCCGTGCAGCCAACCAACTAGCTCTAGAGCTTTCCAGCTGCAAAAGAGAGCCTTGTCAAATGGCTGAGCTAGTAGTCGGCCTCGAATGTGGTGGTTCGGATTTTACTTCGGGTTTAGCTTCTAATCCCACTCTCGGCAATGTCGCTGATCGCCTGGTCCTTGCCGGGGGAACAGCCATTCTCTCTGAAACAACAGAGCTGATTGGAGCTGAGCATATCCTGGCTCGCAGGGCCATTTCCCCTGATGTAGCTCAGCGCCTGGTAGAGATTGTAGAACGCTATGAGGCTAGAGTGCAAGCCACCGGCTTTGATATGCGTGGAGCTAACCCTTCACCGGGAAATATCTCTGGAGGGCTTACCACCATTGAGGAGAAATCCCTTGGCTGTGTGGTAAAGGGTGGAACTACACCACTCACGGAAGTAGTTGACTATGCAGACATAGTTATAGGGCCAGGACTAGTTGTCATGGACACTCCGGGCAATGACGTCGAGTCTGTCACAGGTATGGTGGCGGGTGGTGCCCAGATTGTGTTGTTTACTACTGGAAGAGGTACCCCCACCGGTAATCCCTTGGCACCAGTGATCAAAGTAACCGGCAACAGCCTGACCGCCCGTACGATGGCAACCAATATGGATGTAGATGTCAGTGGTATTATCACTGGCATAGAAACCATCGAAGAGGCTGGGAGCAGACTCTATAGATTCCTGGAGGAAGTCGCCAGTGGCAGGATGGTAAAGGCCGAGGCACACGGCAACCGAGAGTTGGCTATCCATCGCATTGGAATGACTGTGTAGGTAAGTGTTCTTCACTTACTAGTTTGCCATCAACAATATGTAGGATTCGTTGGGCTCGTTTGGCCAACTCCTCACTATGAGTGATCGCCACAATGGCGGTGCCCCGCTTAGAATTGGTCTTGGCCAAAAGGTCCCAAACGATTCTGGCATTGGCAGTATCCAAATTGCCTGTAGGCTCATCAGCCAGCACTAAAGCAGGGTCAGTGACCAAAGCTCTGGCCACTGCTACACGTTGTTTTTCGCCACCGGATAGCTCCTCCGGAAGGCTATCCGCCTTTTCCTGAAGCCCCACTGCAGCCAGCATCTGCTCTACCCGATCAGTAAACAAATCACGTTTGACTCGATAATTCGATTGGCTTTTTGGCCTCGTCTTGAGCCCAGCCTGAATAGATCGATCACCATCAGAGTCTGTACCAAGAAGAGAGGCCATACTCCCCCTCTGTTTGGTGATCAAGAGCGGCAACCAGATATTCTCCCATACAGTCAAGTCTGGCAAGAGAAAATGAAACTGAAAGATAAAACCCAAAAAGCCATTGCGCAGCTCAGCTCGTTCTTCCTCCCGCAGGCGATTGGCCGATACCCCCATAGCTAGGACCTGACCTGCAGACGGCCGATCCAAAAGTCCCAGCATGTGCAATAGGGTGGTCTTCCCTGCTCCCGATGGCCCCAAGATCGTCACAAATTCCCCTGGGTAAACAGCTAGGTTGATGTCAGCTAGGGCGAGACGCTTTTCGTTGGGATATTGCTTATACACACCCTGAAGCTCTATGAGGGGAGATAGACCCCGTAAATCCTCCCTTCCTTCTGCTCTAGCCATGGCGCAACACCTCCGCCGGCATGCTGGCACTAATGCGCCTGGCGGGGAAATAGCTGGCCAGCGCACTCACTGTGACACCACCTAGAAAAGCAAGTAGGATGTCCATTAACCTGATCTGTACGGGCACTGCATCAACGGGGTAAAGGTCTTGTGGCAAAGGCAAACCGAAGACATCGATGGACCATGAGAGTAATATGCCTAGGGCACAACCGGCCAATGCACCGATTATTCCCAGAAACACTCCCTGCAAAATGAAGGCATATCTAATCTTTCGCAAACACAGGCCCATGGTTGAGAGGATGGCGATATCTCTTTGACGCTGCCAGACGTGCATTCCAAGCACATTAGCTATCCCAAATCCGGCCACGATCAGCATCAATGAAAGCACTAAGGCAAACACTCGTTTTTCCAAGAGCAAAGCATCAAACAGATTTCTGTTCAGCTCTCTCCAGGTGATAGTACCGATATTCGAGTCCGTATCCCGCAAATCCTCAGCCACCGCTTCAGCACGAAAGGGATCCGATAATTGAACCCGAATCTCTCCGACTCCTTGAGAAAGGCTGAGCAGTCTCTGCACATCCTCCAAACAAAGATAAGCGAAACCATTGTCGTACTGAGCCACACCCGAGTCAAATACGGCTGTGACTTGAAAAGCCTCAGTTTGACGAGAAGGGAAAGTAATCCAGACCCAATCATCAATTGTAGTGCCCAGCCAACTGGCAACGCCCTTACCCAAGAGTACTTGATTGGGGGCAAATTCTGTGATATCACCAACCGTGAGTGTCCTCAGGGCCGGCGAGATCAAAGATTCCGCCTCTGGCACGATCCCTCTGATCTGCACACTCTTAGTAGACCCCTTAAAGCTTACCAAGCCCTGAGTAAAAATGCCTGGTGCCGCTCCCACAATTTCCGGAATCTGTGCGATCTCTTGCATGACTCGATCGGGATCCCCGAACACCGGCCCAGCCATAGGCACCACTACGAGATGTGAGGTGAGACCGAGGACTCTCTCAGTCAGATCGGCTTGAAACCCGTTCGTCACCGATAAGACGGTAATGACAGCGGCAACACCTAAAGTAATGCTAGCCAACACAAGCAGGCTTTGTTTCCAACGTCGGATAATGTGGCGATGAGCAATCATCAGCTCTACCCGCATAGACTCTCGGACAGCCGCCTAATGGGCCTCCCTGCCCCCCCTCATACTTACCCTTGCCGTATTGCCCTATAGTATGACCAGCACTGCCAGGCTTTCCACCATAAAGCTAAGTCTCTTGGTAAAGGGATAAAGGAACTGTGTATATTCTAACATACCCACCTCTTTGTGGAAAGTAAAGGGGAGGTGGTTGCAGAAACCACACTCCCCCAAATTGGCAACTAGCGTTGGATGATCAGTTTTTGGCCGATCCAGAGATCATAGCCGGTGAGGTTATTCAGTTCCATCAGCTGTTCCACTGTTACCTTGTGTTCCTTGGAAATACGCCAGAGACTATCGCCTGTCCGGACCGTATAAAGCTTTGAAGTGGTTGTTTGGTTGGCTGCAGGCATACGAACACCGGGAACCCTCAATTTCTGTCCAATCCAGATAATGTCGGGATCGAGCTTGGGATTCGCTGCCATGAGACCCCCAACAGTGACCCCATATCGCTGTGCAATCGACCATAGGCTCTCACCAGTCCGCACCGTATGCCACTGTGTCTTTTTCGATACGGTTTCTTGCGGTGTCTCTAGATTCATCCACTCATCTACCATCGCCTTTCCGTGTTGGTTGAAGACGATGAACTCAAAATCCTCCTGAGGCACATCTTTCCGAGCTAGGGTAACAATGTCGAAAGGATGGGTCAGCATCATCGTAACTGGATCATTGTTACCAGGGCTGCGCATACCGGCCTTCACCAAGAGACTGCG
>JAAZMR010000032.1 GCA_012798695.1 Bacillota bacterium | reverse complement strand
GATTCTAAACATTATCAGCATGTCGGCGAAAATCCTTTAGGCCCAGCAGCCAACATGCTGATTATAAGCCAAACCCCCGCCGGGAATTTGTATTCCAGTGGGGGTTTGTGGTGCCGAAGGTGGGATTTGAACCCACATGACCTACTGGTCACTGCGCCCTGAACGCAGCGCGTCTGCCAGTTCCGCCACTTCGGCATGTCTTTTCTGTCATAATGTGGGCTTGGTCTAGCTCCAAGGCCACGCCTTTCTGACAGATTCTATACTACCACTTTAAAGAGGTTCTTGTCAAGAGATACTCTCCTGATCGCTGGCAGCACCCATAACGGTCAACGGGCGATGCTTCTTAGGGCGCTGTCACTCGCAGCACCCTGCCTTGGGTGACCTTCACAAGCTGCTGTGGAGTGATCGAGAAAACTGAACGCGGTGTGCCTGCGGCGGCCCAAATAAATTCAAAGTTCAGTAGATCTTGGTCGATGACCGTCTCAAGGGGTGTATTATGTCCTAGCGGCGGAACACCCCCAATCGCGTAGCCCGTAGAGCAACGGACGAAGCTCCCATCGGCCATGGCGATCGGTGCCCCCACGAATGCTGAGATAATCTCCTCATCTACACGATTAGGGCCACTAGCAACTACCAGTACCGGCTCATCTGTGTCAAGGCGGCGAAAGATGAGCGACTTGGCGATCTGAGCCATATCGCAGTCAAGTGCTACTGCTGCCTCCCGAGCCGTCCGTGTAGACTGAGGGAGTTCCAACACCTTTGCTGCAATACCAGATCTAGCGAGAACCTCCTGAAACCTCTGCGCTGAAGATGACATATATCGTGCACCTCCATTGTTCCTTTGCCCCTGCAATGCACAGTAAGCAGATCCGAATTATGTCCCGTTCTTTCTACACCATCTTCTGGATTCCTTCTTAAAGAGAAGATGGATTTCCACCAAAGTAGTAGTCTCACCTCTACTCGCTCAATGGCATTTCTCTCCTCGAAGACAAGTGACAACTCCTCGAACTGAAATCCGAGGCTTCTCGGTTCATCTAGGCTGCTGCTGCCATACTATCCCCGATGGCCCCGCCCAGGCCTGAGCGTTTTAGCATATTGATAGCGGCATTGACATCTCGGTGAATATCCAAGCCACACTCCGGACATATATAATGTTTCTTTGGTTTCAGAACCGGCAGGGAAACGCAGACCATTATAGAATATTTGCTGCAAATAACGAACATGATCCTGAAGACTGTCGCGAGTAGGGGGGGCTAACCTTGATTGAGATACCTGAGGCGATCGTCATCGCCAGGCAAGTGAGTGAGACACTTGAGGGCAGGCGGATTGAGAGAGTCATCGCCAATCACTCCCCACACAAATTTGCGTGGTTCTGCGGTAGTCCTGAGGCATACCATAACGCGCTGAGGGCGCATACCATCGAGGGCGCAATCGGCTTCGGTTCTATGGTGGAGATATCTGCAGGTCCTCTGCGTATAGTCTTATCAGAGGGCACCCGCCCACGCTATTACCATCCCGGTGAGAAACTGCCAACAAAGCACCAACTCCTGCTCGAGTTTGACGATGGCTCTTCACTTCTAAGCTCCGTACAGATGTATGGAGTTGTCTGGGTATTTCCAGATGGCAAGCTGGATAACCCATACTATGCAGCCGCCAGACATACACCCTCGCCCTTAACCGATGAATTCGACTACACATACTTCAACTCACTGCTGGAAGGCGAAAAACTCGAGTCCCTATCGGTGAAGGCTTTTCTTGCGACTGAGCAACGCATTCCTGGACTTGGCAATGGTGTCTTGCAGGACATCCTATGGACTGCCGGGATTCACCCCAAGCGCAAGGTCTCTACTCTGTCTGAAGAGAAACTATATACCTTGTTTGATTCGGTGAAATCAGTGCTCACGGAAATGGTAGACCAACGCGGAAGGGATACAGAGCGCGACCTGTTTGGCAGCCATGGTGGGTACAAGACTGTACTCAGCAGAAACACTGTGAATCAGCCCTGTCCGGCATGTGGAGCTCTTATCAGGAAAGGGACGTTCCTGGGTGGTAGCATCTACTATTGCGAAGGATGTCAGAACTTGCAGGCGGACGCTCTCAATCATATGATGTAATCGACGTCACAGCTTTCATCTAAGTGCTAGCACGACCGTGCCTACTCCAACAAGAGCGATCCCAACCCAATCCTTCATACTAGGTCGCTCGCCTAGAAACAATACGGCGAATACGGCGACCAGAACGACACTCAGCTTGTCGACTGGAGCCACCCTCGACGCCTCTCCCATCTGCAATGCACGAAAGTAGCAGACCCAGGAAGCACATGTTGCCAACCCAGAGAGCACCAAGAAGGTGAGTGTCTTCGGGCCCAATGAAAATGGATTGGTCCACTTGTTAGTTGCAGACACGAATATGCCAAGTGTGATCACGATAACGAAGGTACGAATGAGTGTCGCCAAGTCGGAATCGACACCCTCAATGCCCACCTTAGCCAGAATAGAAGTGAGCGCGGCAAACACTGCTGACAGAAGCGCCCAAAATAACCAATCCGATGTTGATGCCATAGTTGTCACCTCGAAAACGGACTTTCCGTTATACCTCTACCTGCTTCCATCCACCTTGACGGAATCGCATGTACAGTAATATGCTCCTTAGAATCACGTCCACCACCATGCCTACCCAAGCTCCGAGCAGGCCCCAACCAGCACATAAGGCGAAAATATACGCCAGGGGAACCCTCACGCCCCAAAAGCCCAGTACTGTGATGATCATGACCCAACGTGTATCTCCTACTCCCCGCAGACCTCCAGCTACCGTCATCACCCAAGCAAGAGCCGGCTCCGAAATGGCCACCAGACGGAGGCATTGGGAAGCCAGCTCGATCACTTCCGCGTCATTACTGAAAAGCCCTACAAAAAAGCGAGGAAAGGCAAAAAACAGCACACCCATGCCAGACATGACCAATGCGGCCATCCTACCTGATTCATACCCACTGAGCTCTGCTCGATCGGGATCGCCGGCACCTAGGTTCTGTCCTACCAGAGTGGTAGCTGCTAAGGAAAATCCTGCTCCAGGCATGAAAGAAATTGATTCAGCGGTGAGAGCAACCGCATGAGCTGCAATACTGACAGTATCCATCCCTGCGACGATCATACTGTAGACTAACTGGGCGCTGCGCATCAGGCCTTGCTCAATGGCAGCGGGAAAACCTACTCTCAAGATGCGCTGCATGATACCTAGGTCAATCTGAAATCGCTCTTGTATGTTCAAAGATAATAGGCCGTGGCCTCCATAGACCGCTTTGACTACCAATACGGCTCCCACTAGCCGCGCCAAATTGGTGGCCCAAGCCGCTCCGGCTACACCTAGAGCTGGGAACGGGCCCTTGCCAAAGATGAGAAAGTAGTTGCCTACTATGTTTACTACATTAGAAATTCCAGTTACTATCATGGGGGTACGGGTATCGCCGGCACCGCGTAAACACGAGTTGATGGTCATCATCAACAACGCACACAACATGAATGGTATGGTTATCTGCATGTACTGAGTGCCCAATTCGAGCAAATGTTGATCGGGAGAATCCTGAAAGACCATCATGAGAGATAGGCACTTGCTGGCGAACAGTGTCCCAAGGATTATGAATGGCAGGCTGAGTGCGATGACCATGATCAGGGCTTGACGCAGCGCCTGGTTGGCGGTTCTAGTATCTCCTGCTCCAATACTGCGTGCCACCACAGCCGTAGTCCCTATAAGAATGGCGGAGAAAACTGCTAAAGCAAACATAACAAGACGATTGGCCAGATCCACCGCTGCCAGTGATGCTGGTCCGAGGCGCCCCACCATGGCTGTATCCGCTATGCCCACACTCATCATCAGCAAATTCTCGATGACCGCTGGCCACGCGAGTTGCATGATTTGGCGACGAAGCTGCCCCTTATCCTCCGTTGACAAGTCTCGTTGAACGACTGCCATAACCCTCACCCACCTGTGTGCGAAATTTTACTGCGTGTAACTACCCTATTCTGACGGTGTTCCGAAATGAGGAATTGAACAGCTCGCCAAAACCCTCTCAGAACTTGCTACGAATAATAGACTGCAATGGCCACTACTAGGTTCATCACACTGTGGGCCACGATAGGCGTTACCAAAGTCTTTCTCCATTCATAGGCCAACCCTAACACCAAACCCAGCAAAAAGACAGGCAAGAAATGCAGCAAATACATATGTACTAGAGCAAAAAGCAGGCTACTTAGAAGAAGACCGACGGTAGTACCCCATCGTTTCCAAAAAACAGCATAGACATAGCCTCGAAAAAACGTTTCCTCGGCCACGGGAGCGACAAACATCACCAGCCATCCCATGTATAAGCGTAGCCAACCAGGCTGACCTTTGTTGATCAGCTTACTAGCAAGCATATTCTCACGGGACAGCATTTGTGCGACGGTGTTCTCGTCGAGAATAAGAGTGAAGATTAGGCGACTTACATGCTCGCCAATCGGACTCAGAGCGATGCACAGTATCCCCAATCCGATTCCCCACAGCAAATCCTGCCAAGGACGGCATCGTACCAATCCTACTGCCTTGAGGTCTTTCCCGGTACTACGGATAACTCCCCATGTTAAAAGGAAAAGTGCCGCCTCCTGGGCAGACACCGCTATTGCCATCGTGATCTGTTCTAGCTGGCTGGTAGGAACCGTTACTATATCAGCGGCTAGTAAGCAGTCGAAACCCATAGTGACCAATACTGGCACTATACCCATACTCAAAGCCAATATTACGAAAACATCCCATACCGAACTATAGGGTTTTGCTGCGGAATTCAACTCCGTTCAACCCCCTATTAAGGATAATTCAGCATAATGTTTCGCTTTCCTGCCTGCCATCTTCTTAGCACGCAAAAAGAATCCAGGGTCCGGTGTATGCCAGACCCTGGAACCTATCTTTCTAACCACTAGAGGTGATAGTTCGGGGCTTCTTTCGTTATCTGAATATCATGGGGGTGACTCTCTCTGAGGCCTGCAACAGTGATACGAGTAAACCGTGTATTTTCTTTCAGTGCTTGTAGATCCTTGGTGCCACAATAACCCATACCCGCCCTCAGGCCACCAACCAACTGAAATATCGTTTCAGATAGGGGCCCTTTAAAAGGTACACGACCCTCAATACCTTCTGGCACCAATTTGCTTTGGTTTTCCTGAAAGTAACGATCTCTACTACCTTGCTTCATGGCTCCGATTGAGCCCATACCACGGTATACTTTATAGCGTCTACCTTGGTAGGTTTCTGTGTCGCCAGGGCTTTCCTCCGTACCGGCCAATAGGCTTCCCAGCATGACTACATCGGCACCCGCTGCCAGAGCCTTGACAATATCACCGGAATACTTAATACCACCGTCGGCAATAATGGGGATCCCGCTTCCGGCCGCTGCTCTAGAGCAATCCCAGATAGCGGTAATCTGAGGGACCCCTATCCCAGCCACCACCCGAGTAGTACAGATGCTGCCAGGACCAATCCCAACTTTGATGGCATCCGCGCCAGCACCGATCAGGGCCAAAGTCGCCCCCTTGGTCGCTACATTACCGGCGACGATGTCCACCTGGTCTCCATATTTGTCCTTTAGCCAAGCAACTGTATCAACCACCCGACGTGAATGACCATGAGCCGTATCCACCACCAGTGCATCAACACCGACATCGACCAAAGCTTCGGCTCGATCCGGTAAGTCAGCACCCACTCCTACAGCAGCGGCAACCCTCAAGCGTCCTTGATCGTCCTTAGCAGCATACGGGTACTGTCGGGCTTTTTCAATATCTTTACTTGTAATTAGCCCTTTGAGTAAGTACTTGTCATCAACCAAAGGTAGTTTTTCTATCCTGTGTTTGTGCAATATGGATTTAGCTTCTTCTAGTGTAGTTCCCACCGGAGCCGTGATGAGGTTTTCCTTAGTCATGACTGCTTCGATGGGTTGATCGAAATTCTCTTCAAAAACGAGATCTCGATTAGTCAGTATACCAACTAGACGCCCGTTTTCAGTAATGGGCACTCCCGAAATATGATACCGGGCCATAATCTCCAAAGCATCCCTGACCGAATGACGAGGTGACAGGTAGATCGGGTCAACTATGATACCACTTTCTGAACGCTTTACCTTATCCACTTCCCCCGCCTGGGCCTCTACCGAAAGGTTCTTATGGATGACACCAATTCCACCCTCTCGGGCCATAGCAATGGCCAGCCTGGCTTCAGTCACTGTATCCATGCCCGCACTCATCAACGGAATATTCAGATCGATCCTCGCCGTAAGTTTCGTCGCCGTGTCAACGTCTCTCGGTAAGACATCCGACTCGCCGGGGATCAACAACACATCGTCAAAGGTAAGACCTTCCCGCCCAAACTTCTCTTCGAAATCCACCGCTAATCCCTCCCGTCCTGCACCAAACTTGCCGCTATAATACCAGAAAAGCCAGTGCCAGTCAATCTGAGGTCGAAATAAGCAACTCTTGCAGCATCTTGCCATTGACAGCAGCTTTAGCCTGATAGTGATTATTCATCGCCACGTAAACGTCCCCGACTTCCTTTTCCAGGCCACGCAGCTGGGGCACCCATTCCGCCAGCTCTGCGCGGCTGTACAAGTAGTTATAGCGCTCATAGGCTTCTTGATGGTGCCACCACTTCTCGTAGTTGCGCCCGTGAAACCTAACATAAGCTGGTGGGGATGTAGCCTTGACCAAGGGCGGCATGAGGCTGGCAAACCTCGGCTCATCTACACAAACGTAACCCAAATGCAGGTCCTGCAGATAGGAGAACACAGCTGGTTCTGCCCAGCTCCTATGGCGAAACTCTATACTGGTAGGATACGCCTCTAAGTACCTGCTTATGTTTGCAAGATATCGGCGGTTCTCCAGACAATTGCGATAGCTGGCAGGGAATTGCACCAAGATACAAGCCAGTTTACCGGCTTCCACCAAGGGTATGACAGCATCTGCTAGTGTTTTGCACGCATCTTCCGCATTCTTTCGTTCATGCGTAATACCACGGTAGGCCTTAATAGCAAAACGAAACCCTGGTGGCGTTTTCTGAGCCATCCGATCCAGCATGAAGGGATTCGGCAACCGATAGAAGGTAGCATTGATTTCAGTGAAACTAAACCTCTCTGCATAGTATTCCAACCATTCCCGGCGATCGAGACCGGGAGGATAAAAAGGTCCAACCCAATCATCGTAGACATAGCCAGCTGTACCAATTACGATCAAGCTCTCCACCCTCTCCTACTACTTGCTTGTCCAGAAGTTACCACCAGGAAATCAATGGCGGACTGTCATATAGCTACCAGTAGCAATTCCAGAATATCGGAAAGGAGTTACAATATCTATGCCCAACCACAAGATACCGTTGGTCGTACTAACTGCAATACTAGTGTTTTTGGTGAGTGGATGCACTTCCCTGACCAGTGTTCCGCCAGAGGTAGAGATACCACCGACTGATCCGGAGGACCCCCAGCCACCGGCGACCCCACCAGTCTTATCGACTTTGCGGGGCATCATTGAATTCGAAGGCATTGGTGATTACACTCCATCAGCCACAGTACATATTGGACCACACCAGATCACCACTCGTGATGGACGGTTTACCGTACCTGAGCTAGAACCTGGTAAATACGCGGTCCGTATCACTGCTGATCATTTTCATACCTATGATGGAAATGTCACCATAGCATCGGAATCCGTAATGCTGGAAGTCACTATGCAAATTAAATACACTCCTGAGGAGATGGAGCTTGCCGCTCGCTTGGTGCATGCTGAAGCCGCAGGAGAACCAATATTAGGTCAGATAGCGGTTGCCGCCAGCGTACTAAATCGATTAGCAGATCCTCGCTATCCAGACACCCTCAAGGGGATCATTATGCAAACCGTAGAAGTTAACGGCAAGCTATATTACCAATATTCCCCTGTGCTAGATGGGCGCATCTGGGAGCTTGTTCCAGAAACGCAACCAGAGGCATTTGCTGCCTCTTTAGAGGTTGTCTATGCTGCCATAGCCGGAGAAGATCCTTCGGAAGGGGCTACAGGATTTTATAATCCCGACAAGGTTTCACCAACATCATGGGTGACCCAGCAACCACGTACAGTCAAGATAGGCAATCACCAATTTTTTATGTAGGAGACTCCGGCAAACATACGATAGAGGGCATTTATCATGCCCCCTATCTAGGTCAAATCATCAATTGGTTCTTGCCGGAACCTGCGCATCACGTCTGTTTACCACTATCTGGCGTCCCTGTAGAAGAACATCCACTTCCATACCTGCCGCGGTCTTGTTGAGTGGCTCATCTACCGCTAACTGCATACGCAGCCAGGGTTTGGCGAGAGAGCCCTTCAACGAGGCCGTACCTATGAGATTGACTCTTCCCTTTAAGGTATCTGCCAGATCCTTAGGCAGAAATAGTCTCTCTGCCAAGATATTGTACCCTTTGACATCCAATACCAGTGTACCATCTCCTTGTGTGACTCCGGAGAAACTTAGAGTGCCACCCCCACTTAAGGAAACACTCCCCTTCGAGATGGACATTCTATCTGGCTCTAGAACGAACTCAGCGGCAGCAGACTCAAAAGCCTGATCTTGAAAACTGGCTTCACTCATGTAAATCTTACCTCGGGTAGTCATGGCTCCTCGATTGCCCACAAACTCTAGTGTGCCATCAAGACGCCCCGCTAGTTCACCAGGAATGCCCAGAGCTGCCAGTATGTCCTCTGCCCGCCCCGCGCTGCTCTGCAGATTAATGTCTATTCTAGGAGAAGCCCCGAACCCAATACTTCCCGCCAAAGCATAAATAGACCGACCCTTACGGATATTCCAGCCAGTCAACTGCAGGTCACTTATGTCTAAGGCTACATGACCCCTGAGCTCATCATATGACTGACCCCAAAATCTGCCTTTAGCGACATAGAGTTCCCCACGAAATTCAGGCCGCAAAACTGTGCCAGAAAGCACACCTGCCACGTTTGCTTTTCCGTCGATCCCATAGGCCTCTAGGAACCGCAAATTCTTGCCCAAATCCAGACCTTGTGTGACCACATCTAACTTCATGCTGCCCTGGTTATCAATGAAGCCACGAGCTTGGAAGCGCGCATCACGCTGTGCAATCTCCAGCTTAATGATCTCCAGCTCTTGAGCCGCGTATCGGAAAAAGGTCTCGAAACTGTCAATGGAATAGCCGCCGGTATCATGGGCGGGAAACTCCAGGCTCCCTCTCCCCATAGACACCATGCCATCTATAACCGGCTCCGCCACCGAACCACTAGCCCGCACTTCCATATTGGCCTGCCCCCGAATGATCGTGTCCTTGGTCTGAGGGAAACACCTTGTTATGCTGCCTAGATCTAGCTGTGAACCCTTCAAAGTCAGATCTAGTGACTCCGCTGTCAGGGTCCCACTCGCTGTAAACCGCGAATCAAAAACAGCGATAGAAGCTTGCTCCAATGCTAGGCAGGGGCCAGATACTTTCAGAGCACCATCCAGACCTACATGAATATCCCCTATACCGAAATTGGTGCCTGCGAACACTACTAAACCCTTATCCATGCTCAGCAGTAAATCAAGCGTAGCTCCATCCATATCAGTCTGCCTTTTAAATAACCTACTCACATTCCACTGGCCATCATCCTCAGTTCTGACCCATAGTTGGGGTTTTCGCAGTACAATCTCGTTGATGGCCTTTTCGACATTATTCAAGTGTACAACAAGACCGAGGATACTATACCGAAGAACTAGCTCGTCCACTTTAAGGATTACTGAGGAGTTATCTAAAGGATCCTTTGCCACTAAATCCTTAATCAAAATGCGATTTAGACTACTAAGCTCTACCCCTCCGATGTCCACAGGACCTTGAAACAGATTCTCCATGGCAGTCTCCACGGTTCCGCGTATGTTGACAAAAGCCTCAGCTTTTGGCTCCACTACACCAAGCAGCACGGCCACGGTTAATGCAAAGCATAGTAGTATTCTTAGCAACACATTAGCCCTCTGTGTCACCTTTTCTTCTGAAGGGGGCAACCACTACACCTCCTGTATAACTCTCCGTGGCCGCCTTGGGCGACAAACAGTCTGACAAATAATCTAGTACTTCACTTAGACATATCGGTGAGACATCCTGCTGACTTTAGTGGGCAAAACGGCCTGACACCAGGCAATTTTCATACTAGCGAGTCCGTATCTTAGCAATAAACCAGGTCGAAAGGCCCGCTAACCAGTCGGTAGCCAGTAACACGGAAAAAACTCACAGAATGACGCCCACGACTGGCTGTACTATATTCAGGTACCGCCGTAAAGTTGACCAGCTGCTTTAGCCACAGGGCTGACAGCAAAAAAGGAACCACCAGACCTAATGTATACGCGATTAGATATCTCAAAGCCATCTGTGGTTGAGAACCAGCCAAGACCAATACACCCGCTAAGATAGGACCAATACAAGGACAAGGCGTCCAACCAGCTGCGAAAGCTATGCCCAAAAGCAGTGAGCTCATATAGCCTACCGAAAAGAAAGAAAACCGGCTCCAAAAACCAAAGCCAAAGTCATATGCTCACCCACATCTCACCCTCCAGCATCACAGAACACCCAGTTCTGCAGCGACATCCAGTATGGAATATCGAGCTCTTAAATGTCTTGCATAAGTGAGTGCATCATCTATCCATTTCTGGGGTAATCCCAACTCCGCCGGAGTGCTATCCGCGTGTGCCTTCCTAAGCATCTCGGTAATAGCTTCTGGTTCGGGTAGCCAAGCCAAAGCCGACAAGATTTCGTCCCATTTAGCCTGTATAAGCCGGACACGGTTTTCCCTGGCCTCCCAGGTGAGTCTCTTGTTTGGAGATTCGCCCAAGATCTCTTCTGCCATCGGGCCAAAATGATTCCGAATCGACCTCTCTGTCTCTTGCGGAGTGTGATGGCACCTAGCCAGACCGGCCAGATCTATCTTACCGGGGTCCATATGGAACAGTTTATTATATATACCTAAGATCAGAGGAGTTGCAACTCCAACTTTGGTCCCATGCAAGTGATAGTGAGACTGTTCTTGCAGGCTGCGCATTTCCCAGTAGTGGGCCAGCATGTGTTCCGCCCCAGAAGCCGGGCGGGAGTTCCCGGCCATATCAATGGCAATACCCGACAGAATGAGACCTTCTATTAGACCTTGAATCAGTAATGGTTTTCTCTTGTATAAGCCTTCCGGATCGGCTGAGCACTTCTCCAGGGCAGTTGTTATCAAATCTGAGCTCGACTGGCAATAGTACTCCCCGTGAAGAATCCGACTTAGCTGCCAATCCGCCCTGGCAGTAAATTTCCCCAAAAGATCGCCGAAACCGGCAACAATCATATGGGAAGGTGCCTCACATAAGACATCCAGATCGGCATAGATGGCTAAGGCGGGCTTTGCAGGGTAGGTGCGCTTGAAGCCCCCAACAATCAATGGTGCCACAGCCGATGCATATCCATCCATAGAGGGTGCGGTCGGCACACTGACAAAAGGTTTCCCCAATTTGTAAGCAGTAAACCGCACCAAATCAGTTATTGTTCCAGAACCTACCGCTAAGAGCACCTCAGTGGTAACAGGCACTTCCAGAAACAACCGGGCTATGCTACGCTCATCGGGAACCAAATTCCTATCTGGAGTTGCATAGATTGTCTTGCTGGTAACCATACCCGCTTTTTCCAAGGCAGATTCTACGGCTCCTCCGGCCGCCAACATTGTATTCGTATCTGCAACCAGATGGGCCGGTCCTTCAAGACCCAGTTTCTGCAGCTTTTCCGGTATTCTTGCCAGTAAGTTGGTATCCACCTCTATGTCGAGAATCGACAATTGATGCCTTCGTCCACAACCGCATACATAGCCTTTTCGCAAAGGCGCGAGCTGCTCATCTAGTGCTGCCACTTTCCCCCATCCTCCTCGCCCTCAGGGTTCCGCCTATATTTCAATATTGTACCGGTTTTACCTTCTCCCCAGCACGAAACTGTTCATTCCGCTAGCGGATGAGGAGCCAGGACTCTTCATCCTTCTGCCCTACTCTGCCACGCATGCAAAGCTAGTGCCACCGCAATTACCCCATACGCAATAAACACACGGAAATACTCTCCGATTTGCGGAATACCGATAATGGCTTGACCAGCCAAAGGCGACACTACAAAGAGAGTATGAAATAGGAGTAACCCTACTATGGCCTGCCATATGGAGGCCTTGCTCGCTGTTGCTCCTCCTACCAAGAGAGCTGCTATAGCAAAAGTACCGACCTGTTCATGGCTATTGTAGGTATTTAATGTGCTGATGTTCTGTAGGAAGATCAGCTGCCCCCAAGCCGCAAGTACTGTCGAGAAGATCATGGCAATGATCCGGGTCCGGTCAACATCAATACCGGCTACAGCGGCAATATGCAAATCCTGACCTACAGCTCGCATCTCCTGGCCGAGTCTAGTTCTCATCAAGAAATGCAACCCTATGCACAGCAATGCTACCAATAGTAAAGTAGCCATGGGAATACGGATACCACCGATATTAATGCGCCAAAGCTTGTCCAATGTCCCTGCCGTATGATATAGATCGATAGTATTGCGCAGACCCACTCCTCCGGGCAGCATCATCGCGCGATTCTTCATGGGGATCACGGTGCCAACGAGAAACAGAAACACCAGTTGGTAAAGACCATTGGCAAAAAAACCAAGAATCATTGAAGTAATCATCTCTCTGCCCTTAGCTCTATTCATCACCTGCCCGGCCAGATACCCCATGAAGGCTGCCAAAGGAATACACCCCACCATAGCCAGGATGAAACCTAGCAAACCCTTGATCTTGAAATGAGTAATCACAATAATGGCTATCTGCCCCGCCATTGCTCCGATCACGATAGCGAAGTTTAACCCCAGGCCAGCTGATACCGGTATCAATAGGGCCAGCACCAAAAACGAGTTGCGAGCCAAACGATTTATGATCTCATTAACAAGGAAAAGCGAATCAATCTGTGCCACCATCACTCCGAGAGCGCAGAGCACGGCGAAAAGAATCGGAACAGCATTTTTCTTTATTAGGGGAACACCTGCACCTCTTTGTGTAGATAGTACTGAACTTTGGCTCTTCACGCCATATCCCTCCCGTCTCCTCTAGTCAGGGCGTATAGTATCATACCATTACTGATTATCAGACGGGCCACCTCGGAAATGTCTCCCTGAATCACGCGGCTAGTGACCGGTAAAGCAATGGTCAGTAAGGTTTGGAACAAGACCGCTCCTAGCAAAACGTGACCAATAGTCGCTCTTTGGAGACTCGCTCCACCGATTAGAATGGCCGCCACTGCCGGGAATCCCATCATGAGAGGTGCCATATACAGCTGCACGAAACCATAGCTCTGTGCGTAAACCACTATGCCTATCGCACCCAATACTGTTGAGAGAATTACTCCGATAGTGCGGGTCTGGTCCGAATTGATGCCTGCCGCTTCGGCGAACCGGGGATTGGCTCCTGCCGCCTTCACAGCTAGCCCTATTTTCGTTCGGAAAAACAGATGTACTAGAAGACAGGATAACCCAAAAAAGCCCAAGAGTCCCAATGGTATCTCCCAACCACCTAAAGTGATAAGCATGAAGTTATTTAACACCTTACCAAAGTGGTTGTCTAGAGTCAATGTATACCGGAGACCCCGGCCTCCAATCGCCCATACCAGCTCTGGGTTATCAAAGGGAGCGAGCAGCCAGAAGATACACATGAAAGCTACACTAGAAAAGCCTACATAGGTGCCTACCATCATTTCCTGTCCCTTGACTTTGTTCAAGAGAATAGCATAGCCCCAGCCAGCGAGGATAGCTAGGGGAAGACAAAATAGGATTGCCAACCAAAAACCGGCAAAACCCTGCAAACCCAACTGCATACTAATCAAAGCACCTACTAAGCCACACAGTACTCCCACAGGCAACCCGAAATTGAGACCTACTCCAGCACTGATAGTCGGGACCATAGCCAAGACCAGCATACCATTCATACCCACTCGTACCAAAGAAGCACTGACAAGAGGGCCGATAGGTAAGCCGGTAACATAAGCCACAACAAACAAAAACAAGACAAAACCAATAATGATTAACCGTGGAACACCTAATCGAGCAACAAAATCCTTCAATCTCTCTGACATTAGCCCACCTCCGCCCGTTTCCCACCGGCCATCATAAGACCATATTCCGTATCCGAATCGTCTGGACCCAAGATCCCGACAAGACGACCCTGATAGATGATGGCGATGCGATCACAAATCATCCTCAACTCCGCCAACTCACTGGATGTTATAACAACAGTCATCCCGAACTGGCGATTGAAATCAACCAGTAGATCCAGCACTAGGCTTTTGGCACCAATGTCGATACCCCGAGTAGGTTCTGACGCGAATAGAATTTCGGGCGAAAGGGTCAAGGCTCGGCCCAGACAAACCTTCTGTTGATTGCCTCCACTTAGTCTCCTGACTGCCTGTTCCGGTCCCTGACAGCGAATATCGAGTTCCTCTATGCTTTGCAGCGCATGTTGACGAATGGCTTCTGCATCTCTGACATACATCGCAGGCCAAGGCAGGCGTTTCCTAAGAAACTTATTCTGGATCTGTTGGCTTGTAAACACTATATTGTCTTCGATAGACTCATCTAATAGCAGACCCGTGCCACGCCGATCCTCGGAAACGAAGGCCAACCCCTGACTCAGTGCTACCTCCGGTTCATTGAGCGGCAGTTCTTCTCCATCCTTGAGCACGGTCCCCGCGGCGGGATAGAGACCCATGATACCATTAGCTACTGCTACCTTACCATGCCCAGCTAAGCCCCCCAATCCAATGATCTCACCTCGCCGGACCGCCAAGTTCAGCCCTCTTAGTCTTTCACCCGGCATGTCCACCACCAAATCGTTTATGTCAAGAATAATGTCTTCCTCATTGGGTTCTCGTTTCCTTGGTGGTAAGACAGGACGGCTGATCTTTCGGCCTACCATCATTTCGGCAATCTTATCTACTTTGGTCGCTTCTCCAGAAAGCCGTCCAACTATCTCGCCATCCCGGAGCACGGTGACCTGATGGGCTACTTCAACTACTTCGGCTAGCCTATGAGATATAAAAAGAATAGCCAACCCTGCTTCTGCAAGTCTTTTGACTGCTTGTAAGAATAGTTCTGCTTCACTTTCAGTCAGCACGGCAGTAGGCTCATCAAATACTAGCACTCTCACCTTGCTCTTATCGATCTCCCGAGCGATCTCCACAAATTGCATGTATCCTACGGGTAAACCGGCTACTGGCAGCCAGTGATCGATATCAACTCCAAGCCTATCAAGTGCCTGTCTGGAGTCTTTCCCCATTTGCTCCATATCCAGTAATTCCAGTCTGTTACCCACGATCTTGCTAAGAACGTTGGAACGGCTGAGCTCCCGATTGAGTTTAATATTCTCTGTAACCGTAAACCCCGGCATCAGCATGAACTCTTGGTGCACCATACCGATTCCAAGTTCCATGGCATCGGCAGGTGATTCGATCTGCGTGATCTCTCCATCGACAAGAATATTACCTTCAAATCCTCCCGTATGGTGAATCGTGGGCATACCGAATAAAATGTTCATAAGGGTTGATTTACCTGCACCGTTTTCGCCGACTAAGGCGTGGATTTCCCCTGCATCTACGGCTATATCCACACCTTTGAGAACGGTGTTCCCAAAGAAGCTTTTGGTTATTCCCCGCATCTCCAAAGCGTGTGCCACTCTTCAACTACCCCTTCCACATAGAGGCAATCCCGGCTGAACAGGCAGCCGGGTTACTTACCTCACACTTCAAGGACGCATTAGGGATATAGGGGCATATGCTCTCCGTAAGCTCTGCCCCTATATCCTGAGCTAATCCCACTAGCTATGTTACAGTATCAGACTATTAGAACTCGGTCTCACCAAAAACAACCGAGCCCATTGTGAACATATAGAAATTGCCTGCATCACTGCGCCGAGTTGCCTGGGCGGGCAGACCTGCCGTATCAGCGAAAACCTTGGCTACCGCGTCCATGTCATCAAAGTCCAACCCCTGCTCAATGGCTGCCCGGGCCAGTTCTACACCCGCCTCTACAGTCATCATGTTAAAGGAGACTCCCCAGGTACCGAACCGACCGCCACCACCCTTAGCTACTACGGCTTCATCGATGGCTGCCAAAATCGCGTTCATGTCGCCTTGCATCTCATCGGTAATTTTGAGACCCAGTGCTCCAGGATATCCATGTGTCGGGCTAGGACAGCACTGTTCAGGGAAAATAGCTCCAGTGTCAAGAGCCTTAATGATCAAAGGTTCTTGCATAGCACAGTTGGTACTGAATAATGCTATGTCCTTGCCATGCTCAGCTACCTGACGGGGCACATCCTCTAGGACAAACTGCTGTGCGCCGGGAATACCAGCATCACTCGCAGGATCTGGTGCTGTAACATCAATGAACTCCATGCCTAGTTTCTCAGCCTCGTCCTTCATGATATCTCGTCTCTGAGCTAGCAGCTCATATGACATGTGCCGGGGGAACGAATAATGAAGGAATTTCTTGGCACCCATCTTATAAGCTAGTTGTACAATCGTCCGCCCACGGCCTAGGTTATCCGTCTCAAGGATTACGTCCGCAGCCTCCTCGACCATCCATGGATCCTCATGCGGTACACCGAGGATAAACTTTACCTCAGGCCGAATATCCCTTACCTGCCTAATAGCAGCTGTGGTTCCAGGAACCGCCTGGGAAACAACAATGGCCTTCACAGAACTGTCAGAAGCCAATTGCACTATCTGGGCAATGGTCGTTTCTTGCTCTTGCATGAACTGGTCTGGATAGATCACATGCTTGATCATATCCCCATACTTGGCCGCTACATGCTCCGCACCCCTGTACTCATCCTCACCTTGGGATACAGTCCCGGTGACTACACCGATTTTATAATCGGCAGCCATAGTCATACCGGTTGCCGTTAGCAGCATAAGAACGATAAGTAATACTGACATGAATCTCTTCACGAACATAGCCTCCCTTTTTATTAAATCTTTGCCTTCGCACCACCAACTAAAATCCTCTTCTGCTCCTCCCCCCGCTCTCGCGTTATTTTTTACCCCCAGACTCTGCCTGATCGCTTCCTGCAAGGCCTGAGGGCATGTTTCCCTACGATATAGAGTTAGCTCCTAGATACTTAGAACTTAGTTCTCTGTAACAAGCTGTTTTCCTGCACGAACATCATATTTTTTGCCTGAATTATTAACCATACACTTAGCACTCGACGATATCCGTCGTAATAAGGCCTATCCGTGTATACAATACACAAGCGAAGGAATACCCAAAGAACCCAGTAGGTCATATCCTACTGGGTTCTTGTAAAGGTTCTCTGGCAACGAGCTACTCTCCCACCGGGTTACCCCGGCAGTACCATCGCCGCTGGAGGGCTTAACTGCTGGGTTCGGG
>JAAZMR010000021.1 GCA_012798695.1 Bacillota bacterium | reverse complement strand
TCGGCAGCATTGTCGAGGGGAGAGTCACCGGTATCACGAATTTTGGCGCTTTTGTGGAGCTAGCCGACGGCAAAACAGGCTTAGTTCATATTTCCGAAGTGGCCGATGCCTATGTCAAGGATATCAACGACTACCTAAAGCACAATGATCGGATCAAAGTCAAGGTCATCAATATCAATGGAAACAAGATCGGACTATCCATCAAACAGGTAAACGGCACAAGTAGTAACAACCGCGTTAACCGGAGGATCTCTCGTCAGGATTTCGAGGATCGGCTTTCTAAGTTTATGAAAGAGAGCGAACAAAGACAACAGGATTTGCGGAAGAGTCTGGATTCGAAGCGAGGAGGCCGAGGGGGACCAGCGCGGTTTTGAGATATTTCACATATTGATCGAACTAGGGGCGCCAATCGGCGCCTCAGTTATTACCAGGTGATGATATGCAGGATGAGGATTTGGCGAAGATTACCCGACAGTTAGGTCGTCCCCCCCGAGGAGTCGTAGGAGTTGTCAGGCGTTGTCTGGCCGGACATCCCCAGGTGATTACCTCTTATCCTATACATTGGGGTGATCCGCCGGAGATATTCCCTACCTTGTACTGGCTCACATGCCCGGTATTGAAACAAAGTGTAGGTGCTTTGGAGACCGAGGGTTGGATTAATAAGTTGCAGCAGAGGATGAAAGCAGATAGAGCCCTAGCAGAGCAGTGGGCCAGATCTCATGACGAATATGCCAGGGAGCGAGTTCAACTGGTTCCCCAAGAAGAGTTATTGCTAATCAAGCAGCGCTATCCGGGCCAAGCAAGGGCACTTGAGCAAACCGGCATTGGTGGAGCCCGAGGACGGGGCATCAAGTGCTTACATATGCATCTGGCTCATTATCTAGCAGATAGTGATAGACCACAGGGTGAGGTAAATCCCATTGGTAAGGTGGTAGCAAGGCTACTGACAGAACAAGGCGTGAGGTTGGTCTTCTGCTATGATCAGGAAGCTGAGAGATTTTGTCGGGGACATGAGACACAGGTTTAGTCTTATTTGCTGAACACAGTTCCCCAGTCAGTGGGCATTGACCGAGGACGAGAAGTAATGTATAATTATCTCGCTGACCTGCCGGAGTGGCGAAACAGGCATACGCGACAGACTTAAAATCTGTTGATCTCTCTTAAGGTCGTGCGGGTTCGAGTCCCGCCTCCGGCACCACATGCCGCCCAGATGCATTTCGGGGCGGTTTTTCATACCCGGCATATCTGCCGACCGATTGGTCACCTTGTTGACAGGTAATTCCGTTATGTGTGAAGAAATCCCCATCAGTAGGTACTAAGAAAAGCATGGCATAGGGGGCGGGTATATGGTTATCTATGCTGATCGATGTGATATTCCAGGGTGGGGCGATTTCTGGACAGGAGTACTTGATCACCAAGTAGCCTTTTTGAGCCTATTTACAGATGAACTTCCACTAGGCTCATCTATGAGTAAGTCGGAGCCGTCCGCTGCATTGCGTCGCTTTGCCAAAAAGTGGGGTTTGTCCCTTAAGCTGGGAGCCGTCGATCCAACTGAACAATTATGGGATCAGCTAGAGCAATACTTAGCTGGTACCCGCAAGGAATTTGATCTTCCCTTACGGCTCCTAGGCACTGAATTCCAGGTCAAGATTTGGCAGGCATTGCTTACTATCCCTTGGGGTGTAGTGTATACATATGGAGATCTGGCCATGAGTTTGGGTAATCGGGGCTTAGCCCGGGCAGTGGGGCAGGCCAACAGCCGCAATCCGATTTCCATAGTAGTCCCTTGTCACAGAGTGATAGCCGCAGACGGGCTAGGTGGTTACGCAGGGGGTTTGGACCTGAAGCAACGTCTACTGCAGCTAGAAGGTTCGCTCTGAGTACCTCGTAAATGAACTGGAAAGGGTGGGTCAATTGCATCCGCGGGACCTTATTTGGCGCCTTTTGGAGCACTATTCGCTGCAACTCCAGCTTCTGGAGGAAACCATGGAGGAGATTGATGCAAAGAAGCAAGCAGATCTGATGAACGCGTTGCTGGAGTGTGAACAGCTTACTCGTACTCAGATGAATATCCTGCGGCGCATACAGCGGCGTTATGACGATGTTTACTAGCTCAATTGGAGAAATGGTTAACATAGACGAAATGCAGCGGCTGCTCGATGCCTACGGCCTGGCTCTTGGAGTCCATGTAGCTGCTTTTGATGTGGAAGGCAAGATATTACTGACCTCGTCAGAACCTCCTGCACGGCTCTGTTCGCTTATCCAGGAGGGAGAATCTGGGCGGCACCTGTGCCGATCCTGCAGGTTAGATATGGGCAAACAAGCCATGCTGTTTGGCGAGGGTTATATTCATCGGTGTCCAGCCGGGTTGATAGTTTGGGCCTCACCACTAGTCGCTTCGGGCCAATATGTGGGGGGGTTAGTGGCCGGCCAGGTACTGATGTGGGAACTGGATGGTATGGCCAAAAGAGAGTTGATGCGTCTAGCAGAAGGCTCTGGTATATCTTCTGAATCTCTATTTGATGCTGCAGTCAAGCTGTGTGTTAAGGAAGCACAAGATGTGCAGGCCGCTTCAGATCTGCTGTTTGCTGTAGCGGTATATCTAAGCACCCAGGATAATGCGATTCTCAACGAGCAAAGGAATATCTATGATCAACAAGCTCGTCTGGCAGAGAGTATTATCGAAAAGAAGCGGTCTATTGATCTCAAGGCACCGGGCTCGTCCTCGAGCTTCTATCCCTTGGACAAGGAAAGGCAGTTGTTGGGAAGAGTGCGATTGGGGGATCGCTCTGGTGCGAAGGAAATACTAAACCAAATCCTGGGAGATATTTTATTTAACTCCGCTGGCCGGCCCGAGGTCCTCAAAGCCAGACTGCTGGAACTCAGTGTAGTTCTGTCCCGTGCAGCGGTAGAGGGAGGAGCCAGCTTACAGCGTCTATTGGGGCTAAATTTCGCCTATGTGCAGGAGCTGGCCAATACCGAACCACTTGAGGAAATCTGTGCCTGGATCGTTAAGGTATTGGATACATTTATGGATGAGGTCTATGCTACTCGAGAAACGCGCAATGTGCCAGTAGTTAGTCAGGCAGTCAGTTATATTAGAGAGCATTTTAGGGAAGAACTTACATTAGACGATGTTGCCCAAGCAGTGCATTTCAGCCCTTATTATGTCTCTCGTTTATTCAAGGAAGAATTGGGGCTGAATTTCATCGAGTATGTTACCAGAATAAGAATAGATGAGGCCAAACGGCTGCTCCTGCACACAAATCAAACAGTATCCGAGATTGCTCTCTCTGTAGGTTATCAAGATCCTAGTTATTTCACTAAGGTATTCAAGAAAATGGAGGGCCGGACTCCGACACAGTTTCGACGATGAACTCCGGCTGACTCCCCTTGTCTTCGAAGATGCAGACCCGCAGACCACATAGTTGCGGGTGGCTAGGCGGGTCAGAAATAACCCGCCTAGATGGAACTATCTAACTACCCCAGATCTGACCAGAGCTATGTTAGTTGGCAGGAGGGATATTTACTGCACTTGGGCTAGTTGTTGTGGTAGACAGCCCCTGCGCAAAGCCCTGGCGAACCCCGGCAACGGTCTGTTCGATGAGAGACTGTTCTGCCGCAGCAATCATCTTGCGGACCATGTTACCGCCAACCGCACCGCACTGTCGCGAAGATAGATCGCCCCAGTAGTCATTGGGTGGGACCTGAATGCCGAGCTCATTGGCGGTTTCGTACTTAAGCTGGTCAAGTGCCTTCATTGCATTAACATTGATAGGTGTATTTGATTTTTGGCCTGTACCCATCCTTTGTCACCTCCTATTGATGACTAACCATAGTGTGCGGCCCAGAGAGGGCTCATATGCTAGAATTGCTTGGGTCTAGCCAATGCAAACGGTAGAAGTGTGAGATGCTGGGATAAGGAGAGTTGTTCGATACTATTTGAAGCGGGATGGGTGTAACACTTTCGGGAAAGGTAACGGGTTAACCGAACAGTGGTACGTAGTTGACTCCAGCAGGGAGTTGATATAAAATGGAGACACTGCGATAAGCCTGTGCACCAGGAGAAAGCAGCATTAGATTAGGCCCCCGTAGCTCAGGGGATAGAGCAGCAGTTTCCTAAACTGTTAGTCGCAGGTTCGATTCCTGCCGGGGGCGCCATTGAGGTGTCAGATCTGGTAGTACCAGGTGTGACGCCTTTTTCTATTCTGTTCTTTCCAACCCATATGGGAGGAATGAGTTCCTGTAGGCTAGAAGAAGCCAAAGAGTGCAGTATGGTTCAGTAGTTTACAGACCTCGGGGCTTTTGTTGAACAAAACTAGAGAAAGGGTGGCCTTGATGGCATTGAAGGTCGGTATTCAACTTTACTCAGTGAGGCAGTCCCTGGGGAGAGATCCCTACGGCACCTTGGCCAAGGTGGCTGAGGCAGGATATAAGTATATTGAGGCGGCCAACCATGATGCCACTAACGATCCAGGCATTGGGTTTGGTGTTCCCGCGGATAAGATGAAGGATTCCCTTGAACGATTGGGTATGTCCATTGTGGGCTGCCACATTCAACCGCTCAGACCAGAGCTATTAGGTGAGGTCTTGGACTATCACCAAGCTATTGGAAACCCCCAGATAGGTACTGGTATTGAGTTTTTCCCGTACAACGACATTGATTTTGTCTTGCGCCAATGTGAGCTGTTCAACAAGGTTGGTGAGATGTGCAAGGAACGAGGCATGCGTTATTACTATCACAACCATTATCAAGAGTTCCAGACCTTTGGTGACCAGACTGTCTATGATATTATCATGGAAAACACCGATCCTGAGTTGGTATTCATGGAGATGGATACTTATTGGATGATGCGCGGGGGTCAGGATCCCGTAGAGCTGATCAAAAAATACCAAGATCGGCTCATACTACTCCATCAAAAGGATTTCCCTAAAGATGCACCTCAACCGCAGGTGATGTACGATAACCTGGTAGATCCCAAAGCGAATATCACGATGGAGCTATTTGCCTCTACTCTGGATCCGTCATGTTTTACGGAGATCGGTACCGGGGTCCTGCCGATTCAGGAGATTATAGATGCAGCACAGTCTGCGCCCGAGCTGGATTATGTTATCCTGGAGCAAGATCATACCCGACTGGACGAGATCGAGTCCATCAAGGTCAGCATGGAAGCTTTTCGCAAGTTCTCGGGTATCGAATGGTCATAGAAGGCCAAATGCTCTCAAGCTGCTGATCTAGTGAGCCAGGGAGCTGTCCATTAAATCCTAACAATTGTTCTCTGAACGTCTGCTAGAGGCAGCGGGTCCGGAGTGCAAACCAGCCTAAGTAAGAGGCGGATATAGCTTGATGAAAAGCCGGTATCCGCCTAGCTGTTCTTCAGGAAAGCTTTACAGGTCTTCTGAGGCTTTGTCAGCAGCACCGGTGTTACGGCTGGCAGCCTCCCGGTCTTGCTGCATTTCCTCCACCGTCTTCACTGGCAAGCGGGCTGCTCCTCTCCAGTCATCCCGGGTCCGAATGCGCTTACCTTTGGTCAGCCGCTGTTTCGCCTCAGCAATAGCTTTGGAATATTGCGGCAGCCACTTCTCTTGCTCCACGAGGAACTCATCCACCATCTGCCAGATCTCGGGTGGATTACATACAGCGCCTGTCAATGGATCCATCAGCATCGCCTGCCGCAGCAGCATATCATCTCCATGTACAGCTGCTTC
Source organism: Bacillota bacterium (assembly GCA_012798695.1). Lineage (GTDB taxonomy): Bacteria > Bacillota > Limnochordia > DTU087 > DTU087 > JAAZMR01. The sequence goes on along the minus strand of JAAZMR010000021.1, from coordinate 40,481 downwards.
GACTGCCAGCCTCTGTACTGATATGCTGGCATTGCAGACCGCAGCACATCCTAAGGGTAAATCGCCAATTCTAGGGATACTGATGCCGTTGGCATCGACATAGCCGGGGACTTCTACCACAGCATCCTCCGGGAGATTAGTGATAGTACCGTTATTGATCACATTAAAGTGACCCCGGTATACCCTGCCTGTCTCCAAACCTTCGATTATATAGGAGCCATGTTCCTGGCTGCGGTCATGGGGATCGAAGTGCATAGGCGGTTCCTTCATCCAATTGGGGAAATCGGTTTCAAACCAGTTGCGTCCCTCAATGCACACCCTCAGGTACCCACCGGTCTCACCATTGATCCAAGACTTACCGACATGGATCCAGTCCATAATCTCATCAGGCCTTTTGCGGTACCAGGGCACATATTCGCTCAAATGGCCATTGGATTCTGTACTGTAATATCCAAAACGGCGGAGCATGTCGATGCGGACCTTCTCGGTCTCGCGGTATTCCGGATGTTGCTCAAAAGCTTCCAACAGCTTCCCAGTAAGGTCCTCGCCTTTGTGTTTGATCTGAATATACCATGTCTGATGGTTGATCCCGGCACAGATGATATCAACTTCTTCTTGTTTGAGGTCCAGCACTTCGGCGATTTGCTGGTGACCGTGCTGTATGCCGTGACAAAGACCTATGGTAGGCACTTCCCCGTATTGATTGCAGGCCCAGGTGATCATAGCATTGGGGTTAGCATAGTTGAGCATGATACAGCCTGGTGCTGCCACCTCCCGTATGTCCTTACAGAATTCCAGGATTGCCGGAATGCCCCGCTGCCCGTACATGATTCCACCAGCACAGAGGGTATCGCCAACACACTGATCAATACCATACCTCAATGGGATTTCTACATCCTGTTGAAAAGCTTCTAACCCACCAATGCGCACAACATTGAAAACATACTTGGCATCCTTGATGGCTGTCCTTCGATCCAATGTTGCCTGGATCTTGATCCCCAGCCCATTGGCATCGATATCTCGCTGGCACAGCTGAGTGACCATTTCCAGATTGTGTTCATTAATATCAGTAAAAGCGATCTTGATATCATGGAACTCCTTTACTGACAGAAGGTCCTTGAGCAATCCCCTAGTAAAGCCGATACTACCGGCTCCGATGAAAGCTATCTTCAATGACATGATCCCCACCCCCATAGAGGAATACTACCTGAGTTGTTCTACCGGTTTTGTACCTGTCTTTCGGCCAGTTGTAAAGTCCACTTTGGTGCCATACTCTAACAACCATTGCTCTGCCTCTCGATTATCCAAAGCAACCGAAAAAGGAGAGGTTTTCGCAAACTCGTTGACATATTCTCTCCCTTCGCCAGTGGATATGATCGTGCCCGGGCCGCCCACGCATCCTCCCACACAGCCCATACCCTCCATGAAGTTGGCTGCCAGCTTGCCCTGTTCAACTAGTTTCAAGAGGGTCATGCATTCTCGGATGCCATCCCCGTGTACGGCGGTGACCGCAATTGATGGATCGATGCGGTTCACACCCCGAGTGATCGCCGTAGTTACTCCTTCTGTTCGTGCATAGATACGTCCATCGCGGGAAGCGTCTTCTATTTCGGTTTCTTGCCCTATGGACGACAGATCAACTGCCGCTGCTTCGAATAGGGCTGCTGCTTCTTTGAAAGTCAGGACACAGTCAATCGCATCCTTGAGATCGGGCCTTTGGGCTTCAGCCTTCTTAGCGACACAAGGCCCAACAAAGACCACGTGGCACCTCTCGCGAGCTTTGAGTAGGCGGCCAAGGGCGATCATGGGAGAGACTGAATGGGAGATGAGCTCCACGAGGGCCGGCTTGGTCTTTTCGACCAACCGCATGAAGGCGGGGCAGCAGCAGGAGGTAATCATGAATTTCTCCCCTTTTTGGAACCTTTGCACCAGCTCTTCTGCCTCCTGGGATGTGATAATATCTGCGGCCATGGCCACTTCGTATACTCCGCTAAATCCTAGCTGGAGCAGGGCCCCCTTGAGCTTAGTGGGAGTAACATCGGGGCCAAATTGCCCAACAAAAGCCGGGGCCAAAATGGCATAGACCGGCTGCTCATCACTTTTCATCAATAGATAGGCCACCCGGGCAAAATCTGATCGTGCCACAATAGCTCCGGCAATGCAGGCATCAACACATTGGCCACATTCGATGCATTTCTCCCAATCGATCGCGGTGACCCCATCGGCATGACTAATAGCATCAGTGGGGCAAACGTGGGTACAGCGACGGCGCCCATCTTCACAGGAGCGGCATACATCCTGCATATGGAAGAAGAGAGCACCTTCTTTGGCAAGCAGCAAATCAATTCGTTGGGCAACTATCGGTCGCCAAGTCTCCCGTTCCGCTTGCTCAGCAAAGCAGTCAGTGGTGATCTCGTCAATCAAGCGTTCTTTATCAAATGGTTTTTCACCACTGCGAATAGCTTGTGCAACACGGATGAGAATGCGCTTAGTAAACATATGCTTATTCATCGTGGTTCCTCCCATTGTGCTATGTGAACCTATGTTCCTACTCTAGAACGTTATTCGTAAACCTATGATTCCCTGCTTAGACTGAAGAAATCGGTGAACTGCATGCTTGCGCGATATAGCCTGCAAAGCGAAGGGGATTGCCATCCCTTCACCGAATAATGGGAGGGCAACTGGTGCGAAAAGCACATCAGGGAGCAACTGACCCGGGAAAGCACTCAGGCGTAAAGCAGGATGGGGAGCTAAGTCGGGCAATGAGGTAGTAACACGCAGGGAGGTGGACCCGGGCGCTATTGTCCGGGAAGCAGTGGTGGAGATAATTCAAGATGACATCATTCGTGGTAGGTTCAAAGCGGCCATCTTCGATTTCGATGGCACTATTAGCCTAATTAGAGCTGGTTGGCAGGATGTCATGTACCCCTACTTTGTGGATGTGCTGGCGGAAACCCCTCATCATGAGGGCAGAGAAGCGCTGGAAGAGGTTGTCCGGGAATTTGTCGATCTTCTCACTGGCAAGCAAACGATCTATCAATGTATACAGCTAGTGGAAGAAGTGAAAAAGCGTGGCGGTGTACCCCTGACGCCTCTGGAGTACAAACATGAGTATTTGCGTCGGTTATGGGAGCGGATTGAGCACCGTGTACACGGCTTAGAAGATGGTTCTATAGAGCAAGAAACAATGCTCGTGCCCGGTGCCGTAGAGCTGCTTATGAGGCTGAGGAGTAAAGGCCTGACCTTATACCTGGCGAGTGGCACTGACGAGCCTTATGTCCTCCATGAAGCGGCCGTCCTCGGAGTAGCTGAGTTTTTTGATGGCGGCATCTACGGGGCTTTAGATCGCTATGAAGATTTCAGCAAGGAGAAGGTAATCCGGGAGATTATCGCAAGCCATCGTCTTGCGGGAGAAGAATTGCTGGGCTTTGGTGATGGCTATGTCGAGATAGAAAATGTCAAGTCTGTGGGAGGGTATGCAGTCGGTGTTGCCTCTGATGAGATCCATCGAGCAGGTATCAATGAATGGAAAAGAGAGCGCCTGATCGGGGCCGGTGCAGATCTGATTATCCCGGATTATGGCCGACTGCCGCAGCTGATTGACTATCTTTTTCCCGAGGAGCAGGCCTCCCGGAAGCAAGGAAGGTGAGCTTACAGTGGAAATTGCAGGCTGGGAAAGACTCCTTGATGAGTTTCCCAAGAAAACCGTTTTGGTGTTAGGCGATTTCTTCCTGGATCGATACTTGGAGATCGATGCCGGCCTCGATGAGCCATCCTTAGAAACCGGCCTAACGGCCTATCAAGTGGTGGGCACCCGTCTCAGCCCGGGTGCGGCTGGAACTGTAGCCAATAACCTGGTGGCTCTCGGTGTAGGACGGGTGATTGCCTTAGGGGCAGGGGGCGACGATGGTCATGGATGGGAGCTCAGGAGAGCCATGGCCGAGAGGCAAATCGATGCTGCTGAGATGCTTTGGAGTAGTGAACGAGTTACTCCAACTTATACGAAGCCCATGCGCAAGGAAGCAGGGAGGGAGCGAGAGCTGAATCGTCTGGATTTCCATAACCGGACCCAATTGCCAAGCAATCTCGAAGATGAGATTATTCGCCGGCTGTGGGATTTGGCTGGGGCAGTAGATGGCATTCATGTCATGGATCAAGTAGAATGGGAAGGTTGTGGAACCGTAACACCGCGAGTGCGCAAAGAGCTGGCGGCGATTTCACGAAAACACCCCGACCTGCCGATACTAGCAGATTCTCGGGCCAATATAGAGCGTTTTCGAGCTATTTCTATCAAGATCAATATCCAGGAAGCAGTGGAAGCAGCAGGGCTGCAGGCAAACATGTTAGATGCAGATGCAGCCGTAGAGGCGGGCATAATTTTGGCCAAACGACTGGGCCATCCTGTCTACGTTACCATGGCAGAAGCAGGGCTTCTGGTGGTGGCAGAAGAACAGGTCATCCATATCCCCGCTGTGGCAGTGTCCGGGCCTATTGACCCTGTGGGTGCGGGCGACAGCGTCTCTGCTGCGATCATTTCTGCACTATCAGCTAAAGCCTTACCTATGCAAGCCGCCATTTTGGGTAACGTGACTGCATCAATTACCATTCAGCAGTTGGGAACTACCGGTACTGCTTCGCCGAAGCAGATCCTTCAGCGTTTGGCTGAGTGGGAGTATTATCCTCGGACTAAGTCCTAACGCCATTGATTAGGTCATCCAAATAGCATCACAAAGGGGGAAGGGCCGTGGGTTGGATTAAGATCGGTATTTTTGTCTTGGGGGTTTTGCTGGGCAGCATGTTAAACAGCTTTATTTCCTGGTGGCCACAGGAGCAAGCAAGTGGTGGGCCGCAACCAATCTGCCCTCACTGTGGTCACCCTTGGCAAGGGCTAGAGAGGCTCAGCCTTTGGGGAATGCTATTCTCCCGAGGTAGGTGCCACTATTGCGGTGATCACGTACCTCTACGCTATATCTTGGTTGAGTTAGCTGCCGGTATTCTCTGTGTCTTGGCCTTTATGCGAGGCCAGAGCACTGTCGACGTCCTGCGCCTCTTGAGCTTTGTGTTGCTGCTAATCCCACTGTTTTTCATCGATCTAAAGCATCATCGCCTGCCCAATATGCTAACTCTGCCGGGTATTGGGATAGGTCTACTGCTGTCGGCTGGCCTAGGACAGCTTAAATCAGCGATAATCGGGGCTCTGACAGGTGGTGGCCTGCTCTTTGTTGCAGCGATAGTCACTCGAGGAGGACTAGGCATGGGTGATGCGAAGCTTCAGGCCATGGTCGGAGCTTTTCTGGGCCTTCGCCTGATGTTGATTTCTCTGACTATTGGAGTTATCCTGGGCGGTATTGTCGGCCTTTTGCTGCTAGCCTTTCGGATCAGGGGAAGAAAAGATATGATTCCCTATGGCCCGTTTCTGATCACTGGTGCTTTATTGGCATCCCTCGTTATAGTGACAGGATAAAAACCGTGAGTGTGGAAAAAAGATAGAGTTGTAAGGTAGGAAAGCATCGGCAATTTTGATGGAGGTGTACATATATGCCTACCCCTATGTGGGAGGAAAAAATTCGTAACCGCATCCAAGAATTTCCCCGGTTCATATATGAGGATAGTATTCCGATTACGGACTGGAAGATAGCTAATGGCGCTTGGGATGAGCGCTGCATTCCCGCTTTTAGCCCTCAAGAGCTAAGGCCGTTTCAAATAGGAGATAGTTGGGGCGGCCCCGATGAATGGCGTTGGTTTTTTGCGAACTGTACCATTCCTGTTGAGTGGGCAGGAGATCAGATCGCCCTCTATTTTTTCTTTGGTCGGGAGGGGGAGTGGGAGGCAACTGCTTCCGAGGCTTTGCTCTATGTAGATGGTGAGCCCTTACAGGGGCTAGATACCCGGCATCAGGAGGTAGAGCTGCCTGCACAGTACCGCCAAGGAGGCAAGAAGCTGGATCTGGCGATCAAAGCCTTTACAGGGCTAAATCAAAGGGAAGGTGCTTTCAGCCAGGCCAAGCTGGTCAAGATCAATCCAGCAGCAGAGGAGCTCTATTATCTACTCCGCAATACATTTCAGGCAGCCTTAACCTTGGATGAGAACGACCCGGTTTTTGTCAAGGTGGCCCGATTTCTTGAGCTGGCCTTGCAGGAGGTCGATTACCGCAAGCCAGGGTCGCCTATTTTCTATGCATCAGTTGCCAGGGCCTTAGCGGGGTTAAAGGAAAACCTTGCCACTATCCCGGCTAGTGATTTGCGGCCGGTGGTGGTGGGTGTGGGACATTCCCATATCGATGTTGCTTGGCTGTGGCGGCTCTTGCATACCCGAGAAAAATGCAGTCGTACCTTTAGTACTGCCCTGCGGCTCATGGAGGATTACCCGGAATTTGTCTTTATCCAGAGCCAGGCTCAGTTATACAAATATGTAAAAGAAGATTATCCCGAGATCTATGCTCAGATCAAGAAGCAAGTAGCTGCAGGCAATTGGGAAGTCAATGGCGGTATGTGGGTAGAGGCGGACTGCAATGTACCTTCCGGTGAATCGCTGGTGCGTCAATTTCTATTTGGTACTCGCTTTTTTGAAAGAGAGTTTGGTGCCAAGTCCAATGTCCTGTGGCTGCCTGACGTTTTTGGCTATTCCTGGGCCTTACCCCAGATTATCAAGAAGAGCGGTTTAGACTACTTCATGACCATCAAGATCAGTTGGAGTCAGTTCAATCGCTTCCCCTATGATACATTCCGATGGCGAGGTATCGACGGCAGCGAGGTTCTAACCCATTATATGACTACGAAGAATCGCCCAGAGGACAGAGCTTACACCTATAATGGGTTTACTGATGCCGATGTAGTATTGAGTGCCTGGAACAACTATCAGCAAAAAGATATCAATGATCTGCTGCTCTCGGCTTATGGCTGGGGTGATGGCGGTGGTGGCGTGACCAAGGAGATGTTGGAAAACGCCAGAGCCATACAGCAGCTCAACTTCATGCCAGAGTTTCGACCCGGCAAAGCGGGAGAGTTCTTTGAAGAACTAGATGCGGCTGTATCTGGTGATCCAAAACTGCCCATCTGGCATGGAGAGCTTTACTTAGAGATGCATCGGGGGACATATACCTCTCAAGGCAAACAGAAGAGGGCTAACCGCAAATCGGAGTTTCTTTTGGGTAACGCCGAACTCTACAGCAGTTTGGCCCATGCTCTGGTGCCCGAGTTTAGCTACCCACAGGCAGAGATTAACCAGGCATGGGAGTTAGTGTTAGTCAATCAATTCCATGACATTATCCCTGGGTCATCTATAGGACCGGTGTATGAAGATAGCCAGAAACAGTATACTGAGGTAAAGTATCTTGGCAAGAATGTCTTGCAGGAGGCCTCCCAAGCCCTCATCTCTCAGATGGATGTCGCTGCTGGTGAGCTGGTAGTCTTTAACCCTCTTTCCTGGGAGAGAAGTGATTTGGTTTTGGCGCCCTGGCGAGACGATCTGGATGGAGCTATTGCCATCGATGATGATGGAGACAGGTCGGCCATTCAAAAAACCGAAGTGGAAGGAGAGGTTAAAGCCGCATTTTGGGTGGAGAATGTTCCTGCCAAGGGATATAAAGTGCTGAAGGTGGAAAAAGCGGATATGCCCAGACCTACCATGGCGATTACCACCAGTAGTATGGAAAATGACTTCTTCCTGATTAACATAGACGAAAACGGCCGACTATGCCGGATTTTCGATAAAGCTAATCAGCGAGAGATCTTGGCCCCCGGCATGGTTGGCAATTCCCTCATTGCTTTTGAGGATAAGCCGGTAAACTGGGATGCTTGGGATATTGATATTTTCTACCAGGAGAAATCGTGGGAGATTACGGATCTAAGAACGGCCAAGGTCTTAGAGAATGGCCCCGAGAAGGCGGTAGTAGGCCTCAAGTGGCGGTTCATGGATTCCACTATCAGCCAGAAGTTGATTCTTTACCGGCGCATTCCGCGCATCGATTTCGAAACAGAAGTTGACTGGCATGAGCACCAGACTTTACTCAAAGCAGCTTTCCCAGTCGATATATATACCAGCAAGGCCACCTATGATATTCAGTTCGGTAACGTAGAAAGGCCCACTCATTGGAATACTAGCTGGGATTGGGCCCGGTTTGAGGTGGTGGGCCATAAGTGGGCAGACCTATCCCAGAGAGACTATGGTGTAAGCCTTTTGAATGACTGCAAATACGGTCACGATATTAAGGACAACGTAATCAGGTTGACCCTAATCAAAGCCGGGATCATGCCTGATCCCAATGCCGACCAGGGGCTGCACCGTTTCACCTATAGTCTCTATCCTCACACTGATGATTGGTATAAAGGCCAGACTGTCCCCGAGGCCTATGCCTTGAATAATCCTCTGTGGGCAGTGCCGGCGGCAGATGCCGGTACGGGTCGGTTGCCGCGAGTCTTTGGTCTGGTAGATGATTTGGGTGAAGGAATTGTCTTGGAGACGGTGAAAAAAGCTGAGGATAGTGATGCTCTCATCCTTCGCTTTTACGAATACGGTGGTGGTGAAGTCAAGGCCAACATAGCACCCAATCTACCGGTGAAGGATCTATCCACCACTGATTTGATGGAACGCCCCCTCGGGGAGACCATAGCTGACGAGCTGTCTTTTACACCTTATGAGATCCATACCATCAAGGCTTCCCTAGATGGATAAGGTGTGTTGATTACCAGATTCAAGAGAGGAGGAGCCCTTGTGTTCTAAGGGCATATATTGCATGGTCTACGAAAAATACAGAGAAATCGCGCAAGAAATGATCATGGCAGGGGTCAGAGCAGCCGATCCCACTCAGGCAGTACTAGATAGTGTGCAACTTAGAGATAATGTCCTCACTGTGCGTGGTGACACCTTTGATTTAGCTGATTATGATAAGGTCCTTGTCTTCGGCATAGGTAAAGCAGCCGCGCCCATGGCTTCGGCCTTGGAGCAAATCGTGGAATGTGATGGCGGTTTGGTGATCACCAAGAAAGGTGACGAGATCGGGGATGTGGAAGTCAAATCGATTCCGGTGTATCAGGCTTATCATCCCGAGCCCCGTCGAGAGAATGTGGAGTACAGCAGCAAGATCCTCGATGAGATCAATGCTCTGGATCCCAAGAGCCGTACCTTGGTATTTTTCCTGATTACGGGTGGAGGCTCAGCTCTTTTCTCGGTGCCTCCGGAAGGCATAAGTATAGATGAGCTCTTTCGCATGAATGAGCTGCTCATGCACTGTGGTGCCAACATATACGATATCAATACCATCAGAAAGCATGTTTCTGCAGTGAAGGGTGGACGCTTCGGTCATCTTTGCTCAGAGCAGGGGGCCACAGTGGTCTCCCTCATTCTCTCTGATGTAGTTGGTGATGATCTGAGTGTGATCGCTTCCGGTCCGACCTATAAGGATCAGACTACCTTTGCCGATGCCATTCGCTTAGCCAAACAGTATGGCATATGGGAAGAGATGCCGGTTTCGATTCAGAAGCATTTGGAGAAGGGTCTATCCCATCCGGAGATGGAGCCTCCGCGGGAACTGCCTGCCAATGTACACAACTACCTGATCGGTAACAGTATGGGAGCTCTGGAGGCAGCAGAGAAGGTGGCCAAACAGGCCGGGTTTAATACCATGATCCTAACTAGCCAAAACACCGGAGAGGCTAAATACATCGCCAAGTGTATCATGGGTATTGCCAAAGAGATTCAAGACACCCAGCGGCCCATAACTCCACCGGCAGCCTTGATCATTGGTGGGGAAATGACGGTGACGTTTCGTTGGGAGGAGCGGGACGGCTTTGGACCTAACCGCGAGTTTGTCTTAGGCTCTGCGATTGAGATAGCCAACCGGGAGAACATAGTTGTTGCCGGAGCCGATAGTGACGGAGAAGATGGCCAGGGTAAATCCGGGGCTATCGCTGACTGTAGAACTGTGCACCGCACCGAGCTTGATGCCAAGTGGCATTTAGATAAGCATGAAGCGGAGATCTACTTTGACAGTTTGGGGGATTCCCTGGAGTTTGAAAGCCACACCAATGTCAATGATATCGATGTGGTACTAATTGGGCCTAAGACTACAGCATAGCAAGATCTGCGGAGCAGATAGGCCTATTGCAGGCAGTCAGGCCTCCAGGCAAAGAAGGGAGAGATTTGAGTGTTACGCAGTGCTTTAACTCACCCTGAGATATTACAGAGCCTCGCTCAAGCAGGCCATGGCTCTCGGGTATTGATTGCCGATGGGAACTACCCATTCTCTACGGGGGCTAATCCCGCTGCCCATAGAGTGTACTTGAACCTAACCCCAGGGATACCCCTGGCTACGGATGTGTTGAAGGTAGTGCTTACCGCTATTCCAGTAGAAGCTGCCCATGTGATGGTTCCTCCGGACGGTCCAGAACCGCCCATTTTCGCGGAGTTTCGGGACGTTCTAGGTAAGCAGGTTCCGCTGCAGGGACTAGGTCGGTTTGAGTTCTATGCAGCGGCGCGAGGCCAGGATACTGCCTTGGTTATTGCCACAGGAGAGCAGAGAGTGTTTGCCAATATACTCCTCACCATTGGTGTAGTAGCTCCAGCGAAGGGATAGTGGCAGTAGCGGCATAGGGGTAGACTAGCCGAACCGATCTTGCTTGAATAGTGCCTGGATAGTAAAGGCCCCACAGCATTAAGAGCGCTGCATGGGGCCTTTTGATATCCAATCTCCCATCTGCGGGGATTAATCTGCTACCGGTATGGAAACATGATTTCCACTCACCGAATCGTGAAATAGTAGTTGACGAGAGTTTACGATATTGATTATAATAAATATGGGGAAGAGAGGGATGACTTCTCATGATTACCATTGATCCTACTAGTGACAAACCTCTATATGCACAGATTAGAGAGGCGATCAAGTACGAGATCGTAACTGGCCGATATAAGCCAGGCGAACAGCTGCCAACCGAGAAGGAACTGGTTGAGCTTTTGTCTGTCAGCACAATTACGGTTAAGAGGGCCATTGACGATTTGGTCGGTGAGGGCCTACTCTATAGGCGGCCTCGTCATGGTACCTTTGTCACTAGTTACCGAGAGCGGACCAGGATCGTTGGCAGCAAGCTGATTGGCGCACTATTGCCAGCCGGCCCCAGAGACTACTTCTGTTTCCAGCTCATCCGGGGATTCCTCGAGGGGCTGCAGAAGAGGGGCTATCAGCTAATACTGGCCTATGCGGATGAGGATCCCGATGAGGAGAGGCGCCAGCTGGAGCAATTGATGGACAACAATGTAGAAGGCATGGTTGTCTGGCATTTGGGTTCAGACTTTAGCAAGAATCTCATCGAAGGTTTGCTCACTATGGATGTTCCCTTTGTGCTTGTGGATAGATATGTTCCTGGGTTAGTTACTGACTATGTTGGTACAGAAAACTTTCAAGGCACTTATGATGCCATAGAAATGCTGATTCAGAATGGCCATCGCCGCATAGCACATATCACCAGGGCTGGCAGTGATAGTACTACTGTCACCGAGAAAATGCAGGGCTATATGGCGGCACTCAATACATATGAGCTTCCGATAGATCAGCAGTTGATCGGGTATGCAACCAGGACGGCCTTAGCAGAAAGTATTCACCATATCCTGGACGAGCTATTTGAGAATCCCAACCCGCCTACTGCGGTCTTTTCGATCAACTCCAATACCACAGTAGCGATCTTAAGATACATAGCAAGCAAATCGCTGAGTCTACCTGCCAACTTCACCTTGGCCGGTTTTGATGAGTTGGATTCCTGTTTTGTAGAAGGGCTCAAACTCGTCACAGTTAAGCAACAACTCAGGCAGATCGGAGCGGCCGCAATTGACTTCTTATTTGAGCAGATTGAGCACGAACGCCCTCAAGGGAGACAACTGCGGCTTGCGCCTAAACTGGTAGTAAGTCATACAACGGTGAACAATGGGATGGATATGTCTGGGGGGGTGGTGCGAGCCGTCTAAGAGATGTCGACCGAATCACGCAGAGGTTAACCTAGGTCTATACCGTCAAGGGACAGAAAGGAGCAAGAATCGATGAAGAGTAAGCTGTATCGGTCTATGGTTCTTTGGTTGCTCGTAGCTCTCGTATTGGGAACTGGTGTAGTCCAAGCGAAGAAGACGACGGTAGTAGTGTGGGGCCTTAATGACGCCGTTCCTGGTGGCGGCAGAGAAATGGTGGAGGAATTTAACCGTACACATTCAGATATTCAAATCAAGACTCAAGCTCAAGTCATCGGTGGAGCTGGGACTTCTGCCAGCATTGGAGTTACTCCAGAGACCATGCAAAAACTGATGACAGCTGTCGCAGCAGGCAATCCACCTGATATTTACTATATGGATCGCTTCGTTGTGGCTGGATATGCAGCACGAGGTGTGTTAACTCCGCTAGATGATTTCATCGCAAAGGACAATCTGGACTTCAGTCAGTATTTCCCCGCATGTATCAATGAAGCGACGTACAATGGCAGTTACTATGCCATGCCCTTTGGCACAGATGTACGCATTCTCTATTGGAACAAGGATATCTTCCGCAATGCTGGTTTTGACCCGGAGACCCAGCCCTATACATGGGATGAGCTAAAAGACTATGCTTTGAAGCTGACCAAGTATGACAAGCGCGGCAACTATGAGAGCATAGGGTTTATACCCATGTATGGCAATAGTCGATTATATCTTTGGGGTTGGCAAAACGGTGGAGAACTCTTGAGTGAAGATGGCAGAACCATCACCATGAACACCCCAGAGTGGACCGAAGCACTAGAGTATCTGACCATGCTCTATGATGAACTCGGTGGTGCTAAGAAGATAGCCGCGTTTTCATCCTCCTTCCAGACCGGTCAAATGGATCCTTTCATGACCGGCAAGGTAGGAATGCTTGCTCAGGGCAACTGGTTCATTTCTGATATCGCAAGATACAACCCGGATCTCGACTTCGGCGTAGGGCCGATCCCTGTGCCGAGAGAAAGATATGAACAGCGAGGCCGGTTTGAGGGCCAACCGCAGTTCATCAGTTGGTCAGGTGGGTGGTCTTGGGTAATTCCTAAGGGAGCCAAGAATGCCGAAGCAGCTTGGGAAGTAGTCAAATGGTTTACCGGTGTCGATGGCTTTGCAGCTGAAGCCAAGGGAGATTATGAATACAATAAGTCGATTAATGTTCCCTATGTACCGACTATGACCGGTTTGAAGCCAGCTGACGAGATGAGAAGAGAGCAGTACCTCCCCTTACTAGCCAATGACAACCTAAGAGAAGCTTGGGACTATGCTCAGTCGATGATGGCGTATAGTAGGTATCGTCCGATTACTTTAGCTGCCGCTGAGCTCTATTCCGAGCAGTTTAAGGCAACTGACAACGCTATTTTCCATGCCATGACAGCACAAGAAGCCCTAGACCTAGCTGTGAAAAATGCACAGCGGGCCTTAGACAAGCTTCTAGCAGATCAGTAGTCACTTGCGTAACGCCCCCGGGGTTTTCCCCGGGGGCATAAACCAAGGGGGGAGTTTCCTGTGGCGAGATTAAGCCCGATGAAAAGAGCGGAGCAGAGAGCAGCCTATGTTTTCATCCTACCCTGGCTGATTGGTTTCTTGTGCCTGACTCTTGGCCCGATTATAGCTTCTATAGTTCTGAGTTTCACTGATTACGATGGGCTGAGAGCTTTGAGATTTATCGGCCTGGAGAATTACAAGACCATGTTTTTTGGGGATCCAACCGTTTGGAAATCCCTTGGCAACACTTTCTATATGGTACTTGGGGTACCATTGTCGATCATAGTCAGCTTATTGCTAGCTCTGGCTCTCAATAAGGACATTCGTGGTGTAAGATTCTATAGGACGTTCTTTTACTTTCCGTCTATTGTGCCGACAGTAGCTAACTCGATTCTATGGTTATGGATTTTGCAGCCACAGTTCGGATTACTCAACAGTGCCCTCTCCCTTATCGGGATAGATGGGCCGATGTGGTTAGGCGATCCGGCCTGGTCTAAACCGGCCCTGATCTTGATGAGTCTCTGGGCTACGGGACCTAACATGATCATCTATTTAGCCGGTCTGAAAAATATACCAAACGAGTTTTATGATGCGGCTAAGGTTGATGGAGCCAGTGGGTGGGCAATGTTCCGACACATTACGTTACCTCTTTTGACACCAAGCATTTTCTATACTGCAGTCATGGGGCTGATTTCAACCTTGCAGACCTTTACACAGGCCTTTATCATGACTGGCGGTGGACCGGTAGAATCAACTTATTTCTACATGCTCCACTTGTTCAACAATGCATTTGCCTTCTTCAGAATGGGCTATGCTTCAGCTTTGGCATGGTTCTTGTTTATTATCATCGCAGCATTTACCTATTTGCAGTTCAAATCATCAAAGTACTGGGTACACTATGAAATGGGAGGAGGCGCCTAAGATGAAAAGTCAGCGACGCTCCCAGCAGATTGGGAATATCCTTCATCATGCGTTTTTAATTTGCTTTAGTCTCATCGCGCTTTTCCCTGTGGTATGGTTGATTTCAACGTCATTGAAGCCGGATGATCAGATATTTCTCTTTCCACCAACCCTGATCCCGCGCCCGATTAAGTGGGACAATTACTCTCGGATGGTTTCATATCTGCCATTTTTCCGGTTCATGGGGAATACAGCCTATGTTACCGTTCTGGGAGTTATCGGGAATCTCTTATCATCTTCCATGGCTGCCTATGCCTTTGCCCGTTTGGAGTGGAAGGGTAAAGAGCTCCTGTTCGGAGCCTTGTTGGGGACGATCATGCTTCCCTCTCAGGTTACCATGATCCCGGTATATATGATTTTCAATAAACTGGGGTGGATCAATACTCTTAAACCCCTATGGGTACCTGCTTTCTTTGGGAACGCCTTCTATGTCTTCCTACTTCGTCAGTTTTTCATGACCATTCCTGTGGAACTAGAAGAAGCAGCCAAGATGGATGGATGCTCGTTTTTTAGGGTATTCTGGCAGATACTCTTGCCTGTAGTTAAGCCAGCTTTGGCTACTATAGCGATCTTCTCTTTTATTGCACATTGGAACAATTTCATGGGGCCTCTGATCTACGTAAACGATGTAGATATCATGACCATTTCCATTGGTCTTAGGCTCTTCCAGGAGACCTATACCGGAGAGTGGAGTCTGATGATGGCGGCATCAACGTTAGCAACATTGCCGATCATCATTGTCTTCTTCACTTTCCAGAAACAGTTCATCGAAGGCATCGTCATGACAGGGATGAAGGGCTAGAATCCAGACATATTCAGAACAGGAATGGAGGAACCAGATGATGGCAAGCAAAACTAGATGTGGCTTAGTAGGTTGTGGTGTTATAGGTCCTAAGCATGCGCGTATTCTTAAGAGTCTACCCAGTGCAGAGCTGATCGCTGTCTGCGATATTGTCCCCGAAAGGGCACAAAAGTTAGGCGAGGAGCTTTCAGTGGAATGGCTTACATCTCTTGATGAGCTGATCGCCCGGGACGATATTGAGTGTATCAATATTTGTACACCCAGCGGTATGCATGGTGATATGGCCATAGCAGCTATGCGGGCTGGTAAGCATGTAATTGTGGAAAAGCCAATGGACATTACCTTGGACAAGATCGATGCTATGATCAAAACAGCAGAGGAAACCGGCCGGATCTTGGCTGGCATTTTCAACTACCGGTTTAACAGTGCATCAATCAAGATTAAGCAGGCAGTAGAAGAAGGGCGTCTAGGTAAGTTAGTTTTGGGTGATGCCTATGTGAAATGGTATAGGTCTCAGGCCTATTATGATAGCGGCGATTGGCGCGGCACTTGGGCTTTGGATGGCGGTGGTTCTCTAATGAACCAGTCAGTTCACTTCATTGACCTCTTACAGTGGATCATGGGTCCTGTAGAAAGCCTTTCTGCTAATGTAGCTACACTTGCTCACAAAGATATCGAGGTGGAGGACGTCGCTACCGCCACCCTCAAATTCAAGAATGGTGCTTTGGGGGTCATAGAAGGTACGACTTCTGTTACTCCTGCCAATCCAGGTCGATTGGAGATCCATGGCACCAAAGGTACGATCATTTTAGAAGAAGATAAGATCACTAGATGGAGTATCGAAGGTGAAGAAGAACTGCTAGATACACAGGATGCGACTCTAGCCACATCGGATCCGGGTGCCCTGGCCTTGGAGGGACATGCAGCGGAAATTGCGCATGTCTTAGATGTGATACAAAATGGTGGTAAACCGGCGGTAGACGGAGTGCAGGCACGTAGGGCTGTTGAGATCATTCTAGCCATATATGAATCGGCTCGTACCGGCAAAAAGGTCGTGCTGGGATAGGCTCTGATCTACGGGTGGAGGAGGATATGCGTATGTTTGAACTAACCGGTTTTGCTGACGAAATCTCCCCTAGCTTATTGGAGCAATTACTAGTGCTGCAGGAAGAGGGCGTCAAGTATCTGGAGTTTCGTTCCGTAGACCAGACCAATGTCGGCGATCTATCCAACGATCAGGTGCGTGAGGTAAAGAAGATGTTGGATGACTACGGCATTGGGGTATCGGCTATCGGCTCTCCCATAGGCAAATCTCCTATTAATGAGGATTTTGCGCCATGTGTGGAAAAAGCCAAACGGGTCATTGATATTGCCCATACTCTGGATGCCAGGTATATTCGTATGTTTTCTTTCTTCATACCAGAGGGTGAGGCACCGGCGACCTACCGCGCAGAGGTCATTGACAGACTCGGTAGGCTTACTGAACTTCTGGCAGGCACAGATTTAGTCTTTGTTCACGAAAACGATCGGGGCCTTTATGGTGATATCGGGGAGCGATGTCTAGATATTTTGCAGGCGGTTGACTCGGACCAATTTCGGGCATGTTTTGACCCAGGTAATGCAGTGATGCTGGGAGCGAATAGAGGCTATGCCGATTACCAGCTGGTGAAAGACTATTTGGTATATTTTCACGTCAAGGACGCTGTCTACAGCCTCCAGCAGTTTGTACCAGTAGGTGAAGGTGATGGTGAGCTGGAGAATATCCTGACCGATCTAGCTAACAATAAATGGCAGGGATTCCTCTCGGTAGAGCCTCATCTGGGACCGTATATGCCGGAAGCTGCGGGTGCAGAACGGTTTCGTACTGCTCTGGCAGCGTTAAGACAGGTGCTCAGCACTTTATGACATACCCTCGCCCCTCCTATTGTCAAGCAAAGCTATAGTTATCGAAAGGAATTACTTGGAACTCGTCGAAACGTATAATAGCTAAGTTTGCCATTGTGGGGAATCTAAATCTAGGAGGGGAAAGATTTGAAGAAGCTGTTGACAGGCATGTTGGTGCTTTGTATGGTACTGGGCTTCGGCTCCTTGGCCTTGGCTCAAACGGGAGAAGTATCGGTAGATCAGTGGTTTACGAATCATGTCTGGGAAGTGAAGTCCGAGGAATCTTCGGACAAGATCGAAGCCACAGCGAGATTGACCGGACTGAAAGGCGAAATCAGCATTACGGATAAGATCGGTGTGGCGGGCTCCTTCGTGTTCGGTAAGAGTGAGGATTTCAAAGAAGTCGCTCCAAAGGCCCACGCTGAACTGAGTAGTGTCAATGTTGCTGCACAGTATCAGATCGTGCCAATGATCAAGGCCCGGGGCGGGTTCTTTAGCGGTAAATACACTCATTCTGCAGATATCAACTTGTCCGGTATTACCCTCGGTGCGGCGGTAGACGCCGAGGTCAGTGATGGCATCGGAGTTTTTGGTGAAGTTACCTATGCTCCCAAGGTTACCGCCAAGCGTGAGTCTAAAGAGTTGAAGGATGTCAGTATGGTGGCATTCGAAGCAGGTGGCAAGTATGATTTCGGCCAGTTTGGTGTGAAGGCCGGGTATAGAAATCAGGGCTTCGATTTCAAAGACGATGAAGTAAGTGCTACATTCTCCGGTTTCTTCGTTGGAGTCAGCATGAACTTCTAAGGTTACTGAGAAGAGCGACTTTACAAGGGTCATAAAGGGTGCCGACAAGGCACCCTTTTGACGTACTCTTGCGTCAGGCAGTACGTTCAATTGATTGAGCTGCAGCCGAGTACTGGGCGACAGTCGGAAAGATATGAGGAGGGCCTTTGAATGACAGTGTCAAGGGGAAAAGGCAGAGCACCAAGAAACCGGACGTTGACACTATTAGAAGATGAGTTCACGCTGTACAGTCAGCGTTGCTTGAGGCTAGATGGTCCGGTGACCTTTGCAGAACTCGAAAACACTACGGTCAATCAATGCTTCTTTGCAACAATAGACTGGTTGCCTGAATCATTTGTCGATCTATTATTTATTGACCCTCCATATAATCTCACCAAATCCTTTCAGAGCCATAGCTTCAAGGAACGCTCTCTTGAGGAATACCAAGATTGGTTCGAATCATGGTTTCGAAGGATTCTCAGGGTCCTCAAACCAACAGCTTCTGTATATATTTGTGGAGACTGGCGTTCATCAGCAGCTATCCACTGCGTGATCGACAGGTATCTAGTAGTACGCAATCGGATCACCTGGGAACGAGAGAAGGGCAGGGGGTCAAAGTCAAATTGGAAAAACTGTTCTGAGGATATTTGGTTCGGCACAGTCTCGGATGATTATACCTTCCATGCTGATGCGGTCAAGCTCAAGCGTCAGGTGCTTGCGCCTTATAGGGAAAGAGGCAAACCTAAGGACTGGCAGCAGGTGAAGAATAAGAGGTTTAGGCTGACCTATCCTTCCAATCTTTGGACAGACTTGACAGTTCCCTTTTGGTCCATGCCTGAGAACACGGATCACCCTACCCAAAAGCCCGAGAAGCTTTTAGCGAAAGTGATCTTAGCTAGTTCGCATCCTGGTGATGTAGTTTTGGATCCCTTCCTGGGCTCTGGTACAACTTCTGTGGTTGCGAAGAAGCTGGGCAGGAAATATGTGGGTATTGAGGTCGAACCACTTTACTGTGCCTGGGCAGAAAAGCGACTCAAGCTAGCAGAAGAAGACGATAGTATTCAAGGCTATGTGAATGGCGTATTCTGGGAACGCAATACGCTGCAGCAGCAAAGAAGAGAGCGCAAATAGAGCTCAGGAACCCGGGCACCTATTCAGGGACATCTCAAACTAGATGGCCATGCCTAGCTTGACAATATCATCTGACCCTGATCTCCTATTCTAGCCTATCATCTGCACCTTCCCTCCTCTGGTGCTTACTATATCGTAGAACTAGAGTGGGGGAGAGACTATGCTGATGGAAGGGGTCAAGATCGAGCAGTTGGAGTTTGTCGGAGCAGGCAAGCACGGAGAGGTCTACAAGATCGATGATCGGCGTTGTATCAAGATCTACAAGGAACGTCATTACCTACGGCTGGAGTTAGCCGCCCTTCAGCGGGGGGAGGATGCTCCCTTCTTTCCCCGTGTATATGACTGGGGCAGAGACTATATCATCCGTCAATATGCCCCCGGTGTTCCTCTAAACCGCTATTTGCGTGGTAACCCATTTACATTGGACATAGCTCGGCAATTGGTGGAGATGGTAGAAACCATGCACCGGTTGGGGTTTCGCCGAGCTGATACCAGATTATCCCACGTCATTATTGATCCCAAGGGTAAGCTGTGGCTAATCGATCCTGTCAACACCATGAGAAAGAGCCCATCCTTTCCCCGTAAGCTTTTGAAAGGTCTAATGCGCCGGGGGGTGGATGGTGAGTTCCTTGAGTATGTTGAGGCACACTATCCGCAGACCTACGCGCGGTGGGAGAAATACTTGGACCGTTTTCTGGAAACGCAGACCCGATAGTTGATGGGAGACTGGTTTTGGCCTAGGCATGGGAATTATGGGCAATTGTACGAGGCTGATGTCTCCGTTCCCGCAGCGGCTCTATGCAAAGGGCCGTTTTTCTTTGCCCCGGTATACAGTCGGAGACAATTCACGCCCATAGGTGGTAGAGGAGCAAATCACCGATGGGCCAAGCAGGTGTAAAGGAGAGCCACCAAAGCCTGCCGAAGAAGATAGATCAAGAGACTGTCCTCGATACTGGGCTGAATAGACCGGGCCATGTTTCTGCCCGAGGCAAGCTATTTTGCTTTGAAGCACAGATTTTTTACAGCAAGGAAGGTGCCCATCGTGCCAGAACAAGTCGTTTTGCATGAGTTCGTTTTCGGAGACCAGCGACCCTTTGCCAGCTGCCATGCATCCACCCTGGTTATCTTGCCAGATGATGAGATCTTAGTTGCTTGGTTTGGCGGGAGTCGGGAAAGCGCTGGTGATGTAGCTATCTGGATGAGCCGCCGTACCCACGGAAAGTGGACCCCGCCAACAAAGGTTGCTGACGAAGAAGGTATACCTCATTGGAACCCAGTGTTGTTCCAGGACCCGGATGGAACTATATTTCTGTTTTACAAGACAGGTCATAGAATTAAGGATTGGCAGACGATGGTGATGACCTCTAAGGACAATGGCCATACTTGGGCAGGCCCCCAACCCCTAGTAGAAGGAGATATCGGCGGGCGTGGTCCAGTCAAGAATAAACCAATTGTTCTAGCTGACGGTACTTGGCTTGCTCCGGCGTCTATTGAAAACGATCATTGGGATGCCTTTGTGGATATCTCTCATGATCAAGGGCGAACTTGGACGAAAAGCGAGAGAGTGCCACTCAAGCGTTCTTCCGGTCAAGGCTCCCAGGTCGGGTTACCCCAGACAGCAGCAGCCGATACTCTGATTAGAGGGAAAGGTGTGATTCAGCCTACCCTATGGGAATCAAAACCAGGGACGGTACATATGCTGCTGCGCAGCACCGAAGAGCGTATCTATCGCAGTGATTCTCATGATGGTGGTAGAACATGGTGTACAGCATACCCATTGGAGCTCCCGAACAACAATAGTGGCATCGATCTGGTGAGGATGGATTCTGAACTTTTAGCTTTAGTGTATAATCCTGTTGGTATTAACTGGGGACCTCGTTCACCGTTGGTCTTGGCCGTATCCTCCGACAACGGTGTCAGCTGGAGAGAAGAGATGGTCTTAGAAGACGGCGAAGGCGAGTATTCCTATCCTGCAATAGTGGCTCAGGGTGAGATGGTCTATTTAACTTATACCTGGAGACGAGCGAGAGTTGCTTTCTGGCAGATTCGTCTAATCTAGGATCTGGCAAAGCGTTTCGTAAGTAATGAGCGAAAGGAGTATTCCATGACCAAGATTACCATCAACGCCGATCAGCTAGTCGGGAAGATTAACAAGAACATCTATGGTCATTCTCCGAATACCTCGGCAGGTGCATCTATGAAGGAATTTGGGTAGGTCCAGACTCTGATATTCCCAACACGGATGGCATGCGCAATGATGTGGTGGAGGCTCTGAGAACTCTCAAGGTACCGGTTTTACGCTGGCCAGGAGGTTGTTTTGCCGATGAGTTGGACTGGGAAATCCTGAAATACAAGGGCCAGAATGCTTGAGCATGACCAGGCTGGCCTGAATCCTAGGATGGATTAGGCCAGCCTTGCCATTGGCTCCTGGCATCAGAGAGAGTGGATTTGCAGACTAGAACTGGCTGTGCTTTACTTGGAGCGAATCAGGCATAATCTGCATCAGTTCAATATCATTTCCGTCCGGGTCCTTGATCCAATACTGCCAATTACCGTCCTTGCCTTTCGTGGGAGCGCCGGGACACTCTAGCCCTCGTTCTTGTAGGTTCTCTATGGTTGCGAAAATGTCGTCTACCTGTAAGCACAGATGCATGAACCCTATGGAATCTGCAGCTACAGGTATCTTGTCCTTGCCTTCGGGGAAGAGCTCGATAAATGTATTGGCATTGATCTGCAAGTATACTAGCCATGGTTCACCATTATCGTGAAGCAATCGAAATGTCTCTGTTAAGCCCAGAATCTCTGTATAGAACCGTATAGATTCCTCCAAATCGTTGACTCGAAATGCTGCATGCGCAATACCCGTAATCATCTCTTGCCGTGCCTCCTATCGGCTAGCTAGTTTGAATGTACATACCTACCAGAATATTTCCTTGTCTTTAAGTAATCCCCTGCCACAAAGCCAGGCATTATTCGGATAACTGGTATGCACGCAGTGTGTCAGCGGGTCAAAGATCAACTCTAAAGGATACACGCCACTAAACCAGAAAGTATATATATGATATTCGGTAGAAAACTCTGCAAATAGCCTTAGGAGGGAGATCAAGTGAGAACCAACTATGATGTGCTGGTTGTCGGTGGAGGCCCCGGGGGTATTGCCGCAGCCGTGGGCGCTGCTAGAGGGGGAGCTGATGTGCTTCTCATTGAGCGGTATGGCTTTCTAGGAGGAGGCGCTACCGCCATGTTAGTCAACCCTTTTATGACCTATTATGCTGGAGACAAACAGATTGTTCTTGGCGTTTTTCAGGACATGCTAGATGAGCTCACCAAAATGGAGGCGTACGGCACAGAGAGAGAACCCTGGGCTTTTGATACTGAAGCTTTTAAGATTGCCGCGGAAAGACTTTGCCTAGAGGCTGGGGTGGAACTGCTTTACCATGTATTCCTGGCTGATGCGGCAGTTAGGGATGGAAAGATCCAGTCCATCACAATTGCTACCAAGGATGGGCTCAAAGAACTATCAGCAAAGGTCTTTGTGGATTCCACCGGTGATGGCGATCTCTCTTACTTTGCCGGAGCTTTGATTGAAAAAGGCCGAAAAGAAGATGGATTGGCTCAGCCCATGACTTTGAATTTCCGCATGGCCAATGTGGACATCGAACGCATACCCGCCAAGCGGGAGATGACTGATGCTTATGTGAAGGCCAAAGCCGAAGGTATCATCCAGTGCCCACGAGAGGATATCTTGTACTTCTTTGCAGCACAGCCGGGAGTCGTGCACTTTAACCAGACCCGGGTAGTCAAACATGATGCAACTGAACCCCAATCTATGACCATGGCTGAGATTGAGGCCCGGAGGCAGGCATGGGAGATCGCCCACTGGATGATCGATAGCATCCCGGGTTTTGAGCAGGCATACCTACAGCAAACAGCTGCCCAGCTGGGAGTGCGGGAATCCAGACGAGTCATAGGCGACTATCTGCTCACTGCCGAGGAGCTTTTGGAGGCCTGCAAGTTTGATGATGTCATTGCATGTGGTAGCTATCCTGTAGATATTCATAACCCAGCCGGTGAAGGTACGGTAATCAAGACGGTGCCTTCGGGAACCTGGTACGATATTCCCTACCGCTGTCTGACACCGAAAGGCTTAGACAACCTGCTGATCGGGGGAAGGTGTATTTCTACCACACATGAATCTCACTCAGCCATAAGGGTGATACCCATCGTCTTTGCCATCGGCCAGGCGGCAGGGGTAGCGGCAAGCCTGGCTGCCCAAACCGAAGCAGCAGCGAGAAATGTACCAGATAGTGATGTTCAGAGGGAACTCATCAGGCAAGGCGCATTTCTCCGGGATGGGTGGACTATATAGGCATTTTCACCAGGCAGGAAACCTGACAAGGAGCTGGAATAAAGTAACGATTGATTAATCTCAGGCATTAGGAGGCTATCAATGATTTACAGACCGATAGGGAAAACAGGAATGTCGGCCAGCATAATTGGACTTGGTACAGAGCATCTAGATAACAAACCATATGAGGTGTGCGAAGAAGTTATTGATGCAGCCCTTGCGCATGATATAAACATACTCGATCTCTTCATGCCGGGCACACCGGTGAGAGAGAACATAGGCAGAGCACTCAAAGGCAGACGAGACCAAGTGCTGATCCAAGGTCACGTCGGGTCTGTGGATCTCCGCGAGCAATATGATCGGACCCGAGATGTGCCAACCTGTCAGAAGTACTTTGAGAATCTGCTCAGGAGCCTCAAAACAGACTATATCGATTTTGGCATGGTCTTCTTTGTTGACACTGAAGATGATTACCAGGGTGTTTTCGAAACAGAGTATATTGATTATGTGCTCAAATTGAAGGAACAAGGCAAGATTCGGGCTATCGGTGCCAGTTCCCACAACCCCAAAACTGCCGCCAGAGTAGTTGAAACAGGAGTACTTGACCTTCTAATGTTCGCCACCAATCCGGCCTATGATATGCTGGCCGCGGATGCGGATATCGGGGCTGCGATGGAAGGGAAAATAGATCGATCACAGTATGATGGCATGGACCCAGATAGGGCCTACTTATACAGACTCTGTGAAAGCAAGGGTATAGCCATAACCACCATGAAAACCCTCGGGGCGGGCAAACTATTATCACCGGATTTCTCGCCTTTCCAGAAGCCCTTAACTGTAGCTCAGTGCATACACTATGCTCTAACCCGTCCGGCAGTAGTCAGTACCATGATTGGCTGCAATACACGAGCACAGGTACTCGAGGCAGTCAACTATCTGAACCTATCTGATGCAGAACGAGATTATGGTGAGGCAATCAAGACTCCCAAAGGGTCATTGAGTGGGCACTGCATGTACTGCAATCATTGTCTGCCGTGTCCTGTGGGGATTGACATCGCTGCCACCATTAGGATGCTTGATATTGCCAAGCTCGATACCAGCAATATCCCCACACGTATTCGTGAGCAATATAGTGCCAGTAATCATCAGGCCTCGGAATGCATCGAATGCGGCAGCTGTGAAGAGAAGTGTCCTTTTGGCGTAAAGGTAGTCGAACATATGCAAGCAGCAACTCAGCTTTTTGAGTAGGTTGTCATCTGCGGCCAAATACAGCTGAAACATAAGATGCTTAAGAGAGGACAAGGCCATTGAAGGAAAACCAGATCAAGCAACGCTTACAGCAGAAACCCGTGGTATTGGCCTTGTCAGCCTTTGCTTGTCTCCTTTGGGGGAGCGCTTTCCCATTTCTCAAAATTAGTTATGAACTGCTGCATCTGCCCGCCGGTGACTGGGGTGCCAAGGTGCTTTTTGCAGGGTACCGTTTTTTCCTGGCCTCGCTGCTGCTTATACTAGTGACCTCATTGGGATTGCGGCAAGACCTGCGAGTACCCAAGAAGATGGTGCCATGGACATTCCTCCTGGGTCTCTTGCAGACCACCCTGCAGTACTTTTTCTTCTATAACGGTCTGGCATATAGTACAGGCATCAAGGGCTCCATCATCGGTGCTGCGGGCAGTTTGTTTGTTGTGATTCTATCACGACTATATTACAAGAACGATCTTTTGACCTCAGAGAAGATATTTGGCCTGCTCATCGGCTTCGCCGGAGTGATGGTGGCGAATGTCTCCAAGGGAGCACTAGATCTTTCTCTTACATTTTTTGGTGAGGGCTTTCTGCTGATTTCATCCTTTGTCGGAGCCCTAGGAACTATATTGGCCAAGGAATTATCTGCCCAAATCCATCCCTTCCTGGTTACCGCTTATCAGATGTTCTTTGGCTCCATCCTATTAATCCTCACTGGAGGTTTAGTCTCAGGGATGGGTGCTGTAGTCTTTGATTGGCGTTCCGGGCTCCTCGTCTTGTACCTAGCCTTCGCTTCCGCTACAGCTTTTTCCATATGGTATTCCATTTTGAAATATAACAAAGCGGGGGAGGTGGCGGTATATCGTTTTCTCATCCCGATCTGGGGCACGCTGCTATCCGCATTCTTCCTAGGAGAAAGCATAGGGGCCAGTACGATTGGGGCCCTGGCCATGGTTTCCGTTGGCATTGCTTTAGTAAATAGAAGGCGGGCAGAGCCAGCTGTGACTGGCTCATGATCTGACTGACCAGCAAGATTAGTAGTGTCCCAACAGCCCCTGATGCCTAGCTATCTGCTCACACTTAGAGAAGATGACAAGACCGATGGCCAGGTAAGCAGCACCAACGGCAGTAGCGGTGAAGACACTCTGGATTGGCAGCTCCCACAGCCGTACTCCCTCGACCATTACGTCATAGAGCAGGCTAAATCCCGCTGAAAGAGGCACGAATTTGGCCCAAGGCACTCTAAAGGGTATCAGCAGAAATGCCAAGAAAACGAATTGCACGATCTGAAAAAGGGCTTGAATACGTTTAAAAACCAGGGCTAGCCCTCCCAGAGCGAAACCGAAGCCATAGGCACCGAGCACAGTAATGGCGAGTAATGGCATCAGACTGAGCAAATCGATCTGGAGCCAGTGTCCGGTGGTGGCCATCATGGCAACTAAGAATAGCATGTGGGGGATCAGGTTGAGTAGGAAGTGGGCTACGACCGTACATGTACATACCCACTTAAATCCCAGAGGGGCTAGATATAACTGCTCCAATGTACCGGCCTGTGCTTCACCGATTAGAGTCCACGACAGATTAGAATAGGCAAAGATGGTGAAGGTCCATACAAAGAACCCAATAATAGTCCCTTCCAAGCTGTCACTAAGCATGTCTCCTGCCATGGGAGCTGATAGTTTTTGCATGCCCATGAAGATCATGACAAAAAAGAAGTAGATTGACACTAGGCTGGAGACGGTATTAATTGCATATCTCGTCAGCATCGTCAACTCTCGTCGAAACACAGTCTTAAAGAGAGTGCCCAAACTGCCTAGACTCATCATTATCTCGCTCCCTTCTTACGACTTCCAGGAAGACTCGTTCCAGATCAATATCTGCATGTGAGATATGATCAATGACGGCTCCCGTATTCCTGAGCATGTCCATGAGCAGATATATGTCATCTCGTTCAGGCAGGTCAATGGTGAGCTCGACGCCTGTCTCATTTGCAGCTAGGTTTACACTGGTAAAGTGGGAGGTTAAGGCTTCCTCCAGACCTTCGGGTATACTCCCGTCCAGTGCAATGCGGTAAGATCTCGTGTCAAAAAGCTTCATAAGATGGCTTACCTGATCATCGACTATGATCCTGCCGGAAGACAGAATGATTACACGCTGACAGATGTCTTGAATGACATCCATATCATGGCTGCTGACCACGATGGTACGATTCTCCTGTTGGGCAAGTTGCTTTAATATACGGCGAAGCTCTATGGAAGTCTCCACGTCAAGCCCCAGTGTGGGCTCATCCAAGAAGACGACTGGCGTGCGTCGGGCCAAAGCACAGATCAACGCTGCCTTTTGTTTCATGCCTTGGGAGAGTTTCCTCAACTGTACATCCTTCTGATCTTCCAGGGAAAAACGCTGAATCAGGTACTGGAAGTAATCGTGGTTTTCCCGAGGTGAGACTCCATTTAGCCCGGCAAAGAACAGGATGTTCTCCCATACAGTAAGCCTCCAATATAGGTTGCGACTGCCCTCGAGGACTGCACTCATGTTCCGCAGCACACGGGGGTAGTTAGCTTGTACATCCTGCCCCAAGACTGAGATCTCTCCCGAGTCCGGCTGCATGAGCCCTAGGATGCACTTGATGATCGTAGTCTTGCCGGCACCATTGGGTCCCAGCAAACCCACCACTTCATTTTGCTTTACACTGAAGCTGACATTGTCTACCGCCCGGACTCCGGGGCGGCGCCTTTCCCGATATGTCTTGCTCATAGCTTTTACTTGGAGCGCAGGTGTCTCGTGCATGAGTTAACCTCCTTCCTGATCACATTGTCTAACTGTAATGATCTGCTGCCCACCCTCTCAGGCAGACACACTCTAAATTCGTGATTGGAGCGGAAAATCCTGGCAAGAGTTGCAGAATGTTCAGCTAGTTGAGCCGAATAGGCAGGCCCGACACTTAGCCCAATCTCAAGTCTGAGCGCAGGACGAAATGCCTAGCCCCACTTGGCAATACCTGAACACCTTCTGATTCTCCGCAAAGGGAATCGATCATATGTGCAGAATAATAATCCATAGGTTGAAGGTGGAGCCGCAAGCATCTTTTGGAGGGCTAACGGCTCATGCTTTGGCCCAGGACATATAACAAAGAGAAACTCATCATCTGCTAGATCGTAAGGGAAACCGGTGCAAATCCGGTACAGCCCCTGCTACGGTAACCAGCGACAAAGCCGATAACAGCCATTGGGCAATTCCTGAGAAGGCATCGGCCAAGGAAGACCTGGAAGTCCGGAGACCGGGTCTGGCAGCAGCAACACCGTCTTCAGTGGGAAGAGAGGTGGGTGTTTTTAGTGCTAGATTAACCCCATCTCAGGTGGTGGGGTTTTGTTATTCGGTAGCGGCTAGGGGGATTAATGTGATAGACAACATCAGAAAAAGAGATGGCAGAATCGTGTCTTTTGAACGGGAGCGTATTGCTACGGCTATCTATAAAGCAGGGCGCGCTGTAGGCCATCCAGATAAGGAGCTGGCCGAAAGGCTCGCTGTACAGGTGGTGGCGAAGCTATCACCAGAGGAATTACCTACGGTAGAGGGTGTACAGGATATTGTAGAACAGGTCCTCATTGAAAACGGGCAAGCCGCCATGGCCAAAGCCTATATCCTTTACAGAGAGCAAAGAAGCAAATTGAGGAGCTTCAAAAGCACCCTTGTGGATGCTGAGCAGATGATCAGAGAATACGTGGGCCGAGCTGATTGGCGGGTCAATGAAAATAGCAATATGAACTATTCCCTACAAGGATTGAATAATCACATCATCTCTGCAGTTTCATCGAAGTATTGGCTGGAGGAGGTTTACCCCAGGGAGATCAGAGAAGCCCATATCCAAGGGGATTTTCACATTCATGATTTAGGACTGCTGGCACCCTATTGCTGTGGCTGGAACCTAGAAGATCTCTTGCTTAAGGGTTTTGGTGGAGTAAGTGAGAAAGTAGAAAGCACGCCAGCCAGACATTTTCGCACTGCCCTGGGCCAGGTAGCCAACTTCTTCTATACACTCCAGGGAGAAGCAGCAGGTGCACAGGCGTTTGCCAATTTCGATACCTATCTGGCGCCCTTTATCGCTCATGATGGTCTCAACTATGCCCAGACTAGGCAGGCCCTCCAGGAGTTTGTCTTCAACCTAAATGTACCTACCAGGGTTGGCTTTCAGACCCCCTTTGTCAATATTACTATGGATCTTACACCCTCCGGGACCTTAGCCAACAGCCCTGTAATCATCGGCGGTGAATACCAGGAATCCTGCTATGGTGATTACCAAAAGGAAATGGATATGCTGAATATGGCCTTTTGCGAAGTCATGATGGAAGGCGATGCTAAGGGCCGAACCTTTAGTTTCCCGATTCCGACCTATAACATCACTGATGATCTGGATTGGGAATCACCTGTATTTGAGCGGGTTCTAGCCATGACTGCGAAATATGGGATCCCCTATTTTGCCAACTTCGTTAACTCCGATCTTTCACCTGACGATGTGCGGAGTATGTGCTGCCGGCTTCGTTTGGATGCTAGAGAGCTGCGTAAGCGAGGTGGTGGATTATTCGGCGCTAACCCCCTCACTGGCTCTATCGGGGTGGTCACCATCAATCTGCCCCGGATCGGATATTTGAGCAAGACCAAGGAGGAGTTCTTCCAACGCCTAAGTGTTTTGATGGAACTGGCTAAAGAAAGCCTGCTTCTGAAAAGGCGGGTACTGGAGGCTCTGATCATCAAAGGTCTTTTCCCCTATTCTCGTTTTTATCTCCATGATGTTTACCAGAGGTTTGGTAAGTATTGGGACAATCACTTTAATACGATTGGCCTGGTGGGGATGAATGAGGCCTTGCTGAATTTCATGGATTGTGGTCTAGCCTCACGTGCAGGACAAGCGTTTTCTAAGGAAGTGCTGAACTACATGAGAGAGCGGCTGGTGGATTTTCAGACAGAAACAGGCCAGCTCTTCAATCTGGAAGCAACTCCAGCGGAAGGCACATCTTACCGCCTGGCACAGCTGGATAAAAAGGCCTACCCCCTGATGATTACGGCGGGGGAGGCAGAAGCGCCGTATTATACAAACTCCACTCAGCTGCCGGTGGGTTATACTGATGATCTATTTGAAGCTTTGGATCTGCAAGAACCTCTTCAGATTCTCTATACAGGTGGTACGGTATTCCATGCTTTTATGGGAGAGCAGATCGACGATCTAGCAGCACTCAAGATATTGCTGCAGACGGTGTTCTCCCAGTATCGAATCCCCTATTTTACCATTACCCCCACCTTTAGTATATGTCCCAGCCACGGGTATTTGCGGGGAGAGCAGGCATTGTGCCCCATCTGCAGTGAGGCGACAGAGGTTTGGAGCCGTGTCGTTGGTTTTTATCGACCGGTGAAAAACTGGAACTTAGGCAAACAAAGTGAGTTTCAGGATCGGCGTACATTTGTTCCTGCTGAGCTAGCTCAATGAGGATCGGTGGGTATATTCCCTTAAGTTTGGTGGACTATCCTCACAAACCTGCGATCACTGTTTTCACGAGGGGCTGCAATCTGCGCTGCCCCTTTTGCCATAATGGTGAGTTGGTAATCGGGAAGGAAGGGGACACTGAGGAGGCAGTACTGAAGTTCTTACGGCAAAGGCGAGATCAGCTGGATGCCATCTGTATAAGTGGTGGTGAGCCGACTATCCAATCTGATTTAGATGAGTTCATTAGGCAAGTTCGGGCCTTAGGATATAGTGTGAAGCTGGATACCAATGGCTCTAGACCTGAAGTCTTGCTAAGTCTTCTGAGTGAGGGATTGTTGGATTATGTGGCTATTGATATCAAATCCTCACCACACCGGTATCGGCAGGCTACGGGAGGCCGGTTGGAGTTTGCCACAGTGGCAAAGAGCGTGGGACTCGTGAGAAATAGTGGGACCGCCTATGAACTGCGTACTACGGTGGTCCCAGGCCTTGTAGACTTAGGGGATTTGGAGATGATCGCCAAGCTGCTAGGGCCAATGGGCCGTTTCGCTCTGCAGCAGTTTCGGCCTAGACAGACATTAGACCCGGCCTTCGGGAGAGTAAGACCATATGCAAAAGCCTGGTTCCAAAAGGCAAAAGAAATCTTTCAAGGCCATACAGAGCAACTCATTATCCGAGGACTGTAGAGCCGGCGTAGGTGGAATTCCCCTATTGGATACTAAGCCATACGTCCCCCAGTTTGACGATCGAGAAAAAATCCGGATCGGATGGTAGGAACGTAATGTGAGCAGGACAGAGAAGACCCGGGATGATGGGAGACTTGTTGGCCCCTGAGTCTTGATTATCTGCTCAGCGTAAAGTTTGCCAGTCGACTCGGTCAATGCTGCTGGGCTCGATGCCATAGAGCTTAGCTACCTCAACCACTTCCTCCATAATCGATGGATCCCCCAAGAGCACGATGGCAAAGCTATGGGGATCGAAGTGCCTGGCGATGGCGGCTTGGATCTCCGCTCTGGCCAGCCTCTCAACCAGCAGTGAATATTCTTCGACCTCCTCCAGAGAGTGGAAGCGCAAACCTTGGGCAATAGCCGCTGTTGTACCTCCTAACGTCTCGAAACGGAGGGGGTAGTTGCCAATGCGGTTGGCCTTCGCGTAATACAGCTCCTCTTCTGTCACTCCATGAGCAGCGAACTCCTCCAGCTCAGCTTTGATCACGGACATGGTTTCATATAGTTTTTCGTTACTGGTAAAGGTGGCAAGCATGAACAGTCCACTCCGCTCATCGGCCCGATAACCAGTGGTAATTCCATAGGTTTCACCGAGCTCAGAGCGAACTACCTGCATCAATCTAGACGAAAAGCTGCCTCCGCCTAAGATGTAATTGTACAGCTCAATAGCTATCCAATCGGGCGTGGTTCTAGTGGGGCCATGTTGTACCATACGGATCTGTACCTGGGTTTGGCCAGGTTTTTCAATAAAGAGTAAGCGTGGTTGCTTGGGGGGGTCTGGCTGTGTGCCCATCGCTTGACTTCGGCTCCTAGTACTGGCCGACCATTTGCCAAACTGCGTCTCTGCCAGGTTGCGGAGCTCGGAGGGCTCAATATCCCCGGCGGCAATCAATATAGCGCCATCAGGCCTATGATGCTTTTCGGCGAAAGCAACCATATCATCTACCTGGATGCTCTGAATGGTATCTATGCTAACTGGCCTGCCTAGTGGGTGGTTGCTGCCGTAGAAATAGCTCATCGCTTCATCAGTAGCCAAGGCTGAAGCATTATCCTGACGCCGGTAGAGACTTCCCAGGAACTGCTGGCGCAGACTCTCTACTTCAGGTTCTGGAAAAACTGGGTTAATGATTATGTCTGCTATCAATTCTAGGCCCAGGCGAAAATCCTTACTCATGACCTCGGCTGCTAGGGTAGTCGTATTATCATCCGCCCAAGCTCCGAGCGAACCGCCCACTGTATCGATCATGCTGGAAATCTCTTCAGCAGTATAGTTTTTTGTTCCCTGTCTGAGCATGGCAGCCGTGAAATTGGCTAGCCCTGCTTTCCCTTCCGGGTCTGAGTAGCTGCCAATAGGCAAAACCAGGTGGAGGGCAGCTATAGGCTGTTGGGGGCGGTGTATTAGGTAAACCTCAAGGCCGTTGCTCAGACAGAAATGTGTGATCGGAGGTAAAGAGATTCGCTCAGCTTGGGGTGATGACATGCCTATCTCATCTGCTAAGTCCTGCAAGATGGGCTTTTCTAAGGCAGTATCTTCATCCTCCGCCATAGCTGCCGTCTGAGGTTTGCTATCTTGTTCGGCAATCATGCTTTGTTCAGCAACAGGCCCTGGCTTGATGGTGAGCAATGTCAGGTTCTCCGGCCGCAGGTATCTGCCGGCAACACGCTGGATATCTTGCCCAGTGGTCTCGAAATACATGTCAAGGCCTTGCTCGAATTCCTCAATCCCTTGGCCCAATAATACCGCGGAACCGATCGCGTTAGCGATCCCATCCAGAGAGTCTAGGGAAAAGGCATAGCTGGCTGCTACCTGGTTACGTGCCTTCGCCATTTCTATCTTCGTCGGTGGGTTAATCACTAAGCCTTCGATCTCATCTCTCATAGCTTGAATCACAGCATCTGTATCAGTGTTATCTAGATAAAACGCTAGATTGAGAAAAAGCCCGGCATCCCGGAAGGCCTGCGCGTACCCCATGGCACCGACGGCTAAACCTTTTTCCCGTACCAGCCTTTGGTGCAAGCGTGAACTCTGTCCAGCAGAAAGGATGAAGCTGGCCATCTGCAGTGCTGTGTTGTCCACACTAATAGTCCCAGGAATCACATAGCCACCCAGAATAGTGGGTAATTGCAGGGGCATGGTGATGTCTGCATAGATTGGTTGCCTGTGCTCGGGCAGCTGGACTTTGCTTCTGGATGGGGCCTCACTTCGGCGAATAGACCCAAAAGCTCTTTGGGCCAGATGTGTAGCTGTATGAATGTCCGTATCCCCGGCAATCACCAGAATTGCATTGCTAGGTGTATAGTAGTCTTCATAGAACCCCTGCAGATCCTCTGCAGTAATGGCATCAATACACTCCAGCGTACCTGCCGGCGTCCAGGCATAGGGAGTCCCCTGCAGGCTGGTTGCCAACAGTTTGTCTAAGGCCACACCGATCGCATCGTTCTGAAACCCGATGCGATACTCTTCCTTGACTACCTCTTTTTCGATCGCGACCTTAGCCGATGTAATTAGCAGATTAGCCATTCTCTCAGCTTCTAGTTCCAGAACTGACCCTAACTGGTCACTTGGCACTTTGTTCCAGTAAACAGTCATGTCACTGGAGGTAAAGGCATTGAGCTCTCCCCCTATGGCGTCGATCAGCTGGGCGTGGCCATTTTTGGGAATACTCTCCGAGCCATTAAACATCATGTGTTCCAAGAGATGAGCCATACCGTATAATCCCGGTGGCTCATCCCGAGATCCCGCCTTATACCAAACATTGACGGATACTACAGGGGTTGTGCGATCCTCATAGACGTAGACTTCCAAACCATTCGGGAGGACTTGGTGGTCCACCACGACAGCTCTCGTTGCAGCCAAGGCTGTACTAGTGTTCTCTGGTGTAATCCGGGGGATTGGTGATATGCCTAAGAGGATGGCTAGTAATAGGCAAACTACTATCCGTGTGATAGAAGGCCTAAGCCGTGGTTCTGAGCAGAGACTCTTTCGATTCATATGCATTTGCTGACACCTCTTCCTTTTAATCAGGGCATCACACTGGAGTCTCTAACAATCCCGGCTTCCATATATAGGAAGCGCGTAGATACAGGTAGACGCTCAGCGTCCTGGGAAATTCCTTTCATGTTTGGCAGAACTATCTTTGAGGTGATGCTCAAAGTGTCTGCAAGTACTCATCTAGGCACCTATAATATTCGTTCGTAGATAGTTGGGCTTTCACTTGCTTGATACGGTTCTCTGTGGCAGGGTGAGTGCGGCTATAGCCTCGGCGCCTACCGGTGAGACGGTATTCCAAATCCTGCAGCTTAGTCAGCAAAGAAAGCATAGCAGTGGGGTCGTAACTGGCTCGGCTTATGTAGCGTAGTCCGGTTGCATCAGCATCGTACTCTTGTTCTTTGCTATATCCTACTGTCATAATATCCCCTATAGCTTGGACGAAATCAAAACTAGATTCAATATCTCCCGTGGCCACTGTCAAGAAAACACCCGCTACGGTTAGGGCAACTTGTCGTTCATAGCTCTTTACTGCGTGGACGTGAGTAATATGTGCTGATTCATGGGCGAGAACTGCCGCTAGTTCGGCATCAGATTCCATCATCTCCAGTAAAGGACGAGTGATAAATATGTATCCTCCAGGCAGTGCATAGGCATTATACTCAGGAGCCTCCAATATGCCGAAAGTAAACAACAAATTCGGACGCTCTGAGACTTCGATCACCGGTTTGGCAACCCGCTTAATTCGTTCCAGATCAGGACCGGAATAGGTAACATCATACATTCGCTCCATATATGACTTTACCTCTCGAGCGAGTCGTGCCTCAGCACCTTCCGGGTACTGACCCCGAGATGAGTCCCGGCCGCGCAGGCTATTGGCAAGCAGGGCATTGATCTGCTTTACCCCTCTGCGTTGCTTGAATGGCAAGTTGCTGATCTGGCGTGAGTCGGCGGCAAAGACTTGTAGATGGTCCTTTAGATCTTGATTAATCCAGACCAAATGCCTTGTCTTGAGAATTTGGCAAAGGCTATGCAGAGCCTCTGGACTCAAATATTCCACTGCTTCATTGAGGTTGATGATGCCGGCGTGTGTAAGGCTGGCTTTCCTCACATCATTTCCTGTCAGATAGGTAAATCGTGAGTC
Source organism: Bacillota bacterium (assembly GCA_012798695.1). Taxonomy (GTDB): domain Bacteria; phylum Bacillota; class Limnochordia; order DTU087; family DTU087; genus JAAZMR01. The sequence continues at coordinate 5,512 of JAAZMR010000021.1, read as the reverse complement.
ACCAGTGATATCAGTGCTTCTGAGGGAGTCAAACAGCAGTATGTAATCGACTGTACTGCCACTGCGCTTTGTTGGTTTTCCCGGGTTTGCCGTCAGGGTGACTGTCTGGGCATCCTGACCCAAATTCAAGGACAAGATCTGGGGACAGCTTCCCTTTGCCAGCAGAATTGCTTGGCTTTCTCCTGAGAGAGCACTGATGCTAAACTGACCTGCAGAATTAGTCTTGGTCATGGAACTGCCTATGAGTAGTCCGGCTTTGGAAATCGGTTTTCCTTCAGTATCAATGATGGTTCCAGCTATTCTCGTAACCTTAGGCGTTTGACTGCAGCCAGCCACCAAGACTACTAGCAAGACTAAAGTAGTAATCCAACGCCTGCGTGTTCGCATGTGTATTGCACCTCATCGCGATTTGTGACCTTCACCGGCAGCCCTGTAGGGCAATCACAGTTGAATTGTCTCACATTTGAACCTTTTCTCTCCAGCCCCTCTATATCCTGCAAGGATTCAGATGAGAACACAGGTGAGGGATCTCCATATACTGGAAACGGCTAAGGAAAAACGCCTGGATACGAATGCAAACAGGGCTCTGTTCAAGGAATAGCAGCAGGTGGCGTCAAAGTCTGAAGGAAAGTCAATGGATGACAAAATAGGTGCTCAAGAGGGTAGAGTAATAATGATTGTACTAGGAGGGATAGCATGAAACTGGATTACCAATATGTCGAGCGCGTCTATGCGGGTGTGTTAGGCAAAATCATTGGCGTTTATCTAGGACGCCCCTTTGAAGGATGGACATATCAGCACATTATGGATGAGTTGGGGGAGATCAATTATTACGTACACGAAAAATTGGGTGTACCTTTAGTCGTCACTGATGATGACATTTCAGGGACATTCACCTTTGTAAGGGCCCTAGCGGACTACCATTACAACCGCGAGATCACGCCTCAGCAGATCGGACAGACATGGCTGAATTACCTAATTGAAAACCGGACTATCCTCTGGTGGGGTGGGATGGGCAATTCTACGGAGCATACTGCCTATTTGAGGCTAAAAAACGGCACCCCTGCTCCCCAAAGTGGGTCTATGGAACTAAATGGCAAGGTTGTATCAGAGCAAATCGGTGCACAGATCTTTATTGATGCTTGGGCTATGCTTTGCCCCGGGGATCCGGAGCTGGCGGCGGATTTCGCCCGGAGGGCCGGTTCGGTTAGCCATGATGGGGAGGCTATTTATGGTGCCCAGGTGATTGCTGCCATGGAAGCTCAGGCTTTTGTAGAACCTGATCTCACTCAGTTGCTCGATACGGCAGTAGCCCTAATCCCGAAGAGCTCTGTCATTTACCGTATGATTGACGACATCAGGGACTGGCACTCCAAGGAACCCGACTGGCGAATGGCTCGGGAGCTGCTGGAAACCAATTATGGTTATGATAAATATGGCGGCAACTGCCATATGGTGCCCAACCATGGGCTGATTATCCTCAGCCTACTCTATGGTGATGATAACTTCCAGAAAAGTTTGATGATCGTCAATACAGCTGGCTGGGATACTGACTGCAATTCGGCCAATGTTGGTTGTCTCTTGGGTATCAAAAATGGGCTGGCAGGAATCGAAGCCGGCCCGGATTTTCGTGGACCAGTGGCTGATCAGCTCTACCTACCTACAGCCGATGGAGGTAGGTCGATCACTGACGCAGTGACCGAAACCTATCAGGTTGTCAACATGGCCAGAGCCTTGGCGGGGCAAGAACCCTTGGCACCCAAGGGTGGAGCTCGGTTCCATTTCGAACTGCCTGGTTCTGTCCAAGGTTTCCAGCCCGAAGAGAGCATTGAATCACAGGGGACTCTAGTAGTAGAAAACGTGCTGGGGCACAGCCGTAGGGGGAAAAGGAGCCTCGCTCTTCACTATCAGCATGTAGCCACAGGGCGATGTGCTCGGGTAGCTACACCCACCTTTATTCCACCGGATGCCTTAGGAGCTAGCCATTATTCATTGATTGCTTCTCCCACAATTTATCCCGGTCAGGTAGTTCAGGCCCAAGTCAGTGCAAACGGAGACAATAACCGTACGGTGGAGTGCTGCCTTTATGTAAGGGCTTATGATGGCAGCAACCAGCTGCGGACGATCAAGGGCCCTGATACTACCTTAATACCAGGGGCGGAGCATGAATTTTCCTGGATGATACCAGACATGGATGGGCAGCCAATAGCTGAGATCGGAATAGAGCTGGCATCAGCCGAGCGGGCGGATGGGACGGTTTATCTTGACTACCTCACATGGACTGGGATCCCCACAGTCACTTGGAGGCGCCCTGCTGAAGGAGGCACGGTATGGCAGAGAGCGTGGGTAGATGGACTCGATCAGCTGATTTTTACTGATGAACCGTATCGCTTGATCCAGAATGCAGGGACGGGTCTCATGATCCAAGGCACTCGGGAATGGACTGATTACAGAGTGGCTGCTGATCTGACGCCTCACATGTGTACAGCTACCGGTGTAGCGGCTCGGGTTCAAGGTATGCGCCGCTACTATGCCCTGCTGCTGTGCAGCGATGGGATGATTCGTCTGGTGAAGGAGCTTGACGGTACTCAGGTTCTCGGGGAGGTGCACGTAAATTGGCAATTCGGCCAGATCTATGATCTCAAGCTAGAGGTACAAGGTGACCGGCTGAAAGGCTGGTTCCAGGATCAATGTCTTTTTGACATTAGGGACTCGAACCAAACCCTTACCTCCGGTGCTGTAGCCTTAGTCTGTCAGGAAGGCCGAGCTGCCTGTAATACAGTGTCAGTTAGGCCCATTGTGAGCTAGGTTGCGTCAATAAATCAGATACACAAAAAGGAACCAAGGAAAACCGCCGGTCAATATCGTTTTTTCCTTGGTTCCTTTCTGTCCCAAAGCGACATTAGGGGACTATTACCGGCTGTGTCATATAGCCGCAGCTTGTTTTCCCAAAATTACCTGCAAGAACTCCGGAAGATATTTACTTATCGATATTTTCGGGATATACTGGATGCACCATAATGAATATGTCCGTTACGTGTTTTCTGAAATGTAGAGCAGTACTGAACGTCCCCGTTGCCTACAGTGGTTATGTGACAGGGAGGTGGTGAACCAAAAGAACCTCTGCAGTGCGGCCAATGAGGTAGAAAAGCAAGGAAAACGGGGGGTTAAAAAATGAACCAATTTAAGTATAGAAACTCCTTACAGCTGCTGTTGTTTATGATCATCATCACATTGTTGGTTGGGGTAGGAGTGGGAGTTACAGCTGACGCTGAGAAGACTTACATAGAGTTCGTATTTGATGCATCCTTCAGCATGAATGAAGCAGCGGAAAAAAGTAAATCCCGTATGGATGTGGCTAAAGAGGTTATGATCGATTTGATCCAGAACCTGGAGGACCGACCTGGTTTGGAAATAGGTCTCAGGGTGTATGGGTCGAGGAATACCCAGTGTGATGATTCGGTTTTGGTGCAGGGCTTCGGGCCAGTAGATGCAGTGAGGGGCAATATACTTGAGATCGTTCGCTCGCTTAAACCTAGAGGTAAGACACCCATAGCCTATTCACTAGAGCAAGCGGGTCGGGATTTTCCCAGCAAGGCTAACCGTAATATTATTGTATTGATTACCGATGGCCAGGAAAGCTGTGGAGGCGACCCCTGTGCCGTTTCTTATTACTTACAGTCCCAGGGGATTGTCTATAAGCCTTATGTAGTTGGGTTTGCGATGTCGGCTGCTGATGAAGCTAAAGTCAGCTGTATCGGGACCTACTACAGTGCCAAGGACAGAAAAAGTCTCAGTGAGGCATTAGGGTCCATCATGCGCAAGGTAGTGTAGCCTTCCACCTTGGAGATTGAGGCCTGGGCGGGGGGGCAGAACGTTACATCCCAGACGGTGTTTGAGATTACCGATGCCTCGGGCGATACAGTTGGCAGTGAATTGAAGCCCAAGGGTGACTCTTTGACAAGGAGCCTGGCAGAAGGTGTCTATACCGTCAAAGGCGTGTTCAAGATGGGGACTATGGTGCTAGAAGCTGTCCAACATGATATTGAGCTAGGTGAGGGTGAGTCCAAGGGGGTCCGCCTAGACTTCGTCGATCCCATGGCTAAGCTGAGAGTGGAGGTCATGTATCGAAGTGCCAGTATTACCAAGGATACGAGACTACAGATTATCCGGCGTGGTGATAGAGATGCATCATATGGCACAGGTAATGAGGTGTTTCACCACGAAGGCGTCCCTGGTGAAGTAGATCTCAAGGTTACCTACATGGGAGCTGTCAGTGTAGATAAGGATATAAGTGGCGTAATCCTCAAGCGAGGGGAAATCACCAAGGTAACGGTGGAACTAGATGATCTCCTCGGGACCCTTAGGGTGAAGGTTAAGGCTGGGGACAAGGACGTTACTTCTAAGTCCGAGGTAAAGGCACAGAGTGAACAGCATAAACTGCAGCTGTCTCCTAAGGGAGATCTTCTGGTTGCCATCATTCCAGCGGGCTTCTATGGAGTTCAGGCAACCTACCAGAGAAACAGAAGCAATCTGGCCGAGGTCACTGTAGAAGCTGGTCAAATCACTGATGTGACACTGGAAGTGGAGGTTCCGGGGAGAATTGTTCTGGTGCCCATGACTGGAGATAAACCGGCCTCCTTACGCAAGGTACAAGCCTGGTTTTACCGTACTAGCGGTCAGGAGATAGCCTTTGAAGCTCAAGACGATAGACTGAGCGCTTCCATGGGAGCGGGGACATACGATATTCGAGCCAAGTATGATGGTGTTCCGGTGCAGACACTTACCTTAGAGAAGCTCGAGGTTAGGGCTGGTGAGACCAAGGAAGTCAAGGTGGTATTCGAGCCTGTCGGCAGATTCCGAATCAAGCTCACCTCTGATGGCAAGCCCTATACAGGCGGAGATCCGCGGCTCATGCTGTATCCTGCCGGTCGGGAGTTTGATAGTGATAAATACCTGGCTGATCTGGAGAGGGTAGAAAAGGGAGTATATGAACTGGAACTCAAGGAAGGCAGTTATGATGTCAAGATCACCCATCTAGGTGAAGGCTTCTCTGACAAGAAGTTCTATGATTTCGAGATTAAGGGTGGCAAGCTCAGGGAAGAAACCCTGGATATTGGTGATAGTGGCAAGCTCCGGCTCAACCTTGTCTCTGATGGTAAGCCCCATAAGGAAGCCCGTATCATGGTATATGAGCCGGGAACAGGTTTTGATGAATATGTATGCGATTTGGAAGAGGTAGAAAAAGGGGTCTATGAAAATAAGCTCAAGGAAGGCAATTACGATATTGAGCTGATTAACCTGGGTGCAGGTTTCCCCAACAAGAAGCTATATGATGTTGAGGTCGTGGGTGGGAGTACGACAGAGAAAACCCTTGAACTCGGTGGTCTTGGCAAGCTCCGGCTCAACCTTGTCTCTGATGGTAAGCCCCATAAGGAAGCCCGTATCATGGTATATGAGCCGGGAACAGGTTTTGATGAATATGTATGCGATTTGGAAGAGGTAGAAAAAG
>JAAZMR010000103.1 GCA_012798695.1 Bacillota bacterium | reverse complement strand
TTGCAGGGCGCTATAGTACTCTGCGTTCTGTAAAATATTCCGGATGTCACCAATCACCTTATCGGTATTGCGCTCCTCCAAAAGCTGTTCTGCAAACAACTTGATCCCCGCCGGGGAAAACACTTCATCGAGGATTCCAAATTCAAAGTGTGCCATTTCCCTAGCTGCCACGATGGATTCCATGAGTTCCTGCACTTCGTCCATATACTGCTGATGTAGCAGAGCCCTCCGCTTCTGTTCCTTTTTCATGCGGCGATAGGAACGCCAGTAGCCCAAAGTCCACCAACGACCATCATGGCAAGGTTCCAGCAATTCAGGAAACTGCTCCCGGACAAACTCTAAGGCCATTTGCTCCCCGTGTTCCGCCACCTTCGGGTAGTCCATATCCCGTAACTTGTACAAAACAGCAGTAAACAGCGGGTTGGTTTTGAGTTCATCATAATTGCTGACATCGATATCTTGCAGCGCTTGCTCTACACTTAGCACTCCCAATCTATCGACGTTTTGCTTCACATAGCTCATGGAAGGGATTTCGTTTAGGCTTCGATATTGCACATAAGCCTCCAAATTATCATCTTGACTTAGGTTTTCTTTCGCCGAAACAAGCTCGTCATAGGTGAGTCGCTTGAACGGGTTATTATGGCGCAATTTCGCCAATAGGCCTGTTAATGATTCCCGGGGAATGTCACTGGTCTTGACATATAATTGCTGGAGAGACAAACCCAACTCGTGAACCCGATTAAGGGCAATCCAGCTATTTTGAAGCAAACTGAGCTCTTGATCAATCTGTTTGCTGAGAGTTTTCGCCTCGGAGAAAGACTGACTTGGAGGTGATTGCACGATTCGCTCCAAGCTGCCGGTGACATGCTGATAGAATTTCTTCTTGTCAGACACACCATCATAGATCAATACCATTTTTGAATGCATGGGGGTTAAACGACTATGTACTACGTCTAGGGCAGCCCGTTTTTGGGAAACCATCAATACTCGCTTCCCTTTGGCTAGGTTATCTACAATCGCATTTGCTATTGTTTCCGATTTACCTGTTCCGGGGGGACCATGAATAACCAGGTGATTCCGTTCACCGATCTTTTTCAATGCTTTCTCTTGGCTGTGATCCAAAGGACTAATAAAGAAATAATCTGTTTCTTTGATGGGCTCTTCTGTTTCATCAAATGGATTCCGAGCTGAGGAGTCACAGGTATAGAGTAATGAGGCAATGGGCCCTTCGTCGATATTGCGTTGTTTCAGCTTGTTATAGTCATCGTAAATAGAGTTGGATGTAGGGAATTGACCAAGGATCAAATGGCGCTTCAAAAACAGTGTTCCTGGCAAATACGGGGGTGTATTATCCTTCCTGTAATCTGGGAACCTTTCGACTTCCTGGGTACTTGTATCGCTAATAGTCACACCATGACTTTCTAAATCGACCAACACTAGGGAAACTAGCTCATCCACGGATCTAGTGTCAGTTTGCAGTTCCCATTCGAGTTCAGGAGGAGATGACTGATTTGCTTTTGCATGGGCAAAAACAAACACTTTGTTTAACTGAGGATTGGCCCCCTCAACGTGGCATAAATACCATTTGTTCTTGTCCTTAACCAGCTCTACGGGAAAGAGCAGTAACGGGGCCCTGACAAAGCTCTTATCAAATAGAGCCCCCTCAATAAAGGGATAA
>JAAZMR010000039.1 GCA_012798695.1 Bacillota bacterium | reverse complement strand
CCGATATCCTATATGGGTACAAGCAATCAGAGTATGGGTCTTACCCCCTCCAAAGGCAGTCTCTAGCCGATGAATCGCTGGCACTGTCACATCACCGGCGATGCGACCAAAGACCTCCGCCAAAGTAGTGCACAACCCTTGTGTGGGGTATGTAGCCTCTTGGAAAAACAGTTCAGCATCGGTGTAGATACTATCGATGACGGTTTGGCGACCTTGGTAGTAGTCGATGATCGGACTGAGCGATGCCGTGAACACTTCTGGATTAAAGGTACCTGCTAAAATCTCCGATCGCGGAATACATGCATCTAATACCGAGTTCACGGATTTTACCTCCCAGTGCATGGATTTATGCTCTGCTAGCGAACCAAGCATCACCAATATATTCCATACAAAGGGTCAAAGTACCTTCCATGAAAAAGGAGCCGCTTGGCTCCTCGTTATTTAGTGATTGACTCCCCTATAATCAGCCGCGCTCTGGCTTGTTTTTTCTCAAGCTACTCATAGAGCAATTGCAGTGCATCCTCTGCCTTGGCCCCAGGGCCCCTATCGACCGGGAACGATACTCTGCAGTAATCGCCTAGACATTCTAATCAGAATCTGCCACATATTGGCACGCTCAACTTCAGCATCGGCTACTACTTCTATCCGACCCACTTCTTTGCCATCGCGTTTCACTACCAATTCACCCAAAACCTCCCCCTTCTGCAAGGGGGCAACTAGTTCTTTTCGCCAATTGATCTCACGGGTCAGTTCATCCTTATGTCCTCGGGGTATGCCAATGGTCAGATCCGATCGAGTACTGACGGAGACTCTCTCTTCCTTGCCCCGCGAGACCATGGCTTCACCCAAAGGTTCACCAGCACGAGCGATAGTTACAGGCTCGTATAGTCGAAAACCATAGTCCAAAAGGGTAAGTGTATCCTTTTTCCTGGTTTCTTTGGTGGGATTACCCAGAACTACGGAAATCAGCCGCATACCATCTCGCTGAGCACTGGCTGCTAAACAGTAGCCTGCTTCTTGCGTCATGCCAGTCTTAATGCCATCCAGTCCGGGGTATCCATAGCGTCGTCCTGATTCCAAGACCCTATCCAAGAGCTCGTTCAAAGTATATAGATGCGGCTTGCCTGTGGTATCTGGCCTCATTCTATACTCATGAACCGAGACCATCTTCACCAGCAAAGGTATGCGCATGGCATAACGAGATAAAATCGCTAGATCATAGGCGGACGCATGATGTTCAGCATCCATGCCCAGAGTCTTGGGCGGAAGTCCACTGGCATTGCTAAAAACAGTATTTTCCATACCGAGCTCACGAGCCCGCTCGTTCATCTGGTCAACGAAGCTCGCTTCTGAACCACTGAGATATTCGGCCACAGCGACTGCCGCATCATTAGCTGAGCCTACGGAGATGGCATAGAGCATATCCTCCAGCGTCATCTGCTCTCCCACCTCGAGCCAGATTTGGGATCCCCCCATCTTGTTGGCATACTCACTAGTGGTGACCAAGTCGTCCAGTCTGACCTTACCCGCCTCCACTGCTTCCAATGCCAGCACTAGTGTCATAATCTTGGTCAGGCTAGCCATCGGAACGGGTGCATGCATATTCTTTTCGTAAACCACCTCACCCGAACTGGCCTCCATCAAGACGGCCGCGGCCGCCGACAAGCTCAATTCCTGAGCAGCAGCTTTCACCAACCCGGTACCGGAAAGGCAAAGAACAGTTAGTAAGATGATAGTAACGAGTTTGGCACGTCTTATTGGCAAGCTAATCCCTCCTCTGCTGCATACCACTGTATTGGCGCGAATGGGCCACATTCTATAAGCTATGTTCTACTGGTCCTGGTTATACCTTATCTCACTTGGAAACACGAGCCAGAATCAAGGGCATCGGCTCAACTGGAGTAGCGTCCACCCGTATCGAGCTTTGGACCTTCCTGTGGGCACTGTCAACTACTGCTTGTGACGGACCATGAACCCGAGCAATGGTCTGCCCTTGCTCCACCCTATCACCAACTTTTACTAGGACCTCCAGTCCTGCCGACAGATCAATCGCATCTTTGAGTCGTTGACGCCCGGCACCCAATTCCATGGCAATCAGTCCTATTTTTCTAGCTTGCACCGCTACAACATGTCCGGAATGACGGGCCTTTACATCCTTACTGACAGGGGCAACAGGCAGTAGCTCTGGATTTGTGATCACATCTGGGTTACCACCTTGTACCTCTATCATATCCCGCAGTTTACGAATTGGCAGCCCCTCTAGCATTACTTCCTGCAATAACCGGCGGCCCTCGTCAGGAGTCTGAGTCTTGCCCGCTTGTACGAGCATTTCTGCCCCCAGTGCCAGGGATAACTCTGTGAGGTCAGCTGGACCCTTCCCCCGCAATGTGGCGATAGCTTCCTGTACTTCTAGAGCATTCCCTACCGCATAACCCAAAGGTTGATCCATGTTTGTGACTAGAGCTACCGTATGGCGATTAGTCTGGGCACCAATATCTACCATGGTTTCAGCCAAAAGTCGGGCCGCAGAAAGCTCTTGCATAAAAGCGCCATCGCCTACTTTCACATCTAGGACAATGCGCCTGGCCCCAGCTGCTATCTTCTTGCTCATGATAGAGCTGGCAATAAGCGGGATCGAATCTACAGTAGCCGTAACATCACGCAGAGCGTAGAGCTTTTTGTCCGCAGGCACAAGATTGCCCGTCTGCCCGACAACTGACAAGCCTGTCCTCTGGACCGCTTGGATAAATTCTTCTCTATTTAGCTCAGAGCTAAAGCCAGGGATGGCGCTGAGCTTATCGAGAGTGCCACCCGTATGGCCTAGGCCTCTACCGGACATCTTGGCCACCTTAACCCCGGCCGCGGCCACCCAGGGAGCTAGTACTAGGGTGGTTTTGTCTCCTACTCCTCCAGTAGAATGCTTGTCCACGAGCTCGGCTCCGAATTCGGGCCAATCCAAAGTCTCGCCTGAATCTACCATAGCCATGGTAAGTTCAGCTGTGGCCTTGGCACTTAGCCCCTGAAAATAGACAGCCATACACCATGCCGCCATCTGATAGTCAGGGATGCTTCCCTTCGTGTATCCTTGAATGATGAAATGTATCTCTTCCCGAGAGAGCTCTAGCCCTTCCCGTGTCTTGATGATCAGATCATACATCCTCATAACGATCCCCCCTGCTGCAACACTCCATCTGATAAGCGGCTCCAGAAGCTAGTGCCAGGGCCCTGCCATTCTAGACCCAGAAACTCACCTATAGAAGCAGCTACATCAGCAAAGGTCTCCCTGATGCCCAAAGGAATACAACCACGTATACCAGCTCCTACAACCAATAACGGCACATATTCTCGGGTGTGATCGGTTCCCGGCCGCGTGGGGTCACAGCCATGATCGGCAGTAATTACCAGCATATCATCGCAATTCATAGCCTGCAGAATACGAGGCAACTCCGCGTCCAGAGCCTGTAAGCCATCAGCATAACCTTTACTGTTGTTTCTGTGACCCCAGAGCATGTCAAAGTCCACAAAGTTGGCGAAAATCAACCCTGGCTCCTGTAGTGCCTGCATAGCTGCTAACACTGCTTCTAAGATCTCTTGATTGCCGTGGGCGGGAAACGATCGGGAGATACCCTGCCCGGCAAATATGTCAGGGATCTTGCCGATGCCATAGACCAAGCAGCCCGCGGCTTTGAGCTCGTCGAGCAGTGTGGGTTGTAAGGGAGGCAGGCTAAAGTCCCGGCGCCGATCTGTACGCCAAAAAGCACCCGGCGACCCGGCGAAAGGCCTGGCGATCACTCGCCCTACCCCATGTTTGCCTTGGAGGAGCTCACGAGCTATCTCACACATATGATAAAGCTTGTCCACACTAATAATCTCCTCGTGAGCTGCAATCTGAAAAACGCTATCAGCTGAAGTATAGACTATAGGGTATTTGGTAGCCAAATGCTCCTCGCCCAATTCTTCGATGATTTTCGTCCCCGAGGCCGGCTTATTGCCTAAGACTTTTGTACCAATCCTCTGCTCAAACGCGCTGATGACTTCGACAGGGAAACCATTGGGATAAACTGGAAATGGGTGTTGGAGAATCACCCCCATCATTTCCCAATGGCCTGTGGTTGTGTCTTTTCCTGGAGATTTCTCCGCCATCTTGCCCCACCCGGCCTGGCATTCATGGAAGGGGCTGACCCCTTGAATCGGTACGATGTTCCCCAACCCGATACTCTCCAGGTGGGGGAGAGAAATTCCCCCAACCGCTTTAGCTACATTCGGTAAAGTGGCACTTCCCATATCACCATAATCTGCTGCATCAGGTAATTCTCCGACACCAACACTATCTAGGATTAGCAATATCACTCTTGGCATGTCAACACTTAACACCCAGTACCCAATCGTACCTTCTGGGGTTTCGGGTGGCGCCTCCTCTCTTCAACCAACATTGTTTGTAAGGGCTCCCACTGCCGTTTCCGCGGTCAATGGCCATCTGCGTGATTAGTTATTACCATAGTTGTCGCTAACTTTGCAGGTAGGAGTAGCACCCATCGATCCTATCTAGCTTAGCATTATGTCTAGGGATAGTTAGTTTACATATTTCTAGATAGCCCGGCAGTTACCTGCCAATTACCCTTCTTGTCGTTGGATTGCCTGCCCATGTTCAGCTAGGAGTGAACAAGTGGCCGCAGCCATTACCCGCGGCCCCATGTCAAACTCCTGACTAAAGGGTAGTCCATCCTCTGGCAGCAAAGGTCGGTGGGCATCTGGCTCCTTACCGCCGAACCTGCCACTAATCCAGCAAAGAATCAGCACTATGACTAGCACAATAACGATCGGCCTGATCACTAATCGCAAGCTTCTGATGAGTCCCCTGAAGGAGATTACCCAGAACAACGCAATCCCCCATTCCTCACGCGTATTTTCCTGACTGGGTTTTGTACCGGTATGCTAGGCAAGATAGCGGGTAGCAATTTCGATTAACATCGGTGTTAGGTAAGCCTCTACCAAGGCCGCGGCACCCATTAGACCACAGGCAGCCATTACCAGTAGGGTAGTGCTGAGGAAATGCTGATACATGTTAATGTCCCGTCTCCCCAGAAGAGTCTGCAAGGCTGCCCACGAGAAACTCAAGGAGGCCCCACCAGCCAAGATGACTGCTGGCACCACGAGAAGATTGTGGGGTACTACAGACATGACTGCCAACGCAATGCCTTTCAGCACCATTTCCTTTACCATAAAACCTACCGTAAATCCCAAAACAAAACCACGTAGGAATAGAAGGGCTAGCACAAAGGGCGCGCCTAACACTGATAACCCCAGCAACCACATGAGTCCCACTGTTTTGGCTGTGTTCTCGAAAAATGTCTGACGAACGATTGCGACAGAACCTACTGCTCTAGTCTCTTGAAAGCCTTGTAGGAAGTTATGGATATAAGTGGCCAGATGATCACACTGCTCAGAATCCAGAGACCTGACAGCAAAGGCCCCACTGATACTGCCCATGATAAATATTACGATCAAAAAGACGTACGTCGTGGCTCTGCGGCGAAAATAGGTACGAACAGTCCCCGGCACTTGTCTGGCCATATCACCGCCTCCCCCTTGTCCCGAGCCGTCCGGCCATGTGGTATGCCGATTGCTTCACATCATCCTTATGCACTGAGCGGCCTGTTTATGCTAGGGGAGTTAGAGATCCGCTAGATGGGCAGTTTCATTGATAGTTACCACAGCAAGTTCATCGATCGTCTCACCCTTGATAACACTAATCCCTCCATTATTAAGGACAAACCGGGGTGTATCCTGGTGTGCAATCCAGGCTAGGAGTGTCCGCAGCACCCCTCCATGGGACACGATAATCCCGGTTTGCCCCGCATATTCAGTGAGCACCCAACCCATGGCCTCTATCGCTCTAGCCTTCAGTTCTGCCAGTGTTTCACCACCTCCGGGTGGCGTCAAATGAGGATTAGCTCGGTTCTTTCGCCATTCCTCGGGGTATAGTTCCTGGATTTCTTCTCTGGTCAATCCTTCCCACCGACCATGGCAGCGTTCTCGCCACAGAGAGCAACATATTACCGGCAACTGCAGCTGCTTCCCGACCACAGCGGCGGTGTCCCGTGCCCGCGCAAGGTCACTACTTACAAGGAAACCTGCACTTGCACCTATATTTGCTAGCTCGGCCGCCACTCGCTCTGCTTGCTGTCTGCCGCGATGGTTGAGGGGAATATCGAAGTGGCCTTGGTATCGCTTTTCTTCGTTCCACTGTGTCTCTCCATGCCTTACGAGGAAAATCTTGGCCAACGAACTTAACTCCCCTTTCCAACCAGCTATGGCTTGCATGTCCTGGCTTTCCACACCGCAGCTAGAATACTAACGCATTAAGCCTCAGGTATCCGATATTCACCGATCAATGCGGCCATAGTGCCCTCCTCCACCTACAGATATACCTAGCCGGCCTTCTCTGGCAGCTACTATATTCGCTGCTAGTCTAGTGCCCACTACCTGGCTAAGCTCATCAACAGAGGTATGGTGCAGGATGTGCATCTCTGTCCCAAACGCTTGCAGCAGCTTCTCTAGGGTCTTGTGACCGACCCCGGGGATGAACTCGAGGGGAACTTGATGGATGTAATCGGGGCGATGCGGGGGATGAACCGGCTCCTTTTCATCGGCAATGCCAGTGATCCGATCAAGCACACCGACCACTACTTTCTCGCTTTTGCAGTGGGTACAGACCCCAGCCGGTGGCTCGAGCTCAACTACAAGCTCACATTGAGGGCAATATGTCCGGTGATATTTGCCAAGACGTGGGTCTAGCCCATAATTGGCTACCAGGCGGTTAGCAGTATCCCCCCATAGGGCTGCTCGAAAATGGACAAAATCTGGTTTGGCCAGTTGCAGGGCGTTATATTCTCTCGCGATCTTAGGCAAGGAATGGGCATCTGAATTACTGAGAAATCGAAGATCCGCTACCTCGAGCAACCGATCAGCTAAATCGGTATCAGCACTCAACCCAAGTTCTAGAGCGCAAAAACCAACCCCAAGTTCGGTCAACCGTCTTACACAATTGCCGTAGACACTCTTGAAGGGGGTAAAAGCATGGGCCGGCATGAAAATGCCGTCTAGCTCTCTGACCACAAAATCATTAACCTTTCGGATATCGAGAGCAGCCCGCTGGGAACTGAGCGTAATATTGGTTATCGCCTTGTCTAAGTAACAGCTAAGCTCCTCCATCGCCTCTAGCGAAGGAGTATACGCTAGATAGTGAGCACTACCGCCATTCGGACCCGCTAGCTCGATTTCGGCGCCCAAAAACAGTGTCACCTGATCGCAGTAAGTCAGCCCTCCACCCTCAAGGGTTGCCAGCTTGCCCTGGGCCATGAGGTTACGAATATCTTCTAACACCGGTGGAGAAGCACAGTCGACAATCCCCGCGATCTGAATACCCTTACGCTCCAGGCATTCCCATAGGATACCCTCTAGAGTCAGCTTAGGAGAAGCAGTGATCTTGACCGGTGCCCCAGATGAGGCTCGACCAATATGAATGTGAAGATCTGCGAAAATAGTCACAAGAATACCTCCCGGCTTTTACCACAAAGAAACTCATCTTGCTACCAGAAGGTATTTCGCCATGAAAACCTATTTTCCCGCTTATGGACTCAGGTCCAGTTGGCCACTAGCCAACCGGCGGCTCCACCGGCTCTGAAAAACGCTGGGTCATCCGCTGGGCTCCGACCCATGGATGTTACTCGAATTTCATATGCTTTGAGCAGTTCGAGAGTATGATCCGCATCCACCCGAGATATGGCATGCCGCATGAGATTGCCGGTCTGTATCTGTTCTCTAAGGATTCTCTCTTCATCATTTGGGAGTAAGGGAATGGGGACAAAGCAATTTGTATAGCACAGGCGGCCTAGTGCGGTAATTGTATGATGACTTAGTCCGTGATGCCGAGTTCTCTCGTCAGCGAAACTAATCCTAGGGACGGCCACAGGCCTACCCCCTAGGGCATTTACACCATCGAGGATGGCGGCAGTTTCGATAGCAGTGGTGCCAAAAGGGGTGCCCGTTCCGACTACTCCCGGGCCCATAGCAACTATACACGCATCGGCTTTAAGTACATGCCGAGCCGCAAGCAAGCCCGAGTATATGTTAACCGCCTCCAGATCGCCACCGAAGGCATGGCCGATCGTGATGGTCGCCGTGATTAGCCTTCGGCTTTTGAGCAAGGCCACCAACCGGCTAAACCCTACAGGCAAGGCCGCACCATCGGTCATTATGTAGACCAAGCGGGCGGGCTTTGGGACAGTATGTTGAAAGACAACCGCGATGGGGGCAATCAGACTGTGCAAGCTAGCCACCATAACCGGCATGGATTCCAGACTATCTGCGTGCTTCAGAAGGTTATGATAGGAGCTGTTCTCCTCTTCGGCACAGAGTGTGGCCAACTGCAAGGGCGTATATCTTAGTTTCATGATATGACCGTCCACCTTGCGTTCAGACTCGATAGAGCTAACTTCTGAACGTTCGCAGCCATCGATGCAGGTGATAACAAAGTGCACTCCACCGGTTCCCAAACCTAGGTCTACGGCCGTGGTATTCAACTCAACTAAGTCCCCTGGAAAGACATCTGGAGATAAGTGACGGTAGTTAACCGCCGGGGCTGATTCCCCATCGATTGCTACCATCAATTCCTGCATAAAAGCGGTGGTCCTCTGGATAGCCAATACCTTGCCCCGTTTCCGATTAAGCATAACCCACTCCTTTGCTAGTATCGGTGAGCATATCCAAGTTCTAGCGCCTTTCGGTTTACAGTTAGCATTTCCTCATGCCTAGATGGCAATACATGTGCTAGGACCTCTTCAGCAGTTGCTCGCTTAACCACTGGTCGATGGGCGAGAAGGGCTCCCAGCATAATTATGTTAGCTGTTCGGGGATGGCCAAGCTCTTCTGCCATCCGGCTGGCAGGTACTAGTACTTCCCGAGGCTCTTCATGTACCGGCTCATGTTGGGCAAACAGATCATTGGTCAGTAAAATCCCATCTGGTTTGACCATACTTCGGAAACGCTCGCGTGCAGGGTAGTTCATTACAACCAGGATATCTGGCTCAGAGACCACCGGGTTGCCAATGGGCCGTCTGCTGACAATCACAGAGCAATGGCTGGTACCACCACGCTGCTCAGGTCCATACGCTGGAAACCAGGAAACCTCTTTGTCTTCCATAAGAGCGGCTTCAGCCAGAATACGTCCCAAGAACAGGAGTCCCTGCCCTCCAGACCCTGCCAGGAGGATTTCATGTTTCATGAGCAGCTGCCTCCCCATCATGCCTATTGGGCATATCTCGAAAAACACCCAATCGGAAATATGAAGCCATTTCATCTCTCACCCAATCTAAGGCTTCTTGAGGATCCATTCGCCAATTGACCGGACAGCTGGACAGCACTTCTACAAGGCCAAAACCTCCTGCCACCTGTGTAGCAAAAGCTCTGCGCATAGCTGCACCGGCCTGTTTCACATGACGAGGGTCGTGTATTGACACTCTAGCTATAAATGACGGCCCCTCCATGGCTGCGAGCAATTCGCATACTTTGATTGGGTATCCTTCCACCTCGGCCCGCCGCCCTTGTGGTGAAGTGGCTGTCTTTTGGTGAAGCAGAGTCGTGGGCGCCATTTGCCCACCAGTCATTCCGTAGGTTGCATTATTGACGAAAACAACACTAATGCTCTCACCTCTGGCCGCGGCGTGCAGAATTTCCGCAAGACCAATGGAGGCTAAGTCTCCATCTCCTTGATATGTAAAGACAAAGCTCGTGGGCAGAACCCTCTTAATGCCAGTAGCCACAGCTGGTGCTCGTCCGTGAGCTGCCTGCTGCATATCACAGTCGAAATAGTCATAAGCAAAGACAGAACAGCCTACGGATGCTATGCCAATGGCTCGTTCCTGCAGACCTAGTTCCTCAAGGGCTTCTGCCACCAATCGATGGATGATTCCATGCCCACATCCGGGACAGTAGTGAAACTGCTTATCGGTTAAGGTGGAAGGTCGCCTATAGATTACTGACATCTGGTGCCCCTCCCTTCAACCCGCTCAAGACTGACTCTACTTGACCTATGATCTCTCGGGAAGTAGGGATTACCCCTCCCATGCGTCCGTAAAAGCGTACCGGGCAGCTTTCTTTGACAGCCAGGCGGACATCTTCTACCATCTGGCCAGCACTCATTTCCAGTACAAGCAAACTCGATACTTGTTGGGCCCGCTGAAGAAGGGCTTCTTCCGGAAAAGGGAACAACGTTATGGGACGTAGTAGTCCCAAGGGCCAGCCCTGAGCTCGTCCCCAATCCACTACAGAACGAGCCACCCGTGCCATGCTGCCATATGCTACTAGCAGCAGTTCGGCATCTTCTGCCCGATACTCAGCATAGCGTACTTCCTTAGCTTTCATCTGGGCGTATTTCGACTGAAGTCGCCGATTGCGGTCTTCCAGTACTTGTGGATCTATGTACAGACTATTGATGACATTGCGGGGTCTACCCAGGGCTCCTGTTGTAGCCCACGGTTTTTGAGGAATGCTAGCTTGTGATTCGAGGCGTTGAAACTCCACCGGTTCCATGATCTGGCCAATCATGCCATCAGTGAGTAACATGACGGGGTTGCGATATTCATCTGCCAGTTCAAAGGCCAGTACAGTCAGATCCGCCATTTCTTGGACAGAGGCAGGGGCCAATACCAGCAACCGGTAATCACCATGGCCTCCACCCTTGACCGCTTGGAAATAATCGGCCTGGGCGGGCAATATCCCACCCAATCCCGGCCCGCATCGCATTACGTTAGCAATGACACAGGGCAGCTCCGCACCCGCTAGATAGGATATACCCTCCTGTTTGAGACTGATGCCCGGGCTGGAGGAAGAAGTCATCACCCGAGCTCCCGCTCCCGCGGCACCATAAACCATGTTGATAGCCGCCAGCTCACTCTCTGCTTGAAGAAAGACTCCTCCGGCCTTCGGTAGATGTTCGGCCATGTAAGCCGGTAACTCATTCTGTGGAGTAATAGGGTAGCCAAAAAACGCCTTGCACCCAGCTATGATGGCCGCTTTGCCAATTGCTTCATTCCCCTGCATTAGCATTCTAGCCATGATTCACACCCTCTCCAGTAGAGTCAGGTCGAGTGCTTCCCTACCGAGAGATAGCAATAGCTACATCGGGACACATTAACGCGCACAGGGCACAACCAGTGCAAGCCTCGGGAGCTACCACCGCTACAATCGGGTACTCCCGACCATGCGGGGTGCTTTCAGCCAGTACTCCTCTGCGACATGCGTGGACACATAGATTGCAGCCCTTACAGCGTCTGGCATCGATCGACACCCGACTCCCCATAGATGCGGGTACTGCATATCCAGAGACACTTGGATATGCAGACCTCCCTCCTTCCGTTAGCACCGTGTCATCCAACTAGGACCTTTGCCGGCGCCCCCGATGATTGCGACCAGACTTCGAATTGTCATCATCTTCCAAAGCCTCTGGCCGAGCTAGATTAATCCGGCCCATGCGGTCAATCTCAATTACCTTTACGGTAACCTTATCTCCTACCTGAACGACGTCCTCGACCTTGCCCACCCTGCCTTTGGCCAGCTTGGAAATATGCACCAAGCCCTCCTTGCCAGGGAGCACTTCGACAAAGGCACCGAAGTTCACAATTCGCTTGACTGTTCCTAGGTAGGTCTCGCCTACCTCTACGTCTTTGACCAAAAGCTCTATTAGCTCTTGTGCTCTCACACCTGCCTCTTGACTCATTGAAGCGACATAGACTCGGCCATCATCTTCAATATCAATGGATACACCAGTCTGATCAATAATCTTCCGAATCGTTTTCCCACCAGGTCCAATGACGTCGCGGATCTTGTCCACTGGGATCTCCATAGTAAAGATACGTGGCGCGTATGGTGATAGCTCTTCACGGGGTTGGTCAATGGCCCGCAGCATTTTGTCTAGAATGAATAGCCTTCCCTCTCTAGCTTCAGACAAGGCCTCCGCTAGTGCTTCCCAGCTCACTCCTTCGATCTTTATATCCATCTGCAATGCAGTAATGCCCTCGGCTGTACCGGCCACTTTGAAGTCCATGTCCCCTAGAGCATCCTCCATACCTTGAATATCAGAGAGGATAGAGAGCTCATCACCATCTTTTACCATACCCATAGCAATACCGGCTACGGGGCGTTTGATGGGAACACCGGCATCCATCAGCGCCAAAGTGCTGCCACACACACTAGCTTGAGATGTAGAACCATTTGATTCCACTACCTCAGATACCAGCCGAATGGTATAGGGAAACTCTTCTTCCTCAGGAATCATGGGCAGCAAAGCTTTCTCCGCTAAGGCACCGTGACCGATCTCTCTCCGCCCCGGGCCGCGCATGGGCCTTACTTCACCTACACTGTAGGCTGGGAAGTTATAGTGATGAATGTATCGCTTGCGGTCTTCATCACTCAGATCGTCTAGCATCTGCTCATCAGACTTCACCCCTAGCGTACAGATAGTCATTACCTGTGTCTGCCCTCGGGTAAAGATAGCCGAACCATGTGCTCTCGGTAAGAACCCTACCTCACAGTTTATGGTTCGAATCTCCTGCAAGCCGCGGCCATCTGGTCTTTTCTTATCCCTAATGATCATATGGCGAACGCTTTCTTTGATTACGTCAGCTATTACGCGTTCTAGATCTCTTTGCTTTTCAGTAAAGGCCTCATCGCCAAATTCCTCAATATATTCCTTTAACAAGGCGATGCGAACATTGTCCACATCCTCTTCCCGGCTGAGCTTGTCTGAGTTGCGCAGTGCTTCCGAAAGCCGGGTCGTGCCCTGACTACGTATCCACTTGGCCACCTCAGGATCCGGCTCGGGCAATGAAAATTCCTGCTTAGGCTGTCCTACTTGCCGCACGATCTTCTCTTGAAAAGCCGTAAGCCGTTTTACCTCTTCATGTCCGAACTTGATGGCTTCCAGAATCACATCTTCCGGAATCTCATTGGCGCCCGCCTCCACCATAGTCACAGCATCTTTCGTGCCGGCAACAACTAAGTAGAGATCACTTTTTTCCTGTTGAGCCAGGGTCGGATTGATCACAAATTGGCCATCTACTCTTCCGACGATTACTCCACCGATTGGTCCCTCAAAGGGAATATCAGATATGGATAGAGCAGTAGATGCTCCCACCATAGCCGTGATATCTGGAGCATTATCCTGATCAACGGATAAAATGGTGGCGACGATCTGTACATCATTGCGCATCCCCTCGGGGAATAACGGTCGCAAAGGACGGTCGATCATTCTGGCTGCCAGTACTGCTGCTTCACCTGGCCTGCCTTCTCGGCGCCCCCAGCCACCTGGTACTTTACCCACCGCATACATGCGCTCTTCATAATCCACTAGAAGAGGGAAAAAGTCAATGCCTTCGCGGGGTTCCCGAGACATTGTGGCTGTGACCAGCACTACGGTATCTCCATACCGCATGAGCACACTGCCATTGGCTTGTTGAGCCAGAGCGCCAGTCTCGACAACTAATGGTCTCCCTCCTATTTCTAACCTGAATTCTTCTTTCATGTTCATTTACCTCCTTAGGTTCAATGGGCCGCTCTCTCTCAGCATGAACCTGCTTTTCCTGAGCAGACATGCTGGACAGTATCATATTATCCTCTTGATCTCCAGTAAACATTCACGCCTGAGTACAGAGCACTACAGAGCACAGGCGCTCATGTGAAGAAGGAGCGGGGTTACCGCTCCTTCAAATCAAGGTTACCCTCGTAGGCCCAGTCTGGCAACAAGGGTTCGATAGCGTTCGACATCTGTTTCCCTAAGATAATCGAGCAGCCCTTTTCTTTGCCCAATCATTTTTAGCATACCGCGCCGCGAATGGTAATCTGTCTTATGCACCTTGAGGTGCTGCGTAAGATCACTGATCCGCTTGGTCAGAATTGCTATCTGCACTTCCGGCGAGCCGGTATCAGATTCATGCATCTTAAATTCATCAATTATCTCACGCTTAATATCCTTATCCAGAGCCACTGATTTCACCTCCCCTATCTGGAATCCCCCCAGCCCAGAAGGACGCCGGAGGAGCTCGTCGATCCGAGTCAAGGGTTCTAAGACCAGTTTCACTATATCATAAAGCTCTTAGGCTGTAAATCTTTTCTCCTCGGCCAGAGCAGTCCCTCCTGGTGAGCTTGCGGGCAATCTTGATGTCTTCGGCAATCTGCTCCTGCAGTTCCTTGGCATTGGCAAAACGTCGAATCGGGCGCAACTGACTGTGAAAGGAAATCTCCAGCCTTTTTCCATAGTAGCTCTCTTGCTGATCGAGCACATGTACTTCCACCACCCGATCAGTCCCAGCAAAGGTAGGCTTGTTGCTGATGCTTAGGACACCCAAAGATTCACCTTGCTTGGTTGTATACCTTGCCGGCTTGTCATTAATTAGCTCCCGGACTGTCACGGCATATACTCCATCTATAGGTATGAGTCTATTGGCATCCACAGCCAGGTTAGCGGTAGGAAACCCTAAGCGTCTACCCCTACCCTCACCTTCAACCACTGGTCCAGCCAGCCGATAGGGGCGCCCCAACAATTGGGCTGCATCCTCGACACTACCAGTTTGCAGCAGAGCCCTGATCCGAGTGCTAGAGACCTTTTCATCTCCAATCCGAACTGCATCGATCGTCTCTACCAGTTTGATGCCCCAGTGGGCACCTGATTGGCGCAATAAGTCGACCCCACCCCGGCCCCGGTACCCGAAAGTGAAGTCTGCTCCGGCTACCACCGCCACTACGCTCAATTGGCCAGATAAGATATCCCGGGCAAACTGTTCAGGCTCCAGATTGGCCATTCGCCCATCAAAAGTCAGTTCCGCTATGCCTTCCATGCCATAGTCCCACATGTACTGTCTTCTTTCCTCTCGGCTAGTCAACAATAGCGGTGCTGCAGAAGGATCAATCACCGCAAGAGGGTGCCGATCGAAGGTAACAGCCACTGGAACCCCGTGGATAGCTGCTGCTACAGCCTGTACCTTTTTGAGTATTGCTTGATGACCCAAGTGAACGCCATCAAAGAAACCTAAACCGGCAACCACCCGATCACCGGTAATGCTGTCAGTAACCCTGTTGTCCCGCCAGTAGATCTGCAAACTGTCCTCACCCCTGGTATATGTTCCTCTCATTTGCCCGACTCCAAGGGCAACAGCCTGACCGGTTGCAATTCCCAGGCTCCACTAAGTCTCTGCCCACGCCCAATGCCAAAAAACCCATTTTGCGCATCATAGACTCGCAATAATCCCCGGGGCTCTTCAACCCCATCACTCTTCGCCAGCTTGATCCGGGTACTCCCCGGCTTGAGAAAATGCTCTATTTGCTCTGCCCTCACCCGGGCACCATTGCGCACACGATTGGCGGCCTCAATACCGAGTACGGCTCCAGCCAAATGCCGCAGGCCATGATCCATTGAAAAGAAACCAGGGAGATGTGAAACATCGTTACCCATCAACCGCGGTTGCTCAGTTTGGGCGATTTCAATGAACTCCTCTAATGTTAGAGCATCTTGGAGTGACCATGGACCAGCTTGAGTTCGCAGCAAGAAAGACATATGGGCCGGCACTCCCAGATAATCACCTATATCATGACAGAGAGTGCGAATATAGGTACCTTTGGAGCATACAACATCAAATCGGATCGTATCACCAAAGTGCCAATTTCGCTTTGTCCAATTTCCCACCGGCGAAAGCTCACATATGTTGATTGGCCGCGGTGCTCTCTCTACTATTTTGCCCTGTCGGGCTAACTCATATAGCCGTTTGCCTCGGTGCCTCAATGCCGATACCATCGGTGGAGTTTGCTCACTTTCCCCTTGAAAAGCAACAAAGGCTCTCTCCAAGTCTTTATCAGTAAGGCAAAAAGCACGATCCTCCTGCAAGACTTTCCCACTGACGTCCTGGGTATCAGTGGACCGACCTAGCCAAAGCTCGCCTCTGTAATGCTTAAGATGCTCCTCCATATATGGCACTAAGCGGGTCGCACTGCCCAGGCAGAGTACCAACACACCAGCTGCTCCAGGATCCAAAGTGCCTGTATGCCCCACTCGGCGCTGCCGTAGATGCTGCCTTGCGATGGCTACCAAATCATGGGAAGTCATTCCTGGCGGTTTCAACATAACTAATATGGCATCCATCTAGGATTCGCCTCGCCTACCGACCACCTGAGCTGGGTCGAGCTCTTCGAGCTGGCGAACAACCGCATCTAGCACCTGTGCTTTTGCCTCCATTAAGGAGCTATTGATCGTACAGCCGGCTGCGCGCGCATGACCTCCCCCGCCAAACAGACTGGCTATGTAGCTGGCATCTATGTCAGGCCGAGACCGAAAACTCACCTTGGTCTTCTCGGGTTCGATCTCTCGCAAGAGAATGGCAAGCTTGACTGTCTTGATCATCCGAGGAAATTGAATAATGTCTTCAGAATGCTGACCGACCCAGCCATCTTCACCTACCATCTGGCTGTCAACGGTGATCCAACTAATCTGTCCATCATCGCTGATTTCCAGGGTATCTAGTGCGGTACGCATGAGGTTCACGGCGGCATAAGAACGATTCTCGTACAGGTGCATCGCTATGTCAGCTGGATGTGCCCCATGCTCGACCAACTCTCCTGCAATCTGCAGGGTTTTGCCGCTGGTGTTGCTGTAGCGAAAAGTACCAGTATCACCGGATAAGGAAGCAAATAGGTTGGTAGCGATCTCTGCGGTCAGTGGAATTTCCCAATAATCACTGAGCAACTCGTAGATGATCTCACCGGTAGCAGACGCTGTGGGGTCTACATAGAAAGCCACTCCAAAACCCGGGTTGGTGGCATGGTGATCAATATTGATCACTGGTACTCCAGACTTGAGATATTCACCCATGCCCCCACACCTATCTGGTTCACAATCCAAGACTATGGCAGCATCAAAATCTAGACTAATGCCCGTATGAAAAGCTACGCAGAGATTGGTACCGGGAAGAAAATCGTACCAATCTCCCAAAGGGTCAGGGGAAATGCAGGTCACCTGCTTACCCATCTGCTGCAAAGCCATTTGCAGAGCTAACCCAGACCCAACCGCATCGGGGTCTGGGTCCACATGCCAGGTGACCAAGAACCGTTCATATGATCTTATGGCCTGAGCTACTGCTTCCAATGAACCGAGCACTATGCATCTTCACCTTCACTTGACGGAGGAACTTCTACAGCCGACGCTCCATCCTCCGCTTTTATATCCGCATCTTCTTCCTTGAGATCTCGCAGGATCCTAGATATACGGGCACCCCTCTCCAAAGACTCATCCCAACGAAAGATTATCTCGGGGGTATGCCGCAGACGTATTCGCTGACCGATTTCAGTGCGAATATAGCCGGTAGCCCGCTCCAACCCTTCCAAAGAGGCCTTTTTGCTTTCTTCGTCCCCCAGCACACTGACGAATATTTTGACATGACGCAGATCTCGTGACACTTCCGCATCAGTAACTGTCACAAACCCAATACGGGGGTCCTTCATCTGCTGGATAATGTCACTGGTTTCCTGCTTAATAGCCTCTCGGACTCTTTGTACCCGTTGTTGGGTGGCCATATTCCTCAATCCCTTCTTTAGCTTTTCTCCATTGACTTATCTTAGAGTGTCCGTCTAACAGCTCGGAGGACAAAAGCTTCTATCTCATCGCCTTCTTTGACGTCATTGTAGCGCTCCAAACCTATACCACACTCATAGCCTTGCGCAACTTCCCTTACATCATCCTTGAACCGTTTGAGGGATGAAATGGCGCCTTCATGGATGACAACATTATCCCGCAGCAAGCGGACGCGGGCATTGCGAGTGATCTTTCCATCACTTACATAGCTCCCTGCTACAACGCCGACATTCGGGACTCTAAATGTAGCTCGTACTTCTGCTCTACCCAATACGTCTTCCACATAATCTGGTTCAAGGAGTCCTTCCATGGCCGATTTCACATCATCGATGGCCGTATAGATCACTCGATAAGTTCGAATATCAACCTTTTCCCATTCCGCTACTCGGCTGGCATTGACATCAGGCCGGACGTTAAATCCGATTATGACCGCATTGGACGTAGCCGCTAGGTTGACATCACTTTCCGTTATGCCGCCAACGCCACCATGAATCACATTGACCCGAACTTCATCTGTGCTCAGTCGTTCCAAAGCCTGACGCACAGCCTCAACAGAGCCCTGTACATCGGCTTTGATGATTATGTTGAGCTCCTTGACTTCGCCTTCCTTGATTCGTTCGAAAAGATCGTCGAGAGATACCGGCGTTGATGGCCTTAGTTCTGCTGCCCGCTTTTCTTCCTGCTTATCAGCTGCTACCTGCCGTGCCAGTTTCTCGTCAGCCAAAGCCACTAGTTCATCTCCAGCCTCCGGCACATCAGAAAGGCCGACAACTTCCACAGGAGTAGCCGGCCCAGCTGCCTCTACTCGCTTACCATTGGCATCTGTCATAGCCCGCACCCGGCCAGAGACACTGCCAGCAACTATAGCTTCCCCGACCCTCAAGGTCCCGTTACTTATTAGTACGGTAGCTACGGGGCCACGGCCCTTATCGAGTTTGGCTTCTATAATAGTACCTCTAGCCATTCTATCCGGATTGGCCTTGAGCTCCCTCAAGTCAGCCACCAGCAGAATCATTTCTAGAAGATCATCAATGCCTTCCTTCCGCAGTGCGGAGATATTTACACACACGGTATCTCCGCCCCATTCTTCCGGGATCAAATTCAGCTCTGCTAGGCTCTGTTTAACACGATCCGGGTTAGCATCAGGGCGATCCATTTTGTTGATGGCCACAATGATCGGCACATCGGCCGCCTGAGCATGGCTTATAGCTTCTTTGGTTTGGGGCATGACGCCATCATCTGCAGCAACTACCAAAACTGCTAAGTCTGTTACTTGGGCACCACGAGAACGCATAGCCGTAAATGCTTCATGACCGGGAGTATCTAAGAAGGTGATTTTCCTTCCTCTTAACTGTATCTGATAGGCACCGATATGCTGCGTAATCCCGCCAGCCTCTTCTTCTGTGACTTTACTTTCTCGAATCGCGTCCAGTAAGGTCGTTTTGCCATGATCTACGTGCCCCATGATCGTCACAATCGGGGGACGTGCCTGAAGTTTTTCTGGGGGGTCCTCAACATCGGCTAGAGGATCAATGGTTCTGATCTCCGGCAATGTGACCGCAAATCCAAAATCTTCTGCAACTGTGGCGGCCGCTTCCCAGCTAATGCTCTGGGGAACTGTGGCCATAACACCGATACTCATTAGCTTCTTGATGATACTCGTGGCCGGCACACTCATGCGTGCAGCCAACTCTTTGACTGTAATACTTTCCGGTATCTCTACTTCTCGTGGTTTTTGCGGTACAGGCGCAGACCTTTTCCCCGAGCCCTGTCGGCGGCCCTCGCCTTTCCTCGAACCTGTCCGCTGCTTCCGAGGTCTCGTTCGACCTCGTTTCTGCTTCCCTGAAGCATCTTCATCAGAGTCTTTGTCTATACCGCTATCTGCCTTTGAGGAAGCTGCTGGTGAAGGCTTTGCGGTCCCGGTGGCTTTATGCTTAGCTACCTCAGATTTAACCTCTTTTGGCTTCTTCTCTTCGTACTCACTGGCGAAGTGCTCCTTAACAAGAACAGCCACATCTTCCTCAATGGTACTCATATGATTCTTAACATCAGCCCCGAGCTCCTGCAAGAACTCCACCAGCTGCTTGCTCCTAATACCTATCTCTCTGGCCAATTCATAGACCCGAACTTTTCCCATCAACCATCACCCCTAGCTTGATCAGCTCTCTGCTCTACTCTTCCATTTGTACCCTCTGCCTCCGTTATCCAGGTATTCGCTGCCTTCACTATCGCCTGAGCCATCCCCGTTTCCATGACACAGACCACAGCTCGAGCCGGCTTGCCAATGGCGGCTCCCAACTGCTCCTTGGTTCCTATCTGCAGTAGTGGTACCTCTTTGGCCGCTCTATCGAAGGTTTTTTTCGTGCCACCACTGGCATCGGTGGCAAGTACCACCAGCCTTGCCTGTCCTCGCCTCAAAGCTGCAAGACAACCGTTGTAGCCCGAAACCAGATTACCACTGGCCTGCGCAAATCCCAACAGACTCAGAAATTTCACTTATTGGCTCCCCTCAGTTCATCCCGCAGCCTCTCCATTGTCTCCGGGGCGATGGCTGCCTCCAGCGCCCTTTCCAGCTGCCTCTTTCTAAACGCTTGCTCGATACAGGCCTCTTCAGGGCAGATATATGCACCCCGACCCGGCTGTTTCCCAGTCGGATCGAGATGGATCTCTTGGTCGGGAGTTCGTACAATCCGTACCAAGTCCCGCTTGGGGCGCACGGTGCGACAGCCGATACATGTCCTCTGTGGAATCTTACGCTGTCTTCGCACCCTACCATCACTCCTTTGTCACTTCGCCATGTCAATACAGTATTATTTGTCAGACCCTGATCCCAGATCGGTTGGCTTCTTACTTTTGTCCATCTCTTCCTTAGAAGCGGTCTTTTGCATCTCTAGGTTTTTGTCATCTGACTCCAGATCATCTAGCTCCAAACGGCCAGCCAGAGTAAAGGGGCCACCATCATCATCTGTTGGGCCTACTACATAATGCGAGACCTTAGCATGTTGGTTTTGCCCCCTTGAAAACAAGGTGGGTAGAGGCTCCTCTTCAGTCAGCTCTTCTTCCAAGAGGGATTCCAATTCCTGTTTTCGTACCTTTCGACTCTTACCCCTACCGGGAGTAGTCGCAGCTTTCGGAGGTCGCTTGCTCCGGATTGCTTCTTCATCGAGCTCTTCCATGTCGGCATCTGTAGTACCATCAACTTCATCCACAAGGACATCCACTTCCGGAAGCAGCTTTCTTCCTTCCGATTCGATGCCCTCTGGCACATCATCAGCGGTATCTGCCGCCTCTTCAACTGATGACGCCCTGGCTTCATCTTCTTGTGCATCCTCAACAGCAATACTGACCGGCCCTTCGTCTTCGGCTTCAACTTCAGCATCTGGCTTCTCTGCCTCTAGGCTGGCGGCTGGCTTAAGCACTGCTTCTTCATCGGATAACGACTCATCTGTGGCTAGTTCGCCTTCTGGTTCCGTCTCCTTGGGTGTCGCTCTCTCAAAGGCTTCCCGAGCCAGGATCTGGGCCATTTGCTCCTGACTCTTGATATCTATTCTCCACCCCGTCAGGCGAGCTGCCAAACGCGCGTTCTGACCTTCTTTACCTATGGCTAGTGATAGATGATTATCCGGCACCACAGCCCTAGCTGTCTTAGTGGAGTCATCGAGATAGACTGTTACTACTTTTGCCGGGCTAAGGGCATTTGCGACAAACTCCTCAGATACTGGCGCCCAAGGGATAACATCTATTTTCTCGCCCCGCAACTCGGATACGACGGCTTGCACCCGCATACCTCGAGGCCCTACACACGCTCCTACCGGATCTACATTCGGATCGCGAGAGGACACCGCTACCTTGGAGCGAGCGCCGGCTTCCCGCGCTACTGCCTTAATCTCGACTGTTCCATCATAGATCTCCGGAACCTCCATCTCGAATAAGCGGGTCACTAATCCCGGATGTGTCCGGGAAACACATACCTGGGGCCCTTTGCTTGTCTGCCGCACTTCAGTAATATAGACTTTCAGTCTGGTTCCCTGAGTATGGAACTCACCTGTTATTTGATCTGAAGCACCAAGCACAGCCTCTACCTTACCCAGATCAATGATCACATTACGGTGATCCCAACGCTGAACAATACCGGTGATTACATCCCCTTCTCGATCACTGAACTCATCGTAGATAAGTGCCCGCTCAGCCTCGCGAATCCTCTGAATAACCACCTGTTTAGCGGTTTGGGCAGCTATCCGACCAAAGTCACTAGGGGTTACCTCAACTTCAATTACATCATTCAGCTCATAATTGGGATCCAGTTCCTGAGCTTCACGCAGGTCGATTTGGCCTGTTTCATCGACCACATTCTCCACCACGAGCTTGCGGGCAAAGACATTAATATCACCAGTGTTTTCGTCTACCTCCACCCGCACATTCTGTGATGTACCGTAGTTGCGCTTGTAAGCAGACGTAATGGCTGCCTCAATGGCCTCCAATATAATTTCCTTAGTAATGCCCCGCTCCTTCTCGAGCTCGTTTAGAGCGCTCATCACTTCGAGATTCATTTAGGTGCCCTCCTAATTCCAGCTAGAACTCGATCGCCAGGTTGGCCTTAGCCACCTGATCTCGAGGAATCTTTACTACTTCGGCATCTGCTTTGACCATTACCGCACCATCCTCCAAACCAAGCAACCGCCCCTCCCATACTTTTCGCCCTTGATATGGTGCATAGGTCTTGATCCGGACCAGATGCCCTGCAAACCTTTCGAAATGAGCATCCCGGGTTAGCGGTCTCTCCAAACCCGGTGAGGATACTTCGAGTGAGTAACTACCGGGAATGGGGTTAACATCATCCAGGCGGGAGCTCAGCCGTCGACTAACTTTCTCGCAATCATCTAGGCTCACACCGCCCTCTTTATCGATAAACACCCTGAGAATCCAATCAGGGCCTTCCTTAGCATACTCGACGCTGACCAACTCCAATTCAGGACAATCCACTAGGATTTCCTCAGTCAATTGGGCAGTGATCGTCTGCACATCCTGCCGCCCCATAACTCATCCCCCATTTCTAGGTATATGGATCACAGAAACAACCTCAATCTATGTAAGGGATAAATCCTCGAACCCCTTTCTATTCTGCCACTCTGCTCCCTTTATTACGAAAGAGTGGGAATCACCCACTCTTCACAGGACACACCACTGGAGAAAAGCAACGCCGCGCTTGATTCTTGTCTGTTTAGACAAAGAACTAGAATGCAGCGCGGCACTCTGCAAATCCAGTATATCATGTTCATCCAGCCTTGACAAGAGCTTGGTAAGCTCTATTTCATTAACTCACAGGCATCTGTGCTTCGGGTCCGGATTGTCAGAAGAGAGAAAGCTGTGAAGTCTCTGGCAGCCCGTCGAGCACGCCGCAAGCTGCTAGAGTCTCAATTACTCTTCGGCTCACTCCACACCTTAACCGGATATCCTCCCAGGATGTAAAGTCCCTCTCCTGTCGGCCTTGAGCTAGCATCATAGCAGCCGCTTCACCGATTCCAGATACCGAGGCTAGAGGCGGAATTAGGTCTTGCCCTCGTATCAAGAACTTTATGGGATGAGACTGATAAATATCCACCGGGCGAAATCCTATTCCACGCAACATGGCCTCCAAGACTACTTCAGCCACTGTCAGCATAGTCTTCTCCTTCGGACTAGCCTCATTGCCTTTTTGTGTTATTGAATCGATGGTCTCACGCACACCCTTGATCCCTTTGCTAACTAATTGGGCTTCAAAACTATCAGCCCGAACCGAGAAGTAGGCTGTGTAAAAAGCTAATGGGTGGTGCACCTTGAAGTAGGCGATGCGAAAGGCCATAGTCACATAGGCTACTGCATGGGCTTTAGGAAAAAGATAGCTGATCTTTTTGCAGGAATCTAGATACCACCGCGGCACTCCCGCCTCTTTCATGGCCTGGATATCCTCTGGCCTGAGGCCTCTGCCCTTTCTGACCCTTTCCATGATCTGAAAGGCTATTCCCGGTTCCATATCCAGCTGAATCAGATAGTTCATGATGTCATCTCTAGTGGCGATGGCCTGACTGAGATCAGCAATCTCATCTCGGATTAGGTCCTGGGCATTGTTGGCCCAAACATTTGTACCATGCGAAAACCCGCTAATCCGGACCAGCTCGCCAAACGTAGTTGGCCGAGTCTCCTCCAACATCTGGCGCACAAATCGTGTACCAAACTCAGGAATGCCTAGAGTCCCTACACTTGTACCGATCTCCTCGGCAGTCACTCCCAGCACCTCGACACCTGAAAAAATCGCCATAGTATCCGGATCATCAAGGGGAATACTAAGAGCATTTATGCCGGTGGCATCTTCCAGCATTTTGATCATTGTGGGATCATCATGACCGAGGATATCGAGTTTGACTAATTGCTCGCTAATCGCGTTGTAGTCAAAGTGTGTAGTGATTATCCCGTTCCTTGCGTCATTAGCCGGGTATTGTACAGGAGTGAACTCGCTTATATCGTGACCTTGAGGAACTACAATCATTCCTCCTGGGTGTTGACCAGTGGTACGCCTTACACCGGTACAGCCTCTGACCAAGCGATTGATCTCAGCCGTACGGGCTGTTTCCCCTTTGCTCTCTAGGTATTTACGCACAAAACCATAGCTCGTTTTCTCCGCCAAAGTTCCAATCGTGCCCGCTCGAAAGACGTAGTCAGAGCCAAACAGCTCTTCGGTATATTTGTGAACCACACTCTGATATGCTCCAGAGAAGTTTAGATCGATGTCAGGTACTTTCTCCCCATGGAATCCTAAGAACACCTCAAAGGGGATATCGAAACCAAGCTTCTGATACCGGGCTCCACAATCACACTGTCGGTCGGGAAGGTCAACACCAGCCTCGACCGATCCATCCGAGAAAAAGTGATAGTGGTGGCACTGGGGGCACACATAGTGAGGAGGTAACGGATTGACCTCGGTTACGCCGCATAGAGTAGCCACTAATGATGACCCCACAGAACCTCGAGACCCAACTAGATAGCCATCATCTAGGGATTTCTTCACCAGTTTGTGGGCGATAAGATAAAGAACGGCGAACCCGTTTCCCACAATGGCATTCAGCTCTTTTTCGATCCGTTGTTTCACTATATCTGGTAATGGCTCGCCATAGAGCCGGTGTGCATTTGCATATGTCATGGCGACAACCTGTTCATCTGCCCCTTCGATCTTGGGGGCATGCAAGCCATCTGGAACCGGCTGGAGCTCATCGATCATATCTGCTATTTGATTGGGGGCATCAATGACTACCTCGGCAGCTGCCTTCTCCCCAAGATAGGCGAATTCCCTCAGCATCTCTTCAGTAGTACGGAAGAACAGAGGTGCTTGCCTTTCGGCATCCTGATACCCCTGTCCAGCCATGAGGATCCGGCGATAGACTTCATCCCGAGGCTGTAGAAAATGCACATCACATGTAGCCACCACCGGTTTCCCGAGGCGTTTCCCTAAGGTGACTATCCGCTGGTTGATCCTCTCCAAATCTTTGTCGGATGGTACCCTCTCACCGATCAAGAACGCGTTATTACCGAGAGGCTGAATCTCGAGATAATCATAGAAAGACGCTATTCTAGATAGCTCTTCATCATCAGCTCCCTGTAAGCAAGCCTGATACAACTCACCTGCTTCACAGGCAGAGCCAATCAAAAGACCTTCTCGGTGTTGCTCAATCAGCTGACGAGGCAGTCGGGGACGTCGGTAGAAATAATCTAAATGAGAGTAAGAGACAAGCTTGTACAGATTGCGCAGGCCCGCCCGGTTTCGAGCCAGCAACACCACGTGGTAAGAAGGCGATTGAGGCTCTTCACCTTGGATCAAATACCCTTCCATACCATAGGTGACCTTAATCCCTGTTCGCTTTCCTACCATATGGGCCTCTGGAAACGCTTGGACAACCCCATGGTCAGTAATGGCAATGGCTCTATGGCCCCAGCTAGCCGCCAAACGGACGATTTCGCCAACCTCTACAGTTCCATCCATGGCTGACATCTTCGTATGTACATGCAGCTCTACCCTTTTTTCCGGAGCATCATCCTGGCGGATCAGTTCCCGGGGAGGCGCCTGTCTTTGGATATCATTTAGCAGCATCGTTAGTTCTTGACTATACCGATCCCACTGAATCGGACCACGCGCTCGGACCCACATGCCTATGTCTAGATCGGCAGCAAGCCTGGGGGCATCCTCATCCTCAAAAAGTTTGAGGGTAATAGAATCTCGCCAGTCAGTTACATCAATCTGCAGCAGCCTTCGGCCACTGCGCAGCTCCTTCTCGTCTATATGGATAATCTCCCCGATCAAAACACAGGACCGCTCTTCGTCTGTGATCTCAGCAATGGGTCTGGGATCTTCTCCAATAAAACGTCCTCTCAGAGGTGTTCTCACATGCATGGGATCAGTGCCATGGTTTTCATCAGCAGCTGGGGCTTCATTCATCTCCCGAGCTGCTCGTTCCATGACAAAGTCCATATAGGCAGCCTCATCAGCAAAGACCAGCTCCGCGTCGGATGTGGTTGCACTAGCTGCCCCAGCTTCTGTTTGCCTGGGTGCAGCTATCTTGCCATCTTCCGCCGTTTCGAAACGGATAGCTCGAACACCAGGCAGTACAGCCACCAGTGACGCGCCCAATCGATCTAGTTCCTCGGGACAGAAATTGTCAACTGCAGCTAGATATATTTCCCACTCCTGTCGCTCGCTGTGAACCAATACTCTTTCCACAACAGCTCGGGCGGCTGTTCCTTCACACTCTACCGGAAGTTGGGCCGCCCGCAGGAAATCAGATAGACACTGACTTCTAGTCTGAGGAGTAATCATATATACAGTTGAATTGTCGGTCACTTTCAAGATCCTTTCCAGTTGCATTGGCACCTAGATAGAAGCTTACTTCGATCGCAAGGCTTTGAGAATCTCCCAATACATCTTTACACGACTCTTGGCCCCTGGAAGGAATCCCCTTTTCTCTTCCTTGATGATTTGCGAGACATCATGTAGAGGCACTTTTTCAACTCTAATACATTTGGAGGCAGCGTATCGCGATATAGCCACTTCTACACCATAGCGGCTATCCTCCAGCTCGGGAATGTCCTCCACAATCTCTCTCCGCAAAGCCCTTTGACCCGAAAGAAAGGGCGTAATTTTTTGAGCTAGTGTTGTCGCAGGACGCCCACCTGTGAAAACGCCAATGGTCATGTCTGCGCTGCCATCCAATACTGGCTCCAGAAGCGCACAGCAGTGTGAAGTAACTAACCCCACCAGATCAGCATCAATAAACAGCAAAATATCGGCTGAGGTCACCTGTGCACCAGCTTTCATGGCGCCACCTTTACCCCTATTCGGGTATAAGTTGACCACACGTACGCCTAAACTCACTGCTATCTCTGCCGTGTCATCAGATGAACCATCGTTCACAACAATGATCTCGTCAATATCCCGACACTGCTGAAGAACCTGAAGTATCTCTCCAATTGTATAGGCCTCATTATAGGCTGGGACAATAGCAGCTACAGTCTGTTTTGATTCCATTGCATCATTCTGGTCAGTGCCTGCATGCAAGCTCGACGTCTTCGATGGATCTAGTGATTCGCTCTTGAACATGAGTCACCACTTCATTCAAAGATATTAGATATTCCTCACCCGTTGTACGCCAACGTACCTCAGCCTGTCCATTTGCCAGTGCTCTAGGTCCAATGGTAATCCGTATAGGAAACCCTATCAAATCGGCATCTTTGAATTTGACGCCCGGACGCTCGTCTCGGTCGTCCAAGACTACCTCCACACCAGCAGCGCAAAGGTCATGATACAGCCTCTCCGCAGTCGCTTGTTGCTCATTCTTACGATAATTTACGGGAACAATACACACTTGGTATGGGGCCAGGCTGATTGGCCAGCAAATGCCGTCATCGTCATGACACTGTTCTACCACCGCGGCCATAGTCCGGCTGACTCCTATGCCATAGCAACCCATGATTAAGGGAAGCTCTTGGCCTTCTTCATCGGCAAAGGTAGCTCCCAAGGCCTGGCTATATTTGGTGCCAAGTTTAAAGACTTGCCCGACTTCAATGCCTCTAGCTCCTTGCAGTATGCCTTCACCACATAAACATGCATCACCTGGTTGCGCCATGCGGATATCCACCACTTGCTCAGGGGTAAAATCCCGCCCTGGATTGATGCCTTTGATATGCACATCCGCTGCATTGCCACCACTGATACCGTTCTGAACAGTCATTACAGCTGGATCAGCAATAATACGACAATGCTTAAGCCCTACCGGACCGGCAAATCCCCGAGGGGCACCAGTTACTTTTTCTATGGTTTGCTCATCGGCTAGTTCAACCTCAAGACTGCCGATAGCTCTAGCTAATTTCGTGGGGTTCACAACATGATCACCCCGTACCAACGCAGCCACGACGATATCTCCACTTCGGTAGATTAGAGTCTTAATCATATCACTGGCCGGGCGCTGGAAGAATCTCTCCAAGTCATCCACAGTCCGCGCACCCGGGGTGGACACCGAGGTTAATGGTTCTAGCCTATCGGCTGGCTCTACCGAAGGGGTAAAACACTCTGCCTTTTCCACATTCGCCGCATAATCACAATGAGAGCAGTAAACTATCTCCGCTTCACCGGCTTCAGCTAAGGCCATAAATTCATGAGTCATGTTACCACCAATGGCTCCTGGATCGGCCTCAACTGGGCGAGTATGCAATCCACAGCGAGAGAAAATCCGTTCATAGGCATGGTACATGATCCAGTAGCTTTGATCGAGATGTTCTTCATCCCGGTCAAAAGAATACAAGTCTTTCATGATGAACTCTCGGCCGCGCATGACTCCGAAACGAGGCCGGATTTCATCTCGATACTTATTCTGAATCTGGTATAAGAACAGAGGCAGCTGCCGATAGGAGCGCACCTCGTTACGCACAAGAGCAGTAGTTATCTCCTCATGTGTAGGGCCTAAACAGAACCCCCGATCATTGCGGTCTTTTAGCTTGAACATCTCTTCGCCGTAGTCATCCCAGCGGCCGGTTTCGTGCCATAGTTCTGCCGGCTGCAGAATCGGCAGCAATACTTCCTGACCACCAACCGCATTCATCTCATCTCGGATAATACCCATGATCTTCTTAAGTACACGTTGCCCCAATGGTAGATAAGTATAGACTCCCGCTGCCGACTTGCGAATTAATCCTGCCCGCAGCATCAATTGATGGCTTGCGATCTCGGCCTCCGCAGGCACTTCTCTCAGTGTCGGCGCCAACAGTCTTGACATCCTCATTCCAACACCCCCGAAATTCAAACCAATTGTACCAGACCCTTGGAATCTCTGTCAATCCAGGGGAACAAGGCCTCTCATTGACATGATTCAGAGTGAGCCAGGTCTTCTACAGCCTCCACTAGCACGTCCACAGCATCTGCTACTGGATAGTGCCCCATCAATTGTCCCCCCCGAAAGAGCACGACATTCTGTTTGCCACCGGCAATGCCGATGTCTGCTCCCTTAGCTTCACCAGGACCATTGACTGCACAACCCATGATCGCCACTTTCAACGGCACCTTGATATGCTTGAGGCGCTTCTCGACCGTTTCTGCGATGTCAATTAGATCGATCTGGCAACGCCCACAGGTGGGGCAAGATATTATTTCCACCCCTTCCTGTCGCAGGCCGAGTGAACGCAGAATCCCATAGGCAACTTCCACTTCCCGCAGCGGTTCTCCTGTCAGAGATACCCGCAGGGTATCCCCGAGTCCCATCGCCAGCAAGATGCCAAGCCCCACAGATGACTTGATCGTGCCGTAGAAAGGAGTCCCCGCTTCCGTGATTCCCAAATGCAAAGGATAAGCTAGACGTGCTGCCATCATTCTGTATGATTCAACAGTAGTCTTTACATCAGAGGCTTTAAGTGAGATCACAATATCCGAGAAAGACAAGTCTTCCAGGATCCCTACGTGTTGCAGGGCACTTTCCACCAACGCCTCTGGTACACGGCCACCGTATTTATCTAATACGGGCTTCGCCAAAGAACCGGCATTCACCCCAATTCGAATCGGTATCCCTTTCTCCTTAGCAGCAGAGACAACCGCCTCCACCCGCTGCCGACTACCGATATTGCCGGGGTTAATCCGCAACTTGCTCACACCCGCTTCCACGGCCGCTAACGCGAGTTTGTAATCAAAATGGATATCTGCTGCTACTGGAATAGCAGATTCTCGGCAGATCTTGGGCAATGCCGCCGCT
>JAAZMR010000076.1 GCA_012798695.1 Bacillota bacterium | reverse complement strand
CTGCATACCGGTACCTGCACCACCAGTCTGCCCAGGATTCTTCTACACGATCCGGCCTGGTGACACACTATTTGAGCTAGCTGCCCGTTTTGGCACAACCGTTGCTGCGATCATCGCCGCTAATCCGGGAATCGATCCAACTCGGCTGATACCGGGACAGCAGATCTGCATACCGGTACCCGCACCCATACCAGAAAGACGATGTATAGTCATGTCTCCAACTGATCTTGCGCCTAATGCTGATGGAGTGCTTTTCCTGGACCGCAGTGACAATGTTGCCTTAGGTGCGGCCTCCAACATACCAGACCCTAATGTATTCAACCAGGAAGTCTACAAACTCTGGTTGCGGGAGGGGAATACCGACAACTGGGTAGTTACCACCATGTTCCGATCACCACAAGACACTTGGGTAGGTCGCCTCGTTCCAGCTCAGGCCTTGACGGTCTTCACCGCAGCTGTCATCTCTGCTGAACAAGCTGCCAATGTACAAAGGCCAATCGGCAGTCGCGTATTAACAGCCACGATACCGGTAGTATCGTAAGGGTATCTCACGCTTAAGCAGGTCATGCCGATAGGGCATGGCCTGCAGCGTTTTGAGGACAAAACCGGCATGTGTGCCGGCTTTTTTGTTATTTGGCTTCGCAGGGAAAGTCTCTACTGCAGGATTTGGTCTGTGGGAGACGAAAATCAAACAAACACAATTATCAAGCAGGAGGGATGTTCCTTGGAAAGACCAGTTACGCTAACAAGTCGGGGAGAACAGATGGTGGGCATGCTGCATTTGCCAGATCAGAAAGGCCCGTTTCCGGCGGTTGCCATTTATCATGGCTTTACAGGTACGAAAGTAGAACCACATAGGATCTTCGTCAAGATGGCTCGAGCTTTGGTCGCGCAGGGGATCGCTGCGGTTCGTTTTGATTTCCGCGGCTCAGGGGATAGTGAAGGTGATTTTGCCGATATGACCGTAAGTGGGGAGATTGCTGATGCCATCAGGGTGTTGGATTTCCTCGAGGCTCAGTCCCAGGTAGATCCTCAAAGATTGGGAGTCTTAGGCCTGAGTATGG
Organism: Bacillota bacterium; assembly: GCA_012798695.1. Classification (GTDB taxonomy): domain Bacteria; phylum Bacillota; class Limnochordia; order DTU087; family DTU087; genus JAAZMR01. Next base: position 95,361 of record JAAZMR010000076.1, on the reverse strand, counting down.
GTGGCGCTGTCGCTGCTTCTGTGGCAGGCAAGGATGAGAGAGTAAAATCCCTGGCACTGTGGGCTGCGGTTGCCCGATTTGAGCTATTTGAAAGTGAGCCAGAGTTGCTGGCCCAAGCCAGGAAAATGGGCCATGTCGATTTAGCCGGCAATGTGCTCAACTACGGTTTTTATGAGGATGCTCGCACCCAAGACCCAGTCAAGTGGGTTTCCCAATTTGAGGGTTCAGCACTGGTTGTGCATGGTGATGAGGATCCGACTGTACCGGTAAGCCATGCGGATCTTTTGTATGATGCTGTCACGGGGAAAAAGGAGAAATTCATAGTTCCCGGAGCGGATCACACCTTCAATCGACATGACTGGGAAAGTGCCGTGATCAGCAAGACCGCAGATTGGTTTCATAAAACACTTTAGTACCAGGAATGACCAAAGCTACTCTCGCCTGGGCTTCAGACTGCATAAGCAGGTAGAGAAGAGAGCCATCCTAATTCCCCTCGCCTCTGGCAACTAACCAGAGGAGGAGAATCTGACTGATCACTTGGAGTGTAATCACCAGCACAAAGGGTAGGTGAGGGCTGACGGAATAAAGAGCGCCGGCCACAGGGCCAGCTGGGACTGTAGCTAAGAGTGTCATTACAGCGATGAGGGAGTTGATCTTAGCCCTAGCTTGGTCAGGGATGGCATTGGCCAGACTGGCTTGGCGGATGGGATCTAGGATCGCAGAACCTAATCCATAAAAGCAGGCCGATATCAAGGGGTAGATAATGACTCCCGGCGGTGCTAGTAGCAGTGCCAGTGTACCTAAAGTAAAACAGAGTGCTCCTACTTGCAGCCCCCAACCAGCGTGTTTCGGGCCAATGTGTGGAACCAATAACAGCAGTGCCAGGATCATGGTACCGGAGATAGTTGCCGGTATCAGAGCGATGATTGCCGGCGATAGGGCAAGCCCAGTGGCATCGGTCATGTATATAGCCCCGTAAGTATTGCGGATTACGTTTGTGAACATAGCTATGGTTTGCACGAGAAAAAGTATGAGAATGGTGGGCGACTGTCTCATTATCTGAAAGGAACTGTAGAATTCGCCCAAAGTGCGTGATGGGGATGCAGATATTTTCTGCTCAACCATGTTTGCCCCAATGGTACTTTCTTGCACACCGTGTTGTCGGATCCACAGAGCGGTAATAACCATACAGAGCCCGACGAAATACATGACTCGCCCACCGGTCACAATGCCCCAATGCTGGACAAACAGGCCTCCAATGGGGACCAAGAGCCCGGAACCGACAAACATCATTTGCACTAGGGCGTAGATAGCTTGCCGTTTACTAGGGTGTGTGTCTTCTACTAGAAGACAGCCCCAGGCGGGGACTGCCGCGTGGTAGAGGCCATTAATGGCAGCTGCTATCAGAAAATGGGGTAGGCCACGGGCCGTGAGCCAGATGATGCTGGGAATCACCCATCCAACAATATCAGCTAGTTGCATGGTTCGCTTGCGGCCCCAGTGGTCAGAAAGATGCCCACCCACAAGAGCAGAAATCACCTGAACGGTGAAGCCAATGGCAGCGATGGAACCGACCTGAGATTTGCTCACACCAAGCGCGACCATATATAAAGGCCCGTAAAGAGCATACCAGGAGGTTATGGTTCCCCAGAATGGCTCAGCGAAAATCAGGGCCCTGGCATTGGGGCCCGGTGTCCGCAACATCTCTCGACAGCGCTCTATTTGCCTAGTTGCTAAGGTACGAAGACGAGATGACGGCTTGGAGGTATGCTCCTTTACATGGGGAGTTTTCAAGTTCGGTGCCTCCCAGTCAATATTACGACCAATAACGCGACTACCTTTTAGGCTACTTGGCATAACGGACAATGTCAAGCAGAATTGCCTTTCAAGCTTGCAAAGACTATTCACATGGACACTCTTTCGAGTATAGCCGGTTGATAGCGGGATACAGGGATTTTGGAGTACCAACTCGAAGGGAATAATGTATCATAGGTGTTAGTTGGGCAAGAAAACAAGCATACCGGATGGAAGAATAGGAGTTGGTACCATGGCAAGGCCCCCGAAGCCCCGACGGGTGGAAGTCATGCCCGAGGTTACACTATTTAAACCGGTCGGTGTACCGATGCGGGAATTGGACGAGATTATCCTGACCGTAGAAGAGCTGGAAGCCCTGAGATTAAAGGACCTGGAAGGTTTGGAACAGGAAGATTGTGCGATGCGTATGAATGTATCCCGTCCGACTTTCCAACGAGTTTTGGCTGCGAGTAGGGCGAAAGTGGCAGATGCTCTTGTAGGTGGCAAAGCCTTGCGAGTCGAGGGAGGCAATTATCGGTTAGCTAAACGTCGATTTCGTTGCAGGGCATGCCAAAATGAATTCGATATGCCTTTTGGCACTGGCCAGATGGGAATAGAGATACACTGTCCCGATTGTAATGCTCAGGCAGTCCAGAGAATTGACTGCGGGGGACACGGATATGGCAGGCGCCCTTGGGGTAGGCGCCGTAGAAGTGAGGAATAGAGCGGTTGTCAAGACATATCTGATCTGGATCATGGCTGGAGAAGGACAAAAGCATCCTGGGGTTATTGACATATGCCCATAACAGACTATATAATAATAACGGGCATATGACCATAACTATGAGGAGGTGACAGGATGCCAAAAGGTGACTTCACTGGACCCTGGGGTCTAGGGCCGATGACTGGTAGAGGTGCCGGCTTCTGTGCTGGTTACCCTGTACCGGGATATGCTAACCCAGCCGGTCGCGGGCGTGGTTTCGGTCGTGGTCGGGGAAGAGGTTGGGGTTATCGACAACCCATGTGGGGATGGCAAGGACAGATGGGCCCAGGCTATCCCTATGGTATGCCGGCCTACGGAAACGATCCAGAAACAGAGGCTAGTGCCCTCAAGCAAACTGCTGAAGCCTTAGAGCTAGAACTAAAGCAGATCAAGCAGCGGTTAGCAGAACTAGAAGATGACAACCAGGAGTAGACTATAGAGCGCATGTGATCTGTGCCCGGGAGACGTTAGCCCAAAACGTTCTCCCGGGTCTTTTAGTGATTAAATAAGTCTCTTCCCTTACGTGCCAGGTTTTCCCCTAGTTTACGGCAGCGATCAGCATCGAATCCTTCTGGCGCACGGTGGGAAACGGCCCCGAAGTGTGTTGGCGGCCGGCCTGTGACCACACCGCCGGAGTAGACTAGCATACCTCTAATGAGCATACCTTGGATTAGGGCCATTTCAGTGAGCTCATAGCCACCGCCTCCAGGCCATGCAGCCGAGGCAAAGGGAGCCCCCAGCTTGCCCTCGACTTTTACCGGCAGCGTATCCATACATTTTTTCATCTGCCAACTCATCGTACCATAGTAGGTGGGGGAGCCGAACAGGATCACTTTGGATTCCTCTAAGGCCGTACGATCTAACTTGGCTACCTCCATGAGGATGACCTCTACACCTGGAACTTGTAAAGCTCCTTCCTTGATTAGAGTTGCCATTTTCTCGGTATTGCCTGTCTCAGAATGATAGATAATACTCATTTTCAACATTTTACTTCACCCTCCTGATCAGAACCTGATGACTGCATGAATCCAGATATGTCGATGCTGAGAGAAAGGCACTAGCCCAGAACTTACTTAGTATTTCGCGATATCTCATGACTTTCCCTGCCTTGATTGATCGAGGCTTACGTACAGGTAATCAGACTAAATGCCAAAGCGGGGAACAAAGGCGAGAAGTTAACCATAAGGGCAAAAGTAGGAAGGAATACCTTTATTAATAAAGAATAAAAACGGTACAGTGAGCATCATTAACGTTTCGTCTAGCCATAATGCTGTCAAATAGCTAGTTTTAACGGTGTGGGGTTTGTGTGTATGGAACGTTTCGATCCATGGCGAAAGCATTTGAGCTACCAGATTAGGGAGATGAAGACCTAAAACGATCTCTCCAATCTTAATATACGAGAGGAGCAGGACTATGCAAACACGACATGAGCGGTTTCGCTACCGGCATCTGGACGAATTACGGGACGCAGTTCGGAAGCTAGATCTTGGCCTGGAATTTGATGAGGATGTATCGATTCTAGGGAACCAGGTAGCTATCGATGGTAAACTAGCACCGAACTCCTTGGCCATTCAGCCGATGGAGGGACATGATGGTACCCCTGAGGGCAGACCCAGTGAGCTGACTTTTCGACGCTATCGACGTTTTGCTGAGGGCGGGGCTGGGTTGATTTGGTTTGAAGCAACCGCGATCACCCCTGAAGGAAGGGCTAATCCGCAGCAGCTCATGCTGAATAATGATACACTGCCAAGTTTCCGGAAGCTAATCTCCGAAACTCTCACTGCCGCGCGTAGAGCTCACGGGCCGGAGCACAGGCCTTTCACAGTCTTGCAGCTAACCCACTCTGGCAGGTATTCTCGGCCAGACCCAGTCATTGCTTTTCATGATCCATATCTAGATGAAGAGACTCATGTGGCACCTGATCAATTACCGATTTCGGATGAAGAGCTCAGGAAGCTGGAAGACCGTTTCGTAGAAGCAGCTAAGCTAGCTCAGGAAGCTGGATTTGATGGTGTAGACATTAAGCACTGTCACCGCTATCTACCGTCAGAGCTCCTATCTGCTCATACAAGGCCTGGAGACTATGGTGGGTCTTTTGAGAATCGCACACGTTTTCTACTCAACATAGTTGATAAGATCAAGGCTCGTCTAGGTGATGGAATTATCGTAACCACGCGGATAAATGCTTATGATGCCATGCCATATCCTTATGGATGGGGCGCAGCCTCGGAAGAAGGAAGCCGAGCAATGTGTTTGGAGGATATGAAGAAGCTTGCCACCTTACTATACGAAAAAGGTGTGCGCTTGCTCAATATTACGGCAGGCAATCCGTATCACAACCCGCATGTGAACAGGCCGTATGATCTACCCTTAAAGGGGACAGAGCTGCCAGATGAGCATCCCCTGACCGGTGTTGCCAGGTTGATTCGTGCAGCCCGTATAGTACAGGAAACTGTACCGAAGATGGTGGTGATCGGCAGTGGGTATAGCTGGTTACGCCAGTTTCTTGGCAATGCCGGTGCAGCCAATATCCGGAACGGTTGGGTCACAATGGTGGGTGTAGGTCGCTGTGCTTTTGCTTATCCTGATTTTGCCGCCGATCTCTTGGATAAGGGGGCAATGGAATCACGCAAGGCTTGCATTACCTGCAGTCGCTGTACGGAAATCATGCGGAAAGGCAAGATGACGGGGTGTGCCGTCTTTGATCGCGAAGTATATGGAAAGGCCCTCAAATCATAGGTGGAAATCGGCGTGTCCTCTGTATCAGACCTAGGATTATGGTCTGTCAGTCTCCTTTTGGCAAGGATAGATAGGCGGTGAGTCTATAGTGAAGGCTGCAACGATCAAGGACGTGGCACGTCTGGCAGGGGTATCGGTTTCTACTGCCTCGGCTGCACTAAATGATAAGCCCTTTGTCAGGACTTCGACTAAGCAGAAGGTACGAGAAGCAGCAGCAAAACTTAACTACCGGCCCAATGCCATTGCTAGAAGCCTGGTGACCAATGAAAGTCGCTTGGTGGGACTGGTTGTTCCAGATATGGCCGATCCGTATTTCCCCGCCATTGCAGCTGGAGTAGATGAGGTTGCCAGCCGATTGGGGTATACTGTTATCCTGGCTAACACTCTGCGGAACGCTAAACGGGAGGCGGAGCAAATTCGGGTTTTGCTGGAACGCAGGGTGGATGGTCTTGTGTTCGCGGGAGGCAGCACTGTAGGAGCCCGAGGATGGCTGGATTCGACGCTTGATAACCTGGAGATCGTGGTCATCGATCGACCGGAGTTTTCATTCACATCTCCGTCAATCACCATCGATAACGTACGGGGGGCGGAAAAGGCAACCAGATATCTTGTTCAGCTAGGCCATAGGGATATAGCATTTATAGGGGGCCCGGTGAACTCTCTTGTTAGCCAAGAGCGGCTGCGTGGTTACCGTTTTGCCCTGCAGGAAAGTGGTCTACCATATAGGGAGGAGCTAGTAGTGCATGGCGATTTTACGCCCCGAGGCGGTTTGCAGGCGATGACCATTTTGCTAAATCGTATGGAGACACGTTTGGGCATAGATCAACCCTTGACAGCCGCGTTTATAGCCAATGATCAAATGGCGATTGGTGCCATGCATGGTGTACGGTTAGCCGGTAAGAAGGTACCGGGAGATATCTCGATTATCGGGTTTGATGATATCAATGTAGCCGCTGTAGTGGAGCCGCCACTGACTACCATGGCAGTACCTACTAAAGAAATTGGAGGCATGGCTATGAATATGCTGGCCAAAAGCCTGAATGGAGAAAAGCTGGAGGACAACCGCGTAGTCCTCCAGCCGCAGCTAATCGAGCGTGAAACATGTATTGCCAGGTAGAAGTATCCATCACATCTCGCACGTGACTGAAGAGTATAGTTTGGTTATGGCAAACTGATCCCAGCTTTGAGCTTTACCGGATAATCTCACCATCCCGATAGGCTTTCCATATGGTCTCAAACCATTGCTCTTCTTGTGGCAGTGGCTTTACCTTTCTCCAGCTAAAGTGACAGCGGCCTTGCTCGAATGCAACTTCTTGAATATATTCAGACAGCTTCGCTTTGTCCGGGCGGAAGCGGAAAACATCAGGTAGGTCAGGCTGGGGGATGATACCCTTAGGATCATGTACTAAGTAGGAGCCACGGCTGCCGCCTCCCGTCTTGATATAGTCGGCAATAGCGGAGAGATATACATATTGGCAGATGAGCAGATCTCTATTTTGGAAAGCTGTAGGCAGATCCCGTAAAGAGTTTAGGCGAGTTGTTTTCGGCAAGGAGAGGAGCTCATTGCGAGTCGCTTGGATTGCCTCTTCGACTTCTTCCAGTGACCGAATGTGAGCACCGGTACTAGTCATGCGTTTGCCGAGGGCTTGACGGGTTTGTTCTACGCTGCTAGAACCTGTGGTGTTAGCGATGAATTCATGGCCCAACCGGACTTTTTCCTGTATCTGTGTCTGAGCCTGGCTGAGAAAATCGGCGATGCTCAGAGGTTGATCCCGATATTGGGCTGCAATAAATTGAGCTGCCCGTAGACTTCCAACTTGACCGGAGTTCAAAGCACTGCCACCAGGGCGGTAGATGCCATGGGTGCCGTTGACTTCCCCTACCGGGAAAAAGTGCTCGAGGTTGCTTTCCCACCAAATATTCCCAGATAAGCCTCCATTGTTATGCTGTGCGCAAACGGCTATCTCCAAGTATTCCTTAGTCAGATCGATACCGTGGTTTCGATAAAGGTCAATTGCCGGTTGATTCATAGCTGCCAGGCGTTGGATAGGTGTTCCAAAAAGAGCTTCAGAGCGCTCAAGATATCCGTAACTCTCCCGGCCTAGTAGAGAGAAGTCGAGCTCGCCATTCTTGCTGCCCCATGTAGGGTTGTGAGTGAAATCTAGAAAAACCCTTCTGCCGTTGAGCGCGGTTTCCTGGTAGATCAAGATATCAATCAGAGAGGAACCTTGGTTGACTGTTTTTCTGGGGTCAAAGGGCCATTGATATCCTTTTAGAAAGATTGCATCCAGCATGTGCCCCGGGCTTTGAAAGTGCTCATTGAGAAACTCCTTTTTATTGCCTTCAGCATCAATAGAGACATAACGGGGAAGAACTTGCTGATATGTACCCGAAAGATTCCACCTGAACTTAAGAGAGGCGATGCCATACTGCCATTCGGTGAGATTCTTACCCTTGACCCCCGCCTCGAAAGCCAGACCAGTGGCCCCGGTCTGGGACTCAGGATAGACGGAAGCAGAGTACATGCCAGCAGGACCACCAGTGGCATAGACAATGTTTGTGCAATTGAAAGCTACATACCTTCGATCGGGGTTTTCTATATCCTTGAGGCTGAGGGTTAGAAGCCCAATAGACTGAGAGCTCTCTTGGTCAGTCAGTATTCCGATAACTTGATAGCCATCAAAAATGGGAATCGATTTGTCGCGAACCTGGGTCAATAACTTCTCGGTCATGTACCTGGAAGTAAGGGGCCCTGCCGAAGTGGCCCGCTGACGAGGGTCATGATCGGTCTTATACCCAACGTATTCACCATAGCGGTTGTGGGGGAATGGTACTCCGATCTCCACGAGTCGGTAGAAACAGCGGGTTGATAGTGCTGCCTCCACTAAGGCTATGTCACCATCCATGCTTCCACCCAAATAGAGATCCTTAGCCATCTCCCAAGGGGAGTCGGCCATAGCCCCTGCCACTGTGAGCTTATAGTAGGTTTGTTTATCTGAACCAGTATTTAACGAAGTCCCCATCTGCAACCCTTCGGTGACTATGGCAATGTCTTCTTGGCCAAACGCATGTAGGTGATCAGCAGCGTTCAGGCCTGCCGCCCCAGACCCGACAATCACCGTGTTGAAACTGCGAATCTCAATCTTTAGCCCATCTGCGTCTGCAAAGTATGTATTCACAGCTCGCCCCCCCATGTTATGGTAGATGATCTGCAAACTGACGTACTCAATAGAAACGTTTCGATTACTCCTACTTAATTGATTCGAGTAGGATATACCACGTTCCTTCTGACTGCCAGAGAAACCGCAAAGGTTAGGCTGATGAAACACGGAGCATTGGCAGCAGGCAAGGGTAACTGGAACACCACCTCACTGCTGACGAATATAAAAACGCCAGAGTATTGCGAAACATCGTGCGGAATCAAAGAGATTGGGCTATTAAAATATGCAACTCATGGGGGAAGGAATAGCGCACAAAACAGAGAAAGGAAAAAAGGGATCATAAGCGAAGTAGTGGAAGAATATATCGCAACGTTTCATTACGTTAACACCAATGTCACGTTCTACCCGTTGCCTTAGCATAGTTGGGATAAGGAGATACACAAATGAGGGTATGTGTAATTGGCTCGACGGGACATGTTGGATATGTACTTAAGGATATTGGAAAGACTGAAGCTTCTATAGTGGGGGTTGCACCTGGTTCCCAAGGCGAAGACGTGCGCGCGCTTTACGCAGAAGTAAGGGCATTAAATTCACAAGCCAAGGCCTTTGCAGACTATCGGCAAATGCTGGACGAGCTAAAGCCGGATGTGGCAGTTGTGACCTGCCACTTTGGTGATCTAGCTTCTGTCACCATTGAGGCATTGCAGCGCCAGATCCATGTCTTCAGCGAGAAACCAATTGCGACAACCTTATCTGCTTTAGATGATGTACAGAAAGCCTATAGCAAAGCTGGTGTCCATCTAGCTGCCATGTTTGGGATTCGCTATGAGCCATGCTTTCTGACAGCGTGGGATGCAGTCCGGAATGGTGTGATAGGACAGGTGCGGTTGCTGACAGCGCAAAAATCATATAAGTTGGGTCAGCGTCCTGATTTCTTCAAGGATCGCAAGACATATGGCGGCACTATACCATGGGTGGGGATTCATGCCATTGATTGGGTGCATTGGTTCAGTGGTGAGCAGTTCTTATCGGTTTTTGCTGCTCATTCATCTTTGCATAATCGGAACCATGGTGAGTTAGAGGTCACAGCCAACTGCCAATTCAACCTGACTAATCAGGTGATAGCATCCGTGAATATTGACTACCTACGGCCGGAAAATGCCCCATCTCATGGTGATGACCGGGTGCGTGTAGTTGGAACCGAAGGGATCATGGAAGTTAGAGGCGGCAATGCATATTTGCTAAATGCTGATAATGACGGAATTCATGGTTTATCTCTTCGTTCAGGCCGTGGGATATTTAGTGATTTCATGGCTCAGGTGAGAGGGGAAGGTGAGTGCCTCGTCAGTGCCGAGGACTCGTTTTATGTCACCAAAGCAGCTTTGCTGGCTCGCTTATCTGCAGATGAAGGGCGGTCAATTCGGTTTGGGCATGATGGCTGATTTTGTGAGAATCGGGCTAGGAGCAACGAGCCTTTCATGTCCACACTTAGTCATTGGCGGATAATGGCTATGAGGAGGTGGTGGGAGGGATTGGTCTAGAGAGGTTTCAGGAAAGTTATCTACTATCTTTTTGCTAGGGGGAGACCAATTTATGAAACGAGCTTTATGGGTTACACTAATTGCTGCTCTTTTGCTAAGTTCTTGGAGTATGATTTGCTCAGCAGAGACCATTGAGTTGCGTATCGCATGGTGGGGCTCGCAGGATCGACACAATCGTACCCTAGAAGCTATTGAGCTATTTGAGAAGCAGAATCCTGGTGTCACAGTGGAGGCCGAGTTCACCAGCTGGAGTGGATACTGGGAAAGGATCGCCGCACAGGCTGCCGGTGGGAACCTGCCTGACGTGTTTCAACAAGACATGCAGTATATAGACCTCTACGCTAAGCGAGATCTTATGCTAGACCTAAATCCATACGTAGAAAACGGGATACTAGACTTTACCAATGTTGATGAGAGCTTTATCGTTGGTGGAAGAATCGATGGCAAGCTCTATGCTGTGAACCTGGGCAGTAACTCCTTAGTGGGTATCTATGATCCAGAGATGTACGCGAAGGCTGGTGTACCAGAGCCAGATCCTGAGTGGACTTGGGAGGATTATATGGCAGTCGCCCGGAAACTGCACAGCGCATTGGGAATCTATGCTGATGGAGGCATTCCTGGAGGAGCATTCCATGGGCTGCAGCACTACCTCCGCCAGTATGGTTATGCAGTGTATGCCAAGGATGGCAGTGGACTAGGTTATGATGATGACGAGTTATTTGCTAAGTTCTTTGAGATGGATCTACAGCTTACCAAAGAAGGCGTTCTACCCGGTATGGCAGAACGTAGGGAAGTTTTGAGCCCTGAAGAGGAACTGTTAGTGACTAGTCGGGCAGCGACTGCTTGGGCACACAGTAACCAGGCTGTGGCTATGTCTGCCGTAGCTGATCGGCCCTTGGCAATGAGATTGATGCCTAAGCATAAGAACCAGGTTAAAGAGGGTCATTACATTAAGCCTTCACAGTTCTTCTCTGTAGCCAAGACATCTGAGCATAAGGAAATGGCTGTTAAGTTCTTAGATTTCATTACAAACGATATCGAAGGTAACAAGATTCTAATGGCTGAGAGAGGTGTGCCCATCTCCTCGGAGGTGCGCGCGGCACTACAACCATATCTGAATGACATTCAGAAACAGACATTTGATTATGTGGGACTTGTCGCGGAGCACGCCAGTCCAATTGAGCCGCCAGAGCCAGCAGGGCACCCCGAGATCATTCGGCTTCTGGATGATCTGCATGAACAAATACTCTTTGGTGTCATGACTCCCATGGAGGCAGCTAAGGAGTTCAGACAAGAGGCTACTAGGATACTAGAAAGGCAGTAACTGAAGATCCGAATATGATCATGGTTTCCCCGCGCTGTCCAGCGCGGGGAAACCAATCTATGTGGTAATTGGGGGTATGAGCTTTGGCATCAAAGAGACTCCGGGATTCTGACAATCTTGCGGGATATGTTTTCATATCACCTTGGTTAATAGGGTTCCTTGCTTTTACAGTTATTCCCATGATCATGTCACTGTATCTGTCCTTTACGAGATATGACATGCTTTCTTCACCAACATGGATTGGTTTGGACAACTATCGGGAGATTTTTTTCCAGGATCGGCTTTTCCGTCAAGCCCTCAAAGTAACCTTCACATACGCGCTAATGTCGGTGCCGCTCCGCTTGATTTTTGCCCTCTTTCTAGCGTTATTATTTGTTCAGGATCGAATGCTGGTTGGGGTGTACCGCACAGTCTTTTATATACCATCTGTTATCGGTGGAAGTGTGGCTGTGGCGGTGATGTGGAGGCAGCTGTTTGGTGTAAATGGGGCTTTTAACTCAGTGCTTATGTCTTTAGGACTCATAGAGAAAAACGTCGGATGGCTGATGGATCCAAGAACGGCCCTGTGGACATTGATAGTCTTGGCTGTCTGGCAGTTCGGTTCACCGATGTTGATCTTTCTAGCTGGGCTAAAACAGATACCTGCTAGTCTATATGAAGCCGCTGAAATTGATGGCTGCAACAGCTGGCAGAAGCTGGTTCGCGTTACCCTGCCTCTACTTAGCCCAATCATCTTCTTTAACTTCGTGATGCAAACCATCAGTGGCTTCATGATGTTTACTCAAGCCCTGATTATTACCGATGGTGGTCCTTTTAACCGCACCTTGCTCTATATACTCTATTTGTTCAGGAAGGGTTTTGCGGACTATAGTATGGGCTATGCCAGCGCATTGGCCTGGATACTATTGGTGATTATCGCCGCCATTACCGCACTAATTTTCAAGTCGTCTTCCCACTGGGTCTTCTATGAAGCAAAGGGGGAATAAGAATATGTATCGATACAAGAAGTGGATCAATAGTTTTCTTTACCATGCATTTGTCATTATTCTGGGATTTATCGTGATTTATCCTGTGCTTTGGCTGATAGCAAGCTCCTTCAAGACTCAAGCGGAGATCTTCCAATCAGCCCATTCACTGATTCCCAAGAGCCTGCATTTTGAGAATTACGCCATAGGGTGGCAAGGATTTGGCCGGTATACTTTCGGGGTATTCTTTCGAAACTCGTTTTATATCACCATCCTTTCTACAGCGGGCCAGGTGCTTACATCGGCCTTGGTGGCTTATGGATTTTCACGCATCAACTTTGCCGGTAGGAGTTTCTGGTTCACGTGTATGATTCTGACCATGCTGCTGCCGGGTCAAGTACTGATGATCCCCCAATATATATTGTTCAACAAATTGGGATGGGTGAATACGCATAAGCCCCTGATAGTACCTGGGTTCTTTGGTACTCCATTTTTTGTCTTTCTGTTGATGCAGTTTATTCGGGGTATTCCCTTAGAGCTGGACGAGTCAGCTAAGATCGATGGCTGTGGGCGTTATGGCATATTTCTCCGGATCATCTTGCCGAACCTGAAACCGGCCTTGGTAACCGCGTCCATTTTCGCGTTTTACTGGAAATGGGAAGACTTTCTGGGCCCTCTAATCTATTTACAGTCAACCAAGCTCTATCCCGTATCTCTGGCCTTGAAGCTGTTTGCCGACCCGGCGGCAGTTACCAATTGGGGTGGTATGTTCGCTATGTCTGTATTGTCTTTGGTTCCAGTGTTCATTATCTTTGTGATGTTCCAGGACCATATTGTCGAAGGCATCAGTACTACTGGGCTCAAGGGATAGAAGCCTGGACTTAAGGGTGGAAATGACATGTGATGAGCCTGGGCTTGTGGTTGGCCCAAAGTATTTTGAGGAAGCAGTAGGGAGGGTATAGATAGTGGCTCAGGTAAGCATAGTTAAAGTCGAGAATGGCAACATCAAAGGAGCAGTGCGTGAAGCAGTTGATCTCCTAGGGGGCATGGGTAGGTTCGTTAAGAAGGATGATCTGGTATTGCTCAAGCCCAATCTCTTTGTGAACCAGCCTGAGGAAACGGGTTTGATTACTAGCCCCAGTGTGATCGAAGCTGCAGCCATGCTGGCGAAGGAGCTCGGTGCCCGAATTGTGATTGGTGAGCGGACGGAGAATGTATACCATAATCTGGCCGATACCGACCTTGCAGATATTGCCGAGATCATCAGCTTCGATGAAGCACCTCGGCATGATATAAGGATCGATGGAGCCCGCGGGTTGTACTTTGATGTGCCGATGCCCAAGGTTGTCGGGGAATGTGATGTTTTCATCAGCATACCGGGGCTGCGTACCCATGCCCTTACGCTCATGTCCAATGCTATGAAGAACCTAATGGGGTTGCTGCCCCGGGATTACACCCAGCTGGTGCATATATGTGGGCTGAATGAGTCTATTGTCGATTTGAACATGTATCGACCTTCTGATTTGGTGATTACTGATGCAATTATTGCCACAGAGGGCAACTTCCCCGGAAAAGCCAAGGCGCTGCCCCTCAATCTGATTATCGCTGGAGATAATCCTGTGGCAGTTGATGCTGTTGCTGCACACATCATTGGGTATCAACCTGACGGTGTAGAGCATTTGGTTGATGCCAATCAACGGGGATTGGGTCCAATTGATTTGGCTGAGATCGAACTTAAAGGTTGCGATCTCAAACCACTATGTGATCAGTTTGAGAAGTCTCACACAACCATCAGCGAATATGCTGAGCGAATTCCGATCGTGGCTCCAGCCATTTGTGACAGCTGCCGCCAAGCGTTGGGGTGTGGCTTGAAACAAGCTGAAGAGCAGGGATTGTTGGCTGAAATTAGTAATATCGCCTTTGTCTGTGGACCGGTAGAAAAATTGCCGGAATTCGATTCAGATACACAATTAATTCTATACGGGAACTGTACAGCCCGCTGGCGCCATCATGGTGAATATGTAAGAGGCTGCCCTCCTCAGGCTGGGCGAGTAGTATCAGCCCTGAGGAAATGCTTGAACAAGGAGTAGATCAGGCTAAAAAGCATTGCCAAGGAGGTAAATTGCTATGAGGATCTGTTTTTCTACACTGGGTTGTCCCGATTGGACCTGGGACAAGATTCTTCAGGAAGCTGGGCAGTTAGGCTATGATGGTATCGAACTACGGGGCATCGAGGGCGAAATGCATCTACCGAAGGCTCGACCCTTCTTGCGTGAAAACAGGCAGGCTGCTATCACCCAATTGAAGGACCTGCAGCTGGAAATCAGTTGCCTGAGCACATCGGCATGGTTCCACGACCAGGCACAGTGGCGGAAGCAATTGGATGTGGCGCAAGAGCACATCGACCTAGCCGCTGAGTTGCAGGCACCCTTTGTACGAGTTTTCGGAGATAGAATTCCTGATCCCAAAGAAAAGGGCCGGGTAGTATCTCAAATAGTCTCTGCCTTACAGCATTTGGGTGAGTATGCGAAGGATACTGGTGTGCGCATAGTGATCGAGACTCATGGCGATTTCTCTCGTTCGAGTGATCTTCGAGCGGTATTAGACGAAGTCCCAATGCCGGAGATAGGGGCTTTGTGGGATATGCATCACCCCTATCGTTTCTTTGGCGAAACTCCCGAAGAAACGCTGAAAATCCTGGGGGATCGCATCTATCATACCCACATCAAAGATTCCTATATGCACAATGAAGCGATGCAATACTGTCTGTTGGGGGAGGGTGATCTGCCAGTAAAACAGTGCCTCTCTTTACTTAGGAGCCAGGATTACCAGGGATGGTTGTCCTTAGAGTGGGAGAAAAGGTGGCACCCCGAGCTGGCTGAACCAGAGGTAGCTTTTCCCCATTTCATTCAGGTCGTAAAGAAAATGATCTGTGAGATTGGTGGTTAGGTATGTTAGGGAGAGAACCGAAAGGAATTATCGTCTTCCAACAATAAGTATCTAATGGATACGGGCCTAGTGGGCAACTGAGACGAAGGGAAGGGATTGTTGGTGTCGAAAGTGGGTTTCCGCCCTAAAGGTGTATATTTTGCTATGCTTACTCCCTTTGATGAAAAGGGACGGATCAATGAACCGGTCCTCAGGGACATAGTTGACTTTTGTATTGAAGCGGGAGTAGACGGCCTTTTTCCTGTAAGCAGCTCTGGAGAGTTTGTGCATCTTAACCTAGAAGAGAACTGCCGATTGATGGAGATCGTGGTGGATCAGGCTGGAGGCAGAGTACCAATCACCCCTGGTGTCAGTGCTAGCTGCGCGGCCAATTCTATTCATTTAGCTAAACACGCCCAAGCCTTGGGTTGCCCAGCGGTAGTGGTCTGTCCGCCTTATTACTACTCAGTTTCGCAAGCAGTCATAGAAGGTCATTTTGCAGCAATCACTAGAGCAGTGGACATACCTTTGATTGTCTACAATATACCTTCTTTTGCTGTTCCTATCTCCTATGAGCTGGTTGGACGGGTGGCGAAGCAGTTGCCCGTGGTGGGGATGAAAGATAGCAGTGGCAGCATGGTGGATTTTGTCCAATTCATGGATCATGCAAAGCAAGCCGGGGCGGATATCAGCTTCATGTGCGGAAGAGAGGAGATATTCCTTCCAGCTTTATCTGTAGGTGCTCGGGGATGTATGGCCGTCTCTGCGGGGGTAGTGCCAGAGATATTGGTGCAAATCTATCAGCTATGCTTAGCCGGTGAATATGATAAGGCTAGAGAGCTGCAATTTGCACTGTTGCGGTTTGTTCAGATCGCCAACCAGTTGCCCTTCCCTTCTGGATTCAAGCTAGCTTTACAGTTGCGTGGATTCCCGATGGGATCACCTAGGCAGCCACTCCCCGTATGCAGCCAGCCACAAGTAGAGAGAGCCAAACGAGAGCTACAACAGGCTATGAGAGAGCTATTGGAGTCGAGGGGCATTCCCATAGTAATCAACTCATAGTTTCTCAGTTGATTATCTTCGCAAGGTGGATCACGGCGGCTGCGAGTTGATGCAGCCGCTTTCGACTAGTGATGTTTCATACGGAGGCATACCAATTACTAAGGTTAAGGTAGTGGGAGGGGATGGTTGTTTTTGGCCAGAGACTTGTCATGAAACATGCCATCATCGAGGTGTTATGAAGGAAAGAGAGGTGCGCATCATGTCATTGGGGTTGCCAGTGATGCACAGAGTCAGAGCAAAGTTCCCGAGACCGAAAGTTGAGCATATCAGTGAGGTTGTGTCTGAGGAAAGTGATCGGATATTACGGTCCATGCGTTCGGGCCAGCGGTTGGGTATAGCGATTGGCAGTCGGGGCATCACCGATATTGCCATAGTTGCCAAAACCCTGGTGGACAAGGCGAAAGCCCTGGGTTTAAGGCCTTTCTTATTCCCCGCGATGGGCAGTCACGGTAATTCTATTGCAGAAGGACAGGCTGGTATCCTAGCTTCGTTTGGAATCACAGAGGAGTCCATGGGAGCTCCCATTTGTCCCGAAATGGATACAGTCAGCTTGGGTACATCCAAGAGTGGTGTGCCTATCTATGTTGCCAAGGTGGCCATGGAAGCAGATGGAGTGCTTTTGGTTAACCGGGTGAAGCCCCATACGGATTTTCACGGTCGCTGGGAAAGTGGCCTGGTGAAGATGTCCGTGATTGGTCTGGGCAAGCAAGTTCAGGCCAAGGAGATTCATAACTATGGCACATTGGGTCTAAGAGATAAAATTCCGGAAGTTGCTGAAGTCACCCTAGCTAAGGCTCCGATTATCGGGGGCATAGCCTTGGTGGAGAATGCATACAAGGAACTGGCGATTATCAAGGGGCTTGTTAAGAACGAGATTATGGCTGAGGAACCTGCTCTTCTGGTACGTGCACGAGAACTGATGGCCCATTTGCCTTGCCCGGAAATGGATGTGCTTGTAGTAGATGAATTGGGTAAAGATGTAAGTGGTGCCGGTTTGGATACCAATATTATCGGCCGCATGTACCTTTTCGGTCTGGAAGAGCCCGAAAAGCCTAAGATCACGCGGATTGCGGTTTTGGACCTAACGGAGCAGACTCAAGGAAACGCTGCCGGTATTGGATTAGCAGATATCACCACTCGCCGCGTCATCGATAAGATCGATTACCCTTCTACACATACAAACATTGTAACGAGTACGTTCCTATTAAGAGGCAAGCTGCCCGTATACTTCCAGAACGACAAAGAAGCTATAGCTGCTGCTGTTCGGACCTCATATACAAAGGCAGATACATGTCGTCTCATTAGAATAAGGAGCACTGCCTACCTAGAGGAAATGCTAGTTTCAGAGGCTGCCCTCCCGGATGTGCGAGAGCTGGGATGGGAGATCGGTGAACCTATTCAATGGGATTTCGATGACCAAGGAAACCTCAGCAAAATGTAGCCGTCAGCAGAAGGCCCCATGGTGAGGAGTGACAGATGTAGTGTGGGAAGCAACCGGTAGTACCGGAATCGACAGCAAGAAGGATATGCCTATCTTGGGTATTACCATGGGCGATGCAGCAGGAATCGGAGCAGAGGTAGTACTAAAAGCGTTGAATCAACAGGAGATATGGCAAACCTGCTGTCCCGTGGTGATTGGTGACATAAAAGTGCTGGAAAAAGTGCGGCAGGAGCTGCAGATAGAGATAGGGCTGAAATCTATCCAACCATCTGCGCTTGCCTCCGGAGGATGGTGCGATCATCAAGCGGGTCGTGATCAGGAGATTGCCGTAATCGATCTAGATCTCCTTCAGGCTGGGGAGATTCCGATGGGCGAAGTTCACCCTAAAGCTGGTAGGGCAGCGGTAGAGTATATCAAAACTGCCACCCGACTGGCCATGTCGGGATTATTGGCGGGGATAGTAACTGCCCCAATCAATAAGGCGGCAATGAACAAGGCAGGCTTCGCTTATGCCGGGCATACAGAGCTATTGCAGGCCTTGACTCACGCACCGGAAGTAACCATGTTGCTCTATCTAGGTTCCCTAGGTATTTCCCATGTAACCACCCATGTGTCGCTGCAAGACGCCTGCCAATTGGTGACCAAAGAGCGGGTCTTGCAGGTTTTGCGTCTAACGAATGCTGTGGCTGTACAGTTAGGTCAAGCTGAGAAGCCTTTGGCGGTGGCCGGGCTTAACCCTCACAGTGGGGAGGGAGGCCTTTTTGGAAACGAGGAGCTAGAGGCTATCTCCCCAGCTGTTCAACAGGCCCGGGCTGAGGGGCTTAATGTGGTGGGGCCCTTGCCCCCAGATACAGTGTTCCTTAAGGCCCATAGAGGTGCATATGATTTTGTGATTGCTATGTATCATGATCAGGGACATATTCCCGCCAAGCTTCTCGGTTTCGAGACAGGTGTAAATGTCACGCTCGGTCTGCCGATCGTGCGTACGTCAGTAGATCATGGGACAGCTTTTGATATTGTCGGTCGTGGAATAGCAGACCACAGAAGTATGATGGAAGCGATCAAGTTGGCAGCGCGTCTGGCTTAGGGAAAGGGGAGGCGATGGTGAAAACACGTCATAATGAAGGAAATAGTGGTTGCGGTTATACTGTATCGTCTCTGGCAGGCAGCTGGAAACAGGCAGCTAAGCAGGCTCGGGATAACTGGCATCAGGTAGATGCTTTGCGGTTAGGTAGTGGCTGGGATATCGATGATGTGGATAAGCCTCATATACTGGTGGAGGATGTTGCGGGGGATAGCCATCCGGGGAGTATACACCTGGGGACCTTAAGCCAGGAGATAGCCTTAGGGGTTTATATTCAGGGAGGCAAGCCAGCACACTTTCACGTTACTGATATCTGTGATGGGTGTGCTATGGGTCATATGGGCATGAATTATATATTACCATCTCGCGATCTGATCACCGACATGGTAGAGCTCCATGCTCGTTTTGTGCCATGGGATGGACTAGTCTTGACATCTAGCTGTGACAAATCGATCCCAGCCCATCTAATGGCGGCAGCGCGCCTGGGACTTCCTACTGTTCATGTTCCGGGGGGAAGCATGCCCATAGGACCTGAGCTGACAACCTCTGGCAAGACCGGAGAAACTTCGTTCTTGGCCAAGAGGGGAGAGATCTCGTCTGAAGATATTCAGAGCTTTCAAGAGACTGGGTGCCCCGGCTATGGTGCCTGCCAGTTTATGGGAACGGCTAGCACTATGCAGTGTATGTCGGAAGCACTTGGTATGGCTTTGCCAGGGACCGCACTTATTCCTACAGGGATGCAGCACTTGAACCGTATGGCACGCCAATCTGGATATGTGGTGATGGAACTCGCAAAGCGAGGCATTACTACTAGAGACATTCTGACAGACAAGGCTTTCCATAATGCCATCATGGTACATGCCGCCATCAGCGGCTCGACCAATGCCCTGTTACACCTCCCGGCCATTGCTCTGGAAAGAGGGCTTCAGTTGGACATGGAGGCCTTCAATGAGGCTAGTAGATCAATTCCATATCTGACCAATGTGCAGCCCTCCGGTCAATTCGTGACTGAGCTATTCTGGTATGCAGGCGGCATACCCAGAGTGCAGTGGGAGATCAGAGATTTTCTGCATCTAGACGCACTGACAGTCACTGGCAAGACATTAGGTGAGAATCTGGAAGCAATCTATCAGAGCGACTTCTTCCAGAGAGGCGAAGGTTTTCTCTCTAACTATGGTTTGCAGCGTGAAGATGTAATCAGGCAAGCAGCTAACTCACCTGGTAGAGGCTCTACAGCTGTCCTCAAAGGCAACCTGGCTCCCCAAGGAGCGGTGGTCAAATATGCTGCCATCTGTGAAAAGATGATGCGACATCGTGGGCCGGCTCAAGTATTTGATTCCGAAGAACAGGCTCATGCCGCTATCGTGGAAGGTCTAGTCCAGCCTGGCAGTGTGATTGTGATTCGCTATGAGGGACCTCGAGGATCTGGTATGCCGGAGCTGTTGATGACAACGGAAGCACTGGTCAACGCAAATTTGGGGGATAGTGTAGCGATTGTAACTGATGGCCGCTTCTCAGGCGCAACCCGGGGACCTTGTATAGGTCACGTTTCACCAGAAGCTGTGGTAGGAGGACCTATTGCCCTTCTACAGGATGGAGACTTAATAGAGATAGATATTCCGGCCTGCAAGCTCAAAATAGCAGGTATGGCGGGTAGGGAGCTGGACGATGCAGCAATAGCAGCTGCATTGGATAGACGTCGCTCTGTTTGGGCTGGTCCGCCAGAGCGCAAATTCTCTGGAGTATTGGCTAGATACACGGCGACCGCTAGATCTGCTATGGAAGGTGGAGGGATGGCCTAGGCCCCTAGCGCAGAGATCTGAGCATGACAATCCATTGGCCTTGGGAGTCTTCGCTTGTGGAAATGGCTTGAAAACCCATACTTTCGTAAAGCCGGCGGGCAGGGACATTGTCAGGCCTCACCTCTAGCTTGACTAGAGTGGCTGGTGTAGTAGCTAGGTACGCAATAGCCTTCTGCAAAAGAGCGTGGCCGATACCTTGTCCACGATAGGAGGGGTGTACTGCAATGGAAAGGATTTGAGCAGTATGCCCCCTAAGCTTTGGTGTTTTCGCGTTCAACCGGATTTGGGAAAGGGCAAAACCCAGCTTATTCAGGGCCAGAGCTAAGACTTGGAGCAAACCGATCCCGTATTCGCCCTGCAGCCAGCGCTTTGCCCATTTCCCCAAGTGTCCCTGCAGAACTACATACCGCCAGAGTTCCTGCATATCAGGAATAGCAATAATATAGCCACCGATTTTTCCTTTTGCATTGGCTACTAAGAAGCTCTGGGGTTGGCACTCAAGGATGGCAGCAAAAACGTCTTCTAGAGCCTGTTCGATTCCGGCCGAGCTCCCTCCCACATAGTGATTTACGCTATCAGCAAACCCTTGAAGGAAGATCTGGGATACCGAACTCAGCTCAGTCTCTCGTGAAGGGCGGATTATCCAAGATGTCTGGTAACAGTTCATCGTCACCCTCCGTTAATCCGGCGATCATGATCAACTGACTCACTGTAACAAAGTGAAAGCCTTTGGCTCGCAAACCGTCAATAATTGTGGGCAAGGCCTTGACTGTGTTATATCGATAGCCGCCCGAAGTGCCGATGATGCTTCCACTATCATGGAAAAGAAGTATGTCTCCCCCCCTAGTATTGCGGAGGATATTCCTCTCCACATTGCCGGTACTGATTTCGGCCCAGTCTCGTGAACTGATTGACCAAAGGACAGTTGTATACTGCAATTCATGGGCGAATTTGACTGTAGTCTTTGAATACATGCCTCGGGGCGGCCGGAAAAGGTGGATCTTTCTATCAACAATGCCGGAAATGATCTGGTCTGCTCGGGCTATCTCATCCCAGGTATTCTGCTCATCTAGGCCATAGAGGTTGCGATGACTATAGGTATGGTTGCCGATGTCGTGGCCTGCTTCAGCGATCCTGCGGACGATGTTGTGGTTTTGCTGGGCATGCTTGCCAATGAGGAAAAATGTAGCCGGCACATCTTTCTCCTCTAGAATATCCAAAATCTTAGGAGTATACAAAGGGTCAGGGCCGTCGTCAAAGGTGAGTGCTATAAAGGGCAATTCTCGGTTTCCTACTCGGAATAACTCCTGCTGCAGCCCAAACCCGTGATACACATAGCGATTGAATAACACAAACCCTGCCAGGAACAGCAGCAGGCTGATACTCATGGCCTGGCGCATGATGATTGCTTTTCTGGGCAGTGCTTCCATTTCCGTAGCTAGGTGTTCAGCGGAAGTGGGGGATACCCTTTTCCATCTCAAATGGGGAATTTCATTATATAGAATCAGTATCACCCAAGCCAAAGCGAACAGCATATATAGGTCTCGGTAGTGAAGAAGCCAGAGGATGGGCAGTGAACTGAGCCCTACTATGAGCACATTGATGGAATATGGTACCCCTAACCTACGAAGAAGCGACCAGAGAACAGCTATTGACAATAGTGCAAGGGGGGAAAGGAAAGCTAGAGTGACTAAGGCAGGGATATAGCGCTGTAGGCTGTATTTGGGTGCAGCCCAATGGGCCAAATGAAAACTCATCAGGCTAGCCAAACCGGTGAGCACTACACTCATGCCGCTGCCGACACCGAGTCTAGCCGCCATGATGGGCAGGAGGACTAGGGAGACATCTAGAACCCGGGGTTCCACGGTAGATTCCGGTCGGTAGATTTTTTGACCGAGTGCACTTGAGTTAAACAGCCCTAGCAAGAAGGCTATAGACGATAGCATGAGGAAGGAATCAGGAAACAAGATAGACCCTCCCATCCATGTGCCAGACCGACTGGTTCCTACATCTTTTTTCGGGGTCAAGTGTTAATTGCCGATGTTATTCCATAATGATATACTATCATTGTTCTTGTGATTATGTCCAACATCGGTTACCCAACGCTCGTCGTGATTCTACAAACAGCTATATTCATGTTTGGTGCTGTCTAGGAGTTCAGGTGGGAGTGGGTATTGCTATTGTTGGATTTACGGAGGGTAAGGAAATGAATAGACTTTACCGATCTCGTACTAATCGGGTGATTGCCGGCATAGCCGGTGGTCTGGGTGAGTACTTTCACGTGGATCCGGTGATCATCAGGCTCCTGTGGGTATTATTGGGGTTTGCCGGAGGCAGTGGTATCCTCCTTTACCTCATTGCCTGGATTCTCATACCCGAGGAACCGATTTTTGTAAGAGAAGAGTCAGACATGTCATCAACTACCCAAGCCGGTGGTGGTGATGGAGCTAATGACTGGGCGGGCCCGAGGGAAGACTCATTCGTTGACGAACGAGAACGTCGTCGGCGATTGCTCGGTGGATTGCTGCTTTTGACAGGGTTGCTGTTACTGGTTGAAAAGATGTCTGCCTGGATAGATCTAGCCTGGCTGCTGCCAGTTGCTCTGATCGCTGCAGGCTTCGTCGTGTTGGTGAGAGGGTGGAAGTAATCCATGAGAGCTCGACAGCTTTGGTTGGGAGTTGTATTGATACTGGTCGGTGTTCTGATGCTGATGAGCAACTTAGGGCATCTGACATGGGAGTTTTGGGGGGCTCTCTGGCAGATGTGGCCTGTATTGCTCATCTCTTTAGGTTTGACTATGCTCCTTTCGCGAAGCCGTTGGGCTTTCTTGGGGCCCTTGGTACTTATAGCCGCAATCCTGTTTGTCGCCCTGACTCCAACAAGGCTGCCCCTGTTCCCTTATCCACAGATGAGAGGATATCATTGGCAAAGATCTACGACTTTTGTAAGACCTTGGGATGCCTCAATCGGTGCAGGTGAGCTCCAAGTGGAGCTAGGAGCAGGTACCATAGACATAACCGGGCCTGGAGAACAACTGATCTCTGGGAACATGTCCTATCACAGAGGTATGCCCGTTTGGGCTTATCAGCAGCGAGGTCATAAGGCAATAGTCGGACTCTCATCTCCCAGGAGCCGAGGACGGTTCGCAGGCGGTGGTGGATACCGGGGCAGCATTGCCTTGGGCTCAATGGTTCCATGGGATATTCGATTAGAAGTTGGTGCTGGCAACCTACAGGGAGATTTTCGCAATATTCGTTTACAGAGGCTCGATCTAAAAGTAGGAGTCGGCAGTATTGATTTAACCTTATCAGACAAGGGCCTCCGCGGGGAAATCCTTGTTGAAGGCGGCGTTTCTTCAGTTAGGCTACACGTGCCGAAGGGTGTTGGAGTGCGGATACAAGTCACTAACCCGGTCGGAACCAACAATCTGCGGGAAGCAGGCTTAGCGAAAACAGGGGATTTCTGGATTAGTGAAGACTACGAGGCAGCATCTTCTGCCTATGACATAACCATATCTGTGGGTGTAGGAAAAGTGGAGCTTGATTATGTCTTGCCCTACCCGCAGGCGTGATTGGGAAGTTGTTGGAGCAGCATCTGTGTAGGGAAAGAAGGGGTCATGTGGCCAGGAAAAAGATAGGACAAGTCATGGCAATAGGAACCGGTGGCCACACTGTTACCGTGGAGATCAAGAGAGGAAGCATGTGTTCCCACGGCAGCTGCAGCCACCGTTTACTTCCGGATGCAGGCATGGAGTTGCGTGTGGAGGCGGTGAATGCTGTTGGCGCTCTAGAGGGTGAATTTGTGGAGATCAGCTTCGAAACGCGAGCCGCATTATGGTCCGCTTTCCTAGTCTATATTGTGCCGATCTTGGTAGGCATAGGTGCTTACCTTTTAGTAGAGAGGTTGCTGGTGCCTTATCCAACTATATTTGCGTTGGCAGCAGCGACTGGATCTATGATTGCTGGTCTGAAGCGGGGCAACCAGTTGCAGAGTGAATATACGGTTGTGGGCCGACTTGACCCCAGCTCTATTCGGTTTGATCATCAGTCTTGTGCTGGTTGTCCGTTTCACTAAAGTGCCTACTGCGACCAAATAGGGCCCAAACTAACCGCTGCCACAGACTCTGGTTCTGGACTTCACTCAGTTCGTGCCGCAGGCGCTGAATCTCCATCCTTACCTTGGCTTCTTCAACTAGCCAGCGGTCTTTGGCTTCAGCATACATCCGTTTGATCTCTTCAATTTCTTGAGGTGTGCGGCTTAGGTCATGTACTGCTGCTAGCACATTCTCATTAGTCTTGCTCGCAGTGCCCTCCACCAGATCAGCCCATTGAGTGAAACGTTCGGTTTCCAGTTCACGTACTCCATCAAGCACAGCAGCAGCAGTTTGCTCTAGGGCAGCTTGCATGGCTTGAATCTGACTAGTGGCGACCGACTCCATCTGATTTTCGAGGTAACGACAGATCTCTTGGGCCAAAGACGCCACTGGTGGTGTGGCAGATGGCAGAGCAACTATCTGGGCCGTTGGCATCTCGCTTTCAGGAGGGCGGTTGCCTGCCTGATTGAGGTAGTCTCGGGCCTGCTTGATCGAAAGGTTTTGAAAATGCAGTAGCTGCCGTAAGTAGCGGAGGTCCCGAATATCCTCCTCACTAAAACGTCGGTGACCGCCGGGTGTACGAGCCGGGCGAATGAAGTTGCTGAATTCCTCGCACCAGTATTTGATGGTTGAGGGTTCTACTCCTACTTCTGCAGCCGTTTCACTAAGTGTTCTTCCGGTAATAGACATCAAGATCCCTCCTTAGCAACCGGAATAGGAATCGTCCGTAAGTATGGTTTCGAATCGGCGGAATTCGCTGCCGGTGGGGCTGTTGGTCACTAGCGGTTTATGTTTACTCCCATGAAATTGCACAGCTCTACGCCGAAAGCGCAATTCCGTAATCATGTGAGAATTCGGCAACTTTCAAGAAATACCTGCCGGCTCAGTGGGTAAAACGCAATTATCAACCGGGGACGATAGCTAGCAAGTTGGTGGAGTACACCTATGGAAGGATAGGTAGTTGTCGCCAAATTGAGGGGGAGGGAAAAGGCTGTCTCTCCAGAATTTAAGAAGTGGAGTTGATCCAGAGGAATGAGGTGAGTCAATCAGTGTCTCAGGTTGTGCGATTTGGGGTAAGTATGAGTGAAATACTTTTGGCTCAGTTCGATCGGCTCATTCAAGAACGGGGTTATGCCAACCGTTCGGAAGCCATTAGAGATTTGGTGCGAGATGCGCTGGTGACCAGGGAGTGGGAAGAGGGAGATGGCGAAGTCGCCGGGACTATTACTCTGATCTATGACCATCATACGGTAGGTCTGACAGACACTCTAACAGAGGTCCAGCATGAATACCATGACCTGATTATCTCTACCTTGCATGTACACCTAGATCACCGCAACTGTCTGGAGACTCTGATTGTCAAAGGGGCGCCCCGGGTGGCCAAGCAGCTAGCCGATCAGCTGATTTCTATTAAAGGGGTAATTCATGGTAAGTTGACGCTGACCTCTACGGGGCAAAATCTCAAATAGCACCATCGGGGAGTCAGGCCACGTATATCCCCCAGCTAGAAGGAGAATTCCTCTCGTAGATTGAACCCAGGCTTCCTGGGAACATAGCATTCTAGGTTATCATCCCAGCTCAATTGCTGTAACCAGTACTCCGGTGCCCGAGATGGGATATCCTGGAGAGTCTTCACTAAGTAGTCGAGTTCTCGAACGGTATTGTATATACCAAAACTAATTCGCACAAGCCCCGGCAGATGCTTAGCCTTGCCCGACAAGTGCTCACGTGTGAGCCGGGCCATGGCCGTTGCATCAAGGCCGAGGAGCCGCTGGATGTAAGGCTGTGCACAGAAGCATCCACTGCGAACCCCTATACCTCCATAAAAAGCCAATACTGCTGCTACTAGAGCATGATGGTATCCCTCCAGTTCAAATGACATGACTCCAAGACGTCGCTCATCCTGGGTTTGGGTAGAACCATATAGCTTCAGCCTGGGTATCCTCTGGAGCTGTGTCAGGGCATAATCGGTCAAGGATTGTTCATGGAGAGCAATCTGATCCAAGCCCAGGTCGTCGAGAATCCCCAACGCCGTGGCTAAGGCGATTGCGCCGATTACATTAGGTGACCCGGCTTCATCTTTGGCGGGTGGTGCAGCCCATTGTACGGCTTGAGGGGTGACCAGGTTGACTGTTCCTCCTCCCGTAAATGCAGGACTGCCTTGCTCGAATACCCGCCGGGGCCCAATTAATACACCGATGCCAAATGGGGCGTAAAGCTTATGGCCAGAGATGGCCAGAAAATCGATATGACGCGGGTCATCTGGTGGTAGTAGTTTGATAGGCCGATGGGGAGCTAGTTGAGCGCCATCGACCATAACGGGTATACCATAGCTGTGCGCGAGAGCAGCCAGACGATGAATGTCATTGAGCCAGCCCGTGACATTGGAGGCACCCGTGATAGCCAGTAACTTGATGCGATGATGGTATAGGGAGAGCTTTCTCTCCAGGTCCTGCTCATCTAGGGATCCTTCGTCATGCACATTTGCCCGGATCACTGCAGCTACCCTGCGCCAAGGCAGATCATTGGAGTGATGCTCCATGAGAGTCGTGAGCACCATGTCGTCGGGTCTGAATTGCAGTCTACTAGCCAGTAAGTTGATGGCCTCTGTCGTATTCTTGCTGAAGATCACGACATGATAATCGGGATCAGCTCCAAAGAACTCGGCTATCCTGACCCGGGCGGCATCATAGGCGGCTGTCGATACTAGGGATTTGTGGCCACTGCCCCGGTGGACGCCCGAATACCAAGGGAGGAAGTCGAGTACCTGATCTAGAACGGGTTTTAGGACCGGGGTGGTCGCTGCATTGTCCAGATTAATGTACCGGACGCGTCTACCGTCAGAAATAGAGACTTTTTGATTGATGCCGATTATCTGTTTGCGAATGGTGGAAAGAGATGGATTTCGCCACAGTCGCCAAGGCATGGTAAGCCCCCTCCCACCTTCTCATGCTACGCTTGAGGGGGCAAGAGTGTGTCATTTTGGCTATGTGGTGATCAGTTGCTGAGTCAGTCGATATGGTCAAAGGAAGGATGCTTCCATGCATGCAGCCCAGGGAAATTTGCCCGAAACTGTCGTATCAGAAATTCTTACTCGGCTAAAGCACTCATATCCCGAAGCCAGGTGTGGTCTCAACTTTACCACACCTTTTGAGCTCCTGGTTGCCACTATCTTATCAGCCCAATGTTCAGACCTACGGGTAAACGCTGTGACAGAGCGCTTATTTGGCCGGGCCAATACACCGGAGACTATTCTCTCTTTGGGTGAGGAGCAATTACAGGCTGAGATTCGTGAGTGTGGATTGTTTCGTAACAAGAGTCAGCATATCATCGGAACGTGTCGGGTACTGTTGGCTGACTATGGTGGCGATGTACCTGCAGACTTCGAGAGCCTGGTGCGTTTGCCCGGAGTGGGCCGTAAGACCGCCAATGTCATTCTCAGCAATGCTTTCGGCCAACCCGCCATGCCGGTAGATACTCATGTATTTAGGGTGAGCAATCGGATAGGTTTGGCACAGGGCAAAACCCCTAGAGAAGTAGAGGAAGGACTGAAAAATGTGATTCCCCGGGAAAATTGGAGTGATGCCCACCATCTTCTGATTCACCATGGTCGCCAAATCTGTAAAGCAAGACGCCCCCGCTGCCGGGAATGCCAGCTGATTGATTTATGCATGAGTAGTCAAAGTGAACAGGGAGAGGTTTTGCATTCACCGGTCAACCGGCGATTAGAAAGGGAATGAGCACTGGGACCAAGGCAGACAGGATAGCACCACTAAGAAAGGCTGCTACCGTTCC
Organism: Bacillota bacterium; assembly: GCA_012798695.1. Taxonomy (GTDB): domain Bacteria; phylum Bacillota; class Limnochordia; order DTU087; family DTU087; genus JAAZMR01. Next base: position 66,869 of record JAAZMR010000076.1, on the reverse strand, counting down.
CTCATTATTAGTGGCCTCGGCGATCAGGGGCAAAGTGGTGTCCATGGCAGTAGCTCCTCCGGGGGCAATAGCTGGTATACTGCCCAGATAACGAGCTACCAAAGGTATACAGAGCATAGCTAACAGCTCACGTAGGATATTGACCAAAAATGCCAGTGCGCCTAGCTCGACATATCCCATCTGGCTGATCATCACACTAGCCAGGCTATACCAGCCAAAACCAGAGGATACCGCCAGAGATTTACGTACAGGTATCGCCAGCAGCCAGCCAGCCAGGCCGCCTCCTGCCAGGGTACCTGTGGCGATGGCACAAGGTAGAAGTAGTATCCTCCAACCCTGGGTACTAATCTGATGCCAGATTTGACGGTTCTGGCCCAATTCTATACCGATGAGAAAAAGCAGGGCATACAAAGCAAGAGCAGTAATCGAATCGGCAGCTTGCCAAAGTCGTGCTGCTGGATACAGCTTTCCACAGAAAATGCCGAGAGCAAGAGTAATCAGTATCTGAACAGTCAGCATAGTTTTCTCCTTCTTTGAGGCAAAGCACCATTGCAGCCGGGTTGGTCTCTAGCCAGATGTTGAGTCCATGGGCAGAGCAGTATCCGGCTCTGAAGCGTGATCACCGAGAATGGGAGCGATGATGACTGCAGCCAATATGCTGCCCAGCATGGTAGCCAGGCTAATCACTAAAGCTTTTAGCCCAAGAGCTGGTAGATGGGAATGTACTTCTGTACTGGCACCTAGTTTGGCACCCAGGGCAAATAGCATGAGAAGCAAGAACCCTCGGCTCCATCTAGGTATATAACTTTGCCAATAGTCAGGCACCAGCCCATTCCAGCCCACAAGCGCGCCCAAACCAGCTGCTACTAAAAGGACAAGCACACCTTATACCTCCTTTCCGCTGGTGCTCTAACGGCATCGTGCAGGTAGAAAACGCGATCATATAGTATGGGGAAGGCGGGAGGAGAATCCCCTCTCCACGCAGAAGAAACCAAGTCATAATGCTGTAAGGGGGAAGCCTTATCTCTCGCCTTTAACTGTTGGGACGCAACCAAGGCCTACAGCGGTTGCAGTACGTCAACATCAAGATGCTCTATCATCAGCCGAGGTTTCCTTAGAACCACCGGGAGAAGAAGGTCGGTTATCTGTGACATAGAACCCGGATCCTTTAAAGATGATATTGCCGTTTTTGCTAATTAGGCGGTGGACTGGACCACCACAGGCCGGGCATTCCTCAAGAGGTTCTGCGGTGATTTTCTGGAAGGTCTCGAAGTGTCCACACTTTTCGCATGAATACTCGTAAGTGGGCATGATTAGCACTCTCCCTTCTGTGATGATAACCAAATTTTATATTACTCCTTCTAAGGAAGTTTATCAAGGGGTTAGCATGGCTTTATGAAAGCCAACCTGGAGTGATAGCTGCGAAAGGATATAAGCGAAATCAGCTGACAGAGGTGAAAGCGTGCAGAGGATCAAGATACATCAAACCATGAATACGGAAAGGCCTCACAGTGGCATCATCGGTTTTGACATCGATGGTGTCCTCACCGATGAAATAGTGGAGGGTGAAAACATTTGGCAGCGGGAGATTGAAGCATATTTCCCCGAACTGCGATTGCTGGAACCTAGTTTCTCTTTTACTACAGCCTATGGGCTATCGCTAGATAGAGTAGATGAATTTATGCAGGAGAGAGCACCTAGCATATTCCGACAGGTAAAACCACAGGCCGGCTGCCGGGAGCTGCTTGGCCAATTGCACAAAATGGGGTTTGTCATCCATTTGATCACCGCCCGACAGACCTGCTATGAGGAAATTACGCGGCAATGGTTGGCCAAGCACGATTTTGGATACAAAGACTTGTGGTTCGCAGATGATAAGGGGAAGCTTTGCCAGCACCTGGGAGTGGAGCTGTTCGTTGATGATTATTGGGAAAACTGTCTGGATGTTCACAATCATGGGACCAGGGCTCTGCTCATGACGGCTCCTCATAATCTTCGGTACCAAATGAAGAAAGGCATCTATCGTGTGGAGAATTGGCAGGAGATTGCTGCCCACATAGGTAGTTACTACAGAATTCGATGGGAAGATGCAGAAGAAGTTTCGGGTGCTTAGGTTGACAAGTATCGCTTAACCGCTATTTGCGTTGGATACAGGTGTGTTATAATTACTTAGAAAAACCTGTGGATGGGGATGAATATGAGACCGATACTATGGCAGATGGGCCCTCTGAATATCCATGCTTATGGCTTTTTCTTGGCCCTGGCATTTCTGGTAGCTACGTATTTCACAGCTAGGACTGCCGCGCAGCATGGCATAGACCCAGATCATGTGGTGGACTTGTCATTACTAGCTTGCATATCATCATTGGTGGGAGCCCGGTTAGGATTTGTCTTGCTGGAGTTTCCCTACTACCGTCTGCATCCTGCAGAGATTATTCGTCTGTCGGAGGGGGGATTATCCTTCCATGGTGGCCTCATAGTTGGTGTGGCCGCGGGTATCTGGTTTTGCCGTCATAGGCGGATTAGTCCCTGGAAGATGGCAGATCTCGTGGCACCGGCCATAGCTTTGGGAACAGCCATAGCCCGGATCGGCTGCTTACTCAATGGTTGCTGTTATGGCTATGTAACCGACCTACCGATTGGACTGCCTGCAGCCCTGGGTGATCCAAGTTACCGACATCCCACTCAGATATATGCTTCAGTATTGAACTTGGTTCTATTTATATACTTATATCGGAGGCGTAATCACGGACGTTTTGATGGCTATTTGGGATTCGTTTACCTCATACTTTACTCCCTGTTGCGCAGTTTCGTGGAGATTTTCCGTGAAAGTCAGCTGCTATTTGGGCCCATCAAGGTGGCTCAGGCCTTCAGTTTCCTAGTGATTATCGGAGCAGGATTGGCGATCTACTTGATCGAACAACATACCCGCAGTATCGGTGACACTACTGGATCGAGAGTGGCGAAAACGGGAGAAAAGCAAAGCTAGACCGATATTTGAGCCTTTGGGGATGGGGCTGGAAGGCGTTGACACTGATTAGTGTTATATGATAGTGTATATTGTGGCAGGAGCGACTTGTGATATAATTCACAGTAAGGTTGCGTCAATACTGCTTACCGGGTTTCGGGGGCGATGCCCCTTTTTACTGAAAAGAAAGTGATTACTATCACTTTCACTAATAATACACCCCAAACCGGATGGGGTGTATTGCAGTTTATTGTGCTAAATGCCTACAAAATTGCCAACTGGTGCATGTTGTATGGCGATGAGGGGAAGGAGAGAGTTAAGTTGGAAGCCGCAATCAAAGGATGCCAGTGCCAGTCGTTAAGGGCTCAGGATGATCGCTACCAGAAGCTGGCCGACATTATTGCCCAATATGCTGGACAGCCGGGGGCTTTGATCCCCGTCTTGCACCAAGCCCAAGAAGTCTTTGGCTATCTACCCCATGATGTACAGGTGCTAGTCGCCGAAGGTCTAGATGTTCCCTTAAGCGAGATTGATGGAGTAATCACGTTCTATTCCTTATTCACATCACAACCTCAGGGGAAGTACAAGGTTGGGGTTTGTCTGGGAACAGCCTGTTATGTCAAAGGTTCAGCTTTAGTCTTGGAAGAGCTGAAGAAACAGTTGGGCATCGATATTAACCAGACCAGCCCCGATGGTCTTTTTACACTAGAAGTGACTCGCTGTGTCGGTGCATGTGGATTGGCACCAGTCATGACCATTGGTGACGATGTCTACGGACGGTTAACACCAGAAGATATACCTGGAATACTGGACAAGTATATTCAGGCTGAGAAGAACGGCAAGGCCTGATGGAAACAGGGGTCCTCCCTGCAGAGCTACCGGCAGGGGTGGAGAAGGATTGGGCTGAAGTGAAGGGGGAGTAATGAGCAATGGCAGTATATCGCACACATGTTCTAGTATGCGCCGGCGCCGGCTGTGTTTCTTCCAACTGTTTGGAAGTTGAAGCTGCCCTCCAGGATGAACTGGAGAAGGTAGGCCTTACAGAGGAAGTCAAGGTAGTGGAGACAGGCTGTATCGGCACTTGTGATCTGGGTCCAGTGATGATTGTTTACCCAGAAGGTGTATTCTACCAAAAGCTGAGTCCGGATGATGCCAGAGAGATAGTCAATGAGCACTTCCTTAAAGGTCGTGTTGTTCGCAGGCTCTTGTATAAAGCGGCTCAGAGTGAAGAACTGATCGAACGAGCCGAGGAAATGGATTTCTTCCGCCGGCAGCATCGAATTGCCTTGAGAAACACCGGTGTGATCAATCCAGAAGTCATTGAAGAATATATTGCTCGTGATGGATATACGGCTCTGGGTAGAGTATTGAGTGAGATGTCCCAGGAGCAGGTGATTGAGGAGATCAAGAAAGCCGGCTTGAGGGGCCGTGGCGGAGCAGGTTTTCCGACCGGTCTAAAGTGGGAGTTCACGTTCAAGGCTCCGGGGAATGAGAAATACGTGGTCTGCAATGCCGACGAAGGTGACCCTGGTGCTTTTATGGACCGCAGTATTCTCGAGGGCGATCCTCATACAGTCATTGAAGCCATGGCTATAGCTGGTTATGCCGTCGGTGCCCAGCAGGGTTTTGTCTATGTTAGGGCAGAGTATCCGTTGGCAGTTGAACGGCTGTCCATGGCTCTAGAGCAGGCCCGGGGATATGGTCTTTTGGGCCGGAATATTTTTGGTACGGATTTTAGTTTTGATATTGATATCCGGGTAGGCGCGGGAGCCTTTGTCTGTGGAGAGGAAACGGCTTTATTGACCTCTATCGAGGGCAAACGAGGAGAACCCCGTCCACGACCGCCATTCCCAGCTGTTAAGGGTGTTTTCGGCAAGCCCACATTGCTGAGCAATGTGGAGACCTATGCCAATATCTGTCCGATTATTCTCCATGGAGCCGAGTGGTTCTCCCAGATAGGCACCGAAAAGAGCAAGGGGACGAAAGTATTCGCTGTCGCCGGTGATATCAATAATACCGGTCTTGTAGAAGTGCCTATGGGTACTACCTTGCGGGAGATCGTATTTAAGATTGGTGGCGGTATCCCTCATGGTAAGCAGTTTAAGGCGGCTCAAACCGGTGGCCCTTCCGGTGGGTGTTTGACTGCAGAGCATTTGGATATACCCATGGATTATGAGTCCCTCAAACAGGTCGGCTCTATGATGGGTTCTGGTGGATTAATCGTGATGGACGAGGATACCTGTATGGTGGACATCGCCCGTTTCTTCCTCGATTTCACGCGTGATGAGTCATGTGGCAAATGTACACCTTGTCGAATCGGTACTACCAGGATGCTGGAGATTTTGACTAGAATCACCGAGGGGAAAGGTGAAGAGGGGGATATTGAGAAACTAGAAGCCCTGGCCAATACCATCAAGGCTGGCTCCTTATGTGGGCTGGGCCAATCGGCTCCCAACCCGGTTCTCAGCACCCTCCATTACTTCCGTGATGAATATGAAGCCCATATTAGGGAAAAACGCTGTCCGGCCGGTCATTGCGCAGCTTTATTGAAGTTCGTCATCGACCCAGAGTTGTGCCGGGGTTGTGGCCTCTGCGCGAAGGTTTGCCCGGTGGATGCTATTAGTGGCAAGAGACGGGAACCACACCATATTGATACAGAGCGTTGTATTAAATGTGGTGCCTGTCAGGAGAAGTGCCCGTTTGATGCCATTGATAAGCGCTAGGTCGACGAACAGAAAGGGGCGAAGAGAATGGTTACTCTCACAATTGACGGTCAGAAAGTGACAGTGCCCGCTAATTCAACAGTCTTAGAGGCGGCTGAAGCTGCTGGCATTCATATCCCAACTCTTTGTTACTTGAAAGATGTTAGCCAGACCGGCGCTTGCCGCGTCTGTGTCGTAGAAATAAGGGGTCGCTTGCAGGCATCATGTGTATTCCCTGTGAGTGAAGGTCTGGAAGTTAGAACCAACACCCCTTTGGTCAGGGAGTCCAGGCGGACAACCGTGGAATTGCTGTTGTCAGACCATCCGCAAGAATGTCTGACTTGCCTACGCAACCAGAACTGTGAGTTGCAGAAACTAGCTCAGGAGCTCAATATCCGGGAAGTGCGATTTGAAGGGGCTCGTTCCCACTTGCCGATAGATACCTCTTCCCCTTCGATTGTGCGAGATCCCAATAAATGCATTCTGTGTCGTCGCTGCATTAATGTCTGCAGTGATATCCAGGGTGTGAACGTGCTGGCTGCTCGGGAGCGGGGCTTTGAGACTGTAGTTTCACCTGCCTGGCAAGAGCAATTGGCCAATACCGCTTGTACGAATTGCGGCCAATGTGTTTTGGTGTGCCCGGTGGGGGCTTTGGTGGAGAAAGATGATGTGGAGAAAGTTTGGGAGGCGTTAGCTGATCCTGATACCCATGTGGTGGTACAAACAGCTCCAGCCGTGCGAGTTGCCTTAGGTGAGGAGTTTGGGCTAGAGCCCGGTACGGTTGTTACCGGGAAGATGGTAACTGCTCTGCGGCGTCTAGGGTTTGACGCTGTTTTCGATACCGATTTCACGGCAGATCTGACGATTATGGAAGAAGCCAATGAGTTGCTTCAGCGGCTAGAGCAAGGTGGGAAACTTCCCTTAATCACTTCTTGTAGCCCAGGCTGGATCAAGTTCATCGAGCATCAGTTCCCTGCACTCCTACCTCATTTATCAAGCTGCAAATCACCTCAGCAGATGTTTGGCGCGCTAGCCAAGACTTACTATCCGGAAAAAGTCGGTCTAGATCCGGCCAAGATCGTCACTGTATCGATCATGCCTTGTACTGCTAAGAAATTTGAAGCAGGGCGGCCCGAGATGCGCAGTAGTGGCTATCAGGATGTAGATATTGTATTGACTGTACGAGAATTTGCCCGCATGATCAAGGAAGCCGGTATTAACTTCTGTGATCTGCCTGATGGGGAATATGATGCACCCATGGGCATCAGCACTGGTGCGGGACTGATTTTCGGTGCGACTGGTGGTGTAATGGAAGCAGCCTTACGCACTGCTTACGAAGTAGTCACGGGCCGGACGCTAGACAAGCTCGATTTCACAGAGGTACGAGGACTAGAGGGTATCAAAGAAGCTGCAGTAGATTTGGATGGTACCACCCTCAGAGTTGCAGTTGCACATGGGCTAGGCAATGCCCGTAAGTTGATGGAGCTGCTACAGCGAGGAAAAGCAGAGTATCATTTCATCGAGATCATGGCTTCCCCCGGCGGATGTATCGGCGGTGGAGGTCAACCGATCCCGACCAATACCGAGGTTCGGGCGAAGCGGATGGCGGGTATCTATGCAGCCGATAAGGACATGCCACTGAGAAAATCCCATGAGAATCCTGCTGTCAAAGTGCTGTATGATGAGTTCTTGGGTGAGCCACTCGGTGAGAAATCCCATAAGCTGCTGCATACTCAGTATGTACCTCGGCTAAAATATGGTGAAGCGGTACAATCAGATGAGAAGAAAGATACACCACACGCAGGTGCTGCCAGCTAATACGCCAGTTAGCTGATAGGACAATGGCAAGGGGTAGCCGTACAGTGGCTGCCCCTTTGTATTCACATAGAAGGAGAAGCCTGTTTCACCGAGAAAGTTATGCGGTAAAACTAGAGGGGAGATTGGGGCTTGTGGAACGAGAAGAAGCTTTAGCCCTGGTGAAGGAGCACGTGAAGACAAAGAACCTGATCAAACATATGCTGGCAGCTGAGGCGATTATGCGTCGTCTTGCCCGTCATCTAGGTGAAGACGAGGAAATTTGGGGCCTGGCAGGGTTGCTGCATGATGTAGACTATGAGCAGACTATGGATGCTCCCGAAAAGCATGCTGTTATTGGGGCCAAACTCCTGGAATCACTGCAAGTAGATCCTGCTATCGTGCAGGCAGTACTGGCCCATGCTGAGAAAGGTCCTCGCCTATCCTTGATGGATAAGGCTCTCTATGCCACAGACCCGCTGACCGGCCTTTTGGTCGCGGCGGCCTTGGTTCACCCCGACAAGAAGCTGGGTTCTCTTGACAAGGAGTTCGTATTGAATCGTTTCCGGGAAAAGAACTTTGCACGGGGGGCAGACCGGGATATTATCCTAAGTTGTATTGACCTGGGTATGGAGTTGGAGGAGTTCATTAGTCTAGGTCTAGAAGCCATGCAGGGAATTAGTCAGGAGCTAGGCCTTTAGGATCGGAGCACATTCAACACCCAAAGGGTGAAACAGGGCACAAGCTGTACAAAGTCAGCCGGTGCCCTGTGTGTTTTAGGGACTCTCCAAACGGGGGTCAACTTGAAGCTGGCTGACTACTGATACAACACCTCGAGCCCTGCTGGCTAGACGCATTACCTCTGATTCAACTTCCCTAGATGTGACTCGGCCCAACAGGTAGGCTATACCATCACGCACCTGTACTCCTACATTTGGGCCTAGAACGGGGTCTCTATCGAGTTCCTCACCAATTTCCATCTCGACCTGGCCATCGGTGATGGCTCCATCTGTACTGATGCTTACACCATCTTCATACCCCGAGATACCAGGAATAGCTGATACTAGTTCCCTGATATACAGCTTCTCGGCGAGAGTGTCCACCACACCTTGTACCCGCGCTATTCCATTGATTACGTTTCCCTCCAGGCCATAGCCCCGTAGATTGATGTCTTGCCTCAAGGTCTGTTGCAGCGTATGCCGCAATCCGTCAGCTGCATGCTTGTTTGATAGAGGCCTCGGCTTGACCTCCATATCTGGTAACCGACCTTCTCGCGGACGGGGCTGGCCTGCTGGGCGGTGTTGATCCCACTGGGTTTCGGGCTCCCTAAACCGATGCATATGTCATCCTCCCATTGAGATTATGTATTTGTAGTTTGGCTCCTTTGCTCGAGGTTATGCTCTTTGTAGGGAAAAGTATGATATGGACTATGAGCATCATGGTTCACCATTGACCATGTGAACAGGAGGAATATGTTTACTCATCTGTCATATGAATTAAGAGAGGTAAGCGAGGACAAGCGGCAGCAGGTGCTGGTTTAGAACTCTTCGGAACGTGGAGAAGAGGTGTAGGTGGGCAGATGAGAATTGCGTTAGTAGGTCTTCCGAATGTGGGGAAAAGCGTCATATTCAATTGGTTGACTGGTCGCTATGCGGCTGTCTCAAACTATCCCGGCACTACTGTAGAAGTATCTCGAGGAGATGCCTTGTTGGGCAGCATTGCAGTAGAGGTAGTTGATACACCAGGGACTTATAGCTTGCTTCCTAGCACCGAGGAAGAAGCGGTTACACGGCGCCTGCTGTGGATGGAGCAGTTCACGTTATTGCTTCACATAGTCGACACTAAGAATCTCGAGCGATCTCTGCCTTTGACTCTTGCTCTGATGGAAGCCGGGTTTCGGTTGATCTTAGTACTGAACATGTATGATGAGGTAGAGTACTGGGGATTAGCCGTAGATATCGAAAACCTGAGTCGGCGATTGGGTATACCATGTGTGCCTACAATCGGTACCTCGGGATGGGGCCTCCGTGAGTTGGAGGAGTTAGTGACTCAGGAACTGCTGCAGGGAGAGGCTTCCACAGGCATGGTTGGCTCATCCGGGCCGGTCCGGATTGACACATCGATTAGAGCAAAATACTCACCCTTGGTAAGGCATTACTTGGACAGAGCCGAGCAAACATGCTCTTCATCATATCCTTTCTCGACCAAGGCCATCATACTCTTGCTCTTGGAGGGGGATAGGGAGATACTTAGTTGGCTAAGTCCCCGAGATCGGGCCAACCTTTTGGCCCTGTTGCGAAAAGAGGTATGTAGGCAAGCTAATTCTGGGCAAGTGACTGATCTACGGCCAGATCCACGCAGCTACTCCATGCCATTGGCCATTGCCGAAGCCCGGAGACTGACCGGTGCAGGCCTGCTCGCCGATGTTCTGCGTTGGCCCACCCAATGGCGAGGCCCATCTAGGCACCAATGGCTCGACAACCTGACTCTAAATCCCCTGACGGGATTACCCCTGCTGGGCTTAATCTTGTATCTATTGCTTTATCGATTTGTCGGCAGCTTTGGGGCAGGGACTTTGGTAGATTTTCTCGATCGGGAGGTTTTTGCTAACCTATTCAACCCTTTTGTCAATCACCTGGTGAACCACTTGATAGCCAGTCCCCCCATTCAGGAACTCTTGGCCCATGAGTTTGGCATCCTAACTTTGGGGCTTCGCTACGCGGTAGCGGTCGTATTTCCCATTGTGACAACGTTTTTTGCCAGTTTCGCCTTTCTGGAGGATTCAGGCTACCTGCCTAGGCTGGCTTTTTTGCTGGATCGAGTATTTAAGGCTATAGGTCTCAGTGGCAGAGCTGTCATCCCGCTGACTTTGGGGTTTGGCTGTGGTACCATGGCAACATTGGTGACCCGTACACTGGAGACCCGGCGAGAGAGAATTATCGCTACCTATATTCTGGCCTCAGCCATACCGTGTTCTGCTCAGCTAGGTGTGATTCTGGCCCTTCTTTCCCACCATCCGACGGGACTGGCAATCTGGCTGCTAGCGGTGAGCCTGGTGGCTTTTACGGCCAGTATGCTTTTGTCTCATCTCTTGCCCGGGGCACCACCGCGGTTTATCTTGGAATTGCCCCCTCTGCGCTGGCCGACACTCCGCAACGTCTGGAGAAAGACTGCCACCAGAGTGAGTTGGTACTTCATGGAGATTATGCCACTGTTTATTTTGGCTAGTGTAGTAATCTGGCTGGGTCGGACAACTGGGGGCTTGCAGGCAGTGCTTGCTGCCATGAGTCCATTGATGCAAAGACTCGGTCTGCCTCCCAGCCTAGCACATGTTTTTCTCTATGGGTTTTTCCGCCGGGACTATGGTGCAGCGGGCCTATATGATATGCAAGACCAGTTATCTGTCGCGCAGTTGACTGTTGCCGCAGTTACATTGACTCTCTTCATACCCTGCATAGCTCAGTTGATCATGATGGTGAAGGAACGAGGCCTGGCAATAGCGCTGACCATCTTTTTCTCGGTATTTCCCATTGCGTTTCTGGTTGGCATGCTGCTCAGCCGCCTATTGTCCCTACTCGGGTTCGTCTAGACATTGCGTTGCACAGCAATAATGTGCTAGCTGTATGTGATGGCATGTGATGGCAGGAGGTATCTGCTCATGACCGGCCAACTTGATAGTGTTCAACTTGCCACTTTATCGCCACGACAAAGGGCGATCATCATGAGTCTGCCAGCCGATGATGCATTGGTGCGCCGACTGACTGCGTATGGCCTCATCCCTGGTGTGGAAGTTATGGTGGAGCGTCGTGTTCCGGCCTTTATTGTTATCATCGGGGCGACTCGGATAGCACTAGATTGGCAGATAGCGGCAGGAATCGTTGTACAAGTCTCAAAGCCATAATATGCAGGTATATCCGTTCAAGCGTAATCTGCTTCCGAAAAGTAAGAATAACTAAAAGGCGGGAATATATTTGGCAATGTTTGCAGAAAGAGATTGATTATACCCAGGTGCTGTGCTAATCTATCGAAGGAAGCTGGAGAAAGTGACACACCAGTCTATCACAAGTTCATCTCACCTCATCTAGGTGAGGGTGAGCAAAAGGAGAAGGTACACCAAATGCCTGAGAAAGCCAAGGGTAGATCGATTAGTCGGAGATTATACGGATTAGTCGTGTTTTTCACCATTGCTTTGTGCATTGTCAGTTACATAGGTTATTGGGGAGTCAACACACTGGACAAGCTGATAGTGCTATATGACGAAGGATATGTCCCTGCCTATTCGTTCCTGTTAAATGCTGACCGAGATTTTCAGCAGGCTAGGGTAGCACTGATGGCTGCTCTCAGCTCAGAAGATGATACCTCTTTACGGGAATTGAAGGCAGTCTATGATGAGAATATCGAGCAAACCCGTGATCGATTCGAAAGCTCAGCTGCTATTGAGGCCATACTATTCGAGGGAGTAGAAGAGCTGGACACAGAGTTTCGCACGCATTTTAGGGAGTACACGCAATGCGCCGATCAAATCTGGCGGTCTATGCTTGGAGACCGAAACACCAGACTAGCCATGACCCTGTTGCCCAAAGAAGCAGAGCTGTTTGAGAAGACTCGAGGTTACCTGGATGAAATGGAAGAAGGCTACGATAATGTCATTGAGGTGCTCAAGGAAGATGCCAGGAAGAGCAAGCGCAGCATCGTTTTGTGGGTGAGTTTGGTTACAGTATTCGTGGCCGGGGTCGGTCTTGTAATCTCTTACCTAATCGTGGCGGATATAGCTAGAAGAGTTAAGGGCTTGGTACACCAGTCGGAACGCATGGCTGCGGGTGATTTCACTGTTCGGATGCAAGAGACGGTTGAAGATGAGATCGGAAAGCTGGTAGGAGCCTTGGAGAAGCTACGAAGAGACATGGGTGCTTTGATTGCACGCATAGGTGGCACTGCCAGTGAGCTTGCCAGTGTCAGCCAGCAACTGACGGCCTCTACCCAGGAGACAGGTGCCTCGATCGAGGAAGTAGCCACCACTGCCAGTGAGTTTGCCGCCACCGCCCAGGTAGTAGGAGAGACATCAGAAGTGATGACTGAGTCAGCCCGAGACATCTCGATTCGGGCTGCTGGAGGTAATTCAGCTTTAGAGCGGATCGTACAGGAGACGGCCCGGCTTCAAAGTGACATGAACAGATTGGCGGGTGCTGTAGCCGGCTTGGGTGATCGTTCGCGAGAAATCAATCAGATAGTTGATACCATAACCGATATTGCCGAGCAAACAAACCTTCTGGCCTTGAATGCCGCCATCGAGGCTGCTCGCGCCGGGGAGTATGGTCGGGGCTTTGCTGTTGTGGCTGAAGAAGTTCGCAAACTAGCAGAACAGTCTACCAGAGCAACGAGGGAGATCACGGGACTGGTTGGTGACATCCAAAAGGATACCGAGCAGGTTGTGATAGAAATGCAGAAAGGAGCACAGCAGGCAGTAAGGAGCCTAGATGTGGCCAGTGAAAGCGGGGAGCATTTGCGCGGTATTTTAGATGCCATTGAAAACATGTCGGATGAGATTGACAAGGTAGCTCAGGGTGCCGATGTCGTGGTAGAAGGTAGCCAGCAGATGGCCGCGGCGACTGAAGAACAGTCAGCCACCATCGAAGAGGTAGCCAGCCAAGCTGAAGGGTTAAGCCGTGTTGCTCAGGAGTTGTTGACATTGGTAACCAGGTTTAGGCTAGATGCTGTTGAAGATGTATAGGGGAGGGGAAAATGAGCTTCCCACTCCCCAGATACTGATGCCGATATGAGTACCTCGCTAAGAGTATCCTAGATGCAGGCGGGGGTGTCTTGGAGAGGATTCTTCATGCCAAAGCCAATGAATGGGATCGTGAAGTGGTTAAGGTTGACCCTCGAGGAACATCACAAGAAGGCTCTGCTTGCGCCTATACAGTGCGAAAAGCATTGTCGGAGGAGCAATAGTCGATGATACATGTGGCTTTAGTTAATCCGGAGATCCCTCCTAATACAGGTAACATAGCTCGCTTGTGTGCCGCTACGGGCTGTACTTTGAACCTTGTTCGACCTTTGGGCTTCTTTCTGGATGACAAACATTTGAAGAGGGCTGGACTGGATTACTGGGAGTTATTGACCCATTACTTCTTTGATAGTGTTGCAGAGCTGGAAAGTACCTATAAGGGTGCTGGCATCTATTATGTAACAACCAAGGGGAGACAGTGGTATACAGATGTAGCATATCGACCAGGTGATGTGCTCATGTTTGGACCAGAGACCGCCGGGCTTTCACAGGACTTGTTGGCCGCGCACCCGGAGCGCTGCATACGGATACCCATGCTGTCAGATGAGAGGGCGCGCTCGCTGAACCTGGCCAATTCCGTGGCAATTGTTCTCTATGAGGCTTTGCGACAGTTGGGGTTTGAAGGCTTAGTCTGAAACTAGAATGCAATGAAATGAGGTAAACACGTTTAGGAGGTGAAAGGGGCGCCTCCCTCAAGAGTAGGGTGCTCCGAATATGCGATTAACTTTTATGGGACACTCGTGCTTTCATCTTAAAACCGAACAAGGTCAGTTGCTCTTTGACCCTTACCTTACCGGAAATCCCCTGGCCGCTGCCAAGGCTGAGGAGATCAGTGCTGACGCCATATTGGTTAGCCACGGTCATAGTGATCACCTGGGGGATGCGATATCTATATCCAAACGGCTAGCCATACCCATTGTGGCTGCCTTTGAATTGGCGATTTACTGTGAGCAACAAGGAGCCAAAACCCATGCCATGCACATCGGCGGAGATCACAGTTTCCCCTTTGGGTAGGTGAAGTTGACACCTGCATGGCACGGTTCATCGGTAATAGAGGGTGAAGAAATTATTTATGCAGGGCAGCCTTGTGGGTTCTTAGTCAGATCTGGGGGAAAAGTTGCTTATTTTGCTGGTGATACTGGGTTGTTTGGTGATATGGAGTTGCTGGGTGATATGTATGAGATAGATGTAGCTATGTTGCCCATCGGGGGCAATTTCGTCATGGGAATCGAGGATGCGGCTAGGGCGGCGAAGATGCTGCGCCCTCGGGTAGTAGTGCCAATGCACTATAATACCTTTGAGCTAATCAAGCAGGATCCTGAGGAGTTTGCTCAGCGGCTGCAGGCTTTGCGAATCGATTGCCACATATTGCACCCGGGTGAAGCTATTGAAATATAACATAGGATAGGTCTTTGCTGGGCGAAATTACCAGCAAATCAGCAAGGCCCTAAGGGGATAGGCAGATGCAATGCACCGTATTGCTTGGTGATGGGGCCATGGGTACCATGCTCCAAGCAGCAGGGCTGTCCGTGGGAGAACCACCCGAAAAATGGAATCTATCTAACCCGAAAGTGATCCGTGAGGTGCATCGGCAATACATAGACGCGGGTGCTGACATAATTGAGACTAATACCTTCGGAGGCAATAGCCACAAGCTCAGGGATGCTAGTCCTCAAGCGGCTTGGGAGATCAATCTCGCCGGCTCCCGTTTAGCTCGAGAGATGGCTGGCCCTAACACCCTGGTGGCTGGATCCATGGGTCCCACGGGTGGTTTGGTGTTTCCTTGGGGAGGGATTAGCTTTGATGCCGCTCTGGATAGCTATGCTCAGCAGGCACAGGCTTTGGCAGCCGGGGGGGCAGATTTCATTCTGATTGAAACCATGACAGATCTGCAGGAAGCCCGGGCAGCTGCCTTTGGGGCTATGAGTGCCGGCATACCCATAGCGATACAATTGACCTTTGATCCAAGTGGCCGCATCCTCATGGGTACACCTGCCGATGTGGCTGCAGCAGTCTTGTCGACGCTCAATCCCCTTTGGGTGGGATGTAATTGCGGCACTGGCCCAGAGGAAATGCTTGATCCCATCAAGCAGATGCGTCCCTGGGCTGGAGTATTAGCGGCCTTTCCTAATGCCGGATTGCCAGAGTGGCGGGAAAGTGAGCAGGTATATCCTCTCCAGCCAGAGGGGTTCGCCACTGGCAGCCAACTGCTCATCCAAGCCGGTGTAAGCATATTGGGTGGATGTTGTGGCACAACTCCTTCTCATATTAGGGTATTGCGGTCTATTGTGGACGGTTGCTCACCCAAAAATAGGCCGCGTGACATACTGCATAAGCTGCGTGAGATTCAATTCCAACACTACGTCAGTCTACGGGCCGCCAAATGGGTGGCCGGTGAGCAGCTTAATGACTCGATGCAGAAGAGCGAAAGTGCGGATTCTAGTCGAGCTGTCGCATCTGGTATGTTCTTAGCTAGTCGCACGCTGCTTCTTCCCTTGGGAAACAGACAAGTGTCATATCAGCTCGAAAGGGTGGGCTCAATCGTGGAATTTGAACCTGGCAGCTGGCATCACCGCGGGAATAGCGGGAATATGTGTATGCCCATACATATCCCTGTGATTGACATTCCTCGGAATCTGCCATTAGAACAAATTGCCCCTCTGGTGGGGGGCCTCCAGATTCAAGCGATGCCGGCCGTCTTTACCTGTGGTTCGCTTGAGGCCCTTCAGGCGACATTGCTCAATTACTGTGGCCGGGCGGGGGTTGTGATTCCGGCTGCCCGTGCAGATGACTATGTAGATATGACTTTGGCTATGGGGGCACTACCCATCTATACACAAGTACGGCTGGAGGGATGCAGATATCAAACGCTTAAGTGTAAAGACCAAAACTCGTAGTGATTTTGTGGACATCACGGCCATGATCAGTGCAGAGGTAAGCACTAGTGGTATAAAGCAGGGAACCTGTACGCTGTTTGTCCCTCATACGACAGCAGGGCTCACGATTAACGAAAACACAGACCCCAATGTAGTACGTGATATGCAGCAAGTTCTAGACGAGCTCGTACCCTGGCACAATGACTATCGGCATGCCGAAGGCAATTCAGCTGCCCACGTCAAGGCTAGTCTCATGGGATTTTCCCAACAGGTCCTCATTGAGAATGGTAGGTTGTGCCTTGGTACCTGGCAAGGCATCTACCTTTGCGAGTTCGATGGCCCTCGGATTCGGGAGATCTGGATCCAGCTTTTCGCAGGATAAGCCGGCTGCTTTTGCTGCAGACTATAACAGAAATCCTGAACTGCAGACAAAGGAGTGAAAGGGGCGGGTGAGTCGGTCGCCCGTCATCGGCTGAATGGAACGAGGCCAACAGGTAGAAGTGATCCTAGATTTTATCAATAGTCATCCAGAGTCCTATGCCAGCCTGGCTGTCTGTCGGCGTGCCTTGGATCCGGGATTAGGCCAAGTAAGCCGCAGTACCATCTATGAGCTGGCTGGACACCTCGAACAGGCCCCAATGGAGGAGATTGCGGCATATTACTCTATTGTGGGTTGAGCCAACGGAAAATGCAGTAGTCTCCTAGAAGTCTATGTTGGCTCCAAGAGATTGAGTTTAAGCACAGGTCGCTTCAAGCTGCCTGTGCTTTGTTGACGGAGCGAATCCTTGTACGGTGGAGCATTTGATGATATGCTAAATCTGTCAGAAGTAATCGAAACGAGCCACGTTTCGAGACAACAGTAGGGGCCCTACGGGCCCCTCTGGACTAGGGAGATGCCCAGAGTTCGAAGGACAAGGTCCTGGGGAGAAGTTGGAAAGGAGCTTAGACAATGGCTAGGTTAGCATTGATCGGTGGGACAGGTGTGTATGATCCTGGGATGCTCAAAGATATTCGGGAGGAAACCGTGGCTACAGCTTATGGTTTGGTGGATATCTCTTTGGGCAGCTTTCAGGGAGTCGAGGTTATCTTTATGCAGAGGCACGGCAGGGGGCATACTGTACCCCCACATAAGATCAACTACCGAGCGAACATTTGGGCATTGAAGGAGCTGGGAGTAACTAAGGTTCTGGCTGCTTCTGCAGTAGGATCATTGAATAAGGCTATGGAACCGGGCCACTTGGTACTTCTCGATCAGTTCATTGATTTCACCAAGAATCGGCCCTTTACTTTTTTTGACGGTGAAGGTGGTCAGGTGGTTCATACAGATTTTACTGAGCCCTATTGTGGTGATATGCGACAGGCTATTCAACAGGCTGCCGGCGAACTCAATCTACCACTACACTCCCATGGCTGTTATGTATGTGTGGAAGGGCCTCGCTATGAGACTCCTGCAGAGATTGTGGCCTATCATCGACTTGGTGGGGATGTGGTGGGTATGACTAATGTACCGGAAGTAGTCCTAGCACGAGAGGCCGGTCTTTGCTATGCGGTGATCGCTATGGTAACTAATTTCGCAGCTGGGATTTCGCCTACACCACTAACCCATACAGAGGTCGTAGAAGTGATGCAGGCCAACGAGAAGCAGATGCGCAGTTTGGTCATGGCTGTTTTGGGAAGGCTTAATCCAGACGATAGTTGCCAGTGTAGTGGCACAGCGGCAGAGTAAGAGGTGAATGACATGCAAGGCAGAGTCCGTTCCCTGCTATGGGCAGATGGGAAACTGAAACTCATCGACCAGACGAAATTGCCGATCACTTTTGAGGTAGTAGAGTGCACAACCTATCAAGAGGTGGGAGATGCTATTCGCAGTATGAAGGTCCGAGGAGCGCCAGCCATTGGGGCAACTGCGGCTTTTGGTGTGGCACTGGGAGCTCTGGAGCATCGCAATGATCACCCGGCCGATTTTGTGGCGGCAATGGATGCTATCTGTGGTGAGCTGGCAGCTACTAGACCGACAGCGGTCAATCTATTTTGGGCACTGGAGCGTATGCGCAAGGTTGTGGAGTCCAGAAAGGGCGAGCGAGTTGCTAGTATTGTAGCGGCCTTGGTAGCAGAGGCAGAAGCGATCGCCGCTGAGGATGTAGAAACTTGTCAGCGAATTGGTGCCGCCGGCGCTGCTTTGATTCCTGACGGAGCGGGTGTCCTCACTATTTGTAACGCGGGAGCATTGGCTACCGTAGATTATGGTACAGCCCTGGGAGTTGTACGAGCTGCCTGTGAGGCCGGCAGAGACTTTCACGTATATGCAGCTGAAACCAGACCCTTTCTGCAAGGTGCACGGCTAACAGCTTGGGAGTTGGTGGAAGAGAATATCCCCGCCACCCTCATTACTGACAACATGGCAGGTTGGGTGATGCAGCAGGGGCGTATCCAGGTAGTGATTGTGGGAGCTGATCGGATCGCCCGCAATGGAGATACAGCCAACAAGATTGGTACTTACACCTTCGCCGTATTGGCTCACCATCACCAGATACCTTTTTATGTGGCAGCACCACTATCTACCGTGGATCTAGCTTTGCCAAGTGGTGAGCAAATTCCCATCGAGGAACGGCCAGCTGAAGAGGTTACCCATGTTTTCGGGCAACAGGTCGCACCAAAAGGTATCCATGCCTACAATCCCGCCTTTGATGTGACACCGGCCCAGCTAATTAGTGGGATTATTACTGAGGTGGGTGTTATTCGTCCACCATTTACTATTAACTTGGGAAAAGCTTTCGAATCAGCCTAGTCGCGGAATGCTTCGGTCCTTATGCATTGCCGCCCAAAAATGGAGAGTGTCCAGCTCATTGATGGTGAATCCAAATAGTTGGGACTGATAGTCAATAGGGAGGAGTTTACATGGAGAAGACCGTGTCAATGGTAAGAAATCTAGAATTGGCTCCTCTAGGGAAGCTCAAAATCGATTGGGTTAAGAATCACATGCCGGTCCTCAATGAGATCCGGCGGGAATTCTCTCAGAATCGGCCTTTTGAGGGGATAAAGATAGCTATATGTCTCCATTTGGAGGCAAAGACGGCCTATTTGGCCCAGGTCTTGCATGAAGCAGGAGCGCAGGTAGCAATTTCAGGCAGCAACCCCCTATCCACCCAGGACGATGTGGCGGCGGCTCTAGCTGACAGTGGTGTACAGGTTTTTGCGTGGCATGGCTGTACGGCAGAGGAATATAACCGCTTCCTGGCACAGACAGCCTCCATTGGTCCAGATCTAGTGATCGATGATGGTGGGGATTTGGTGCACCTGTTACATACTGACTTGCGGGAGCATCTACCTGGCATCAAGGGTGGCTGTGAGGAAACCACCACTGGTTTACACCGATTGCGGGCTATGGCCGCCAGAGGGCAGCTGGAATTTCCCATGATCGCCGTCAATGACGCTTACTGCAAGTATCTATTTGATAATCGGTATGGTACAGGACAGTCTACATGGGATGGAATTATGCGGACAACCAATCTGGTAGTAGCCGGCAAGACTGTAGTCGTCGCAGGGTATGGTTGGTGTGGACGGGGTGTGGCATTCAGGGCCAAAGGCCTCGGTGCTCAGGTAATTGTGACGGAGATTAACCCCATTCGAGCCTTAGAAGCTATGATGGATGGGTTTCAGGTCATGCCTATGGCAGAGGCTGCCCGGCTTGGCCAGATTTTCATTACCCTTACAGGCTGTAAGGATGTGATTCGTGGGGAGCACCTTGCCCAGATGCGAGATGGTGTTATTCTAGCCAATGCGGGTCATTTCGATGTGGAAATCAACAAGCATGATTTGAGAGCTATCAGTGTCTCAACTCGGGTAGTAAGAGAAAACATCGAGGAATTTCAGCTTGAGGATGGGCGTAAATTGTATCTCCTCGGTGAGGGTAGATTGGTGAACTTAGCTTGTGCCGATGGTCACCCCGCTGAGATCATGGACCTTTCCTTTGGGATACAGGCATTGTCTTTGGAGTACTTGCTCCGGTCAGAACACGAGCTTCCCCGACAGGTGATTGAGGTACCAGACGCAGTAGATAAGCGGGTGGCGTGGTTGAGACTCAATGCAGGTGGGATCCAAATAGACACCTTATCCCAGGAGCAGGAACGGTATCTAGCAGGGTGGGACTAATGCACCACGATAGTTAGTGGCTCCCCCGGGGAATCCAGGCTCCCAGAATTGGTGATTGGCGATAGTAGGGTGGTAAATCATGCGTATCTTAGTTAGTGACGTGATCAACTTACCTCAGGATAATTCCAAAGAGGCCCCGGAAGGCAGGGTAGATATTGGAATTGAGGATGGCAGAATCAGCTTTATACGGGAGCATGCGCCCGATGAAGATCAAGCAGCCTGTTCCCCAGAGACTTGGGATCAAGTGATTGAGGGGCGGGGGCGACTAGCCTTGCCGGGTCTGGTCAATGCCCACACACACTTGGGTATGACATTGCTCAGGGGCTATGGAGATGATTTGCCGCTAATGGTCTGGCTTCAAGAGAAAATGTGGCCCATAGAAGATCAACTGACTGCCGAGGATGTTTACTGGGCCTCGCTTCTGGCTATCGGGGAAATGCTGCGGGGTGGAGTCACCACCTGTGGCGATATGTACTTCCACATGGAAGCAACGGCCCGGGCGGTGGCAGAGGCGGGCATCAGAGCTAGCCTGAGCCGTGGAGTGCAAGGCGTTAGTGGCAGCGGTTTGCGGGGACTCGATGAAGCTGTACGGTTCTGCCGTGAATGGGAGGCAGGTGCTGATGGGCGCATAACTACTATGTTAGGGCCCCATGCTCCTTTTACTTGTCCGCCGGAGTTCCTCCACAAGGTAGTGGATTGGGCGGGATATTTGGATGTACCAATCCATATTCATGTAGCGGAGACGGTTGCCGAAGTCTCCCAGATCCGACAAGACTATGGAATGACACCCTTGGAGATGTTGGGGGCAAATGGTGTCTTAGATTTGCCGGTCATGGCAGTTCACTGTGTGCACATGCAAGAAACCGATTTTAAACTGGCTGCAGACAAGGATGTGCGTATTGTACACTGTCCTAGCAGCAACATGAAACTCGGGAGTGGGATCATGCCATTGCCGGAAATGCTGGCTGAGGAATTGGCCATAGGGCTGGGAACTGACAGTGCGGCCAGCAACAATAAGTTGGATCTGTGGGAAGAGATGCGGTTGGCCAGTCTCATACACAAAGCCACGGCACAGGATGCCACTGTGGTTCCGGCGAGTGCTGCCCTGGAAATGGCCACCTTTGGTGGGGCCAAGGCTCTGTTCTTGGAGGGGGTGGGCAGGTTGCTACCTGGCTGGGTGGGGGATCTGATCCTGGTAGATATGGAAGGGCTGCATTGGCAGCCCCTCAGTAATCCTCAGGCATCCGCTGTCTATTCGGGTCAGCGTACTGATGTCTCCCTGGTTATGGTAGACGGCCGTATTGTGTATGAAGAGGGAGAATTACTTACCATTGATGAAGACAGGGTTCGGTATCATGTTCACAAAAGTGCTGCCCGCCTAGGGCTTTGAGGCGGGCAACTTATGTAGGCTGGCATATGTGGTCATAACAAAAGGTTCTGCAAGGCAATCGTTAGGCCATTTCTTCTCCCGAGAGTGGGGGAAAAAATGGCCTACTGTTCGTATCATTATTGAGCAGCAAGTCCCTTTTTGGCCATTTCAGTGGCTTTTTTCAGTCGATGGCAGGTACGGGGCTGCCCCAAGGCTGCGAGTACTTCGTACATTCCTGGGCTTACTCGAGTACCGGTTACGGCCACTCTTACCGGTTGAATCACATCTCCTAACTTGCGGCCTACCTTCTCTTGGACTTCCTTAAATGCTTTTTCGATGTTAGCTTCAGCAAAAGGCTCGACCTTCGTCAGCTTATCTAACAGCAGATCGAACATAGCTGGCACATAGTCCCTATAGAGGAATTTCTCCACAGCTTTAGAATCGTATTTGATCTCATCTACGAAGAAATAATAGCTAGATGGAGCAAATTCTGCTAGTGTGCGTATGCGGGACTGCAATGCTATAGCAATCTGCTTGACTTGCTCTCGGGCAGCTTCATCAACAGATTCTGGGAGGAGATTCCCCTTTTGCAGTTCAGGAATGACCAAATCCGTTAAGCGTTCGGGGTCAAGCTCTCGTAGGTAGACCCCGTTCATCCATTCGAGTTTCTTCATATCAAATACTGCTGGGTTGCGAGAGACCCTGTCCAAAGAAAATTTCTCGATGAGTTCTTCTTCGGTAAATAGCGTGTCGGTAGCACTATAGGACCATCCCAAGAGGGCTAGGTAGTTGACCAAAGCTTCGGGCAAAAAGCCTGCATCACGGTAGTCAGTAACTGATGTAGCCCCATGCCTCTTGCTCAGGCGGGTCTTATCACTACCGAGGATCATGGGCAAATGGGCAAATTCCGGAACGGGAAATCCCAGTGCCTTATAGACCTGAATCTGACGGGGCGTATTTGATATATGATCATCACCTCGGATGACATGGGTGATGCGCATCAGATGGTCATCGATGACTACTGCGAAATTGTAGGTAGGCATGCCATCGGATTTCAGAATAACAAAATCGTCCAGCATTTGGTTGTCAAAGATAATTTGGCCTCGGATCAGATCATTAACTTCGGTACTACCTTGATCACTGGAGCGAAAGCGTACTACTGGCTCCCGGCCTTCATCGTTGAGTGCTTGACGTTGGGCTGCTGTCAGTTGTGCACAACGTCGATCATATTTGGGGTCATTACCTTGGGCTAACGCTTCCTGGCGCCGGGATTTTAGCTCTTCTGGAGTACAGTAGCAATAATAAGCCTTGTCTTCATCCAGCAACTGCTGAACATAATGCCGGTAGATATCCAGACGATCTGATTGGAAGTAGGGACCAAAATCTCCACCCTGCCCGGGGCCCTCGTCCCAGGTCATGCCCAACCATTCCAAGCCCTCAAGAATCCCTGTTACAGATTCCTCAGTGGAACGTTCGAGGTCGGTATCTTCGATGCGCAGCACAAAGGTGCCCCCATGGTGCCGAGCATAAAGCCAATTGAACAAGGCGGTCCTAGCTCCACCCACATGCAGATAACCAGTGGGGCTGGGAGCAAAGCGAGTTCTGACATTGACGGTACTCATTTTGCCAACTCCTCTAGCAGCAATGCGATGATGTCAAGATCTAAGTTAACCGGAGAAGGATTCTTACATGCGTTGTGAACAAGAAAACCTGCCTCCGCTGTCAATCTGAAGGAGTACATTCGAGAATAACCTGGTCAAATCCTGCCTCTCCGGGGTGCTTTACATCAAATCTACAAATTACACTTGACCACCAGCAAATCTCTTGGTATACTAGAACTCGCAGCAGGAAATGGGCCAAAAGGCACCAAGATATTCTTGCCACGTCTCTCGAGTTGTGATATACTAGAAAACGTCACTGGGGGATCTGCTAACGGTAGGCGAGGTGACTCTGGATCACCGGGTCCAGGTTCGAATCCTGGTCCCCCAGCCATTATTTTTTAGCCTATGCCCCCATCGTCTAGCGGCCTAGGACATCGCCCTCTCACGGCGAAGGCACCGGTTCAAATCCGGTTGGGGGTACCACATGATTAGCTCCATCCATATTGCACATATGGATGGAGCTATTTTGCTTGATTACTGCATTCTACCGACAGTGGATGAAGGTGTTCACATAAAGCCTCTCCGCCTGGCAGACAATATCCTTGGAGGAATGCTGAGGTGCCAAAAGGAGGGATGGCTGTCATGAAGATCCCGTGGGCTTTGCGAAGGGGACGGGGAGACGAGGCTCTCGATATGGAAACCAGTGCAGAACTGTCTGGCAGTGACTATCATCTGGCTCCTGACAGTGGGATTGATGTAGAGCCTACCCCTATCACGCTTGGCGATGAGCTGAAAATCGAGTATAGGGGCCTATTGGCTGCGTCCGGAGCAGAAGCTGTTTACGTGCATTATGGTTTTGGCCCAGGCGATTGGCGCTTCGTCCAGGATATTCCCATGGAGAAAACTCCAGACGGAACTTGGACAGCGGTAGTTCAGGCCGGGGAGAAAGGACGCTTTAGCTTCTGTTTTCGAGATAATGCCAACAATTGGGACAACAATAACGGAAAGAACTGGAGTTACGAGATCCACGGTGATGACTGGCACTAATCCAGCCTTCCATCTCGCTGGGTAGTAGTCTGGAAAACTAGTATCCCATTTATGCAAAAGGCGAATAATGGTGAAGGATTCCCGTCGATGGCGGGAATCCTTTATATGTTAACCATGATACCTATATTGCTACCTGCAGTGCCAACTTGGCAGCTTACGGGTTATGGGCAATGTAAGGAGGATTTGGAGGTTGTCTTCAAGCATGGGAGATCAATGTTGAGTGATGGATGAAAATGTAGGTTTGGGCTAACCTATAGGAAGAAATGACTAATCTGCCTTGTGTTTACCGTACCATAGAACGCAAGTTGTTTCTCCAGGCAGGGGAATTGCAGGGTCTTGCGGAAGTTTAGTTACTGAAATGATGGAAATCAATGCCCGAGGCGCGAGAAATGGAGGAGAATTACGTGGCAGATCTATCGGAGAGAACCCGCATGTTTACAGCTGCCGATGGCGATGAGTTAGATATGAAAATGATTGTGCGCCAGGTATGCCGTGCATTAGAAGAGAAGGGGTACCGGCCGGTAGATCAGATAGTTGGCTACCTGGTATCTGGCGATCCTGCTTATATAACGAGCCATGGTGATGCCCGCTTATTGATCAAGCGGGTGGATAGAGATGAGTTGCTAGAGGAAATCGTTCGGTCTTACTTGGAGGCCTTATAGTGGGAAATGGCGGGGATCTGATCAATCCCCTATCCCTACGAAATGGCTTTCTGCGGTATTAGGAGTCTCCGACAGTACCCTGTGATTGGGGAGGTAGTGTGGTGGCGAAACTGCTGATTAGGGGAGGCACACCCCTAAAAGGTAATGTACGTATTAGTGGTGCGAAGAATAGCGCGCTGCCGATTATTGTAGCAGCGTGTCTAGCCGATGGGGAAAGCGTACTGGAAAACATTCCCCGTGATATTGATGTATACACAATCAGTATGATCTTACAGGAGCTAGGTGCAGAGATCTGGTTCGATGAACAAAAGCGTCTGCACGTGATACCAGATGGACTAGACAGGTACCAAGCTTCATATGATTTGGTGCGGAGGATGCGGGCTTCTTTTTATGTGACAGGTTTGTTGCTGGCACGGTTAGGTAAGGCGGAGGTCCCCCTTCCCGGGGGTTGTGCCCTAGGCTCACGTCCTGTCGATTACCACTTAAAGGGGTTTCAGTCACTGGGAGCTGCGGTCAGCATTGAGCACGGGTTCGTGAAGGCAGAAGCTTCTAAACTGGTGGGCAGCAAGATCTACATCAATCGTTCCAGTGTTGGCACTACCATTAACCTCATGTTAGCTGCGAGCCGCGCCCAAGGTAGCACAATACTGGAAAATGCAGCCAAGGAACCTGAGGTTGTGGACCTGGCTATTTACCTGAACTCGATGGGGGCACGAGTTCGGGGAGCGGGTACAGACGTCATCCGCATCGATGGTGTAGACAGCCTGAGGGGAACGGAGTATGGGATTATCTCTGATCGAATAGAAGCTGGGACCTTTATGGTGGCTTGTGGTATTACCGGAGGAGAGTTGGTGCTGGAAAACGTAGTTCCTGAACATCTGCGCTCCACGATCCTGAAATGTGAGGAAGCAGGTTTAGAGATCGAAGAAACTGTTGACACGATCCGAGTGTCTTCCAAGCACCGTCCGCAGGCTGTAGATCTCGAGACTGCTCCTTACCCGGGTTTCCCCACTGATCTCCAGCAACCTTTTGCTGCCATGATGTCGATCGCCGATGGGGCTAGTATCATTCGGGAGACGATTTTCGATCGCTTCCGCTATGTCGATGAACTCCGCCGCATGGGAGCTGATATCAGAGTCGACCGAGACACGGCGATTATCCGCGGAGTAATGGAATTGACTGGTGCTCAGGTTGAAGCTACAGATCTGCGGGCAGGTGCGGCGCTGGTGCTGGCGGCCTTGGCGGCCAAAGGGGAGACGGAAATCAGTGGCGTGGAGTTGGTTGACCGGGGTTATGAGCATCTCGATGTCAAGCTCAGACAGTTGGGTGCTGATGTTCAAAGGATCCCCGAACAAGAGGAAGATGCCCTTCAGGAACACTTAGGCAGTCCGCTTTTGGAGATGCTTTAAGGCCCAGGATACCAAGGGTTTCTTGAGGTTGCGTGTGCTTGACAGCTCTAGGGGTGTAGGATATGATTGTAACGAGTTTTACC
Organism: Bacillota bacterium; assembly: GCA_012798695.1. Classification (GTDB taxonomy): domain Bacteria; phylum Bacillota; class Limnochordia; order DTU087; family DTU087; genus JAAZMR01. The sequence continues at coordinate 40,418 of JAAZMR010000076.1, read as the reverse complement.
AGGTGATTGGAGGGGGATTGGGCTATGGCAGACACACCTGTATCAGGCGAGTATGTGATTGTCAAAGCACTTGAAGATGGTGTGTCCATCATCGGCTTGACGCGGGGTGAGACGACCAAGTTTCATCATAGTGAGAAGCTTGATCGAGGCGAAGTCATGATTGCCCAGTTTACCGCTCATACCTCCGCAATCAAGATCCGGGGTGCAGCCGAAGTCTTGACCGGCCATGGTCGACTCCGAGCAGGGGCGGATGAGGAGAACAAATAGCTTCTTCGTTACACTGAAGGAGGAGTCTGTCCGATGTTGACAGTAGTCTACGTGGCTCAGGACCTACCAGCTGCAGAAAGGCTGAAAGGTGTTCTAGAAGAAGAGGGCATTATGGCGACCCTGCGGTTGGTAGGAGCAGGCAAACATCGGAAGTACTATGAAATCCTGGTTTCAGAATTGGAGGCAGAAGAAGCCCAAGATATCCTTTGCAGATCCATGGGCTCTTAGAAGGAGTGGGGTGAATGTTCAAGGATCTGTTTCGCACGAAGCCGAAATACGTTACCGTCCGGCCCCAGGCAGTCTCCATCAAACAAGATACTTCTGCAGGGTTATGGCAGAAATGTCCCCAATGTATGAACCTGATTTACAAGAAGGGTCTGGAGAAGAACTATTATGTCTGTGAGAAATGTGGCTTCCATTTTCGTATAGGTGTTTGGGAAAGATTACGCCAGATAGCAGATGAGGGCTCTTTTGAGGAGCTTCACACCCATTTGGTGTCGGAGAATCCTTTGGACTTTCCAGGCTATTCTGATAAGCTCGCTCAAGCACAGGAGAAAACCGGTTTAGACGAGGCCCTGATTATTGGGAAAGCGGCTATCCAAGGCACTTCTTGTATGCTAGCAATAGCCGATTTCGATTTTATGGCTGGCAGCATGGGATCAGTGGTAGGAGAACGGGTGACCCGGGCTTTCGAGAGTGCCATTGAACTTGAGCTGCCGGTGGTGATCTTTTCTGCCGGTGGTGGGGGAGCCAGAATGCAGGAAGGTATCTTGTCATTGATGCAGATGGCCAAGACTAGCCAAGCCGCCGAACGACATAACCGGGCTGGTCTCTTATACTTATCAGTATTGACCAATCCTACACTAGGTGGGGTATATGCCAGTTTCGCCTGCTTAGGCGATATATTGATAGCCGAACCTGGAGCACTAATCGGGTTTGCCGGTCCACGGATCGTAGAAGAGACTACTCGACAGAAATTGCCCAATGGGTTCCAAAGTGCTGAATTTGCTATGGAACATGGTATGATTGATAAAATCGTTCATCGTAAGGATATGAGACAAGTGTTGGGCCGTATCTTATGCCTACACGGAAAGGGGCTGGTTCCCAGTGCGTAACGGGCTCTTTGAATGGGAGAAGCCCCTCTATGAGCTGGAGCTGCGGATTGCTGAACTGCAGAAATTCACTACCGAAGAGGATATGGACCTATCCCGGGAGATAGCTACTTTAGAGAAGAAGGCTGATTATCTACGTCGGGAGATCTACCAAAACCTATCAGCTTGGCAGCAAGTGCTGCTGGCTCGCCATCCTAAGCGTCCTACTACACTAGATTATATAGAAATGATTTTTGATGATTTCCTCGAGTTGCATGGAGATAGACACTATCGTGACGATCCTGCCATAGTAGGTGGGTTGGCCACTTTCGAGGGTGTACCGGTAACAGTGATCGGTCCACAGAAAGGCCGAGATACCAAGGAGAATATCCGTCGCAACTTTGGTTTGCCCCATCCTGAAGGTTATCGCAAAGCTTTACGTCTCATGGAACAAGCAGATAAGTTTGGCCGCCCGATTATTTCCCTGATCGATGTAGTAGGTGCCTATCCGGGCATAGAGGCCGAAGAGCGTGGTCAAGGCAATGCCATTGCTGAATGCATTAGGCAGATGTCGTTTCTGCATGTCCCTATCGTCTGTGTGATCACGGGCGAAGGTGGTAGTGGCGGAGCTTTGGCTATCGGCATCGGTGATCGAATTTTAATGCTGGAGCATGCTTGGTATTCCGTAATCTCGCCAGAGATGTGTGCCCAGATTCTGTGGAAAGATTCCACTAAGGCACCAGAAGCAGCAGCCGCTCTGAGGCTGACGGCTGACGATCTGATCAGTCTAGGTGCTATCGATGCTGTAGTACCGGAACCGCTAGGGGGTGCCCACAAGAATCACCAGGAGGCGGCCGCTAATCTCAAGGCTGCTTTGCGAGAGAATCTAGCACATGTGCTGCGACCCCCGGCAGAAGAGCTGGTTGAGAAACGTTTGTCAAGATTTCGCCAGTTGGGCAAGTGGCGAGAGAAAGCCGTGGCTGTCTCTGAGATTAGATGAAGGATACTGGAGGGGAGGTAGGTTGGCGTCGCCTGACAAAAGCTGACATGAATTTGTTGTTGGTTGATGGCACGTCATTTCCATGGAGAAAATCGCTGTATTGACTTCGGGGGGAGATGCCCCGGGTATGAATGCTGCTATACGGGCGGTCGTTCGCACTGCGGGATTCTACCACATGACTGTTTTGGGCGTATTGCGGGGATTTCATGGCCTTATTCATAATGAATTCATTGAGCTTAACCCTCGCTCCGTAGCTGATATTGTTCATAGAGGAGGCACGATTCTAAAGAGTGCCCGCTCTGAGGAGTTTCCTACACCTGAAGGACAAGCCCTGGCCATTCAAAACCTACAGAAAGCAGGTGTTGAAGGCCTCGTGATCATTGGTGGAGATGGTTCCTTTAGAGGTGGGATGCGGCTGCAAGCAGCCGGTATCGACGTGGTCGGTATACCGGCGACCATTGATAACGACATACCATGTACCGATTATTCAATAGGGTTTGATACTACTGTTAACACGGTAGTTGAAGCTATCAACAAAATTAGAGACACGGCTAGCTCCCATGAGCGGATTTATGTTGTTGAAGTAATGGGTCGGCACAGTGGCCACATAGCCCTGCATGCTGGTTTGGCTGGTGGAGCCGAAACCGTGTTAATCCCGGAAATTGACGCCGATCTCGATGGTGTCTGCCAGCGTCTCATCAGTGGATATGAGCTCGGTAAGGCTCATAGTATTGTGTTGGTGGCGGAGGGGGTAGGGGGAAATTTCAAGACAGGTCGAAGCCTCGATGAGAGCAGTGCCTTTCATATAGGGAGCTATGTGAGAGAAAAGACAGGCTTTGAGACCCGGGTAACAGTGCTTGGCCATATTCAGAGGGGGGGCAATCCTACGGCACAGGACAGAATCATGGCTAGCCGGTTGGGAGCGCGAGCCGTAGAAATGCTGCGAGAGGGGCAAGCCGGGTGCATGGTGGGTGTTGTTCATACAGAAATCCAAGCTACACCTCTGGAAGAGGTTTTCCGACAGGAGAAGCAAATTGATCATGAATTCTATCGGCTAGCCCATATCTTGGCTTCCCAGTAATTCCCGTTGGCACCCGTGATTTGGCTGAGCAAAGAGCGCATAATTGATGGTGGTGAGGTGTTGTCAATCTTGGGCCTCGCCACTTTGCTTTATCATATTGTAACAACTATGGTGTATCGTAGAGAAGAGCGGATAATGGGTTCAGAGTAAGAACTCCACCCAACCATAGGAGGGGATGAGTGTGCGGAAGACCAAAATCGTGTGCACCATTGGACCGGCAAGTGATGCAGCTGAGACGATGGCCAATTTGCTCAGGGCAGGTATGAATGTGGCAAGACTCAATTTTTCCCATGGCACTCATGGGGAACATTTGGAGCGTTTACGACGGCTGCGGGCAGTTGCCAGTAAGCAAGGAAAAGTGCTGGGGATAATGCAAGATATTCAAGGACCCAAGATTCGTATAGGGGACATCCCTGGCAAGGTAATGTTGGAAAATGGTGGAACATTCATCATCACCACCGAAGAATGTGAGGGAAGCTCCCATAGGGTATCGGTCAACTACAAAAAGCTTCCTCAAGATGTCGGGCCAGGCAATGTGATTTACCTTGATGATGGCCTGCTGAAGCTAGAAGTCCAGGAAGTGAAAGGCAACGATGTGTACTGTCAGGTGATGATCGGAGGAGAACTGAGTTCTCGTAAGGGGCTCAGCTTGCCTGGGGTAACCGTAGACCTACCACCGGTCACAGATGCAGATATTCAGGATCTGCAATTCGGGGTTGAACATGGAGTAGACATGGTAGCCGCCTCCTTTGTGCGACGGGCAGAAGGTATCGAGACAGTACGAGAGATCATTCGTTCCGCAGGAGCCGACATTCCTATAATCGCTAAGATTGAGAACCATGAAGGCGTGGAGAATATTGACGAGATCCTCGCCGTAGCTGATGGCGTGATGGTGGCAAGAGGCGACATGGGAGTAGAGATGCAGCCTGAGGAAGTTCCATTTATCCAAAAGATGATTATTCACAAATGCAATGTAGCGGGTAAACCCGTAATCACGGCCACGCAAATGCTAGACTCCATGGCTCGGAATGCGCGACCTACAAGAGCGGAGGTCACAGACGTAGCGACCGCTATCCTAGATGGCACCGATGCAGTAATGTTGTCTGGAGAGACTGCTGTAGGTAAATACCCGGTACTAGCCGTAGAGATGATGAGTACAATCGCTCAGCGGACTGAGTGTTCCCTACTCGGTCACCAAATCACAGAGACTGAACGTCTCAATGATGAGCTTTCTATCGCTGAAGCCATCAGTTATGCCACCTGGCAGACATCGCGGGATGTCAATGCTACTGCTATCATATGTGCTACACAATCGGGATCGACTGCCAGAATGGTTTCCCGGTACCGTCCCAAAGCGCCAATTCTGGCTATGACACCTCATGAAGAGGTCGTACGTCAATTAGCTCTGGTTTGGGGAGTTTGTCCGATTTTGGTGCCACCCACCTATGATATTGATGACATGTTGGATGTATCTATTCGTGCAGCGTTGCGCAGTGGGCTGGTGCACCGGGGTGATGTGGTCGCAATTTCGGCTGGAGTAATGACCGATAAGCCAGGGTCAACCAACTTGCTGCAAGTCCATCGCGTTGAGTAGAAACTCAAAGCTTATAGCCAAAGTGTGTTTGAAGATGGGAGGGAGCGGAACATGATCATCGGTGTACCTCGGGAAGTAAAAGATAGCGAGAATCGAGTCGCTTTGACTCCGGCTGGGGCTGAAGAACTGACCAGGCGGGGACACCAGGTGATGGTAGAAACAGGTGCTGGAAGAGGTAGTGGCATCTTTGATGAGGAATATCAGGTTGCCGGAGCGGAAATTATGTCAGACAGCGTGAGTCTGATCAAGACAGCGGATATGGTTGTCAAAGTCAAAGAACCATTGCCCTCAGAATATGACCTTCTGCGGCCTGGTCAGGTTCTATTCACTTACTTACATCTAGCTGCAGAGCCAGAATTGACCGAGGCTTTGATCGAGCAGCACGTCACAGCCATTGCCTATGAGACGATCCAGATGACTGACGGCTCTCTGCCCTTGCTAAAACCCATGAGTGAAGTGGCTGGTCGCATGGCTGTGCAGGTGGGTGCTCAATACCTTGAAAAGATCTATGGAGGCAGAGGGGTGCTTCTCGGCGGTGTGCCCGGGGTGCCACCGGCGGAGGTAGTGATCTTAGGGGGCGGCATGGTGGGCAGCAATGCTGCCAAGATTGCTGTGGGTATGGGAGCTCACGTGACCATTATTGAGAAGAATCCCGAGCGCCTGCGTTACCTGAGTGATATACTCCATGGTAACGTGATGCTGGTCATGTCTAACCTTTATAATATCGAGCGAGCAGTTGGATATGCTGATTTGCTGATTGGAGCGGTTCTAATTCCGGGGGCACGGACTCCGCTTCTAGTGACAGAAGACATGGTAATGGCCATGAAACCTGGTAGTGTCATTGTAGATATAGATGTGGATCAGGGTGGCTGTGTTGAAACAGTTGATCGGCGTACTACCCATAGTGAGCCTATCTATATCAAACACGATGTGGTGCACTATTCGGTAGGCAATATCGCCGCGGCCGTGCCCCGTACTTCCACGTTTGCACTCACTAATGCTACACTACCTTATGTCTTGGAGATAGCTGAAAAAGGGGTTCGTCGAGCTATTTTGGCCAATGAATCATTGGCAAAGGGTGTCAATGTTATTGGGGGAACTATTGTCCACCAAGTGGTAGCAGAGGCACTAGGATTATCACACGTTCCCCTGGAGGAGATGTGGATAGGACAGTGAAGGCTGGTAAGCTCTCTCCGCAAAAACTGAGAGGTTTGGTTTTTGACCGGTTACATCAACGCCGTTCAGATATCCTCTTACGGCCTGGGGTAGGGGAAGATTCGGCGGTCATTGATTTTGGAGACGAAGTTTGTGTGATTTCAACTGATCCCATCACCGGAGCTACTCATCGTTTGGGTTGGTTGGCCGTCCATGTAGCCTGCAATGATGTGGCAGCAAACGCTGCGGAGCCGGTGGGCATTCAGGTAGCCTTGTTGCTGCCTGAAGGAACTACAGATGAGTTTATTGGCAGATTGATGGCAGACATGGATGCCGCCTGCGCTGAGCTGGGGATCGAAATTCTCGGCGGGCATACGGAGGTGACCTCACAGGTACAGGGGCCGCTCGTGGTGACAACTGCCTTGGGGAGGGCTCCTCGGGATCGGTATGTGACGTCTTCCGGCTCTCAGCTGGGTGATATCATCTATGTGACCAAGGGTGTTGGTTTCGAAGGCACCGGGATCTTGGCCGCCGATCACCGACAGGTATTGACGGGACAGGTCGATTCCGTGGTATTGGAACGAGCTCGCCAGTTCTTAGACCAGATTAGTGTGGTGCCAGAGGCCCTAGCTGCCGCTAGAGCAGGGGCATCGGCCCTCCATGATATTACTGAAGGCGGATTTTCTGGGGCTCTGTGGGAAGTGTTATCTGTCAGCTGCCTAGGGTGTGAGATCAAGATTGCGGATGTGCCTGTCTTACCGGAGACTAGGGCTATCTGTGATGCACTACAGCTGGACCCTTTGGGACTCATCTCTTCTGGCAGTCTGTTGATTACGGCAGCACCTGACGTGCCTATAGTAGAGGCGGTAGCCAAGGTAGGGGTGAGAGCCTACCCAGTTGGAAGGGTGACTACCAGTACTCGAAACCTGGTTTTGCCTGATGGTAGCCAGCGGGAGCTATCTGAACCAACAGAGGACGAACTATGGCGGTTCTTGGCTCAGGGGCGTAGATAAGTACAGGCGACTCCTTCGTTAACCATCATTGATTTCCTGGATAGATTGACTCTAGACTAAAACGGCTCTTACTCAAATGAGCCACGCATAGCCCTCTTCTTTAATTGGGGATACTGGTTAGTGAAGGGGGCTATCTATTTTGCTAGACTGGATGCAACGCTTGAGGTCTAAGCTCCACCGAGCAAGTACGGCCCTCCATAGTCCCGACCAAGTACCTTGCTGAAATCATCGATGCTTAGGCAAAGATGGCGATAATCCGCAAAATCCATCATGCCTATAAGCAAAAATGCCCTCGAGAGGCACTGTTGGCCGCCTGAGAGCGTTCCACAGCCATTAGTAACTGGCTGAAATAATTCTGGTGCCGAAGGAGGGAATCGAACCCTCACGGGGGGTTACCCCACGCGATTTTGAGTCGCGGGCGTCTGCCTGTTCCGCCACTTCGGCACGATATCTCGTAACTAAAACTCATATCCTGGAGTTTCAGCGACAAAATTATGATAGCATATTTCTTCACCGTTGACAAGGGTGATCTTCAGGGAGGATATGTAGTTGGGCACTGAAAAATCCTTTCCGTGGCACAGGACTATCCAAAAGGGGATGCCATTAGGTCTGGTGGTATCTCGCTGCGGTGCTCTGTTGACATAGCTTTGATTGAGTGCTAGTATGTAGTTGGTAATCATTATTGTTTGGATGTCCTTGTCCTGTTTTGGGGGGATTGTCATGGTAACGAGCAGGCGCGGGTTTATCCGTCATACCAAACAGCGAGAAGTGATACTATCGGTATTGCGGGGCACTGATACCCATCCCGATGCGGATTGGGTTTACCAGGAAGTACGGAAGGTGCTTCCCAACATTAGTCTGGGGACCATCTACCGCAACCTGCGCATTTTGGTTGATTCAGGCGAGGCCATGGAGCTAGCCTTTGGCAGTTCGTCTAGTCGCTTTGATGGCGATGCCGAGAATCACTATCATTTCATCTGTGAGCAATGTGATAATGTGTACGATATCCCTCTTCCTCTGGATCATGGGCTAGAGAATGAAGCCGAGGAAGTCAGCGGGCATCAAGTAGCTTCACATAGACTGGAGTTCTATGGGGTATGCAAAACCTGTAGTAATGCAAGTGACTCACCCAGATGAGGGTGGACCTTGAGACCCTAGAGAAGGTGCAGAACTGCTTTGGATGGGGTGGCCTTCAGGGTTGAGCCCCCCAAGGTGCTGCAGGACTGAATCAAGAGGCCTGGTGACTTATGCACCAGGCCTAATCATTATGCTAGATGTCTTATGCTGTCAGCTGCATCTGGAATATCCACACTGTGGGCAGTTACTGCAGCCCTCTTCATACTTAAGAATGCTGCCACAATCCGGGCACTCACCGGCAGGCGCAGCTGTATCCAATGCAGTCTGAATGTTGGAGAGTTCCTGGCCGGTAGTCCTCCAATGTAGGTAACGCTCCAAAGCAATAGCAATCCCATCTGGACCTGAGAGAACCATACCACCATTAAACCAAACTGGTGTGGAAGACCGAATGCCTCGCAGTTGCTTGATCACATCCTCCACCGGCACTCCTGCTCTAAGGGCAGTAGATATCAAGCGAGCAATCGCTTCGTTATTGGCGGCGGCATCCCCTCCAGACTTACCGGTCTGGGCAAACACTTCACAGATGCCATATTCATCTTCATTGATAGTGACATACATATTACCATGGGCGGTGGGGATCCGCTGTGTCCGCCCGGTTGTGACTTGAGGCCGCGGCCGGACAACGGCCCGGGGAACACCGGACTGGGAACCCGTTTCACTCAGCTCAGCTTTCGTGACTGTGAGAACTTGGCTGGAGCGGCTGCCGTCTCTATAAATTGTGATCCCTTTACAGCCTAGCCGATAGGCTTCCCAAAAGACCTCAGCCACATCAGCTTGAGTCGCCTCATGGGGCAGGTTCACTGTTTTGGAAACGGCATTATCGGTAAACTCCTGAAAAGCCGCTTGGATTCTCACATGATATGCAGGGGTTATGTCGTGGGCAGTAGCAAAGAGATCTTGGATCTCTTCAGGTACTTCTTCTATGCCTCGGACGGTGCCTCTCTTGGCTACCGCTTTCATGAGATCGGTGCTGTAAAAACCATAGCGTTTGGCCATCTGCTCAAAGAGAGGGTTGACTTCGACTAGCTCATCATCATCCATTACATGGCGAGTGTAGGCTACAGCGAACAAGGGCTCAATACCTGAAGAGCAGCCGGCAATAATGCTAATAGTTCCAGTGGGGGCAATGGTTGTGACCGTAGCATTACGCAATGGGGGAGTCTCGCCATTATCGTAGATACTGCCTTTGAAGTTAGGGAAGGGGCCTCTCAGTTTGGCAAGTTCCATCGATGCCTGACGAGCTTCTTTTTGGATAAAGGCCATGATCTCTCGAGCGACTTGCATAGCCTGATCTGAATCGTAGGAGATACCACTGAGTATGAGCAGATCAGCAAAACCCATGACACCCAAACCGATCTTGCGATTAGCTTTGGTCATGTCTTCAATTTGGGTTAACGGATAGTGATTTGCATCTATGACATTGTCAAGAAAATGAACGGCCAACTGTATTACCTGCCGTAAACGCTCCCAATCGATTGAGCCTTTGGAAACGAACTTGGCCAGGTTGATTGATCCCAAGTTGCATGATTCATAAGGAAGCAGTGGTTGCTCACCACAGGGGTTGGTTGACTCGATCTCGCCCACATGGGGAGTGGGATTGAATTGATTAAGACGATCGAGGAATATGATGCCTGGTTCTCCATTGTGCCAGGCCATCTCCACTAGTTTCTCAAACACATCACATGCATTGAGCCTCCCACAGGGCTGGCCGGTACGCGGATTGACTAAGTCATAGGCTTGATCCGCTTCCACAGCTTTCATGAAATCCTGTGTAATGCCACAAGAGAGGTTAAAGTTAGTTAGATCTTCAGAGTCCTGTTTGCATGTGATAAATTCTAGAATGTCGGGATGATCGATGCGTAGGACACCCATATTGGCTCCTCGCCGGGTGCCCCCCTGTTTGACTGCCTCTGTAGCAGCATTAAAAACCTTCATGAAGGAAATGGGTCCACTAGCCACTCCACCTGTGGAAAGGACCTTGTCATTCTTTGGTCGCAGACGCGAAAAGGCAAATCCCGTACCACCACCACTCTTATGGATAAGGGCAGCGTTCTTGATCGCTTCAAAGATATCCTCCATGCTGTCTTCTACTGGTAGCACAAAACAAGCTGATAACTGCTGCAGCTCTCGACCTGCATTCATAAGTGTAGGGGAATTTGGCAGGAACTCCATTCGATCAATGATTCCGAAGAAATCGGCCTCGGTCTTGGCAACTGCCTTTGCATCTGCCCCATAGTTGGCATCAACCGCGGCAATATTCTTAGCAACCCTTTCAACTAACTCTTCCGGTGTTTCTAATAGGTTGCCTTCCATATCTTTAGCTAGATATCGTCGTTCCAGTACTATGCGGGCATTATCAGTTAATTGCATGTTGCTTATTCCCTCCTAGAATAACCTTTTGCTCTCCCTCGGTTGGCTGGGAGAGTCAAATATCCCCCATATATAGTGCTCGTTTATTATACTACACAATATGTAGTGAGTCACGGCAGTCTATGGGCCTATATCGGCCAAGTTCTGCGAAGAACTCATCTGAGCTTTTCCTTTCGAGATAGGACATGCGTTTTCCTCATGATTGCGTACATATGTTTGGACAAAGACGAAAAACCAGGCTGCCGAGGGTTCTTGGCAGTCTGGTTTTGGTATACGTATAGCTCAGTCGTCTTTCATGAATCAGAACGAATCATTGAGTAATCCACCCAAAAGTCGCTGAGTTACTTCTACCTGTCCATATTCTTGTGCTGTCTTCCAATCACGTTCTAACAGAGCAATGATGAGCTCTACTGGAATATCCCACTGTTCGCTTAAGGCTTCCGCTAGACGCTCCTGGCCTAGGTCTTCTAGGGCTGTCCAATCTTGAGTGAGCAGTGCCTCAGCTTCGTGGGGTCTGACCCCATTCTGAAGCAATTGATCATAAAGGCTATATTTCATCTCATCCCTTACAGTCTGCCAATCACCGCGCACAAGAGCACTCAGTTGTTCTTTGGTGACCAGGCCTTTAGATAGATCAAAAACTTTGGACATGACATCAGCTTGGGTTACGATGCCATTGGCCTTGACAAATTGGGCACTGCCGGAGTAACTGGCCACCACATATACTTGGTCACCCTCAACAAGATTTGCTGCCTGTGATTTCGTACTATTGCGCAAGATACTGGCATCCGCAGCTACCTCGAAGACTAACGGTTGCCCGACTATGGGGGCCACCATGAGGGTATTGGGGTTATCGGTGATTTGGAGAGTCCCCTGAACTGTGATCAGATCTCGCGCAGCCCTGACCATCGCGGCTGTCTCCGCTCGATTGGCAGCCCGATCTGGCTGAAATGTGGTCTCAAACACTGGTGGGATTATACCCAAGCGGTTGGCAATTTCCACGGAGTTATATGCCCAGTGTTCGTCAGAGACATCAGTAAAGGTTGGCCACCAACCAAACTGATCGCCGCGAAATTCATCATCTAGCTTCAGTGCCCTTGTCAACATAGTTGTCATTTCAGCGCGGCTGATGCGCGCATCGGGGTGAAATCCCCCATCAGGGTAACCTTTGATAATCCCCTTTTCCGCCAGAGCATTGATGTCTTTCTTGGCCCAGTGATTTTGAATATCTGGAAAATCGGGTTTACTAGATGATTCATAATGAAAAGCTCCGGCCAGTATTCGGGCAAACTCCGCTCTGGTAACCGGGTTTTCAGGTCGAAAGGTCCTGTCTGGATAACCACTGATTACCCCATCTGCCAGCAAAGCTTCAATATCGGCCTTGGCCCAACTTGCTGATATGTCGCTGAGCGTGGCTGCACTGGCGGCACCACCTAACATCAATACCATAAGGAGAGCTATGGCTGCCATCCAGATTCTGTGTCTTCGCATCGGAACAAACCTCTCCCTTCTTGTATGTGATTACCTGAATCAGATAATCGATAGCATAACAGAGAACATAGGACTTAAGTCCTCTCTTACTGCCATAATGCTAACACAACACGATTTAGAATACTACCTCAGCTTATATGTAAGTTCAGACTAACGAGGTAAATCACGCCCACAAGAGCCACTATCTGCCTGATATCCCCCTGAATGTGGTGGGCAGCTAAAGAGGTAAATCGAACTATGGTATGGAATACTTGCTGGGAACTTAGCTTTTCGATTGGGTCAACTCCTCCTGTACTATGGAGCTCTTGTGGCCCGATTTTGCTGAATCTTAGAAACCTGAGGTGGTAGTGATGCAGGCCGGTACCGTAAGCTTCCGTGACAAAGTGGTATTAGTAGATGGGAATAGTCTTTTTCACCGTGCCTTTTATGCTATTCCCACTCTCACAACTAGTCAGGGAGAGTACACAAATGCTATATTAGGGTTTACTACGATGCTTTTGCGCTTACTGGAGGACGAGGAGCCGGATTTCGTTGCCGTGGCCTTTGACCTCTCCGGCCCCACCTTTCGTCATGAGCAGTTTGACGATTACAAAGGCAACCGTCCCAAAATGCCAGACGAGTTGGCATCACAGGTATGCTTGGTCAAGGAAGTAGTCGCAGGTTTTTCTATACCTATATTGGAACTAGAGGGCTATGAAGCCGATGACATTATTGGTACCCTTGCCTGTCACCATGCTGCTTTGGGGCGCAATGTTCTAGTAGTCACCGGTGATCGTGACTGCCTGCAGCTGGTCAACGAAAATGTCACCGCCCTCATCACTCGGAGAGGGATCAGCAATTTGGAGGCCTATGATCCGGAACATGTAAAGGCGAGACATGGCGTTCCCCCTCATCTAGTTGCAGATCTGAAGGGGCTGATGGGAGATTCGTCGGACAACATCCCTGGAGTACCCGGAATTGGGCCTAAGACCGGGGTTCGACTGCTGCAAAAATACGGCAGTTTAGACTCGGTTCTGGATAATGTTCATGAGCTGCGGGGGAAACGCAGAGAGAATCTCGAGCGGTATGCAGATCAAGCCCTGCTTAGCCGCAAACTCGCTACTATTCATTGCGATGTCCCTGTAACGTGCGACCTGCCCCCTTATGGCCGAGACATGTGGCAAGACGATCAGCTCTATCAGCTGTTCTCACGACTGGAGTTTAAGAGTCTGATTTCCCGTCTGTCCTTGGCTCGTAAGGCTTTGGATGAGGGCATTTCTGCTGATGAGGACAGCGGAGAGGAAGCAGAGACGAAGGCCCCCAAAATAGCTGTCTTGTCTTCCCAGGCTGAGATAGAGGCACTGGTGAGGAGCCTAGAAGATAGCAGGCAAGAGATGATTTTCCTCGACCCGTATATCGATTGCTTCGATAGTATTGATGCCAGCTTGGTGGGTCTCGGGGTGAGTGACGGGCAAGTGGGCGGGTTTATTCCCTTGTATCTGAGCAAAACTGAGGCAGCAGAAGAGAAGATGCCGATCAAAGCGGGTAGGTTCAATGCTTTGCATACACTGCTGGAAAAGGAGGGGCTTACTAAGGTCTGCTTTGATTCCAAAGCCCTTAGACATGCCCTGGCCAATCGAGGCGTTTCGTTAGGTGAATCCGTATGGGATATCTCGTTGGCAGCTTATCTCTTAAACCCGGGGCAGAGTATTGACGGACTGGATGATGTATTTCTTCAGGTATTGGATGTTTATCAGCCAGGCCGAGAAGACTTGGTTGGGAAAGGAGCCAAAGCCATACCCCTGGCAGAGGTAGAGCCAGAGCGACTAGCTCGATTTAGTGAGATGCGTTTGGCCCAGATGGCTGATCTTAAAGATAAACTAGACGAAGAGCTAAAGGAGCAAGCACTAGGTACTCTATATTATGAAGTTGAATTGCCATTGGCTGAGGTGTTGGCAGCCATGGAGCGCCGGGGGGTGGCAGTAGATGTTGGTGAGCTCGGCAGTATCTCCGCGGAATTTGGGCAGCGGATTGATGACTTGACTACTGCTATCTACTGTGCAGCCGGTATGGAGTTCAACATCAATTCACCCAAGCAGTTGGGAGAGGTCCTGTTTGAACGATTAGGTTTACCGATCCTCAAAGAGACCAAGACCGGCCCCTCTACGAGTGCGGAAGTCTTGGAGCAGTTGGCCGAGGAACATGAGATCGCTCAGTTAGTCATGGACTACCGGCAGTTGGTAAAATTGAAGTCTACGTATCTCGATAGCCTGGAATTATTAGTAAATCCAGCTACAAGGCGCATCCATACTAGTTTCCATCAGACGGCTACTGCCACCGGGCGTCTGTCTAGTGTAAACCCGAATTTACAGAATATCCCTGTAAGGACTGAGGAAGGTAGGAGAATCAGGCGGGCTTTTGTGGCCGGGCACCCAGATTATGTACTATTGGCGGCGGATTATTCCCAGATAGAACTGCGGGTGTTGGCTCATATGTCCCAGGATCCTGCGTGGCTGGAAGCCTTTAGGGCGGGAGCAGACATTCACTCCCGTACTGCAGCAGAAGTATTTGGCTTGGAACCGGACCAAGTTACGCCTGCATTACGCAATGCGGCCAAAGCTATCAATTTCGGCATAGTGTACGGAATCAGCAGCTTTGGCTTGGCTAGAGGCACCGGCCTTACTGTTCAAGAAGCCCAGACTTATATAGACAAATACTTCAAGAAATACTCAGGAGTAAAGGCATATCTCGACAAGACTGTAGAGGAAACTCGGGAGAAAGGGTATATCACGACTCTTTTCAATCGGCGCCGCTACTTGCCCGACATACGGAGTAGGCGTTGGGCGCTGCGGAACTTCGCTGAGCGAGCTGCGATGAACGCCCCAATTCAAGGGACGGCCGCGGATATTATTAAGATGGCCATGGTGGTCTTGGAGCGGGAGATCGCTGCTTGTGGATTGCGTGCAAAGATGTTATTACAAGTTCACGACGAACTTGTATTTGAGGTTCACACTGAAGATGTGGGTGCAACCGTCGAATTGGTAAAGGAAAAAATGGAGGGAATTGTCACCCTCGATGTTCCGCTGGTGGTAGAGGTAAAAATAGGTCCGAACTGGCGGGATGTAGTGGCGGCACCTCGAAGTTAGCTGGATGTAGCAGAACTAGTGAGGTGGAAAAGGTGCCGGAGCTCCCAGAAGTAGAAACGATCCGCAGAACACTCCAGGATAAGATCATGTGCCGGCCAATTCGGAGTGTGAAGGTGTTTTATCAGAGGGTATTATGTAATAGCACTGAGCTGGAGTTTAGCCAAGTGCTGCAGGATAGAAGCTTTGTTGCCTTAGAACGCAGAGGGAAGTACTTGATCGGTTACTTGAACTCAACAGATAGGGTAGTTGTACATTTGCGGATGACCGGCCAACTATTGGTAGTGCCCAAGGGCGATCCCCTGGAGAAGCATGTTTCACTGCAGATTTGCATGGATGGTGATTTGGAGCTGAGGTTGGTTGACCAGCGGAAATTCGCCACTGTATATCTCCTGCGGGAACCCGGATATGGTCCCATAAAAGGCCTGGCTAGCCTGGGGAGGGAACCTCTGGAGGAGAGCTTTACCCCTACCTATTTGGCCGAGCAGTTGAGCGGTCGCACTGCCGCAATCAAATCAGTTCTCTTAGATCAACGTCGGGTTGCCGGCTTGGGTAATATCTATGCAGATGAAAGCCTGCATCGGGCTGGGATCTTATCTAGCCGACCGGCTGGTTCGCTTGACCAAACAGAGATTGAGTGCCTGCATCATAGCATTCAAGAGGTCATTGAGGAAGGTATTGCCCACCGAGGCACTACCATGCGCGATTATGTGGATGGTGAAGGGCGCAAAGGTAATTTTCAAGAGCTTTTACGGGTATATGGCAAGGAAGGGCAGCCCTGCAAATCGTGTGGAGAATCTATTCAGAGAATCAAGTTGGCTGGCCGTAGCTCTTTTTACTGTCCCCATTGTCAACAGTAAGTAAAGTTCAACACTAGAGGAACTAGCCCTCCTGCTCCTCCATAGGATAGAGATAGATCACAGTTCCTATAGGGGGCGGAAAGGTGAAGCTATCTGCTGTATTACTTCTGGCAATAGGAATTAGTCTTGATGGTTTGGTTGCGGGTATAGCCTACGGGTTTCGTCGTGTGGGAGTACCACTGGCATCAGTTGGGATTGCCAGTCTGATATCAGGAGCTGCAGTCTTGCTCGCCATGCAAGCTGGTGCCTTGATTGGGCGTTATATAGATACTGGGTTCGTACCCAGGTTAGGCGCGCTGATCTTAGTTGGCCTGGGATTGTGGAGTGTGATTCAGGCACGACGCCAAGCAGATGCAGATATCGCGGAACATGCTCTGGAGTCTGCGGGAGAGGATATGATCCTGAACGTACGATTACAGCCCTTTGGTCTGGTCATTCAGGTGTGGAAAGAACCTTTGAAGGCTGATCTTGATTACTCTGGGGCGATTAGCGGCTGGGAGGCTGTCTTGCTGGGAGTGGCACTAGCTCTAGATGCTGTGGGTATAGGCCTAGCTGCCGCTCTAGCTGGATTCCCTTTGCTTACAACTTGTGTCAGTGTGATAGTGGTTAGCTTCTTGGCTCTTAGTGGGGGGCTGTTCGTGGGCAGTCACTGGGCTAAGCAAGCTAAAGTATCTAGAGCTATGTTCAGCCATCTACCGGGTGGAGTACTGATGGCTATAGGGTTCTGGTGGTTGCTCACCGCCGGGGGGTGAGAAAATGCTGATCATTGGGCTGACCGGAGGAATTGCTAGTGGCAAAACCACCGTTACCAACCTGATCAAAGAACGAGGTTTTACAGTGCTGGATGCTGACCAATTTGCCAGGGATGTGGTAATGCCTTTTACTCCAGGCTGGCAGGAGATCAGGGAGGCTTTTGGAAAAGATTACTTCTGTTCAGATTGGAGCCTAGATCGCTCTCGCTTAGCTGAGACGATTTTTGCTGATGCCGCTGCCCGCGAAAGACTGAATCACATTATCCATCCCAAGGTAATAGCATTGATGGAAAGGGGCATTCAAGCAGCTAAGGCAAAGGGAGAGTCCTTGGTTTTTGTTGATGTTCCTTTGCTTTTTGAGATAGGGTTAGATCGGCGGATGGATGCTGTAATTGTAGTCTATGCTGAGCCGGATATCCAGCTGGCACGGCTGCAGAATAGAGATGGCCTTACAGTAGAGGAGGCGCAAAGCCGGCTCAATGCCCAGTTACCTTTGGCCATGAAGATCCAGCAAGCCGATTATGTTGTTGACAATTCGGGCTCTTTAGAGGATACAAGTATTCAGGTTGATGAGGTGCTGGACAAGCTATCAGGGAGAGCTGTAGCAAATAAGAGTCAGCGGGAGGACAGGGTTGGTGAGGAAATCCGGCTGACGCGGGCTGGTGTCGACAGCGAATCACGGTTGAAAAAGCGCATCGCCCTGATCGCCCATGATCAGAAGAAACCTGCTATGATCGACTTGGCCAAGCAGTTCGAGTCCATACTAAGTCATTTTGAGTTGGTGGCCACTGGTACCACTGGCAGGATACTACAAGAAGAACTGGGCTTAGACATAAGGTGCCTGCAGTCTGGCCCCTATGGTGGTGACCAGCAGATCGGCGCATTAGTGGCCCAAGATCAGATCGACATGGTGATTTTCTTGCGGGATCCCCTAACTGCACAGCCCCATGAGCCGGATATTACGGCTTTGTTACGGGTGTGTGATGTACACAATGTGCCCCTAGCTACCAATGAGGCCACTGCAGCTACATTGTTGTGGGCCTTTAACCAGTTTGGAGAAACAGAAGGTTCCTAGCAAAGGCTCGAGTCATGTAGTAAGTGGGCCGGCATAAACTAAGATTGCAGTTTTCCACTTGGAGCACCGGCAAACCATGATGGCAATTGAGCCCATCACCAATCTAAGTGAGACTATTTTTCTTCCGCTGAATACTGTGCGGTAGAGGGGGCCTCCGATCCTTGCATGCCAGACGGAACTTACTCTCAGTGATCATCATAGTCCTAGTGTCATTCCTGCTCAATTGGCAAGTAGTCTTACGGTGGTTCTATCCTATTCGGTACGTTACCGAGATCGCAGCTCACACCCAGGGGACTGCCTTAGATCCATATTTGGTAGCGGCTCTTATCAGGGTGGAGAGCAACTTCCAACCAGATGCATGTTCCATGAAGGGTGCCAGGGGACTCATGCAGTTAATGCCAGAGACAGCGCAGTGGGTAGCCCAGCAGCGGGGCTTAAAGGTGGCAGCCATTGATCTGGCAGATCCGGACACCAATATCGGTTTAGGCACATGGTACTTGACGATGCTGCAAGAGGAGTTTGACGGTAATCTAGTAGTTGCCCTGGCCGCCTATAATGGGGGACGGGGCAATGTGTCACGTTGGCTATCTGAGCAACGATGGAATGGGCGCTTGGATGGCGTAAGGGATATACCGTTTCTGGAAACACGCCTATATGTGCAAAGGGTGCTTGGGGTATATAGTTGGTATGTACGTCTCTATGGCGGGGTATGGCCGCCGCCAGCGAAAGAGCTCCCCATCTTGCCAGAGATAGGGCGTCAACTGGAGTCATGGTGGCATAGAATAAGGCTTGTTTTGGAGGATTACCGCTAACGGCTTGACAAGTAGTATGGCGAGCGATTATACAGCCGATATGCATAATTATCACACCGCAGGCTGAGGGCTTGTGAGGATGCAGGATATTGTATACACGACGTTTTCGGGTGTTTATCCTTGTTGCCCCATTACTGGACTACGGTTTTTCGCCAAATAAGCCACCGATTAGTGATTTTTTATGCTCAGTTTGCAGGAGTTTTGCAGGATACTGCGAATATCAAGTACTAATACGTTCCACAGATTATCGATTCAGTCTTGGACTGCCCCGATCCGGCTAGATAGAGGAAGGATAGAATGTCAGGCGTACCGGAAACGAAAAAAGAGCAGATCCTGCATCTGGCCCGCCAGGATCCGTTTCTCAAAGTGGAGGAAATCGCGGCGAGGGTGCAGACTACCCCGCGGTATGTCCGAACGATTTTATCCGAGGCTCGGATTTCGTTAATGCAGCTGAGACGCAATTACGCTCGGCGCATGGAAAGACGTTTAGGCATAGATGTTGCCGTTAGGAGCGGTGGTCCTGACTTGACGTCGACTCTATCTAACACAGGCAAGTGTATCAGTGTGAACGAGATCCGGGTTCATAAGGTACAAAGGGAAGAGTGGGCCAATCTTCTGCAAGTAGCCAATGATGAACCCTTACTGATGGTGAGTCGGGTTCGAACCGTAGACGGACAGCCGTTTTTTGTTAGTCAGGTGGTGACTACTGGCGATCTTAGCCTATCAGAAGAAATGCTGCGTGGTGGTGACATGCCATTGCGGGAGCTTTTGGGTTTGACACAGCCTAATAGTACGGAATTCCGCGACAGATGTCTCGAGGTGGAACCCGCCGATCCCTATATCGCGGCCAGTCTGGGTGTACCACAATCTGAACCAGTCATCCGGTCCTGTAATCTGATCATTACCGAAGGACAGCCTGTAGGATTGGAGTTCAACGTTTTCCCAGCTTATGGGGTGCGGTTTGTTTTGGTGGGAGATGGCGAGTACGAACTGAGGGTTGTGGAAAAGACGGGCTAGGGTCAGCCAGTTGCTGCTTGTGAGCAAACAGACGTCAGTCTGGTGGTCATCTAGTTTGGAGATGCTTGCGAGCTGTGATAAGAATTGAAAGCCAGAAAGGAGGACGGAGCGGCTTAGAGAACTATATAAAATAGTTGTCTGAATGGGAAGAAGCTTGAATGGAATTGATTAGTTCTGTGATACTTTAGGAGGGTGAGATTGTTGCGAAGACACATAATGGTTTTGCTGGTTGTTACTCTGGCATTGGGCCTCATGAGCGGTATCGCCGCTGCTGAGCAGCCCAAGTATGGCGGCATCTGGAAGGATGCTTTGGGTTCCAACCCACCACATATTGATCCCGTGTTTGCCACGGATACTACATCAGCCGAGGTGGGCTATCAGATTTTTGAAACACTGGTAGGCCTTGATCCAGACGGTGAGATCATCCCACTACTGGCCGAGTCTTGGGAGGATGAAGGTGGCAGGAGATTTATATTCCACCTGCGTAAAGATGTGTATTTTCATGACACGACTGAAGGCGGCAAGCCTACTGCCAATGGCGGCCGACCGGTTACAGCTGATGACTGGGTTTGGACATTCAACTATATATGCCACCCAGATACCAACTGCCCTCGGGCGTATTTCGTTGATATGATCAAGGGCTTTGAGGAATACCAGGCGGGCGAGACTGATTCGCTAGCTGGTGTCAAGGCTCTAGATGACTATACCCTAGAGATCGATACAGCGTATTTCTTTGCACCGTTCATCCAGGTCCTGACCTACAACACCTTTGTAGCTCTTCCCAGAGAAGATGTGGAGAAGTGGGGTTCGGCGGACTTCAACTTCCATCCAGTGGGAACCGGACCTTTCAAGTTTGAAGAGTGGCTGCAGGATGAGAAAGTGGTTCTCTCCCGCAATGACAATTACTGGATGAAAGACGAATATGGCAACCAATTGCCTTACTTGGATGGTATTGAGTTCCGGATTATCGTGGACCAGACCATTGAGTACACCGAGTACAAGATGGGGAATATCTACCAGACATATGTAGACAATCCCTATTACGAGGAAGCTAAGAGCGGTAACGTGGGTGCTTTCTATGAGCGGCCTCAGATGGGTACCTACTACTATGGCTTTAACGTAGAGAAGGAGCCCTTTACCGATAAGCGCGTCAGACAAGCCTTTAACTATGCCATTAATCGAGAAGCTCTGATCGATCTGATCCTGGACGGTCGTGCCAGCCCTGCCAAGGGAGTGCTGCCTCCAGGTATGTTTGGATACAACGAAGACCTTGAAGGCTATGAATACAATCCCGCGAAGGCCAAGGCTCTGCTCAAGGAAGCCGGCTATGGTTCCGGGCTGGAAGTCACCCTACAGTACAATACCAGTCTAGGACATAAGCGTCTGGCTGAAGCCCTACAGGCACAGTTTGGGCAAATCGGTGTGAAGGTGAACTTGCATAATGTTGATTGGGGAGTCCATCTGGATACCACCGAGCGGGGTGAAGTGCCGTTCTTCCGCATGGGCTGGGTAGTTGACTATCCTGATCCAGACAACTTCTTATTCGTCTTGCTGCATTCGAAGAATATTGGACCCCAGGGCAACTACTCTCGCTTCAACAATCCGAAGTTTGATGCTCTAGCAGAAGGCGCACGGTTTGAAGGTGATCCGGAGAAACGGCGCAATCTGTATCAGCTGGCAGAGAAGATTGTGGTTGACGAAGCTCCATGGCTGTTTATCTACCACTATACCGACCATACTCTGCTCAAGGATTTTGTCCGGGGCTACGAGTTGCCGTCATTCGGTCAGTACACCAACAAGTTCACAAAGGTGTGGCTAGACCTGTAATCTGGTGAGTAGGTTGGAGTAGTCACAGAGAGCAGGCGACTTGGCTTAGGCAAACCTTAGGCCAAGTCGCCTTATGTTAGTGAATCTGGTTGTAGTTGTAAGTGGATGGGGAGGGAGAAAATGGGACGCTATGTTTTTCGTCGTTTAATTGGCGCCATCCCAGTCTTCATTGGTGTAATTATAGTAGTGTTCATATTGACGACGATAGTCCCCGGGGACCCGGCCCGGATCATGGCCGGTCAAGCAGGCAAACCCGAGACAATTGCTAAGATTCGGCACGAAATGGGGCTGGATGATCCAATACACGTGCAAATGTGGAATTTCTTTAAGTCGGCCGTAACTTTTGACTTGGGGAGATCATACCGCAATAATATGGATGTAAAAGAGGCTATCTTTTGCCGGTTTCCGGCAACGGTAAAGTTGGCAGTGGCGGGAATGGTCATAGCCATTGTATTGGGAATGACTTTTGGCATCATATCTGCGGTCAAGCAGTATTCCTTTCTGGACTATCTAAGCATGTTTGTGGCGTTACTGGGGATCTCAGCACCATCCTTCTGGGTAGGTTTGCTGCTGTTGTATCTCTTCGCAGTGACTCTACGCTGGATTCCGGGGACTGGTACAGGGGACGGAGAGTTGATCTATCTGGTCTTGCCGGCGATTACCTTAGGAATCCGGCCAGCAGCTTTGATCGCTCGTATGACTCGCTCCAGTATGCTGGAAGTTATTCGACAGGATTATGTCAGGACTGCTTGGGCGAAAGGATTAGGAGCTAAGACAGTAATTCTCAAGCATGCCTTGAAGAATGCGATGATTCCTGTAGTGACGATTATTGGAGTTGAGACGGCAAGTTTGCTCAGTGGTGTAGTCCTGATTGAAACGGTGTTTCAGTGGCCGGGTGTTGGTCGATTGTTTGTGGAAGCTCTTACCTATCGTGATTTCCCCATCATCCGGGGTGAGGTGTTATTTCTTGCAGGGCTCTTTATTCTGGCTAATCTGATAGTTGACATGTCATATGCCCTGTTCGATCCCCGTATCCGATATGAGTGAGCTAGTCGATAGGTGATTAGCAATCTGTGTGCATTGGAGGGATTATGTTGAGCAAGCAAGAGACAGCACTAGGCTCGGCCCCGGCGCGACAGACTGTGAATAGGGAGCCACAGGGACGCAGTCTCTGGGAAGACGGTTGGCGTCGCTTGAAGAAAAATCGTTTGGCTATGCTGGGTTTAGTAATCATATTGTTGATGGCTTTTTTGGCCATATTTGCGCCTTTTGTAGCACCATATGATCCAATAGAGCAGCTGATTTGGACAGAGGGAAAAGCTGCCAAGTTGGCAGCACCTAGTGCCAAGCACTGGTTTGGTACAGATCTATATGGGCGGGATATCCTCAGTCGTACTATTTATGGAACTAGGATCTCTTTGACTATAGCGATTGCAGCCAGTATAGTATCTTTAGTTATTGGAGTTACCCTAGGTTCGGTAGCTGGTTACTACGGTGGCAGGGTTGATGATATTATAAGCTGGCTGATTAACGTGATTTATGCATTTCCGTTTTTACTGTTCGTATTATCCATTGTAGCTTTTCGACCAGCGAGCTTATCCCTAGTATATGTTGCCATTGGTTTTGTCAGCTGGCCTTCCATCGCCCGTGTTGTCCGGGGGCAAGTATTGGCTATTAAGGAGACTGAATTCGTAGAGGCAGCTCAGGCTGTGGGTGCCAAAGATTTTAAGATTATTTTCCGGCACATATTGCCCAATGTTATAGCACCCGTCATCGTACAGATTACCCTGGGCATGGGTTCGGTTATCATGATCGAAGCCTCACTGACTTTCTTAGGGTTTGGAACTCAACCACCGACACCGAGTTGGGGTTACATGATTAACCAAGGTAGGGAGTATCTGCTATCCGGTCAGTGGTGGTGGTCTGTCTTCCCCGGGGCGGCTATTTCCCTTACGGTTCTAGGTTTTAACCTACTCGGTGATGGTCTGCGCGATGCGTTGGATCCAAGGCTGAACAAGTAGGCACTGACAATCATAGTACTCTCAGGCAGAGAGTGTGGCAGGCTGTATCCAACGGGAGATTTTCCCGGTGGACACTGGGAGGGGATATGGATCATTCTATTGAATATTACGAGGATAGGGCTTTGATCGCTTGCAAGGATGCGTGCCTGCCATAGAGCGGAGAGATATTTGTGGTAATGGAGGAGGCGAAGACCGGTGGCAGATAAGTTGCTTGATGTTCGAGGATTGAAGACTTATTTCTACACTGAAGACGGTGTTGTGCCAGCTGTCGACGGAGTGGATTTTGCTATCAATAGGGGTGAGACCTTAGGTATTGTAGGGGAATCTGGCTGCGGAAAGAGCGTTACGTCGCTATCCATAATGAGACTGATCCCCGATCCTCCGGGAAAGATCATCGATGGGGAGATTGTCTTTGAAGGCTCAGACTTACTAAAAAGAACTGAGGCGGAGATGCGTAAGATCCGCGGTAACGATATATCTATGATTTTCCAGGAACCCATGACTTCCTTAAACCCAGTTTTCACCATTGGAAACCAGATCATGGAAGCTATTGTGTTGCATCAGAACCTCGATAAAGGTGCTGCACGAGAAAAAGCTATTGAGATGTTGCGTCTAGTTGGGATTCCTTCACCCGAGAAACGGGTGGATGAATATCCACATCAGTTAAGTGGTGGCATGCGTCAAAGGGTAATGATAGCCATGGCGCTATCTTGCAACCCCAAGCTGCTAATCGCCGATGAACCGACGACAGCATTAGATGTGACCATTCAAGCCCAGATTCTGGACCTAATGAGACATCTTCGAGATGAGTTTGGTACTTCAATCATGTTGATTACCCATGACCTTGGTGTAATAGCTGAATTGGCAGAAAGAGTTGTAGTTATGTATGCAGGCAAGATTGTGGAGAGAGCTGATGTGAAACCGCTGTTTGGTGATCCAATGCATCCCTATACACTGGGGCTGCTAGGCTCGATCCCGAAATTGACGGAGCAGCAGAGTAGGCTGCAGGTAATTGATGGTGTAGTACCTAATCCAGCCTTCATGCCGGAAGGTTGTCGGTTTCATCCTAGGTGTAAGGAAGCCAGAGAGATCTGCAAAGCAGAGCAACCTGAACTGATCCAACTGAAACCAGGTCATGAGGTTGCCTGCTGGAAGTATACAGATTTTCGCAGGATGAAGGAGGTCGGATGACATGGGTGCTGCACCTTTGCTGGAAGTGAAAGATTTAGTCAAACATTTTCCCATCCATAAAGGCTTTATCATCTCCAAGCAAGTAGGAGCGGTGAAGGCCGTCGATGGGGTGAGTTTTAGTATTGATCGGGGAGAAACCCTTGGCCTGGTGGGAGAGTCAGGTTGTGGGAAATCCACCACTGGCCGACTGATCCTGCGCCTCATTGAAGCAACTTCCGGTCAAGTCTGGTTTGAAGGGAAAAGTATTCTTGATCTAGAACGTGAGGAAATGCGGGAGTTGCGGCGGGATATGCAGATTATCTTCCAAGACCCATATGCTTCCCTCAATCCCAGAATGACAGTGGGGGATATTATTGGAGAGCCTCTGCAGATTCATGGTATCGCGCGAGGTCAGGAGAAAGACAAACGTGTCAGGGAACTCTTAGAGGTCGTGGGTTTGGCTAGCTATCATGCTCGGCGCTATCCCCATGAATTTAGTGGAGGACAGCGGCAGCGAATTGGTGTAGCCAGGGCACTGGCTGTAAATCCCAAGATCATTGTTTGCGATGAACCAGTTTCGGCACTAGATGTGTCCATTCAAGCCCAGGTGATCAACCTCCTGCAGGACCTTCAAGAGGAGTATGGGCTAACCTATTTGTTTATCGCTCATGATTTGAGTGTAGTTAAGCATATATCTGATCGAGTGGCAGTAATGTATTTAGGAAAGATTGTTGAGCTGACCGACAAAGAGTCGCTCTACGACAATCCCCTTCATCCGTACACTAAGGCCCTCTTGTCTGCAATTCCGATCGCGGATCCGATACTGACGCGGGAGCGGATTATCCTAGAAGGTGATGTACCGTCACCAATCAATCCACCATTAGGTTGCCGGTTCCATACTCGCTGCTCTGTGGCCAAGGAGATATGCCGACACGAGGAGCCAGCCTTTGCCGATGCAGGAGGAGGGCATTTTGTCGCTTGTCATCTGGTGAATAAGTAGAAACAGAAAGCTCGATAAGTGACTACAAGTGCTCAGGGCTTTGGCCGGCAGGGAAGAGGAGATTGTAGATCCAACCAAAGGAGGGAAGGCCAGGTTCCCGTCAAGTACTAGTCGGGGGCAGGCCGTTGAAATGAAGCGTGATGTAAAACATCGACATGTGAGGACTCTCAGTAAGTACAACTTACAGGCTAGCCTCAAAACAGGTGGCTGTGGTAAGTGTCAGGCTGCGTGCCAGTCTGCCTGCAAGACTTCATGTACAGTCGGAAACATATCCTGTGAGAATGAGTAACGGAAAGTAGGCCTTGAGGAATTTTGGTAGAGCATATCCACGAGGAGGCACTCCCCAGCCCACTCGTGGATTTCTCATGAGAAGGCTATCGAGGTGAGAATATGATCAATATACACAGGTTCAGGCAGGGAGGGCTTTTCTTTGCAGTTGATGGTGGCAGTGCTTCTATTCACCAACTAGACGAAGCAGCCTATCAGCTGCTGGGATTATGGGTGGGTCTCGCTGAGAGTAGCGATAAAGCAAGTGCCAGGCTCTTGACCCTTCCAGACCTGATTGCTGGCTGGAGATCTTGGGATGGCAGTAGAGACAAGGTTGTCGCTTCTCCTTGGTGGCAAGCACATGAGCAGCTGTTTGCCACCTATGGGATAGATACGGTGAGGGAAGCCAGTGAAGAGCTCCTAGAGCTGATAGACATGGGTCTGCTGTTTCAGGATGACGCCTATCTCGATGATCTCGTAGGTAAAGAACTGCGCCCCCATACTCTCAAGGCCCTTTGCCTGAATGTCTCCCATGACTGCAATCTCCGGTGTCGGTATTGCTTTGCTGGTACCGGTGCTTTTGGAGGGGAAAGGCTGAATATGCCGACTGCTACTGCTGTTCAAGCCATTGACTTTCTCCTGGAAAACAGTGCGGGTCGGGAACGGGTCGAAGTGGATTTTTTTGGAGGGGAACCCCTCCTTAACCTGTCCGTTGTCAAGGAGACGGTGAACTATGGAGAAAAACAAGCGGCGGCGCAGGGCAAAGACATTCGCTTTACCTTAACTACCAATGGATTGCTCTTGAATGAGGAAACGGCTGCTTATCTCAATGACAAAATGTTTAATCTGGTCTTGAGCCTAGATGGCCGTCCTGCAGTCAATGATCGTATGCGAGTAGCCATCAATGGTGATTCGGTATATGAGACCATTATGCCTGGGCTGCAGCAGATGGCAGAGCTCAGGCAGGACAAGCAGTACTATGTTCGAGGTACTTACACCGCCTTCAATAAAGACTTTTTCCATGATGTGCGCCATCTGGTTGAAGCCGGCTTCGACCGCGTTTCAGTGGAACCAGTAGTAGCGGAAGCGCATAGGCCTTATGCTCTGCATTACGAGGATATACCGGAGCTGTTTGATCAGTATGAGCAATTGGCGGAGTACTACTGCCAGATGCATGAGGCAAACAAGGGGTTTGAGTTCTATCACTTCAACCTCTCCTTACTGCAGGGACAGTGTCTGTCCAAGAGGTTGACCGGTTGTGGAGCGGGCACCGAATATCTCGCCATTACTCCGAATGGGGATATCTATCCCTGTCACCAATTTGTGGGTCGAGAAGAGTATAAGATGGGCAATATTATGGGCGGTTCTTTGAACGAGGAAGTCCAAAGGGTCTTTAGATCATCTCATGTATTGAACAAGAGTGAGTGTCGGCAGTGCTGGGCAAGGTTTTTCTGCAGTGGTGGGTGCCATGCTAATGCTGTGAGCGCCAATGGCGACATTCGCCAGCCTGATCCTTTCAGTTGTCAACTACTGAAGAAGCGCTTGGAATGCAGCATCTATGTCCAGGCGCGACTCATGGATATATAGATGTTAAATAGCAAGAAGCCCTTGATTCGGGGTCAAAGGCTTCTTGCTGGTATATGGGCTGTTCTAGTAATCCATATCTTCGGGGGGATAGGGCGGCATTGGTTCTTTCTTGGGAATTTCAGCGACCAAGGCTTCCGTGGTGAGGAGCATGCCTCCAATGCTAGCTGCATTCTGAAGGGCACTACGGGTAACCTTCGCCGGATCAGCTATCCCTGCTTCAATCATGTCTACGTATGTTTCCGTCAAGGCATCGAACCCCATTCCCGGTTTTTCCGTCTTGACACGCTCCACAACTACAGAACCTTCCAGCCCCGCATTGGCGGCTATCTGTCGTAACGGCTCTGTTAGTGCCCTGCGAAGGATTGCCACACCAACCTCTTCATCTCCAGAAAGACCGAGCTTGTCTAGGGCAGGGAGGATATCGATCAGCACTGTCCCACCCCCCGCTACTATGCCTTCTTCTACAGCAGCACGAGTAGCATGCACTGCGTCTTCAATGCGTTTCTTTTTCTCTTTCAGTTCTGTTTCAGTGGATGCTCCCACTTCAATGACAGCTACTCCACCGGCTAGCTTGGCTAGCCGTTCCTGTAGTTTCTCCCGATCATAATCGGAGTCCGTTTCGTCAATCTCCCGCCTGAGCTGTTCGACGCGTCCCTTAACTGCTTCTGGCTGGCCTTTACCTTCGATAATAGTGGTATTCTCTTTGTCTACTGTGATCAATCTAGCTTGCCCAAGCATGGAGAGATCGACATTTGCCAGTTTTTGTCCTAGATCTTCAGATATCACGGTGCCACCGGTTAGAGTCGCGATATCACCTAGCATTGCTTTGCGGCGATCCCCGAAACCTGGAGCCTTGACTGCACAGACGTTTAGTACACCTCGCAGCTTGTTGACTACCAAAGTTGCGAGGGCCTCCCCCTCTACATCCTCGGCAATGATTAAGAGGGGACGGCCAGTCTGGACCACTTTCTCTAGTAGTGGCAGCATCTCTTGTACATTGGAGATCTTTTCCTCATGAATAAGAACATAGGGATCTTCTAGTCTGGTTTCTAAGGTTTCTGTGTTGGTAATGAAATAGGCTGAGATATAACCTCGATCAAACTTCATGCCCTCTACAACCTCAACCCTAGTACCCATGCTCTTGCCCTCTTCTACGGTAATGACTCCATCCTTACCGACTTTCTCCATGGCCTCACTGATCAAGTCGCCAATGTCCTTGTCATTACCAGCGATAGCTCCTACATGGGCGATGCTGTCTTGGCCCTCCACAGGGATGGATATCTTCTGAATCTCCTCCACCGCAACCTTCACAGCTTTGTCTATCCCTCGCTTAAGTGCAATGGGATTCGCTCCTGCAGCCACATTCTTCAGACCTTCGGTGACTATGGCATGAGCCAGGACTGTGGCGGTGGTAGTCCCATCACCAGCTACGTCATTGGTTTTGGAGGCAACCTCACGGCAGAGTTGAGCCCCCATATTCTCATAGGGCTCCTTTAACTCTATCTCTTTGGCTACGGTAACACCGTCTTTAGTTATGACAGGTGAGCCATACTTGCGTTCTAAGACCACGTTACGGCCGCGGGGTCCTAGAGTCACTTTCACTGCATTGGTTACAGCGGTGACTCCTTTCTCCAAAGCTCGTCGGGCGTCAAGCTCGAATATGAGTTGTTTAGCCATCAGAAAACCTCCTCATAGTAAGTTGCTCGCGTATACCCTATAATCGGGCCAGAATATCCGATTCTCTGAGGATGAGGTATTCTTCATCTTCTACTTTGAATTCGGTGCCGCCATATTTGGCATAGACTACTCGGTCGCCTACTTTCACTTCCATAGGTGCTCTCTTACCGTTATCCAGCAATTTACCCGGGCCTATCGCGATTACTTCACCTGTGTGTGGCTTCTCTTTGGCTGTATCAGGTAATACGATACCACCCTTAGTCTTTTCCTCCTGTTGAATGGCTTTGACCACGACTCTATCGGCTAGTGGCTTTAGCATCCAACATACCTCCCATTGAGTATTTATGTTCCCATCCTGTACGTGACTGTTAGCACTCGACGGGGTTGAGTGCTACTAGTTTCTAATATATACAAAAACCGTGTATTGTCAAGGGGTATCTTCCCACAAAACCAATAATTGCCCAGTGATAGATCATGGCTCTTAGATCACATTGAGCACCTATCTAGCGAAGGGAAGAGCTGCTCTGTCGCCGGCGGTCTCGTCGTACCTGTGGCTTCACCAGATCTTTGACAAATTCCCAGACATCCTGGTATGAGCGGTGTCCTTGCACCAGTTCAAAGTACCAGCGCAGGATTTCCGAGTTACTTCGTAATAGGTGGAAGAACACCTTGGGGAGGGTGTAGAAAGTAGTTGATAGCTGTTTGGCCACCCGCAGATCACTATTGATTCGTTTCTCTACCGCAATCTGATAGTCACTCATGGAAAAATCACCTGTGTCCAGGGCTGTAAGGACGCTATCGGCAGCGAGTGATCCACTGTGAAGGGCATGGGCGATCCCTTCACCGGAAAGCGGGTCAGCCAGCCCAGCGGCGTCACCGGCCAGAAGCAGCCGGGGTCGGCAAAATCGTCGGTTTCCACCACCTAAGGGGATGGGATGGGCCTTGATATCCTGCCGCTTCCAGCTAATGCCCAGGGAATCTGTAAAGTCTGAAAAATGGGTAACAAACTCGTGGCGACGAGGCGAGAAAGTACCCATGCCTAGCGAAAGATGTTGGGATTTGGGGAATAGCCATGCATAGCCATGCCGAGGAATTCCATAGGAAACCAAAACGGTATTGTGCCACTGGGCTAGTTGGTCGGCTGGCACTTTTGCCTCAATCTCCAAAGCAACCCCACTGGATTTGGGCATAAATAGGTCAGCCTGACGGGCGATGACTCCAAGAGCCCCATCAGCTCCGATTAGTGAGGCAGCTTGGTATTTTGAGCGGGTTGTGTGTACCTTTACAGCCTTTGGCTCAAGTTCGATGGTCTTGACTGCTTCTGCGTCTTGGATAGTCGCACCGGCACCTACCGCTTGCTCTGCCAGCAGCTGGTCAAAGCGAGAGCGCATCACTAAGTAGGCTATGGGCGTTTCAGAAGTATACTCTGCCACTTGAGCCTCGGAATCTGCCCACCGTACCTTAACTTTGTGGATCGTGTCTTCCACTGCCGAAGAGAAATCCGCCGTCAAGAGACTAGCAGCCCTGCCAGAAACCGCACCAGCACAGGCTTTGTAGCGTGGCAGGCGGTGTTTTTCTAGGACAAGCACCCGGGCACCCGCTTGCGCCAATTTGGTGGCAGCGGCAGTACCGGCCGGGCCTGCTCCTACCACGATCGAATCATACATTCTAATCACGTCCTTTGCTCCAATTGCTTGTCACGATGTACTAATTTAGCATGTGCCAACTATGTTTTTGGAATACTCATAAAGAAACCTTCATCATCCTGCAAAGCAAATCCTGCGCGAGACTGGGGCCTAGATCTAGGGAGCGCTAGGGGTGAGCAAACACATGTGAAACTAGTTTTTTGAGGGATTCTCGTGCAAAGAGTGGAATGGAGAAGGAATAATCCTCTGTGCCGTGGAAGAAGAGTTGCGTAATTTCATGATTTTGTAGGAGGTAGTGACGTGAGTAAATCAAGAAGTATTGCAGACGAAGGATTTCTAGAAAGGACATTTCACCTCCGGGAGCGGGGGACTGATGTGAGAACTGAGGTCATGGCAGGCATAACGACCTTTATGACCATGGCCTACATCATCTTCGTGAATCCTTCCATCTGCCAAGAGACCGGTATGCCCTTTGCCGCAGTTATGTATGCAACCATTGCTTCTACTGTCTTGGCTACTGTCTTAATGGCCTTTTTGGCTAACTATCCCTTTGCTCTGGCACCGGGCATGGGGCTAAACGCCTATTTCACCTATTCCGTTGTACTGGGAATGGGGATGCCGTGGCAGACAGCCTTGGGAGCCGTCTTTATCTCAGGTGTAGTGTTTCTGATTCTGACTTTTACAAGAGTCAGAGAGGCCATTATAGACTCAGTTCCAGCCTCACTCAAGAGTGCAATTGGAGCTGGGATTGGGCTTTTCATCGCTTTTATTGGATTCAAGAGTGCAGAGTTTATCGTACCTGATGCAGCGACATACTTGACAGTAGGTAACCTG
Organism: Bacillota bacterium; assembly: GCA_012798695.1. GTDB lineage: Bacteria > Bacillota > Limnochordia > DTU087 > DTU087 > JAAZMR01. Next base: position 8,552 of record JAAZMR010000076.1, on the reverse strand, counting down.
ACCAATCCTGTCTCAGTAGTAGCTGCCATCGGCCTGCTTGTAACTAGTGTTTTGCTGGCCCGGGGTGTAAAAGGTGGTATCCTCTGGGGGATTTTGATATCTACTGCTATAGGCATTCCCTTTGGGGTTACTCCGTTACCTGAAGGCATCATTCAGTGGCCCAGCATGAGCCTCTGGAAACCGGTGTTATTTAAGCTAGATATTCGAGGAGCACTGTCTTGGGGGATTCTGGATATTATTTTCGCGTTCTTGTTTGTGGACATGTTTGATACGGTAGGAACGTTGATCGGTGTATCAGCTAGAGGTGGCTTTCTTGACGAAAAGGGTCGCCTACCCAGAGCGGAGCGGGCTTTACTCTCGGATGCCCTTGGCACTATCGCCGGCTCCTTTTTCGGCACACCGACTGTGACTACCTATGTGGAGTCAGCGAGTGGAGTGGCAGCAGGCGGGAAAACGGGCCTAACTGCTTTGACAACGGCAGCCATGTTCTTACTGTCATTACTTTTCCTACCGATTGTCAGCATTGTGCCAGCGGCAGCTACAGCTCCGGCTCTAATCGTAGTTGGGGCGATGATGATGGGCGCCATCGTCAATATTGATTGGAATGACTTTTCTGAAGCTATCCCTGCTCTCATCACCGCAGTGGGTATGCCGTTTACCTTTAGTATTGCCAATGGTATTGCCTTCGGATTTATCAGCTATAGTGCCATCAAGGTGCTATCCGGCAAAGGCAAAGATGCCCATTGGTTAGTACACCTATTAGCCGTCCTGTTTCTCATCCGGTTTATTTATCTGCAGTAATCTCCTGCAGTCATCATCGATTGAATAGGCTTTGCTCTGGTTACTTTCTGCCATCATATTTGGTATGAATTTGGCTTAGGTGGTCAGAATAGTAGCGAGGAGGTCGGATCGATGAAAGCAACAGGCATCGTGCGCAGAATAGATGAGCTTGGGCGAGTGGTAGTACCTAAAGAACTAAGGACACAGCTGCGAATCGATGAAGGGGATGCTATTGAGATTTTCACAGAGGCTAATGGTGGGATTGTTCTAAAGAAGTTCTCACCTCTTTGGAGCTTGCGGACAGAAGCTGAAGGGTATGTAGAGGCTTTGGAACAGTCTACTGAGTGCCAGGCACTTATTACTGATAAGGACCAGGTGATTGCCAGCAGCTTGAGTATCAAGGCCATGCAAGAGCGTGTGGTCAGTAGTGCGCTGAAGAAAATCGCCGTTGAACGCAAATCGCTGATTGCTCAGTTCGATCAGCTTCAGAAAGAGCCCTATCTGGAATGGCCCAAGGACTATGAATTGCGGTCCTTAGTGATAGCTCCCATTATCAGCCCTACCGGTGACCTATTGGGGACCGTACTTCTAGCGGCTACTGACCGAGAGCTAGGCGATTTTGAGCTAAAAGTGGCCGAGACGGCAGCTAGCTTCCTCAGTAAACAAGTAGGCATCGATTAGAAAGCTACTAATAACTTACATCAACTGACCCGCCATTCGCGTGGCGGGTTTTTGATGTCCCTACGGCTGCATGGTATACTTGAACGCGACAAGACTGATGCAAGGGGAGTGGAAGGCTGTGGCGAAAGGTCAGGTTCTGATCGCGGATGATGATCCTAACGTACTGGAACTGCTATCTCTCTATCTGGTCAAAGAGGGCTATGAAGTACTGACGGCCCTGAATGGGGCAGAGGCGCTCAGACAGACCCGGGAAGCCAAACCGGATCTTCTGATTTTAGATGTGATGATGCCCAAACTCGATGGATGGGAGGTCTGTCGGGCAGTCAGGGAGGAGAGCTTTGTTCCTATCATCATGTTGACGGCCAAAGGTGAGGATTATGACCGCATACTTGGTTTGGAGCTAGGTGCCGATGATTATGTTGTAAAACCATTTAACCCAGTAGAAGTGGTGGCCAGGGTAAAGGCGATTTTGCGACGAGTGAGTCGGGCAGAGGATAAGGCGAAGGTTATTGATTTTCCCGGTTTGCACATCGATGTAGCTCGTCATGAGGTGCTCTTGGATGGTCAGTTGGTGGCCCTTACCCCCAAAGAATTCGATCTTTTGGTTTTTCTGGCGGAGAAGCCCGGATGGGCCTATACAAGGGAGCAAATCCTATCACAGGTATGGGGGTATGACTTTGTCGGTGATGGTCGTACAGTAGATGCGCATATCAAGCGTTTGCGGCAGAAGCTGGCGTCAGCCGAGCCAAAGTCCTGGAGTATTGCCACAGTCTGGGGTGTAGGATACAAATTCGACGAGCAGCAGGGGGCCGAGGGTGGTGTCACTAAAACGCAGCATTAGATCAAAGCTGGTTGTCTCGTACGTCACTGTTACCGTGCTCAGCCTAGCAGTACTGGGTGTGTTGTTTTCCCGTTTACTATCAGATTATCTCTTTACAGAACAGGAGAGCCTCCTTATATCTCGGGGACAAGCTGTGGCCGGGATCGTCAAAGATGTAGCACAGGGACGCCCTTTGAACTACCAAGCCAGAGTTGTGCTGGAAAACATGGGGGAATTCCTGGAGGCACAAGTCTGGTTAGTCGATCGCTCTGGTCTAATTGTAGCTGCATCTAAGGGGTCTGTTGAATGGGAAGGCATACGTTTGGAGGCAGATGAGTTCAATGAGGTTATGCAAGGGACCGTAGTAACTCGCAGAGGGCGTACAGGACGTTTTAATATGCCCATGATTAACGTGGCGGTACCGGTAAAAGTAGGAGACCAAGTATTAGGTGCTCTGTTCATGAATACACCGGTATCGGCGGTGGAACAAACCCTAGCTCATGTCCGGCGATTGGTCTTTGCGGCATCGGCTTTTGCGCTTCTAGTGTCCAATCTGGTTGGGGTAGGGCTGTCCCGGGGCATCACCGGGCCGCTGAGGGCAATGACTAGTCTAGCTCAAGAGATGACTCAAGGAGTCTTTGATCGGCGGGTACCCATTGAAACAGAGGATGAAGTCGGTGAACTAGGCCAAGCGATTAACCTCCTAGCGGAGAAACTGGAAAGAAGTCTCGGTGATTTACAGGAAGAAAGGGACAAATTTCAGAGTATCGTAACTGGTATCGATGAAGGGGTCATCGCTGCTGATAACGACAAGAATCTTCTCTGGATCAATCCACAGGCCGGAGAGCTGTTGCGGGTAGGCCACATTCCGTTAGATAAGTTGACAATGGATGATCTGCCGGTGCCCCTACTTGACCTGCTGCATCGTGTCAGTGAAACAGGGCGAGTGGAAGCACTAGACATATCGCCATATCCTTTGGTAGTGCTGCGGGCCTATGGCAGCCCGATTCGACGAGGCAATGAGTGGGTAGGCAGTGTTATTCTCTTACAGGATGTAAGTGAAGCTAGGCGCCTCGAGAACATGCGCAGGGACTTTCTCGCCAATGTTACTCATGAACTAAGAACACCGCTTACTTCAATTCGAGGATTCGTAGAACCCTTGCTAGATGGCACCGTAGATGATCGGCAGACGAGCCATCGTTATCTGAACATTGTGCGGGAGGAAGCATTGCGCCTTAACCGGCTGATTGATGATATTCTGGATTTAGCCAAACTGGAGTCGGGGAGCATGTCTATCACATACGATTTGCTGGATATTCGAGACCTGGTTTATCGAGTACAGAATGTTTTCGAACCCCAGGCCGCCAAGAAGAATATAAAACTGACTTGCCAATTATCCCCAGGAGAAAAGGAAAAGCTGCTGTTGTGGGGTGATAGTGACCGATTACAGCAGGTGCTGACCAATTTCGTTGATAACGCCTTGCGACATACTGAGGGCGGTGGGATCGTGACCATCTCTGTTGGAGCCACTGGTAATCGGATAATAGTCAAAGTAGAGGATACAGGTAGGGGTATCGATCCAGAGCAGCTCCCTTATGTCTGGGATCGTTTCTACAAAGTCGACAAAGCTCGTGAAAAAGGTAAAGAAGGAACTGGGCTCGGCCTCTCTATAGCCCGGGGAATCATTGAGAACCATGGGGGGGAAGTTTTCGCTACTAGCAAGCCCAACGAAGGGGCGACCTTTGGTTTTGTGCTGCCCAAAGCAGAAGCCTAAATAATGAGAGGGCAGGAAACTCCTTTTTCCTGCCCTGTCCGGTCATGCCTGAAGGTTCCTACACTTTCGGGAAGTATTACCTTTCCTGTCACGTATGCATTTGATCTTAGCCCTTATTGGTCTTGTTTTCTTGGACAAGGGATTCCTCAGCAGCGTGAATCAGTCTGCGGACCATCTGTCCGCCTACTCTACCTACTTCCCGTGTAGTCATCTCACCCCAACCTTGGGATTTGATCTTCTCCAGGAGACCTAGTTCATTAGCGACTTCGTACTTGACCTCGTCCAGGGCCGATTCTGCTCGAGGGACTATGGTTTTCCGTGAGCGCTCAGCCATGGAGTACCTCCTTTTCATATCCCTAAGAAAAGGGATATGTAGGAAAGGAGCCCGAATACGAAGCCCGTTTCTAGGATACCACTGACCGGGGAGGTTTATCCCTAGATTATCAGCAGAGCTCATCAAGTCTGATTCTTGCGCCGTTGTTGCAGAAGGGTGTTTTCTCCGCGTCGAATCATCTCTCGGACCATCAAACCGATTTCCTTTGTAGTCACATTATCCCAACCGCTTTCCCTCAGTTTGTCGGCAAACCCGACTTCCTCTGCTGCCTCCATTTTTAGCTGTTCGGAGGCTACTTTGCCCCGATTAGCCACATGAGTCACCTCCACGCCTAGTTTGACCAAAGAGCGTGAGGAGCATGCTGCCAATTGTCGGGAAACACAGATTGTGGCTTCAAGTGACAGTGATACCGATATCTCTCAGTGCTAGATCAAGTGATTGCCCTGGTCCAAGGACCGGTGCGAAAAGGTCTGGTGTCTTGCGCAAACGATCCAAAATGCTGCCCAAGTGGAACTGATCAGGATAAACCCCCTCCAGCTCTGGCCAGGTAACTGGTGTCGAGATGGTGGCTTTCGGATGGGGACGAGGGCTGTAAGGAGCGGCAAGTGTCTTGCCTAAGAGGTTTTGGAGGTGGTCAACATAGACGCGGCCGGTACGGTGTTTGATTAACCTTTCTGTAGTGACTTTGGATGGGTAGACCGATTCCAGGATCTTGCCGATGCTGCCGACAAACCCACTGGTAATCTGATAAGTATATTTCGCCTCTATTGGTACATAAATGTGAATGCCCGTTACCCCCGAAAGCTTGGGGTAGCAGAGCAACCCTAGCTCGTCTAGGGCCTTTTTGACCAGAAAGGCAATTTCCCGCGCATCATCAAAATCGCAACCTTCTGCCGGGTCTAGATCAAACACCAGCCAATCGGGGTACTGGGGGCGAGTATGCAAAGACAGCCAAGGGTGTAGTTCGATGCAGGCCTGGTTGGCCAACCAGACCAGAGTTGGTCTGTTCTGCACCAAGATATAGTTTATTGTCTTGTGGGGCTGATCACCAACCACGGGGATTGTCTCTATGAAGCCAGGTGCGTATTGAGGACAGTTTTTTTGGTAGAATGATGGATTCTGAATGCCTCTTGGGTACCGGGTTACTGTGAGTGGACGGTCTCGCAAATGAGCAAGCAGGTAGGGGGCTGCCAGGCTATAGTAGTTGATGAGATCCCCTTTGGTGAACCCCGGCTCCGGCCAGAGCACTCTATTCCAGTTGGTAATCACGATCTCGTGCCCATCTACTAGTACTGTTTGCTGCTGCTCCATGCTATTCTCCTCGCCTTCATGGTTGATCAGTATCTGGAAAGATACATTGCTTTGGGTCGATATCCTCCCGCCTTCTCTGATATGTAGGATGTCGCAGATTCCCGCTGGGGGTGTATTCCAGGTAGCCAATTTCAACAACTATCTCCGGTCTTACCCAAATGATCGATGAATGGTCATGGGGAAGTTCTTGCACCACAGGCTTCTCATTGGGTGGCAGTGGGGTGAGGCCTGCCAAGATCTCGCCCATCTGGGCTTCTGTGAAGCCAGTTCCTACATTGCCAACATAGACTAACAGCTGGTTTTTGCCTAGGTATTGTCCTAAGGCCAAAGAAGCAAAGGTGTTCTTCGTCTTAGGAACATATCCGATCACTACTGCCTCTACCGTTTTCAGGGGTTTGATCTTGAGCCACAGCCGCGTCCGCTTTCCGGGTAGATACGGACTGCCCAATCTTTTGGCCATGATGCCTTCTCTGCCTTGGGCTACAGCTGCCTGGAAGAGTGCTACCCCAGATTGATGTACATAGCCATTCACCACAAGGTATTCATTGCCGGCCACCGACTCGCTCAGTAGTACCTTGCGCTCTTGTAGGGGGATATGGAGGATAGACCTACCTCGACTATACAAAAGGTCAAACGCAACGAAAAGTATCGATACATCTACGGGGCGCATATTAGCTCTTGGTTCAGCTCGTATCCTTGTTAAGAGTGGATGGAAAAGCTCCCGACCTCCGTGAAAAGCAATGATTTCCCCGTCGATAATCGCCGGTGTTATCGCAATCTCCCGGTGTAGAGCAGAGAGTTCAGGAAAGTGAGGGGTAAGATCGTTACCATTGCGGCTTTGCAGTTTGGTCATGTTCTTCTCTACATAGGCCAGGCAGCGAAATCCATCCCATTTGGGCTCAAAGAGAAACATATCGGAATCAAAGGGATCTGCTGTCAAGGCCAACATAGGTCTTAGATTAGGGGGGAGTGATGCTGCCACTAGCCGGTTTCCTCAGACTCTTTGATTGGGTGCCCTTTGCGTCTAGCCGTAAGCCGTGTAGTGTTCTCACCGGTGGGCATTTGATCAGCCTGCCCTTCTCTCGATTTTGTGGCTTGGACACTTGCTTCTAAGGCAGCCATCAGATCAATGACCTTACCGGCCGCGGGGGGTGCCACAACCGGGGTGACTTCTTGGCCGGCGATTTTCTGCTCAATGACATTAGCCAGCATGTCTTGATACTCATCAAAGTATTTGCCTGGGGTAAACTCCGCTGTAAGGTTATCAATGAGCAGCATAGCCATTGCTAACTCCCGTTCGTTGATGTCAGGCTCTTGAGTTATCTGCCCTAGTTGTTCAATGGAACGAATCTCATCTGGGTAGTACATTGTCTCTAAGGCTAATCCCCGTCCGTAGACACGTAGAGCTGCTAAATTCTCACGAGATCGGATAACTATCTTGGCAATCGCTATCTGCTGCTTTTCCTGCATAGCTTTTTTAAGTAGATGATAGGCTTTGGCTCCGGTTTCCCCAGGTTCTAGGTAGTAAGTTCGCTGGAAATACACTGGGTCGATCTTAGCCAATTGAACAAAGTCGAGAATATCGATAGAGCGGGTTTTCTCCGGAACTATGGCCTCAAAATCAGTTTCTTCCATGACAACATACTGGCCTTTCTGAAATTCATAACCCTTTACGATTTCATCTTCAGTGACTTCTTTGGCACAGTGGGGACACGTTTTTTGGTATTTGATGGGTGTATGACAAAGGCTGTGGAGATAGTTGAACTTAATATCATTGCTGGATGTACCTGCATAGAGCTTGACAGGTATATTTACCAAACCAAAGCTGATGCTGCCATTCCATAGACTGCGCAATTAGACCATCCTCCTTCAACCACGCTTATCAGTAGGATGAGCACATCTCTTGACGTTTATCCCAGGGCATGACCGTGGAAGGTTTCTCCAGCAAGTCGGTGGAGATTGATGAATATACTGCTAGCAAGCAGTAGGGCAAGGAGTTGAGATTCCCGATGGCAGAAAAAGAAGTCTTCCTCACTTTGGCAGGGTTGCGTAAACTGGAGGCAGAACTAGCCCATCTCAAGACAGTCAGACGCAAGGAAGTAGCCATGGTCATGAGGGATGCTTTATGTGCAGGAGGTACATGGGGGAACCCTGACTACGAAATATCCAAGATGGAGCTAGCTTTCATCGAGAGTCGTATCCAAGCTCTGGAGAATCTCTTGAGGAATGCTCAGGTAATTGATGGCAGGAATATGACCACAGACCAGGTCCGGGTAGGTCATCGAGTGCGGTTATATGATATTGCTACTGGGGAAGAAATGGAATTTATGATTGTGGGGTCGGCAGAAGCTGATCCTGGTGCCAGCCGCATTTCCCACCGCTCTCCTGTTGCTCAGGCAATTCTAGGCCGCAAGGCCGGTGATATCGTAAAGGTGGAAGTGCCGGCTGGCCAGTTAGTTTACAAAATCATGGCTATTTGCAGCATGTCGGTCAGTTGATGGGGTATAATGTGGCTAAACAGTACCAGTTTGGAGATGGTCATGTGCAGTGAAGCAGCTGGGCAAGCGGGCGAGGCCATTGGGCAGTGGCTCGGCACCGAGAGAAGATGCATCCCTTGTACCCCTTGATCCTCTGCTCAGGCGCTGTCTGCAAAGAGACAATCTGTATTTTTGGGAGATACTCTGGCGGGGATACGGGTTCCAGGGTATTTCCTTATTGACTTCATGGAGATGGGGTGCTATAATTGGTCATGCGGCTCACATAAGGGCCATGCTCGGGCGAATAGCTCAGTTGGGAGAGCACCTGCCTTACAAGCAGGGGGCCACAGGTTCAAGTCCTGTTTCGCCCACCAT
>JAAZMR010000084.1 GCA_012798695.1 Bacillota bacterium | reverse complement strand
GAGCTAAGCGGGCTTGTATCTGGTGGAGGGAGGAGGATTCGAACCTCCGAAGGCATCGCCAGCAGATTTACAGTCTGCCCCCTTTGGCCAGCTCGGGTATCCCTCCACGACTTGTGCCTTTTTATTTTACCTGCAAAAGGCCCAAAAGTCAAGATGGGCACACTATGCAGCTTCCGCTTTTCCGCATATCACTGCGTTGCGGCAGTGACACGATATACTTTAGCATAGGTTTCGAGCTCTGTCAAGATCATCGGCGCAGATCCGCGGATACCAACAGGACTCGTTTCTATCGCGTGTCCCACCAGGTTGCCGAACACTAATAGGATATCATTAGTACAGGAATTCTACAATGCTGGAGAGAACCATAATAGTATCACAATCACTTTTTCTGGGACTTCTTTTGCTATTACTAATTCAAAATACTAGGGAGTGACTATATTGGAGAATTTTACATTTCATAGCCCCACTAAGATCATATTCGGTAAAGATACCGAGCAACAGGTAGGAACTGAGGCCAAGAGACATGCAACCAAAGTATTGCTTCATTACGGCGGTGGCAGCATTAAGAGAAGCGGGCTTTACCAGCGGGTCGTTGAATCCCTGCACACGGCTGATGTGGATTTTGTCGAGCTGGGGGGCGTACAGCCGAACCCCAGATTGAGCCTCGTCCGTCAAGGCATACAGCTATGCCGCGATGAAGGCGTAGACTTTATCTTGGCAGTGGGTGGGGGCAGTGTGATTGATTCTGGAAAAGCCATTGCCCTGGGTGTGCCGTATGATGGTGATGTTTGGGACTTTTTCGAAGGGAAAGCCGAACCCGCTACTTCGCTGCCGGTTGGTGTCATTCTGACCATCCCAGCCGCGGGCAGTGAGTCCAGTGACAGTTGTGTCATCACTAATGAAGATGGTTGGCTAAAACGGGGATACAGTTCACAGGAAAATCGGCCAGTGTTTGCGATCATGAACCCCGTACTCACTTTCACTCTTCCACCATATCAAACAGCTAGTGGTGCCGCTGATATCATGGCACATGTCATGGAAAGGTACTTCACGAACACACCACATGTAGATTATACCGACCGCTTATGTGAAGCAACTCTGAAGACGATCATCAAACACGTGCCCATGGTACTTCTCGAACCGGAGAACTACGATGCCCGGGCAGAAATCATGTGGGCCAGTACCCTTGCTCATAACAATCTGCTAAGTACAGGACGGATTGGCGATTGGGCATCCCATCAGATTGAACATGAGTTAAGCGGTATCTATGATGTTGCTCACGGAGCCGGCCTAGCAGTGGTTTTCCCGGCCTGGATGAAATACGTTTACCGGCACAATATCGACCGGTTTGTGCAGTTCGCGGTGCGCGTATGGAATGTTGAACAGAATTTCTTTGAGCCGGAAAAGACGGTGCTGGAGGGGATTAGGCGCATGGAGGAATTCTTCCAGTCTATCGGCTTACCGGTGACCCTGGAAGGACTAGGGATTCCCGATGACCGGCTGGAAGAAATGGCGGCAAAATGCAGGAAGAGTCCTGACGGCACTGTTGGTAATTTCGTCAAACTCACTAGCGAAGATGTACTCAACATTCTAAAACTGGCAAAGTAAGGTATGCTCATAGAGCAGGGATAGGCACCCACAACCTAGGCGGGCGTGTCCCTGCTCTACTAATCCCATGTTCATCATCCAATACACTCAGGGTTTTGTCACCAAGAGTCTGCCCTATTGAGCTGGTCTTTGCGTGTCCTAGCCCATGTTTTTAGCCAATACCTTTCAGGTTCTGGAATAGGCCCATTGAGTTCTTCGATTATCTCATAATCACCAAAGCCATCCTGCATAATGAACCCATATTCCTCACCATTATCCTCATCATATTCCAAGATCAATTGACCATGAATCTGCCATTGCTCGCTTGTAGGATCCCACATACAGCGTCTTATTTCCGCATATCGTTCTACAGGAGTAAACTCAGAAGGAACATGGTCTTTTTTACGTATATCCATCAAGCCGCCTCCCATCTTGTCATTCATTGCCATTGCAAGGATATGGCAACACCTTGCCCACGAACTATCTGCCCATCATGATCTGCCTAGGTATACTCCCCCAGACCCACCCATACAATGTAGGGACAAATGCAGTCAATCTAGAGGTGATTTCACTGTGATCTATGCTTCTCGCTTCTTACGCAAGACCCGACCTGCCATGGCCGGACCGGACATCTACTGGATGAAGAATATACTAGCTAGACTAGGGTTGCTGACTTTAGAAGAACCTTCCTCGGAATTTGATACTCAGACAGAGGCCGCGATTCTTCGCTTTCAAAGGCTGCATAACCTACCGGTGGATGGAGTGGTCGGCCCCAGCACTTTCCGGGCACTATGGACTGTCCGAGAAAGCTTGGCGGCGGGTGTCGAGATATCTGTGAAACCGAATGAGGCTTCCTTCAACTATCCAAATACCCTCCTCCATATAGATGGAGCACGATGCTTGCTGCATCATTTCTTCGAGGGCGTTCTACAAGATTCGTATCCCATCGCTCTCGGATCTCCGAATACACCTACACCTAACGGCTATTGGTATATTATTTCCCCAGAAGTAAATCCAGGTGGTTTCTTCGGCACCCGCTGGTTGGGTCTATCCATACCATTCGGTGCCTATGGCGTTTGTGGCACAGATAACCCTGATTCGATTGGGAAAAAGACAACACATGGATGTATTTATATGATGAATTCACAGATCGAACGGTTGTTTCCACACATTGAACTCGACACTCCTGTAGTGATCACGGGTCCAGCTGCCACCGGCCGAATGCTGGAACCAAATGTGCTGCCTGGCCGAGATATCCAAAGAGTTCAAACCATTTTGCAGGCCCTGCACCTTTTCACTGGTCACCCTGATGGTCGTTATACCCCAGCTACAGCAGCAGCCATCGCTTCATTTCAAAGGCTAGAAGGTCTGGAAGTCAGTGGCAATGCCTGCCCTTATACTTGTGAAGCTTTGGAAAAATCCTACGATATCGCCACCGGGGCCGTACGGCCTTAGGTTTCTGCAGCGACGAGACATCAGGCTGCAGCCGACCAGTTTGCTGCCCAACATGCAACCCCAGCATTTGATCTGATGTCTACTACCGCAGAAGAAACCAACCCCCAGCTGCCAGCAAGGCGCCTCCCACCCACCTCCACCAAGTAAAGGGTATTGATTGCAGACCGAATAACCCCAGATGATCAATAATGCAAGCAGTCAATACTTGTGCCACAATGATAGCAGTGGTGGCTTCGGCCACACCTACCTTAGGAATACTGGCAGCAACCGTAAAAATTATGGCAACACCTAGTACACCTCCCAGCCAGGTATACCAGGGGGCGCTCCAAAGCTTCTGCAGGCTGCCATCACTAACCGCAAACAAGAGACCCACAGCCAGAAGTGTTCCGGTAATTTGCACCAGAAAAGTAGCTTCCCACAATCCCGCCACCTTGCCCAAAGCTGAATTGAGAGACCCCTGTAGGGCCATGAGCGCTCCCGCTAATGCGGCAATCAGGAGTGCAGCTATTCTGGCAGTCAAAGTCTGACCTCCTCACTTACACCACTTTAGTATCTACCGGTAGGGGAATGACTTATTCACGGAAGGGTTTCCCTCTATTACCACGAAATAAGGCCAATAGAGTGGCAAATCTCTCCAGAGGGGGATATGGGAGCATTGCAGCAAGCTTCATCTCTGACCTACGCTCTAGATATCGGTACAAGGACAATAGCTGGTATCGTGCTGGAGCGACAGGAAAATATGTACCGAATCCTGGCTAGCAAGATAATTGAGCAAGAGCCAGGTGCCATGCAGGATGGACAGATCCATGATATTGCTCGGGTAGCCAGAACGATCAGGCGCGTTACCAGCGATCTTGAGGGAAAGCTTGGCGTAATTTCCCAACAAGTGGCGGTAGCAGCAGCCGGTAGAACCCTCAAGACTGCTGTTGGAAGCACTAGTTACCCGATTTCTCCCGTAGAACCTATCGACATTCCCACTGTACAAGCACTAGAAATGCAGGCTGTTTTGCGGGCCCGAGAAAGCCTAAATTCCCATGCCGATGCTGGTCCCCGTGCAGCAGCGAACTGGGCTTCCGCATATATCTTTGTGGCTTATAGCCCGATGACCTATTACTTGGATAATGAACCTATTGGCAGCCTCATTGGCCATCGGGGAGCAAATATTGGGGTGGACGTGATTGTCACATTTCTCCCTCGGGTAGTGATCGATTCCTTATCTGCATCTCTCAACACGGCCGGCCTAGAAATGGCTTCTCTAACTCTCGAGCCAATCGCAGCCATCCAAGCAGCTATCCCTCCATCTATGCGCCGCCTCAATCTAGCTCTCATCGATGTTGGCGCCGGAACATCTGATATCGCTCTTACTAAAGATGGTACTGTATTTGCCTATGGCATGGTTTCAGTAGCGGGTGATGAAATCACAGAAGCTCTCTGCCAGCACTACCTGCTTGATTTCAGTGAAGGAGAACGACTCAAGCGCCAGTTTCAGCGAAAAGAGCGATTGCGTGTTGAAAACGTGCTGGGACAGAGAATACAGCCACGTCTAGACGAAGTGGCCGCGATTATCAGATCATCAGTTGAGGCATTAGCCACCACCATAGGACAAGAGGTTTACCGATTGGGAGATTCAGCACCCCAAGCAGTAATCTGCATTGGGGGAGGCAGTTTGACACCCTATTTCCCAGAAGCTCTGGCTAGGAGTTTGGAGCTGCCCGCTAACCTTGTAGCAGTGCGGGGCCGAGAAGCGATTCCGGATGTGAAAGGGTTTGATGATATTTTGTCCGGGCCTGACTGCATAACTCCAATCGCCATCGCTCTGAATGGCACCACTGCAGCATCTGTATTCATGCCCCTCACCGTCAATGGCAGAGCCGTCCGCCTATTGAGCATATCTGCGCCAACCATCAAAGAAGCGTTAATGGCAGCTGGTATTGGTCTTAAGGAACTCAAAGGCAAGCCCGGTGCTGCCCTGACACTGACCGTCAATGGAGAGGTAAAGGTGATTCCGGGGTCCATGGGAGAAGCAGCGGTAATCCGCATGGGCAACGAGATTGCTGCTCTAGACACACCCATAGGAAATCATGCCGATATAACCATCGAGCCGCCCCGGCCCGGGAAAGATGCCGCCCCCTCTTTACAGGATATTGTGGATATACCCCCCTCATTAAGCATTCGGTGGAATGAAAGGGAACTAACCATTCCACCGATAATCCTACGCAATGGCGAAATTGCATCGCCAACAGATAAGGTTGTGGACCGAGATATGATCGGGATTATACCCCGCAAACACTTAGGTGATATTATCAGATGGCTTCAGGATCGGGGAGAAATCATAGGTACGACTCCCCTACACTATACTTTAAATGGTAGGAGAGCAATCTACAGACAGGGGATATCTATCCAGGTCAATGGCCAACAGGCTAATGATGAAATGGAATTGAGCAACGGGGATGTCCTGCATGTGGCACCGGAGTCGGAAAGGTTGACCATCGGCAGACTGCACGAACTCTGGTCAGAGGAGCTGATCAGTGATACTCATCATCACTCGATTTCCATAACCTTTAACCGACAACCCATGACCTTGCAGCAGGATACCGGCTGGAAGTATACCCGGCGGGGCGAACCTGCAACCTCTGAGGAGCTCATCCACGATGGTGATGAGATCTCGATAACGCCAGCCATCAGCTCAGAAGAACCCAACTTCATTCTCAATGATATCTTCCGCCATCCTGATTTTGAGCTGCCCCAGCCTCAAGCAGGCGGTACATTACGAATACTACTCAATGGTGAACCAGCAGGTTTTACCTCGCCGATTAAGGATGGGGATGAGGTTGAGATTGTTTGGGCCAGTTTCCCATCTTAGTAGTGATTAGGTATGTCACACGATTGGTCTGATGCTTCTTGTTCATTCGCTGCTAAGGCTGGCTGATTGGCGATTGGATCGGGTCCCTCATATTCCGGATCTCTCTGGGCTTCCGATTCAGTGAGGAGTGAGGGCTGAGGAATGCCTGGCCTTAACAATTGAATATCAAAATCGCATTTACATACTGCATCGAAATAGTCTCCTAACTGCTTATCAAGTCTCTCTAGAACATCATCAATGATTTCGCCTAGGTCACTAGCCCGATGAATCGCATCTTCAACATCGGAACGCTTTGCTAGTGATATACGATTGAACTCCTCGGCGGCATTGACCATTACACGATATGAATTGGCCAATGATGCCAATAAGCCAGTCAACTGCTCTACACACTGCCTAGTTAACCGGCATTTACGCACCAGCCAGAAATCATATTCATAACCATGCTCCTGAAGAGCACGGAGTTCTCGCTTTTTTACCAAGCCCGCCACCTCCGAAATCACTTACTCACTATCTATATATGTGCCTGCCCTACATGCTACAACATCATTACCGACTGATCATGCCCAGTAACAGCCTAATCAACTATAGTAAATAGCGAAAGAATGGTGCAGTGTCTCTAAATGCTGTGTATAATGAAAGTAGTGAATAACATCCAACTTTAGGCATACGAACCTGAGTCGATTACCTTGGAGAAGGAAGGAGGTGATCCGGCTTGGCGATACAGTGTCCAGAATGTGGGACCTATAATATCACCGCTGCCGAAGCGTGCAAGAAGTGCGGTGCCGCCTTTAAGGCGCAACTAAGCAAGATAGAGCCAGAAAAACCCGAGAAGAAACCCGGATTCTTTGCCCGCCTGTTCGGAAGGAAATAGACAATATGCAGACCGGTGTTGACTGGCACCGGTTTCTGCTTACTAGGGTAAAACTCTAGTGTATGCCTCAAATCGGTACCCTGAGAGGAGTCCTCCTTTCAATGAAGAAGAAAGTATATTGTGCAGCCGGGAACCCGCTCCGTATGATCTACGAGAAGTGCCCTAGAGATACTTGCCGGTGCCAAATATATGCTGCTAGAGAAGACCAGTAGCGATAGAACGCGCTGATGTCCATATGACGAAAGGAACTTCATTACAATGCGCTTTGACCTGCATACACATACCAACCGCTATTCAGGTTGTGCCCGAGCCACACCTGAGGAAATGATGGCGGGAGCGATAGAACAATCTCTGGACGGCGTAGTCATCACCGAACATGATACATTATGGAGTGAAGCCGAAATTGAAGAGTTGAGGAAAGTTTTTCCTCAACTAATGATTCTGCGGGGCATTGAGGTACATACAGCCACTGGTGAGGATATTGTGGTGTTTGGGATAACAGACTCATCCCTCTTTCATAGATATATGGAGGATGCTATTTTAGGGAAAATCATTGAAGAATATCAGGGTGCTGCCATCTTAGCCCACCCGTACCGCTACCGCAATCTAGTTTCTCCTGAATCTCTGAAACTGCCTTTACACGGTGTAGAGATTGCCAGCAGTAATATCCGCCAGTACATGCAGGAACCGACATCCCGTCTAATGCGTAAACATGGTCTGCGGCCAATTGCATCCAGTGATGCTCACTGGCCGGATAACATGGGCCTTTATGGGGTAGAGTTTCCTTATGCGATAACTGATGAGCGCCAGCTGGCAATGGCAATACAAGAAGGCGATTATCAGATTTTCATGAATGCGCCGAGGGTAAAACAAATCAATACGGAGCTGGAAAACGAAATATCCCTAGCTCGTCGATTGATGAGCCAAGGATATTCCACCTACGAGATCAGAGATCTATGCGGTTTCTCCCTCTCCATGCTGACAGCCCTCAGGGCCGGCCAAGAGGTAAATCTTATAACCGTTCCCTAACACCATCGCTCATGGGATACTATTCTACTTCCAACTCATCAAGAATGATCGTATCAACAAGTCCTTCCATGTCAACAGCTTCCTTGATTACACCCACCTGCTCCAAGAATGATGCGGTTCCCTCTAACCCTGCCAGCAGTTCAGGACCGATCTGCGGCGAGAAGGTGTATTTGGTCATGACCTTCTTGACTAACTCAACTGGCAGTTTAGTTTCTTTGGACACCAGCTCGATCGTCTCTTCCGGTTCCTCTGCCATGAATCGCAAACTACGCATATGGGCCTTGAGAAAAGCAGCCACTACCTCTGGCCGTGTTTCTTTTACGTCCCTGCGTACAGTCATTACTGTGAGACCAGGCATCAGGCCCACCCCGTCTCGCAGAACTACCGCCTTCCCCTGGGTCGTCAGTTTAGAGAGAACCGGTTCTACTACAACGGCTGCATCTACATGCCCAGCCATCAAAGCAGTAACACCATCCGGAACCAACATGTTGGCAACCTGGATGTCTTGGAGAGTTAAGCCTGATTCCTCCAGGGCCTTGGCCAACAAGAAATGAGCCTCGGTTCCCACAGGAACCCCTACTGTTTTTCCTACCAGGTCTTTTACTGATGCCACAGGAGAATCGCTCTTGGTAATTACCGCAAAACCAGCGGGTGATTGACCATATGCGGCAAAAATCTGGAGTTCTCTGCCACCGGCATAGGAGGTAATGGTGGAGGTGCCACCCATAACTGAGGCTATATCCAATTCGCCGGCGGCCATAGCTTCAGTCATCTGATAACCGGCTAGAAACGCTTTATACTCTACCTCCAGCCCCACATCGGCTGCGGCTTCCTCCAGAAACCCCTTTTCTTTCATGATGATACTCGGTACATTCAAAGGCATCGGATTATAAGATACGGTCAACTTCTCCGCACCCATCACTATACTAGTACTTAGGCTCAGCAGTATGGCTGTCACAACGGCCAGGACTGCCCCACGCTTCCACAGTTTCCCTCGCCTCATCGCAATCCCCTCTCTAGTTCCTCATTATATAAAGACTATACCAACATCCCCACCAATTCCTGCCTAAACACATTAAATTCTGCACTGGTCCGATCCCGTGGGTAGGGAAGATGCACGGGAATAATCCTTCTCACAGTCCCCGGCCGCTCAGACAGCACTACTATTTGGGTGGAAAGCAAAACCGCTTCATCCAGATCATGGGTGACAGCTACCATGGTTAGTGACTGCTCCTGCCAGATCTTCAGGAGCTCATTTTGCATCCGCATGCGAGTAACAGCATCAAGTGCTCCCAGGGGTTCATCTAGAAGCAGCACCCGAGGAGAGCCTGCCAGAGCTCGTGCTAAAGCTACCCGCTGAGCCATACCTCCCGATAGCTCCCCAGGATAGGCCGCAGCAAATTCCTCTAATCCCACCAAGCGCAGCAATGCCATGATACGTTCCTGGTCTGGAGCTCGGTCAGGTAGGCCTAATCTAGTGTTGTGGGCTACGGTAGCCCAAGGGAAGAGCCGAGGTTCTTGAAAGATCAGGCCTCGATCCCAACCCGTTCCCTGCACCAATTGCCCCCCTACTTTTATGTGCCCTTTTGAAGGGTGCTCCAAACCGGCTATGAGCCGCAGCAGTGTAGTCTTGCCACAGCCACTTTGGCCAATAATGGTCACAAAGCCACCTGCAGGAATGGTGAGATCAAGATCCACCAAGGCCGCCAACCTGCGGTCACCCATACCAAAGTGCTTGCTAACATCGATTACTTCAATGGCGACCGGTTTCTGGGCGAGCCCATCACCGGTTCCGCCAGACCAGGAGATATTTTTCAAGTGCCTTCCACCCCCAATCAAAGAGCAGACCCAACAGCCCAATGGTGGCGATGCCAATAAACATCTCTTCCATCCGCACAAGGGAGCGGGCAGCCATGAGCATATAGCCTAAACCACTGAAGGCAGCCAACATCTCTGCAGCAACCAAAGCACGCCAGCTATTGGACAAACCAAGCCTCAAACCAGCGATCAAACTAGGAGCTGCCGCCGGCAAGATCAGCTCACCCAAAATCTCCCTGCGAGAGAACTGAAGTAGTCGGGCTACCTCCCAATACTGATGATCAATTTGGGTCATTCCTAAAATGGTGTTGACAAAAATGGGAAAAAAGGCCGCGTAAACAATCACTGCCAGTTTGGTCAACTCCCCGATACCCAATAGCAAAATGAATACGGGGATCCATGCCACAGGGGGTATCTGGCGCAAGAACTCCAAGGTAGGCAAGACGTAGTCTCCAAAACCAGGGAAACTGGCCACCAGGATTCCACCTGGAATAGCTAACCCGGCAGCAAGCATAAAACCTTGACCGATGCGAAGCAGGCTAATCTTTACATGAGCACTCAGCTCTCCACTGGACACCAATTCACCCAAGGCAGCTGCAGTACGCTTGGGGCTGGGCAAGATACCGCTCCCCAATCTTCGGTGGGTGGCAAAGTACCACAGAACTGTGACTAGCAGGGGGAGTGCAATACCCCTTAACAACCGCTGGATCTTGTGGGTCTTCCGCGATCTGGTCAAATCCCTTGCTCACTCCCCGCTCACCCGTTCAGTCTTCTCTCGAGCCGTCATCATTCTTCGCTTACAGCTAACTGATTCCCTGCAAACAGATCCCATAATGCAGACCTATGGCGTATCTTGGCGTCCTACGAGAATCTCCTCTACTCACTTCGTCAGCATATTGATCATAAATATCCAACATCTTACCGTTCTCTAGAAGGAATCACGATTTCCGCAACGAAATGCTTCTATACTGCGGATTTGCTTAGGTGGACTGGTCAATATCACTCAGGACAGACGGCAACTGCTTATAGGAGGCCGTAGGAATGTCGGTTGATGCGGAAAAAACAATCCTAGCTCTCCCGGAGGTTGAAGCCTGTCGAATTATTTACCACGAAGGCGAATTGGAGCAAATCTATGTTTCAGCTAATATACCCACTCAACAACCCGCAGAAAGGCTTCAACACATAAAATCACTGGTACGCTCCGTGGTTGGTGCCCTTGCCCTAGAGCACGGCTGGGAAATCGATTATCGTAAAGTCAAGGTTGTCGACTCCTTGGAGACTGACGAGCCAAGACCAAGAGAACGGGAACCTCGTGTTCGTATAATCGCGGCCTATGTCCGGTATTTTCCAGAACCGCAGGTGCGCGTAGAGCTTAATTTGGGAAGCTCAACCTATTCTGGAGAGGCCCCCTTTGACGATGCGCATCCTAGTGAATCGACAATAGCTGCATTTCTCAGGGCATTCCATCAGATGGGATTAGGTCAAGCAAACCTGATCTTTGCCTATGAGATACCAAGCGGTCTGTCGCATCGTACTCTAGTTATTGTGAAGTTGCAGTACCGATATGATGATGGTGAAGGAATCGAACTCTTAGGTATAGGAGAATCACAGCAGGATCTAATCCTCTGCACTGTAAGAGCTTGTTTGGATGCTTTGAACCGGAAGATCGGATTGCACAGTCCATGATGGCAAAAGTTGCCCGGCCTAACCGGACCTGATCAAATCGGACAGAACCGGACCCATTATATGCAATGGGGAGGGTTCCACATGAAAAAACGTGTCATGGCCATCATCTTTACCATAGCACTAACTTTAAGTCATGCTGTGGTCGCGTTGGCCGATACCGCCCGTTTTAGAATGCGGTAAAGCAGCAGACTCAGCCGGCCGGGCACTTCTTTCTTGCAGAGGTGATATGAATGAGACGAAAATCAGTACTCCAAGCTTACCTCTGCATCACCGGAATTGCCACTGCTCTTATCACCTACCGACTAGGAATGGCTACAGCAAATAACTTCAGCATCGATGTGTTGTTTTTCATTGGGCTCCTATTGGCCAATAATCGGCGTTCCATAGAAACAGAATCCGGAGCTTTTTCCCTCAACTACCCTCTGCTGCTGCCGGTTATGGCCTTGCATGGGCCTCTGATGGCGGCAGTGGCGGCGATAGCAGGGATCATCGAGCTGGAGGAATTCAAACAACCCTTTGCCGTAATCATACATAACCGCGGCACTATAGCTTTTAGTTCCCTCATAAGTGGTATTGTCTATCACCGCATTTTAGCTGGCTATGGTTTTACACTAGCCATTGGCGCATCGGCAATGACGTACCTGTTGGCCAATACCATTTTCTTCGCAACTGCGAAACTCGTAGAGATGTTCACAACTGATACAAGAGATGGTTTTCTAAATGACATCTTGGAGACTCTCAAGACACTCCCTTCCTCTGCTGCACTAGGGGCAGTATTTTATTATACCTATGTATATTTTTCCGTATATGGATTGATTGTATCTTACCTGTTCTTGCTGGCCCTGCGCTCACAGACGCTATTTGGGCTCCTTGATACCACTTATCGCTTAGCTTTGATTAAGTCACTCTTGCGAGCAGTTTGGGCCAAGGACCCTGAACTAATGCAGCACATGGAGCGAGTCGCCTTCTTTAGTGGGGAGCTAGCTCGGCAATATGGGTATTCACCACTAAAACAACGGGCCCTAGATGAAGCCTGCTATTTTCACGATATAGGGAAACTAGAGATACAGGATGAGATCTTGAAATGGCCTGGCCGTCTGTCACAGCGCCAATTTGAGACGATCAAATCCCACCCCGAGAGAGGGGCCCGCTTCATCGAAGAAATCCCCATCCCCTTGCGAAACCGCAAAATCATCCACAATATCGTACTATACCATCACGAACGCTGGGACGGTAAGGGTTATCCGTTTGGCTTGGCAAAAGAAGAGATACCTCTGGAGGCTCGCATTGTAGCTGTGGCCGATACCTGGGATGCCATGACCAGCCGCCGCTGCTATAGGGAACCTCTAAGCATACCTGATGCCATAACCGAACTCAAGCGGGTGCGAGGGACACAGCTGGATCCGGCAGTGGTAGATGTCTTCCTCAGGATCCTCGATGATCTCCTGGAAAAAGAAAGAAAGCAGGTCAGTGCCGGTCTCATGGACAAAGAGCACTATCATCCTGCTTCTTGGTAGGGGTAGTTCCATGGATTATCTTGCCGCTGACGGCTGAAACTCTACAACCTGGGCCTAACCAGGGCCTGAGCATTGATCCTCACATCAGGATGACTCCTCGTTCTTTCATAAAAGCCTCAATTTCCGGTCGAGTCGGAATCGCTGATTGGGCTCCTAGCCTAGTCACCGCCAAGGCGCCAACTGCATTCGCAAATAGTACAGCATTTCGCAGTGAATAGCCTTCTGCTAAGGCCACGGCCAAGCCTCCGGCAAAAGCATCTCCGGCGGCAGTAGTGTCCTCTACATTGACTGCATGGGCCGGAATATGCTCCATGCCCTCGGGTGTAGCAATGATCACACCTTTGCCCCCTAGCTTGAGCAACACTATTTTACAGCCATAGCCCAATAGTTTCGTCGCTATCTGGCGAGTATCATCCGCAGAATGCATCTCTTCCCCTGCCAACACTTGGGCCTCATGTTCATTGGGAGTCAGGATATCTACCTGTGCCAAAAGCTCCTCTTTCAACGGGCGGGCCGGACCGGGATCGAGAATCACCGGCACTCCTGCTTGTTTTGCTATCCGAACAACAGCTTCCACTGTGTCTAGGGGAATCTCCAGCTGTACCAATACGACCTTCGCTGTCTCCAAAGTATTGCGAGCTGTTTCCAGATCCTCCGGTAAAACATGATTGTTGGCTCCGGGCACCACTACAATGCTATTCTCACCGGTATTATCTACCAAAATGATTGCAACCCCAGTAGGAGTGTCCGGTGTGACCTGCACTAAATCTGTATCGATGCCATTGTCTCGAAAGTTGGCTATGTGCTGCTCTCCAAATATGTCAGTTCCTACCCGGCCCAGCATCTTCACATTGCCGCCAGCCCGGGCAACAGCCACAGCTTGGTTGGCCCCCTTACCACCGGGAACCATGCGGAAATCCGAGCCTAGAAGGGTTTCTCCTCCCCGGGGCATGCGTTCAGTTCTCCCAACCAAATCCATGTTAATGCTGCCAACTACTACAATGTGTCCATCTCGATGTTCTTGTCCCAACACTACCACCATCCCCGATTAGTATCTCCATCTATACATTCCACCCATACAGGGATTACTCGCCCCTCAGCCCTGCGCCAGTCTTTCCCGTGCTCATTTCCTCAGATCTGAAGTCCTCGATGCGTCTGCGACTTAGTTCAACATACTCCTCGACAATGTCGTAGCCGATAAAGTGCCTGCCGCTTTTTAGGGCAGCAATACAGGTAGAGCCACTGCCACAGAAGGGATCAAGGACCACTTCTTCAGCAAAAGTATATAGCTGGATCAACCGGTAGGGTAACTCAATGGGAAAAGGTGCTGGATGACCAATCTTATGAGCAGATTCAGCCGGAAATTGCCAAATACTGCGAGTAAACTCCAGGAACTCCTCGCGCTGAATAGTGTTCTTGCCTCTGTTTCTACGCCCGAAAGAACCCTTAGAGAAGACTAAGATATACTCATGTACATCGCGAAGTGTAGGATTAGACGCAGACATCCAACTTCCCCAAGCAGTGGAGCCCCCAGAGCTTGCCGCCTTGTCCCAGATGATTTCCCCGCGCATGCGAAACCCTATCTCCAGCATGTCTGTGATGATGAAAGCATGGAGTGGAATGTAAGGCCTTCTGCCGATATTGGCTATATTTACACAGGCACGGCCGCTCGGAACTAGAACTCGCCACACCTCGGAAAACACATCACGCAGCAAAACCCGGTATTCATCCAGAGACAGATCTCCGTCATAGTCTTTACCTACATTATATGGCGGTGATGTAACCATCAGATGCACACTGTTATCGGGCAGTTCACTGAGATCACGGCTATCCCTATGGAACACCTGGTCGACACATGCCTCAGGCAGCTCCCTTTCGGTCAAGTCATCGAGCTCAACCAGCTCCAGCCGATCATACAACCTGCAATCATAGAAGGCGCCAGAATCGTGATTCTCTCGCTTGCTTGCGCCAAAGGCGCGAGTGGAAGTACGTTTTGCCACAACAGAAAGCCCCTTCCTAACCAGCATCCATTATAGCACTCTCTAGACCTCCATCTCAACCTTCTGACGGCTAGCCGCATCAAGACTGGACAAGTCTGCAATTTCGTATTTGTTACCATCAGCGTCTTGGATAACCACATGAGTATCAGAGAACCAGCGAATATCTCTTCTGCGATTGCGTACTTCGAACTGGCGGGGGCCTCGATCGGTTTCCACCCGCCAAGTAAGCAAGCCCATCTGGTCCACTATGCCATGGATCTTGAGAATCTGCGGGAGTAGGAATTCGCGTTCCAGCTCATTCTTCACCAGCTCTACGCTCTCCGCATCCAGCTCTCCGTACTCCCTGATGATGCCCAGGAAATTGCCGTCTATATCCTCAATTACGACAACATCGCTGGGTGCAGTGAGAGGAAAAGCTTGCTTGACCCTCACTGGCCCTAGTGTCTCATTGCCCACGTCCATGTATAGGCTTTGCCAGTAGTCTTTCCAGAATCTGATATCTTGGGGGACAAACACCTTCGGACCTAATGCTTCCATAAGATCGCGCTCAATGCCCAGATTCACGGCACGAGAAGTCGCCCTACACCTCCTACATCCATAATGCGTGATCCTTCCAAATCAGAGTCTATACCGCCTGAGATTGCCAACAGACTTCCCCACAGCACCGTTGCCAAAGGAAAAAGCTCACCGGGCTATTTCGGGCTGTTAGAAAATGACCATGTTGCTCACGAGTTCGGATTGCATTCTTACTAGACGGGCAAACAAACCGTCCATTGCCATTAATTCCTCATGGGTCCCTTCTTCTGCAATGATCCCTTGATCCAGAACTAGGATCCGATCAGCATTCTTCAATGTAGACAGGCGATGAGCAATGGCGATCGTGGTCCTGTTCTCGATCAAGCGTTCGATGGCCTCTTGGATCAGTTTTTCGGTTTCGGTATCTACTGCAGAGGTCGCTTCGTCCAAAATGAGAATACGTGGGTTCTTCAAGATGGCTCGGGCAATAGCAATGCGCTGCTTCTGACCACCTGACAGCCTCAGACCTCGCTCACCCGTATGTGTATCATACTTATCGGCAAAATCCATGATGAAATCATGAGCGTTGGCAGCTTGTGCTGCTCGAATGATATCTTCCCTGGAGGCATGAGGAACACCATAGGCGATATTGTCTGCAATCGTACCGTGGAATAACAGCGGTTCCTGCAGTACCATCCCGATTTGACTTCTCAGCAGCCGCAGATCCAAGTCTCGTATGTCATAACCATCGATCGTGATTCTACCGGCTGTCGGATCATATAAGCGAGGTATGAGATTAGCCATGGTCGTCTTGCCAGAACCACTAGCACCAACTAGACCGATCATTTCACCAGGATGAATTTTGACATTGATGCCGGTAAGCACCTGCTCCGAGTTGTCGTAGGAGAAATGGACATTGTGAAATTCGATGGCACCTTCCAGTTTATCCGGCTTGACTTTCTGTTCAGCATCTTTGTGGTGTTCCGGTCGAGTATCGAGAACCTCGAAGATACGTTCAGCCGCAGTGGCTGCCTGCTGAACGACGTCACTGAATGCACTTAGATTCCTAAGTGGACTGTAAAACTGATTGAGATAGTAAAGAAAGGCAACCAGATCCCCTACAGTCAGACCACCACCACTAATCACCAGATAACCCCCATATCCCCAGATGATCAGAGTACCAAAGGAAGTGACAAAATTGAGGAATGGCATAAAAACACCCCGTAGGCGAGCGGCGTCTAGGTGCCGATCGAGCAGCTGATCACTTCTATGGTCAAACTTGCCAACTTCCCGCGGCTCTTGGACAAAAGACTTTACCACCTGAATCCCCGGTATGGCATCAGCCAAGACGGAATTCATCAAGGCACGACGCACCCAGATGCGGCGATATGTACCATGGATCTTTTTGGAAAAAACTCTGGTCCCGATTACTATCAGGGGCATGGGAATAAGGGTCATGGCGGCTAAGCGCCAATCATAACGAAAGAGTATTATACCTACCCCGACACACATTACTATTTCATAGAGCAGGTTCTGGGCACTCTGGACGATAAAGTTCTGAAGAGTTTGGGTATCATTTGTTACCCGGGACATGAGCGCACCCGTCCGCACGGAGTCATAGAACTCCATTCGCAGATACTGGAGATGTTCAAATACATCACTTCGCATATCGCGGACAATGCTCTGACCCAACCAGGTAATCAGATATGTCCTGGTACCCGAAAATACCGCATTGAGCAAATGAGCTAATCCCAAAAGGATGACCATCAGGCGCAATCTAACCAAATCATGCTGGATTAGCACCTCGTCCACCAATTTACCCGTAAGGAAGGGCTGTACCATGGAAAGAGCACCATTGCCGATCAACAGCAGGGTGGACGCTATAGCGGCGAGATGATATGGCTTTAGATATCGGAAGATTCGACGAATAAGCTTGCGTTTCTCCAGACAATACATGCATACCTGTCGACGCATGACTCGACCGCATTGAGGGCAGCGGTTGCTTTCTCTTTCCAGTTGCCGTCTTAACATCAACTTGGTGCGATCAGTGACCTTGTGAAAATCTGGTGCTATCTCCATGCCACAAACGATATCCTCTATTGCCTCAACCGCGTCCTCCACTTCCATGGAGCAGCGTCGAGAGAAACGAGCAATACTGATTTTGCCGTGGTCTGTGATGGCATAGATAAACCCATTGCCAACAAGATGTTCAACCTCTAAGGATTGAAGACTGTCTACGTGGACTTCTCCTGCTAGCCTGTTGTCATCGGTACGCAGATTCACTATACGGCGGCTGGTCAGGACAATCCATACAGGAGCATAACTGCCTTCGAGGGTCATATCCACGAGAAAGGCATAGAGGATTTCTTCTCCTGGTGTCAAGCTAAACCCGAGTGCATTCCGGGCCTGATCTTGCAGGTGAGTCTGGCCCTGGCGGTTGACAAGATGAATATCTGTAAGCTTTTTTACGGCCAAACTAGGGCTCCCTCCCACTTATAAAAGCCGATTACTCGAGAAAGTCAGGCATGCCGCGTCCACTTGCGGTTCTTTTCGGTTGCTAAGCAAACCGACTTCCAATAGGTAGGCTAGGATGTCGGAAATTAGCGCCCATGAAGATTGCGAGTAGGACATATGAGGCGATCACATAACTGTACAAACGAGGCAAAAAGAAGAGGTACTGAGACTACTTTCGCTTCTATGTATAAGCTATGTCGAACTTGGGCATTTATGGTTCCAAATCTCATTGACACTTTTCGCTACTAATAAGTCAAACCCTTCCTCATTTTGTCAGGTTCTGAGAAGGCTTTGAGCTTCTTGGGATTATCGTGACATCTCGGGGGTAGATTGCAGACTTCCAGGTATTTCAACCGATCGACTCAGCAGACATACTGGGCACACACGAACAAACCGCAGGCATAATACCTGCGGTTCGAAAATGGTTGCGGGGGCCGGATTCGAACCGACAACCTCCGGGTTATGAGCCCGACGAGCTACCAGACTGCTCCACCCCGCGTCGATTTTGCTTAAGATCTGCACATGTTGTTCCCGTGCGTCCTCATCTATTATACTACACTAATAGTACTTGTCAAATCAGACCTAACGCCCGTTGCGATCGGTTGTCACAGCAGTTTACCGGCCGCGAGCCCTTTCTTACCAGCCACATAGAATTCCTATCCACACTCCATCCTCGCATTCTGCACAAGTTATCCACAGGTTATCCACAGAGTGTGGATAGATCAAACCTGTGTTTGAGGAACCCGCGTTTGTGGCGCGCCTTTGTTTCCATTTGGTTACAAACAACTTGGAGAAGAGCGCATATTATGTAAGGGGTGAAATCGATGCATCAGCCATCTCAGAAAAAAGCTGCCGTCTTCCTCGACCGCGATGGTACCATCATTGAAGAAGTTAACTATCTACGGGATCCGGCTCAGATTCAACTGATCCCTACAGCTATACCCGCGTTAACACTTCTACAACAGCATTTCCCGCTGGTCATAATCACTAATCAGTCAGGGATCGCCAGAGGCTATTTGAGTGAAAACCAGCTGCATCAGATTCACGACCACCTAGAGCTCCTATTAGGCGCAGCAGATGTCCATCTGACAAAAATCTACTACTGCCCCCACCACCCCAAGGCAGGTCATCTGCCGTACCGACAAGCATGCGCATGCCGGAAGCCTCAACCCGGCATGCTCCTGGCAGCAGCCGATGAGCTGGATTTGGATCTAGCCAGATCCTTCACAATAGGAGATCAGCTGTCAGATATTGCAGCTGGAAGCAATGCTGGCACTCATACCATATTGGTCCGTACCGGCTATGGGAGCAAACATCAGCAGCGGGTGGCAGTTGAAATGTCTCCGGATTATGTGGCAGATGATCTTTGGACTGCCGCCACTTGGATCTTGGGAAGTCCTGAATACTGGCCTCAGATACCTATCTGATACCATATTCTTTCCGGAAATCCTCAAGAAAGCGGTCGATCATCACTTGTTGTTTCCCTAGCTCCCGGAATTTCTCGATGAATTTGCGGGTTGACCAACCATAGCTCTTGCCTTCTCGCTTAATATAGTATCTTAAGAGCAAGTGAATCATCTTATGGGGATATGACAGCAATGCATAGAGTACAGTAAGCTCTTCTGGGTCCAAAGAATCTACCTCGGAGTAGGCATCCAAGATCAGTTTCGCAGCCAGAAAATCCCAATGGCGCTTCTTCATTGCATCCCTAAAGAATTTGTAGAGATCCGCAACTCGCATATCTCGCCTGGCTAGATCGAAATCGATTAGACAGTATTCCCCGGTGCTAGCAACTATGAAATTACGTTCTGCCACATCACCATGGCAAAAAGAATGGGATTTGCGCACTTTTTCCACTAAATGATCATATCCAGAGATCGCTAGTACACACCAACCATCCTGGGCCCGATCCAAGATCCAGGGGTAGTATTCTATGAACGCACGATCGAAGTTGTCTAAGAAAGGCTTATGATCTAGTGTGTCCCGCAGTGCTACTACTTGACGCAGGCGAGAGCTAAAGCGGTTGGGCCAACGATTCAAACGGCTGCGCAGCTTTCCACCAGGAGGCGCAATGAAACCTATAGAAGCCTGATGAAAAAGGGCCAGAGTCGTAGCAGCTCCAATGAGATCCTGATTGGAACTGCGAAAAGCCGGTTTCCGTCCTACTAGCCAATCTGTCAGAATGTAGTTGCGGCCAGCAGGCGTTTGGCCCATGATTCTACCATCCTTAGTACGGTGCGCCTTGACAGTCTTGGCGAAATCTTGCTTCATCAGATGCTCAAACACACCTTCTAGTGCCAGGGCCCGCCTTGGCTTCTTGTCGATTTCCTTCAGGCAATAGATGCCCTCCAAAGTCTTCACCTGATAGACATCCTTATAGGAGCTGATTGCTTGAGGAGATATGGACCAATTGGCCAAAGCCATCTTCAGTTCTGCTTGATCTTTAGCCACCTAGTTCACCCTTCCTTTGGCAGCCGCCATTTTAATCCTATGCTGTGCACGGAAAATCGGTGTCCTACAGGCCCAACGGCAAAAACCGGAACAAACTCCTATTTCGCTTAGAGCCCTCCATTCATAGGATTAACTATAGCTCTTATAAAGGTACTAAGTCTTTCGCCACCGAGCCTGCCACAATGGAGGTGGAAAAACGTGTCATACGAGAGTTCTCGTTTCGGTAAGCTCACACCCCGAGAAAAGGAAGTCTTGCAGCTAATCGCCAAGGGCCTAGCTAATGACGAGATTGCCAAGACCCTTTTCATCAGTAAGCATACCGTCAAGAACCACATAACCAACATATATCGGAAGATGGGTTCACGTAACCGCACCAAAGTTGCCTTATGGGCCATTCGTTATGGACTGATCAGCCTCGATTAGAGTCCCACCACCCCTATTCACTCTGAATGGGGTTTCTCATATACAAAAAAAGGGGGGCAGCCCCGCCCAGTATCCCACCTAGCAACAAACCGATGGGTGTATCAAGGAGCCGCCTCCCCTAGAAGGGAGGGATGTGGGATGAGCCTTTGCAGGGGTACAGCTCAGCTTTTGGGCTGCACCAATCTGCAAAGCTAATATATGACTATGTACGTTAGGAGCTAGTGGCTATGGGAGGCAACTCCTATTTTGGCATGGAGGCAGATGTTCTTTGTGCAAGTTATCTCTCAGGAAGCCTATGGACCAAGGTATGCACCCACTGGATGCCATCCTCTAAAATTCCCCTCAACACCGCCTCTGACTTGGCTTCCGCATATACTCTCAGCACCGGCTCAGTTCCCGATACCCGGAAAAGGATCCAACCATTTGCCCCTAGGTGTAGTTTCAAGCCATCTAGGGTTTCGATACGGGTTACCATTCTCTCTCCCAACTGCTTAGGGGCCTCTGGGATAGGCATAAATCGTGATGCTAAAGGCAAGTCAATTCTCTGATAGAAACTAGGGCCATATCGGTCGATTAAGTTGTTCAGCAGTGAGCGAAGTGGCCTGCCCATCTGACTGATATATTCAACCAGCATGAGACCAGCTAAGACTCCATCGCGATCCAGTAAGTGCTGAGGGAATCCGTATCCACCGCTTTCCTCTCCCCCTAGCAGCACCGGTTCCCGTCGACATACTGTGGTGATATGCCTAAACCCAATCGGTGTCTCTCTGAGAGCCAAGCCATAGCTTTGAGCGGCCTGATCGATTACTGAGCTGGTCGAAAAGGTCCTGACCACAGACCCTGACTGGCCCCGATTTTCCACCAAATGAGTCAGCAGCAATAGAAAAACCTGATGGGCATTGATGTATTCACCGGTATGATCCACCACACCTAATCGGTCACCATCACCATCAGTGGCTAGGCCCAGAGCAGCCTTATGCCGCCCGACTGCAGCCCGAAGGGGCCCCAAATTAGTACCAATCGGCTCAGGGTTGGTGCTTCCGAAGCCAGGATTAACCTCATGCCTGACTCTGACTACCTTGACCCCGTATTCCTCCAGCAACATATCCAAATAGCCTACCCCAGCACCATGCATAGTATCTACCACCACAGTCAGGCCTGCTTTTGAGATTGCCTGGCCATCAACCTGATTCTGAACGGTCGGCAAATAGATGGCCTTTAGATTAGCTGCCGGAATCTGGCTGTATGCTGCTGGCAGAGAAGGTACCTTGTCTGGCAAACACTCCTCTATACCGGCAATCACTTGCTGATCAACAGGGCCTCCATAGGAGGCCTTGATCTTGATACCATTATACTCAGGGGGATTATGGCTGGCGGTAACCATGATACCCAGCTTTGCCTGTAGACGGGCTGTAGCCAAGGAGAGTGCTGGTGTAATTGATGGTTGATCGGAAAGAGCCACCGCTATACCGTTCTTATATAGTATACCAGCCAGTTCCTGAGCATATCGATCGGAGAGAAACCGAGTATCATACCCGATCACAACCGGGCCAGCTCCCTTCTCACTCTGCTGTAGATAGCGGGCTACAGCCTGACCGACCCGTCTGACATTGGCAAAAGTGAAATCATCGCTGATTACTCCCCGCCAGCCTTCTGTCCCGAAGCGAATACCCACTGTCTGTGCTTCCAACTAGAGGTACTCCTCCCAACCGGCCTGCTTGAGACGTCTCAACAGGGTCTTGACCTCTTGATCTCGATCCTTTTTACAAATGAATAGGACTTCACCGGTATCGATCACGACTAGATCATGTATGCCGATGGTAGCAGTCAACTTATCTGAGGTAGAGATCAGACAATTGCTTGTCTCTATGCTAATAGCCCGACCGGAAAATACGTTACCAGCGGTATCTTTAGCAGAAACCCTGGCCAATGAGCTCCAACTCCCAATATCCTCCCACCCGAAATTGCCTGCCACCATATATATATTGGAGGCTTTTTCCAACACGGCATAATCAAAAGAAATCCGTTCAAAGGTCAAGTACACATCTCGGACCACATCAGCCTCGCTCGGCTGACCTAAACTTGCCATGATTTGCTCTAATCCTGGCTTGAGTTTCGCGTTATGTTTTTCTAGCAGCTCCAAAATCAGATTAGCCCGGCCTACGACTATACCGCTATTCCACAGATATCCCCCTTGCTTAATGTATCTGGCTGCTTTCTGACTATCGGGTTTTTCTCTAAATCTAGCCACCTTGTATACTGGCTGACCATCTTCTACATAGAGGGGGTTCCCTCGCTTGATGTATCCATAGCAGGTCCTCGGTTCATTGGCTGTAACGCCGATCACTACCAACCCATCGATAGTCTCACCGGCTTGGAGAGCTACCTTCAACACCTTATTAAATTCAGTTTCATCTAAAACAACATGATCTGCTGGCAAGAAAACTATAACCGCTTCTGGATTCCAGGTAGCTATCCTTGCTGCCATGAGACCAATCGCCGGGCCCGTATCCCTAACCGCCGGCTCTGTGTAGACATTGTGGGTCAGGAGAGGAGTAATGCTACCAGTGATTGTATCCAACAAATCTTTATTGGTGGTCACAAACACGTTATTCAATCCTACCAGGGCATTGGCTCGTTCCAAGGCTCTTTCCAGCAGAGTCTTACCATCATAGAGCATTAAGTGTTTGGGGCTTTTTTGTCTCACCCGGGGCCACAAACGGGTACCATTGCCCCCCGCCATTACTACGGCATACGCCATTGGCGACTTCCTCCTTAGTTCATTCCTAGTCTTATCCATGTTGTGATATTGCCATCAAACCACGTCAGGGTGAAGTCTATCTCTCCAGGTCTTGTGGTCCCTTCATCCTATGCAAACATCTGGGCGAAAGTGTTAAGGAAGCGCTGTCTGAGGTGAGGGGACTTCAGTTTCCGGTTATATCTTGCTAGGAAATAATCCTCTGACCAGCGCTGTTTTTCGTAATAGTACTGGAGCCCGATCTGCCAGTACTCGTGGGGAAATTGCAGAAAAGCTTCTAGTACGGGATATGCCCGATGATCCAGTGGAATGACCGAGCTGTAGGCATTGAGAACGCGAGTAGCCCGCTCCCATTTCCAGCCCAGCAATACTAGGTTACGCAAAAGCAAATCAGCTAGATCGTGTAATCCCAGATCTACCATACTGTGGTCAAAATCAATGAACTTGGGACCATCATCATCCATCAGGATGTTATGGTAGGCTAGATCTCTGTGGCAAAAAGCGCGAGAGGACAGATCTTGGCAGAGCTCAGGATAATGAGAGTCTGATAGTTTCTCTAAACCACTGACTGCTTGTCGGTAGTAGCGGTCAAAATCCCTCAGGTAAAGGCGATCAAAGGAGCGGGGAACCGACCTTGACCGGGCTTGTCGAGCAAAGAGCTTCATCTGATCTAGCCGCCGAGAAAAATGCATTGGCCAAAGGCCTAGAAGCCAGCGGGTATCCGGCACCGGGTCGAATTTGATGCCTTGAGAAGCCCCATGTAGTCTGCCTAGAGCCTTGGCTACTACCACAGCATCACTCTCATTGAAATAGTCACAATGCCGCCCTTTCACCCATTCCATCAGCCAATAATGTGAGTCCTCCCAGCGGAAAAATCGGGACCCGTTATTGGTAACAAGCGGTACCACTGCTGATCTGAACCCCTGTTTGCCCAAATCGGCTAGAGAGTGAGTGATATAGTCCAGCTCAAACTCGGAGAGATGTGATTCCTTGAGTACCTTTCTACCTGACGGTGTCTCTAGAACATAGATGGGGCCATCTTGAGCGAATTGCGTGACCTCCAGATCATATCTTTCTTTCACCTCACCAATTAGCTCCCGAGCTGCCTGGACACCCTGCCACTCACCCTGAGCTTCTACAGTGAACTGCATAGCTAACTTGTCACCCTCTCTAGGTTGATCACAAATTCCGCTTTGCGTGAGCTAGTTGCTGTCCAATTTCTTAACGCAGCATAACGAGCATGGTTTCGTTCATAGGCCAACCGGCCTAATCGCCAATACTCCATAGGGAACTCGAGGAATGTTTGAATCAGCTGGATTTCCTCTTCTCGTAGGGGAAACCAGTTACTATACCCCGTGAATATGGTGGTTGCGTTTTCCAGCCTCCAACCGGAAAAATAGGATAAGAGCTTGGCTATGTCATCGACCCTTTCCGCGTAAGCGGCATTATCGAAATCTATCAATATCAGTTCCCCGTCCAGCCCCGTGACTATATTCCGAGGGATACAGTCTCGGTGGCATACATAGTGTGCCTGCTTATCGTTGTTGACGATCTCTTGATAGCAGGAGAGTTCCTCTAGGCCTAGTAGAGCTCGTTGGGCCGCGGTAATAAAAGCCGGAGCTTGACTGGCAAAAAGGCGATCGAAGGCCGTAACACCTGCTTCTGCCAGCCTGGTGAACTTGAGTAGGTCCTGGTATCGGGCCATGAGCTTGGTAGGCCATATTCCCCACTGGCTTCGAGCTGGATGAACGGGGGTTCTCGGCTGAAAACCTTGACTAGCCTGGTGCAGACTGCCCACGAGATTCCCCACCTTGAGCAGGGCATCTCTACCTAGCGGAAACCCTGTCATCCCTTCCTGCCAAGAAGCTAAATAAAAGAACTGGTCGGCGACGGGTAACCCCAGTTGCCCCCGCAGAGTGACTCGCATCATCTCGGGATGACGAAACCCCTGTTGGGCTAGATATTGGACCAAGGTGTAGACAAATGGGAACTCCGAAGCTGGATAGGCAAAACACTTCAATCGAAACAGACCCTGATCCGTCTCTATTTTCAGGCATGAAGACACCTCCTCCCAGCGATCTAACCTGAGCCCATACTCTGCCAACATTGCGGCTAGTGGTAGTTGGCTCCAGTGCGGACGCCTCACCATATAGCTCCAAACCCCATTTCAGTTTTCAAACCAGTGATTGATATACCATCCAAGTCTCGGTCGCCGCTTTGGTCCATGAGAATTGAGCTGCTTGCTTATAGCCCCGCTCAACCAGCCGCTGTTTCAGCTCATCGTCAAGCATGACTTTCAGCATCGCTTCAGAGAGACTTTCTTCATCATAAGGGTTATGAAGCAAGGCCCCATCCCCCGCGACCTCGGGTATAGAGGATGCCCGGGCGGCCACCACGGGTGTTCCACAAGCCATGGCCTCTAGAGGTGGCAACCCAAAACCTTCATATAGTGATGGATAAACGAAAAGCTCCGCTCCACTATATAGATAAGGCATGCTATCAGTGCGCACAAATCCTGGAAATTTCACCCGGTCTTCCAACCCCAGTTTCTCCACCAAAATCTTGACTTCTTCGTATGAGCCGCCTCCAGACCCACCCACCAGCACCAGCTGACATCCATCCGGCAGCTTTGCCTTGATTTCGTGAAAGGCCCGCACCAATCCAGTCAGATTCTTGCGCCTGCTAAAGCCTCCTACATTGAGAATATAGGGAGCTGTTATGCCGCACTCTTTTTGCATATAGGCCTGGGCCTTTTCCGGGCATATGGGTCGATACATAGGTTCAGCCGCCTCATAGATGACTGCAATCTTTTCCTCTGGGACACCAAGAATCCGCACCAGATCTTTCTTGGTACTGAAAGAAACGGTGATCACATAATCCGCGGCATCGACAACTCGAGGCAGTTCCCTTAAGGCAATTTCCAGATAGGGTTTGCTGCAGGTCTGTGGGAGCACGAAAGGGATCAAATCATGGATGGTGATCACTAGCTTCATCGCCCGTGGCCAGCTCGGCGGCAGACCTATACCGTTTTGGGGAATGTGATATACATCCACACCGGCTGCCTCCACATCCGGGGATGCTTGCACAAGCTGCCAGAAACGACGGTTCTTATGCTCTCCGGGAACAAGTTCAAAGTCGTCATCAACTTTGACCCACTGAGCCGGTGGATATACCAGCTGATACTGATTCAAGGGGTCTACCTCCAAGAGCCCCTCGATTAGTTGATATGTGTAAGTTCCAATCCCAGAGCCCCGATACCAAAGGGCAGCTCGAGCATCAATTCCAATCAGCACTGACTACGCCTCCCCCCAAAAACCGCCCATTGATCTATGACACTACAATATATGAGAATCGTCTCTCTTAGGAACCAGGAACCATACCTATGCCATTCACCCCCAAATCCTAGTTCACATACTATGTCAATGGATATGAGCACTAACCTTGGAGAGGCAGTGGTATGTTTGACACCTGAGCTCCCGCCGGCGGTGATCTTAGCTGGAGGCCTAGGTACTCGACTGAGACCTCTGGTCTCCGACCGGCCGAAAGCCATGGCAGAGGTAGCCGGAAAGCCCTTCCTAGTCCATCAGTTGCAGTGGTTACATACCAACCGAGTCCGCTCTGTGATTCTTTGTGTGGGATACAGAGGAGAACAGATTATTGATTACCTCGGTGATGGCTCCCGTTTCGGTCTGATGTTGACATATAGCTGGGAGTACAGCCCTCTGGGTACCGCTGGCGCCCTAGCTCAAGCTCTGGACTTGCTGCCTGAAGAGTTCCTTGTGGTCAATGGGGACACCTATACTGCCTTGCCTCTGCGACCGCTTTGGGAGGCCCACCACAGCCGTGCCGCCCTTGCCACCTTAGCTGTTGCGCCCGCAAGGGATAGCGATGCTGTTGGCAGCATCGAACTAGATTCAGATTGTCGCGTCGTGAGTTTTCGTGAAAAGCGACCAGGAGCCAGACTAGTCAGTATGGGTATCTATGCCACCTCACGAGAACTAATCGAGGCTATTTCCACAGATCGCCCCTGCTCTTTGGAAAACGATGTCTTTCCCCATGCATCTGGACTGTATGCTTATCTTTCCGATGCCCTATTTATTGATATTGGAACTCCCGCCGGTTATCTAGCGGCTGACCTTTACCTACGTCGTTTGGAACTATGAATACCCTGGAGGAGAAAAACCATGATCGTTCGCAGTAGAGCACCTTTACGGATCAGTTTCTGTGGTGGTGGTACTGATGTGCCGCCATACCCGGAGGAAAGAGGTGGGGTGGTATTATCCACCACTATAGACAAGTACAGCTATGCAACACTGATTCCCCAGAGTGAACCGGTCATCCAGGTTAAGTCTCTGGATTTTGATATTGTGGCCAAATACGATGTCGATCATCAGTTGGTGTATGATGGTGAATTGGACCTGGTGAAAGCCGTGATCAATACCATTGCAGGCGCTAACGGTGCCGGCTTCAATCTGTTTCTCCATAGTGATGCCCCCCCGGGCAGTGGCCTCGGCTCCTCTTCCACGATGACAGTAACTATCGTGGGGTTAATGCGTCAATGGCTACAAAGACCATGGACTAATTATGATATTGCTCAATTGGCTTACCATATTGAGAGAGAAGTTCTGGGGATTAAGGGTGGCAAACAGGATCAGTACGCGGCTGCCTTTGGAGGCTTCAATTTCATCGAGTTTCACAAAGACTATACTGTGGTAAATCCCCTGCGGATCTCACCATTCATTCTCAATGAGCTAGAGTACCATCTCCTGCTTTGCTATACCGGCAAGACCCGGTTATCTGCCCGTATCATTGAAACACAGGTACAAGGTTATGTAGAAAAACAGACCGCCTCAGTGGCAGCCCTTGATGAGCTCAAACAGATTACGTTGAATATGAAGAACGCCCTCTTACAGGGGCGATTAAGCGATTTTGGCACTTTATTACATGACGCTTGGGAGAATAAAAAGCGGCTGGCCAAGCAGATCACGAATCAGAGTATAGATCAGCTCTACGAAGCCGCCAGGGAGCATGGAGCTTTGGGAGGCAAGATCTTGGGCGCCGGAGGCGGTGGCTACCTGTTGGTATACTGCCCCTTTGATCAGAAACACATCATTGCCGCTGAGCTGGAAAAGGCCGGCGGCCAAGTAGTGAAATTCGGTTTTGACCAAAATGGACTGCAGACCTGGGAGGTAAACGGAGCCCGGTGCCGCTTTTAGTTCATTCAGTTCGCCATGGTCACTGCTTCATAGGCCAAGATTGTCTCCATTACGGCCTTCTTCCACGCATAGCGCCGTACCCAATCCCTACCCTTTTGCCTCAGTTGAGCAGCCATCTTCCTATCGGTAACAACCTGGATGATAGCTTCAGCTAACCCTACCTGATCATATGGTTCTACCTGCCACGCGCCGCCTCCGACAACCTCGGCTAGAGCCGCCGCATTGGATGTAATAGTAGGAATACCACAAGCCATAGCTTCCAAGGGCGGCATACCAAACCCCTCATATAAGGATGGGTAGACAAAGACATCTGCAGCACTATAGAACTGGGGCAGATCCCGGACGGGGACATAGCCAGGGCAAATCACTCGCTCTTCCATCTTCAGCGCCCGGGCCAGTTTCAAAAGGCCTTCCACCTCTGGAGTGGGCCTGCCGACCATCACCAATATCGCCTTTGCCCCAAGTTCCGTTTGACTGGCGGCAAAGGCCCTTAGAAGCAGGCTCACATTCTTGCGCAAACTAAAACCGCCTACATAAAGAATCAAGGGGTTACCGTTGAACCCATAGCGTTCTTGCAGAAACTTTCGGCAGGGTTCTTGCGGTAAAGGCACATAAGTGGGTTCCGGCGCTGCATAGATGACCGTGATTTTTTCTGGCGGAATCTGGAGATGGCGCATGATATCACTTCTAGAATAATGGGAAACTGTAATCAGCATATCTGCCCGTTCAGCAATGTAAGGCATTTGGGTCAGGAAACGGCGCAGAAACGCGGGGTTGCATGTTTGAGGCAATACGTAAGGGATCACATCATGGAGTGTGACTACCACCGGGAATGGCACTTCTCGAGGAAGATTAAGACCGTTTTGCGGCATATGATAGAGATCAACATCTGCCTCCAACATGGCCTGTACCATATGAGTTTGCTCCACCTCCCAATCAGGGTTCTCTGTGACAGTCACCCAACCCACATTGGGGGTCTTCCTTGTCATCATGCCGACTGCTTCCGGAGAGAAAAAGAGAAACTCATGGCCATGACCAGCTTTACGAGCCAATCCTTTGACCAATTGATAGGTATATGTGCCGATACCTGTACCTCTAAACCAGACGGCTCCCCTGGCATCCATCGCGATCCTCATACCCCAAGTTCATCTCCCAGTAACCACTGCCAGTATTCTCTCTGTAGTACTGCCCTTTGCCACTCCTCCCGCAATGCTTCTAGAGCCTCTGGCTCATCTCGCTTACGATTACCTTTGTAATAATCATAAGCAGTATCCCAGATCCCTCTAGGAAAGATGCCTAGTCCATATATGGTCATCAGCTCTACATGCTGGAGGGGACGTATCCCTTGATAAGCAGAGAGTACCCGATGGGCAGTAGATAACGACCATTCGGTATAGTTGCCGACATTTGTGATCAGAGAAACGGTATCTTGGGCCAAAAGACCCCAAGTGCTTCCTTGCAGGTGCGGAAGCTGCATCTTGCCTTCATCAGTTGCCCAAAAAGAGCGGCCATGACATTTGCCCTGCAATAGGCCCCCGAGTTCCGGCTGGTTTTCCAGCTGGTCAATGTCGATTTGGGCTAATACATCCATTGAACGAGCAGCTTGGCAAGCCGCATATTCATAGACTTTGAGGAAGAGCAAGTCAAAAGCTCTAGGAAATAATCTATGTAGAGCCATAGTGCGGAAAAGCTCCAATTCTTCCCGCCTTCGGGCAAGGTTAGGCCGAATGGGTGGTGCTTTATCCAGGCCCTCCCGCACGGAAACAGGTAGCTCTTGAGATAACAAATGCAACTTGGCTAAGACCTTGGCTGCCATGACGGCATCTGCCCTAAGGCCAAGCTCTCCCGGCCTACCACCCGATCGAGCCGTCATATAGCCTATATGGTCATCAAGATAAACCCCCAAGTCCCCCACAGCAGTTACCCGCAGGGGCCAAATCTCCGAGAAACCATGGACCTGCAGATAATCCCAACACTGCAGCATGGAAAGGGTCTCTTCTACTGGGCTATCATAATGCAGCTGGAAAACCGCCTCTGGAGTAAAGATCGTATAATGGCTTTCCCCCGATTCGATAGCCACCGCTTCCAGATCATAGTCTGCGGCTAGCATCGAAGCTAGAGGCTGGTCCTCAGTTTCTCCTCTTACAGGCAAATGGAGCAAACACGCCACTCCCTTCTTCAGAATAAAAGGAGATCCAAAGGCCGGCCTCTGCAGAACCGACCTTTGGCTATGGATTACCCCATAGACGATACTTACCTCGACTGTCGTTGCCGGGCCCGACGACGTCCTCCCAAGGGTTCAGGGAAATTCCCCCATTCTACTGTCCCTGTTGGAGGCTGAGGGCTTAATAATGGGCTGGCCCTCTCCGGTTCGTGGTCGCTTTGGGCCATCATTGTCCCCTCAGTCTCCTGTGCCGGGCCAATCTCAGTCTCTGGTTCTAGGGTAGGAGCTTCCTGCGCGGCGGGTGCAGCTGCTTCCCACACCTCGGATCCCGTCTCTTCCTCGAACACTGGCACCGCTTCAGCAGGTTGGCCTATGACTTCAGCAAACTGAACAGTATCTGCCGGCATATCAAATATCAATGGCTCCAATGCTGTCTCTTGGGGAACTAAACTTACCACCACATCTGCCTCGGACCCTACAGCCTCATCTTCTCTGCTCGCTGTCTCAATCACCTGATGTTGATCAGAGGATACACTATCCTCGGGCCAATCTGCTGCGAAGCCCACCGCATACTCCACCGGAACTTCCTTGCCCGGCTTAATCAGCTCCTCCGGTTGCATTTCGGCCAGTACCGGGATCGTTTGAATTTGCTTCGCTCCTCCTTGATCTTCTGCCGAAAACATAGTCTCCTCTATTG
This sequence comes from Bacillota bacterium, assembly GCA_012798695.1. Lineage (GTDB taxonomy): Bacteria > Bacillota > Limnochordia > DTU087 > DTU087 > JAAZMR01. The sequence goes on along the minus strand of JAAZMR010000084.1, from coordinate 10,364 downwards.
GAACTTCCCAACTAACGTTTTCCATATCAATGGCTAGATCCAGCCTCACCTCACCTTCTTCTTGCCAACGTGATCCAAAATCGGCCATGGATTGCCCGATCTCTACCTCCTCTCCTTCACCCAGGAGGCATTCCCCTATCTCAGCCGAGACTGGAATGGCCAGGGTTTCTTCGCTCTGCCCCTTGGATACTTCTACAGGGATCTCACTACCCATTTCTATGACAATATCAGCGAGTTTGGTATCGTCCTGGCCTATATCGGGAACGTGCCTTGTGTCCACCCATCCATCACCTCCCTCGGACTCTTGGCCAAATACAGCACCGGAAATAGTTGCCAGCCGCCTGGCCAGACTGGCTAGCTCTTGACGAAGAGCCCAAAGCTGTTCCTCTTCCAGCTCATCGAAAATGAGATGCTCATCACCCCAATAGAAAGGTTGCTGTACTTGGGTAACCGGACTTGACTCTGACTGTTCAGGCAATACGTCTTGGGCAACCTCTGGTTCCGGCTGCTTATCTGCCTCTGTTTCTTCTGGCACTACGTCATCGATTAGGGGCTCTGGATAGGGAATAGTCTGAAACAGCTGCACGGGGATGTGTACTAACCGTGCAGTCTGTATCTGGGAAAGTGCTTTAACAAAGGCTTCCTGTTTCATAAGCTCCTCTATGGAGGCTTCCAGACGGGCTAGGTGAATCTTGCCTCTTTCAAAAAAGGATCTGGCAACTCGCCAACCCCGGCTGGGGAAGGCGCAAAGCCCCGGCAACAGGGCGATTTCCTCCTGGGTTAATGGGTTAGCCTCCTGGTAGCTTTCGATGAGAAACAGTGCCTTATCTACCTCCCAGCCACTATGCCGAATCAGCATTCGCCCCAGATCATAGATCCTTAAGTCAGCACGAGCGTTATCAAAATCGATTACATAGGTCTTGCCATCAGTGCCGATAATCAGGTTGTTGGCAGTGGGACTAGTCTGGCAGGTCGTAACAAACTCCGGTTCCTCTCTCACCTTGTCATAGTCGGCTTCATCTAACAGCTGCAATCCCATACCCATCATGCGAATGAAATCATCGGCTACTTGACAGAAGCGGCGGCCGAATTTCCCTTTACGAGCGCTTTCTGCTTGCTGCCGATACCGCTCCAGATCCTCTGCCTGCCTACCATACTTCTCCTGCCAATTTGGTGCATGCTGGCGGTGGCACTCGTTTGAGCCCCTGTAGTCCTGCAATAGGCGGTGCATCTCTCCTATAACTTTGGCTGCCATTTCTAAATGAAACGGATCTTCGGGATTTATTTCTGTGCCCTGTACCCAATTACATACATAAAACAGCCCTAGAGGAGTCTCTACATAGGGTAAGCCTTCCCTTGTCAAATGAAATGGCATACTCCTTTTCCATCCCTTGCCAGCTAGATGCTCTAAGGCTCCGTGCACATACTCCAATTCTGCCTGTGGACGCTTAAAGACCTTAACCTTCTTCAAACCCTGGCTGGTATTGACTCTAAACACACCGTTTTCTCTTTCGAACTGCAGCATTCTCAGGTCATAGTCATCTGCGATTGATTGTAGTATTCTATATTGGTCCAGCATACTTTGAAATCCTGAATGACGCTTTTTTCTTTTCCTGCCCATTCCCGTTCCCTCCCGTCGGGATGTCAGCTTCCATATATTAATATGATAGGACCCTAATCCCTGTGCTTCGTTCACCAAATCTGTAAAGAGCAAATATAATGAATACGCGCCATAGCCCTGTGCTACTATCTCATTCATGCTGAGCACCTATGGAGAGGAGGAAAGATTAGTGACCCGGGAACAGGCAGCTGCCGCTCAATTCGGCATAAGCCCAAGCAAGATCACGACAGTACGACGAGCATTTAAGATTGCGAGTGATAAAGGCACATTTGCTCTAAAAGAAAGTCGCCAAAGCAAAACCGGCATACTCTTCATCCATGCAGCAAAAGAGTACCTATATAAGCAAGGTACCACCAATATTGATCGATATATCCTCAGCCCGGACGAATCCCCCTATGTCGATATTGACGGACATCTGTTTGTGATGAGTTCCTGGGTGGAAAGCCGGGAGGCTCACTATGATTCTCCTAGTGATGTCATACCGGCCGCTGAGAATCTAGCCGAGCTTCACCAGAGCGCCCGGGGTTTTGCCCCACCTACTGTACCTGAGCGCATTTGGTGGGGCGCTTGGCCCAGCCTCTGGCAAGAACGATTAGATAAACTGCAGCAGTACAAAACAATTGCCGAAGGCCAAATGGCCCCCAGCCGCTTCGAGCGCCGATTCCTCCGCCATATCGATCGTTACTGCAAACAAGGCCAGGATGCCCTGGAAATCTTACTCAAGTCTCCATATGCAGAGATCACCACTCGTTATCAGGCAGTGGGCAGTCTTTGTCACCATGATTACTCTGAACGCAATGTGTTATTCACTGGTGGGCAGAGTATCCACTTGGTGGATTTTGATTACTGTATATGTGATCTACCTATCCATGATCTAGTGAATTTCCTGCGCCGACTGGCCAAATTCACCAATTACAACTCTCATATGGCCTGTCGGGTACTGACAGCTTATCTAGATAAGAACCCTCTCCCCCAAGAAGAGCTACAGCTTTTCGTTCCCCTTTGGCTTTGGCCTCAAAAATTCTGGGAAGTTGCTCATCAATTCTATGGTGAAAAACGTGTTCGATCCCGAGGGACATACTTGGATCGCCTGCGCCGTCGCTGCCGTACCAGAGACAAGGAACAGCGTCTCTTGGAAAATGTCGTAAGCGCTTTTCAGCTAGCCTGAGCAAATTTGGCACCGCAAGACCCCGAGGAAAGGAGAGCAACTATGGCCAGAATATGTATCGATGCCCGCCCAGCTGTTCTAGCCAGGGGAACTGGCATCGGCAACTATACTTACCAGTTGGTTAATTTCGTGGCCAAGTTGGATAATGAACACGAGTACTATTTGTTATGGCCTGATGATCAAACAAAACCTTGGCCGCTGCCACCCAATTTCCACTACCAGCCCATGACCAGAAAACGGCGGGATGAAGCTGTGGAATTACCTTTGTGGCTGGAGAAACAAAGAATTGAACTCCATCATGCACCAGATAACGGGCTCCATGCTTTGCCGACATCCCACTGTCCACTGGTAGTAACGATTCATGATCTGATTCCCTTTGTCATGCCAGAAACAGTTAGACGTGGCTACCGGCGCAATTTCCTAGAAAAAGTACCGGAAGTAGCCCATCAAGCTCATCGGATCCTGACAGTCTCCCAGGCTGCCAAAAGGGATATGCATAATGTGTTATCCATACCCGAGGATAAGATCCAGGTAATCTACCCTGCCCCAGAGGCAGTCTTCAAGCCCGGCGATCCCGCACGAGCCAGAAACCGGCTCCATGCCCACTATGATATTGCCTTCCCTTATGTGCTGTATACCGGTGGGCTCAACTCCAGAAAGAACATAATGGAGTTAATCTACGCCTTTGCCAAAGCTAGAAAGTACTGGGATAGCAGATTACTTCTGGTCATTACCGGAGAGTTATCTAGTAGAATACAAGGTATGGGTATGGAGGACTTGCCCGGCTTGTGTAAAGCCTTGGGAGTCGATACTACTGTTATGTTCCCCGGATTCATACCCATGGAGGACATGGTGGTTTTTTACCAGGGGGCAGATCTATTTGCCTATCCTAGTCTATATGAAGGTTTTGGCTTGCCTCCACTAGAGGCTATGGCTTGCGGTATTCCGGTAATAAGCAGTCCAGTACCTTCGGTGACAGAGGTGGCAGCAGATGTGGCACTCCTTTTCGACCCCGAAGATACTACTGGCCTGGTTAGGCAACTGAACCGCGGCCTGATGGATATGTGCATACGGCAAATGATGAGCGAACGGGGCCGTACAGCTGCAGCCTCTTTGAGCTGGGAAAATACCGCTAGCCAAACACTGGCGGTATACAATGAAATCCTAGGTGAGACTCGGGAAATAAAAGGCGAAAATAGGTGAAACCAATGAAACCAGATACAAAATTGCGTAATTGGGCTAAGAGGTTGCCGGGGTGCAAGCAATATCGGGGCATGCTCCAAGTGCTGGAATCGATCATCCCTGTGCTAGTCGCCACTGCTACCTTACTGGTCTTTTTTCTCTTGATGATCAACCCCGGTACTTTATTGGCCATCATCGTGTTTCTGCTCGTCTTAGCACTACTGGGCTTTGTCAAAAAGTGCTAGCCAACAACGCCTGGGAGCCTAACTTGGGGACCGTTATCCAGGACAAGCTGCTATCATTGCTTTTCTCTCCGATGATGACTACAATGTAAGTAGTGTTTTAAACAGGAGGGAAAAGAGTGGATACACGCTCGCTCGTCAGGGCAGCTCTAATCGCTGCCGTTTATGTCCTGCTGGTCTATCTGTTTGCAGGACTTAGCTTCGGTATTTTTCAGTTTCGCCCAGCAGAAGCCCTGACTCTGTTGCCCATGCTCTATCCGGAAGCTGTCCCGGCCCTATTTGTGGCTGTAATGCTGAGTAATATCCTCGGGGGTTTAGGACCATGGGATATATTTGGCGGCAGCCTAGTCACTTTGCTGGCTGCGTGGGTAACGTACAGATATCGCGCTACTTGGATTGCCTATGCTTCTCCCATACTATTCAATGCGCTGCTGATCAGTTTGTACCTGCACCTGATCTTTGAAGTGCCTTACTGGCTTTCAGTATTGGGCATAGGCATTAGTGAAGCGATATCAGTACTGCTGTTGGGCATTCCCTTGATTCGGCTGCTTAAGCGCCGAGGTGTTCGATGGCTTTAGCTGTACCGCCCTGGCTATGCCGTCACAACAATATACCACAGAATCGCCACTGGTGTTGCTTGTTGTTTCCACCCTTTGATGATATCTATTTGGTACCATCTCTTCTAGAGGTGGCACTTTGCTAATATGAACGATTGTGTTAATTATCACAAAGTCCCAGTAAAGCATAAGCTTTCTTGTTTGGCACTATTTGATAGACAAAAACCGACAGGAAACAGACGATGTAGTGACGAATCCTAGTCTGGTTAAAGTAGTTTTCTAGCAGTGAAGGAACGGAGGTTGAACATGAGCAGAGGCAAAACCTTTAGGGGAGGTATTCACCCCGTCGGCCATAAGGAACTAAGCAGTAATAAGGCCATAACCGTGATGACACCCCCCGCTGAGGTAATTGTCCCCCTACAACAGCATATCGGAGCACCCTGTAAGCCCTTAGTAGAAAAAGGCGATGTGGTTAGTAAGGGACAGAAAATTGGAGACACTGAGGCTTTTATTTCAGCACCTATTCATGCCCCGGTATCTGGAGTTGTCAAGGCGATCGAGTCATGTTTGCATCCAGCTGGAGGCAGAGTTCAAGCTGTAGTGATTGAAAATGACAATGAGGAACGCTTGGATCCCAGCATCACCCCACACGGTGATCTGGAGCAACTAGATGCTGATACTATCAGGAAGATTATCCGAGAAGCCGGCATTGTCGGGCTGGGAGGTGCAACTTTTCCTACCCATGTTAAAGTAATGCCCCCCTCGGACAAGCCAATCGATACTCTCATCATCAATGGTTGTGAATGTGAGCCTTATCTCACTTGTGACCACCGTCTGATGGTTGAGCATCCTGAGCGGGTGATCTACGGCACTCGGGCACTAATGAAGGCTCTGGACATAAATAGGGCGATAATTGGTATCGAGTTGAATAAACCTGATGCCATTACAGCCATGCAGAAAGCAGCTGCTGGCTATGTTGGCATAGAAATTGTTCCTCTACAAATCAAGTATCCCCAGGGTGCTGAGAAACAGCTAATCACGGCGATTACAGGGAAGGAAGTGCCTGCTGGCGGCCTGCCTATGGATATTGGTATCGTGGTCAATAATGTGGGGACCGCGGCAGCCATTCAGACAGCTGTTCAAACAGGTATGCCATTAATCGAACGGATCGTGACTGTTTCCGGAGAAGGGGTGAGAGAACCTCAGAACCTCTTGATCCGCATCGGTACCAGATTAGATGGAGTCCTGGAGGCAGCCGGTGGACTGAGGGGAACACCTAAGCAAGTGATCATGGGAGGCCCCATGACGGGACTAACTCAGTTTGACTTATCGAGCCCTGTGGTCAAGTGCACCTCCGGCATTTTGGTGTTTAATAATCGCAAGAGAGCCACACAACCGGAAGCCTGTATCCGCTGTGGCCGCTGTGTCGATGTCTGCCCAGCATATCTGCTGCCGGTAACCATAGTCAACTATGCTGATGGTGGTGAGCTAGATGCTGCGGTCGAATGGGGGCTGCTCAACTGCATCGAATGCGGCAGCTGTTCCTACGTATGCCCTGCTAACCGTTTTCTCGTGCAATCCATCAAGCTTGCCAAAGCGGAAGTGCAAGCTCAGCGCAGCAAACAGACCAGCTAAGAGGGAGGGAACTGTCTCATGCAAGGCAATACAGTGACAACTGACACAGAGCTGATTATATCTCCAGCTCCCCATGTGTCAGATCAGGAATCAGTCTCAAGCATAATGTACGGTGTTGTAATCGCTTTACTACCAGCTCTGATTGCATCTCTGTATTTCTTCCGTTTCCAAGCTCTTTGGTTAGTCATGGTAACGGTAGGAGCATGTATTTTGACAGAATGGGTTTTTCAGAAACTAAGGGGCAAACCAATTACCATCTATGATGGTAGTGCCGTTGTCACCGGTATGCTCTTGGCATTTAACTTGCCACCTACCATACCGTGGTGGATGGCAGTAGTAGGTGGAGTTGTAGCCATGACTCTGGGCAAACACGTTTTCGGTGGCCTAGGCTATAATCCCTTTAACCCTGCCTTAGTAGGAAGGGCTTTTCTTTTGGCGGCTTTCCCTGCAGCTATGATCACTTGGACAAGCCCCATCGATGGCATGGCTACTGTTACCCCTCTAGTTCAGATGCAAATGGGACGTATCACCAGCAGTTACTGGGATATGTTCATCGGCAATATCGGCGGCTGCCTGGGTGAAACATCAGCCTTAGCTATACTGATTGGTGGTCTCTATCTCCTCTACAAGCGATATATTGACTGGCGCATTCCAGTCAGCTACCTAGGCACAGTGGGTATAATTGCGCTAGCCTTTGGTCAAGATCCGATTTTCCACTGGCTGGCAGGTGGCCTCATGCTCGGAGCATTCTTCATGGCCACCGACATGGTAACAACACCAATTACCCGTAAAGGCAAGTGGCTGTTTGGTGTTGGTGCTGGCATTATCTTAATGGTCATTCGCCTCTGGGGGGGCTACCCAGAAGGTGTATCCTATTCTATTCTCCTGATGAATGGCTTTACACCCCTATTAGACCGAATGACACGGCCTAGACCCTATGGGGAGGTGAAGACTCATGCGTGAGAGTCTAAGATTAATTGTTGTACTAGGTTTAATCGCTACCATATCCGGTGGGGTATTGGCCTATGTGCATCAAACCATGTCTCCCATTATCGAAGCAAATAAAGAGGCAGCTATGAGGGAAGCCATATTGGAAGTACTTCCAGGAGCTGTATCCTATGAGATAGTAACCGAATCCAACAGCGATGATTCTGCGGCAGATGTGACAAGCAGCGGCTCTATTGCCGATGCGACCAGTGGCAGTACTACAGCTGACGCTACGAGCAGCAGTACTACTAGTGATGCCATCAGCAGCAGCACACTAGCTGATACCACCAGTGGGAGTACTACAACTGACGCTACAAGCAGCAGTACCACTGCCGATGCAACCAGTGGCAGTACTCCTAGTGATGCCACCAGCAGCAGTACACTAGCTGATACCACCAGTGGGAGTTCTGTTGACGGTACCAGCGGCAGTTCGATTACGGTGAGCGTCGTCACGACTTATCGGGGCATAGATGATCATGGCAATACCACTGGTATAGCCTTTGCTGTCGATGGTGACGGGTTTGGTGGCACTATTAGAATGATGGTGGGTCTCGATCCTACCATACGTAAGCTGACCCGGATCCAGGTTCTGGACCACCAGGAGACCCCGGGTTTAGGGGCCCGAATTACCGAACAGGGCTTTTTAGAACAGTTTAAGGACAAGTCTTTAGATGATGCCTTTGCCGCTAAACAAGATGTGGATGCTATTGCCGGAGCTACCGTTTCCTCTCAAGCAGTAGCTGCCACCATTAAGGCTGCACTGTCAGAGGTAGAAGCAGACCTAAGAGCGGGAGGTGTCTGGTAATGAAGAGCTTGCGACAAGAGTTTATCAAAGGACTTTGGGATGAACATCCAACTTTCCGATTACTAATCGGTATGTGCCCCACCTTAGCGGTTACTACTGCAGCTGCTAATGGTCTAGCTATGGGGTTAGCTACAACATTTGTGTTGGTATGTTCCTCAGTCATGATTTCCCTGATGAAGAACCTAATCCCCAAGAAGGTGCGCATCCCTTGCTATATCATCATTATTGCCACCTTTGTAACGATTGCTGATATGGTGCTAGCAGCTAATTTCCCGGAACTACACGAGGTGTTGGGATTGTTTATCCCACTAATCGTGGTCAACTGTATCATCCTGGGCCGAGCAGAGGCCTATGCTTCCAGAATGCCAGTATTCCACTCCTTGATTGATGCTCTTGGCATGGGAGTAGGCATCACTTGGGGGCTGACAGCCCTAGGCATCATTCGAGAGTTTTTGGGCATGGGTTCCGTGTTCGGCCACATGATCCTATCGGAGACAGCGACATCTTGGGTGATATTCCTTCTCCCACCAGGTGCGTTCTTCACACTCGGGATCGTGGTAGGAGTAATGAACCAGGTCAATTATGCTCTAGAGCGGCGGAGACACGAACGGGCTGTTGGTTCGGTCACCACCGGTCAGGCTGTTCAGGGCTAGGAAAGGGAGGTATTAGATATGGGTGAGCTAGCACTAATCTTTATTGGCTCTGTGTTAGTCAATAATTTCGTGTTGGTCAGATTCCTAGGCATCTGCCCCTTCCTCGGGGTTTCTAATGAACTTGACACTGCAATGGGAATGGGAATGGCGACTACTTTCGTTCTGGTGCTTTCCGGGGCGGCTACCTGGCTCGTGCAGACTTATATTCTCACGCCTTTCGGAATGCCTTTTTTGCAGAACGTAGCGTATATCCTGATCATCGCCTCCCTGGTACAATTGGTGGAAATGTTTCTGCAAAAGACCAGTCCCGTGTTATACCGTGCTCTGGGTATATTCTTGCCTCTAATTACTACCAACTGTGCGGTTCTGGGTCTGGCCATTCTTGTATCACAAAAAGGCTATACACTGATTCAGACCATAGTCTTTGCCCTAGGCACGGGAGTAGGCTTTACCTTGGCTTTGGCCATAATGGCGGGAATCCGAGAACAGCTGCAATTTGCCGATATTCCCAAACCTCTGCAAGGAGCGGGTATTGCGCTGATCACAGCTGGTTTGATGTCCATGGCTTTTATGGGCTTTTCCGGCCTAATTGCCATGTGATTTTGAGGGAATCGAAATGCAGCAACTTGTAGGAGGGAAAACTGGATGGCTAATACAGTCATAGTCTCCTTGGTCAGTATGGGTGCCATGGGAGTATTATTCGGAGCCGGACTAGCATGGGCCTCCCGCAAATTCGCGGTGGAGTCAGATGATAGAATAGATGAGATCGAAGAAGTCCTTCCCGGAGCTAACTGCGGTGGCTGCGGTTATCCCGGTTGCCGCGGCTTTGCCGAGGCTGTAGTCACTGCTGGAGCCCCGGTCAATGGTTGCCCTGTAGGCGGCAGTGCCGTGGCTGCTCGAGTGGCAGAAATCATGGGAGTGAAACTTGAAGACAGTGGTGAGCGGCTGGTAGCATTGGTTCGCTGTGGTGGAGGCCATGCCGAAGCCAAACAGAGGGCAGAATATGTGGGGTTGGAGGACTGCCGGGCAGCCACACTGGTCGCCGGTGGTGCCAAGGGTTGTGAATACGGTTGTTTGGGGCTGGCGAGTTGTGTAAAGGCTTGCCCATTTGATGCCATAGCCATGGGCCCTAATGGCCTACCCGTCGTAGATAAAGCTGCCTGTACGGCATGTGGGCGCTGTGTTGCAGCTTGTCCTCGAGATCTGATCACACTCGTACCGTGCAATATGCAAGTCCACGTACTCTGCCGCTCTTATGATCGAGGCAGACAAGTCCGGGATAATTGTCAAGTGGGCTGTATCGGATGCAAGGCCTGTGAACGAGTATGTGAAGCTGATGCAATTCATGTCACCGATTTCCTGGCAGAGATCGATTATACTAAGTGCACCAACTGCGGCGCCTGTGCAGCCAAATGCCCGACCAAAGCCATTATCATAGAGAACAGCCGACCCCAAGTGGCTTCAGCAGCCAGCTAGAAGGATTAAGGGTATAATGTTGCTTCTTTAGGCCGCCT
>JAAZMR010000097.1 GCA_012798695.1 Bacillota bacterium | reverse complement strand
TAGAATCCAAGGCCGGTGGAATTGAAACCTATGGCTCTGAGACAGAAATAGTCAAAGATTTAAGCGGCCAGGAGCAGATTATAAAGTTTAGCTTTGCGGAGGTAGTGCCAGTATATATCCGGATGACCATACGCAGAAGCACAAAATATCCACTGGACGGGGATAGCAGGATAAGGACCGCACTTGTCAGGTATATCGGCGGCGAAGATGCAGATGGGGTGATCTATTCCGGCCTGGCCATGAAAGAAAATGTGGTCTATTACCAATTAACGAAAGTAGCAGGCATAGACGGGGTGGATGACTTGGACCTTGAGGTTAGCATTGACGGCACAAACTGGAGCAAAAACAGCATTGAAATAGCAAGCAACCAAAAGGCGGAGACATCCCATGAAAACGTGGTGATCAACTATGCTTGATTTGCACAGCTATTTGATGGAAAAGCTCACAGATAACTACAACAAGGACCCCAGGGGGAACATTGGCAAGCTGTTTAAAATTATCACAGATGAGCTGATGGAAATACAGAGCACATTCCAAAAAATCAACGATTGGCGGGATGTCGATAATGCGGAAGGGTTTGGGCTTGACCGCATAGGGTTTAATGTTAGGCAGTTTAGGGGCATGGCTCCCGATGAGATATACCGAGTGCTTATAAAAAGCCGCATAGCCAGAAACCGCAGCGATGGCAGCATAAATACAATCATTAGGGTATTATCTATGGCTCTTGACACCGATCCATCAGAATTGAAGATTGTCGAGGGCTATACAGACCCAATAGAGCCGGAGCCTGCTTCTATTAAGGTAATGGAGCTACCCATCAAAAGAATACTTGACATAGGCATGACGGCAGAACAGTTTGCACGAATGGCCGCTAAAACTACCGCAGCAGGGGTAGGGGTAAAAGAAATCCAGATGTATGGAACATTTCAACTGTCAATTATGCCTGCAGAGCTTGAGGTTGATCCCGACACCGGGCTTAGTGATATCAACATGCAGCAAGGCGGGGAGCTGGGCATGATTTATCAACCAGTGGATGATATAGAATTTCCATTAGATTGAGGTGATATAGATTGAATTTTAATGAAAAATTACCAGAATGGCATAAGGAAGGAATAGAGCCTCCGGCAAGTAAAAAACAAGATGGATGGAGTGCCGGGGATAAGCCACCTGCAGAGTGGCTTAATTGGCTTTTCAACAGAGCATATAAAGCTTTAAGAGAATTGCAAGATAAATCAGGGCAACACCTATCGGAATGTTATTATGTACAGCCAGACGAACCGATGAATACAAATGCTAATACAATATGGTTTAAAGTTAATGGAGAAATAAATTTTTTTGAGGGTGGACTATTTATAGAAAATGCCGAAACCAGTGATTTCCCACCCGTAAACTCAAATATTTGGTTTCAGCTAATATAAGGAGGAATTAGAACATGGCGGATATTAACATTCAAATCAAGCAAAGAAATGGGACCGATTGGGATAATCTATTCCCAAAAACAAAAGCTGAACTTGTAGAGGAGACCGATGACAAAAAATTTGTAAGTTCTACAGACATCGCATCATGGAACGGTAAACAGGACGCATTAGGTTTTACACCTTTAAGCCCTGCATTAAGGGGCGTAGCAAATGGAATTGCAGAGCTAGATGCGAATGGGCATGTACCAGCCAGTCAACTGCCGTCCTATGTGGATGATGTGCTTGAATTTACGAAGTTATCAGATTTCCCCACAACGGGCGAAACGGATAAAATATATATTGCTATGGATACTAACAAGATATACCGATGGAGCGGTACGACCTATATAGAAATTAGTGCTTCTTTAGCTTTAGGTGAAACATCGGCAACTGCTTATCGTGGCGACAGGGGCAAAACAGCCTATGACCATAGCCAGACAGCCCATGCTCCGGCCAATGCACAGAAAAACAGCGACATCACCAAGGCTGAAATTGAGGCTAAACTAACGGGTGTCATTACATCTCATAGCCACACCGGCCTGCTGCCCGGGGAGCACGGTGCTAGCCACGTTACTGGCGGTAGCGACATCATCCCGGACGCCGTGGCCGGCTCCAAGTCCGGGCTTATGAGTGCTGCTGATAAGACAAAGCTGGACGGCATAGCTGCAGAAGCAAATAACTATACCCACCCGACCACCGCGGGGAACAAGCATGTCCCAACTGGGGGAGCAGCGGGGCAGGTTTTAATATACGGCGGCAGTAGCGGTACCGCAAAATGGGAAACATTAAC
>JAAZMR010000101.1 GCA_012798695.1 Bacillota bacterium | reverse complement strand
TGCCTTGTGAATGCATGGGAAAGGACAGTGATGAGGGGCATGCAATCACGACGAGACCAGCTGGTGGCGGCCGTGATTATCCTGCCGTCCATAGTGTTGCTGGGAATATTCGTATACGGATTCATTGCTCAAACCATACGAGTGTCGATGACAGATTGGGGCCAAGAAGCGGCTATGTTGCTTAAGCCCAAGATACATCATGTAGGGCTGGCCAACTACCATGAGCTGTTCACGGGCTTTCTAAACATGCGGTTCAGGCAGGACTTGACAAACATGTTTTTCTTCACATTACTCTTTGTGGGCCTATCTTTGTTTGTCGGATTGTTCCTGGCCACCCTCATCGACCAGCTCGTCTGGGGTGAAACGTTCTTCCGTACAGTCTTCCTATATCCAATGTCCCTTTCGTTGGTGGTTACGGGAACCATCTGGCGATGGATGCTCCAGCCGCGAGGGGGCATAAACGTCTTGCCCACCCTGATAGGACTGCCTGCAGGTAAGTTTCTCTGGCTATCTAGCCGCGAGCAGAGCCTTATCTTCGACTGGTCCCACATCTTCCATTACATCTGCCTTGGAGTGCTAATAGTGCTGGCTATCACAGCGTACGGTAACTGGCGCCGCGGAGAGAAGAGGAGACTGCGCACCAAGTTGATTATATGCGCTGTGCTCGTTGGGATCGCTATTAGCGGGGTGTTGACCCGAATCAAGCTTCTGGACTATCCCGAAAAGCATGGCTTCAATAAAGCTTTGTGGGGTGTAGTGATTGCGGCTGTCTGGCAGATGTCAGGCTATACCATGGCTCTGTATCTAGCGGGACTCCGCACCATACCAGATGAGCTCCGCGAGGCAGCCAGAGTTGACGGGGCGGGCAGGTTTCAGATCTACAGGTATGTGGACCTGCCGCTGCTTGGACCCATCACTGCAAGTGCCATAGTGATCCTGGGGCACATAGCTCTCAAGATCTTCGATCTGATATTCGCCATGGCAGGGCCCGACCACTACCCAACATCGGTACCGGCGATCACCATGTTCCTTAAGGCGTTCCGCGGTAACGAGCTTGCCGTTGGTTCCGCCATCGGAGTAATCCTACTTATTTTGGTTTCGTTGTTGATCATCCCTTACCTGGCCAATTCATTCAGGGCGGAGGAGAGGTGATAGGCCGTGAAACCCAAAGGAGCTACAAAGGTGCTAGTCCAGATCCTGGCGGTTCTTCTGGCAATCGCCTACCTGGTCCCTGTCTACATGACGGTTGTCACTAGCCTTAAAGCGCCGGAAGAGATAAACTTCATGACAGCCTGGGAGTTGCCGTCCGTGGCTAACTGGGAGAGCTACTCCATAGCCTTAGGGCAGTTTGCTCCGCACCTAAAGAACAGCTTCGTTCTGGCCATTAGTGCCACGTTGATCTCTGCTGTAATGGGATCCCTCAATGGGTATGTGCTGAGCAAGTATCCGATGCCCGGGGCCAATATCATCATGCCGCTGATCGTATTCGGCATGTTTATTCCCTATCAGAGCATACTGGTGCCTCTCTTTCAGTTTATGCAGAGGACGAAATTGTACGGGGGGCTGCCGGGGCTGATCCTTGTGCACGTTGTGTATGGCTTGCCGATAACGACCCTACTTTTTAGGAGCTTCTATCAGGAAATCCCTAACGAGCTCCTGGGAGCAGCTAGCATCGATGGGGCCGACTTTTTCGGGATCTTCAGGTATCTGATAATGCCCCTTTCCGGCCCGCCGCTTCTTGTAGTGTGCATATGGCAATTCACGCAGATATGGAATGAGTTTCTCTTCGCTGTGACACTAGCCCGGCCTGATGCACAGCCGATAACTGTTGCCCTTGCCAATCTCGCTGGCGGCCAGGCGGTCTCATGGAATCTGCCGATGGCTGGTTCGATCCTTGCCGCCCTACCCACCGTGCTCATCTATGTTCTGCTCGGTCGCTACTTTGTCAGGGGCTTGCTCGCTGGAGCGCTCAAGGGATGAGCGATATGGATCATTGCTGTTGAAATAAGCCTGAGATCAAATAGGCTCCAATCTGGATGTATATGCAGAGCCAGATTTGACATGCTTATGTGTATTGCCGTAATCCAACTGACCTGCTTCGAACTGGAGGGATGGCTGGCATAAAGGGCTGCCAGATAATCCTGAGGCCAGCTGACTGGGTGGATATTGGAAATGCTGTGGTCGCTCCTATAGCTCAAGAGAGTCTCCCGCACACAGCATTAGGCAGCGATCTCCCATGAGTCTCCTCATCTCGGTGATGGCGAGTATGCCCGTACAGTGAAGGGGAATCACTCTCTTTATGTCCAGATCCAGTAGATGCCGGATCGTCATATTGAGGTGCTGGGGACTTACTTTATCTAGATGCATCCCGGCTACCAGTGTCTCCACATTTTTACCGGGAAACATGTCTAGGGCATGATTCACGCAATTAATGATGCCAGGATGGCTGCATCCGAGGAGAATGATCAGACCTTCATTTCCAGCGATGACCAGCATCTGCTCATCTTTCATTGTATCGGGTGACTTGCTCAATGCATCTCCGGTATATAAGAGCGGATGCGGCCTTTCAAAAGATGTCACGTATGGAACCTCTCCGATGAGGTTGATGCCGGGAGCCAGCGATACATTCCTCTCGGTAATTATGACGTTGTCCTTAAGGGTACCAAGGTCATCGAGGCTCCAGGGTATCCCCACCTCACTGTATGTCTCACCATCCTGATTCAAAGCATACTTACTATTGAACGCATCTTTGCGAATATAGACTTCTGGAAATTCGTCAGAGGCTGGGAAATGAATCAATCCGCCACAGTGATCATAATGGCCGTGACTGAGCACGATGCAGTCGACCTTACCAAGATCTACTGCCATACGCTCTGCATTGATGCGGTACACATCGGATTGACCTGTGTCAAACAGTATATTCATGCTGTCATGTTCGATAAACACAGACAGGCCGTGCTCCGCCAGAATACCTCGTTTAGCAGCTCTGTTATCTGCCAAGATGTGTATCTTCATGAAAACCACACTCCCCTACGTTTGATCCGTACCCCTGCACACTCTCCTAGAGGCGGTGAGCATCGGCTAAGTAATGGGGTTATGGGCTGGATTCGACGGGAAGTGGATTGGCACCTGCTCGATGGCATCACCTATCTGGCCTTCGGATTGAGAGGATGAGACTACTAGAGCAGCGGGCGGTTGTTGAGCTAGAATCTATGGAGAGTCCGAAAGGCACCTTGCCTCTAGGCTGGCTGCCCGCACAGCATCTTTTGTGGTCAAGGCCCACGGTAAGCAACCATGCCAAGATTCTGCGGATCAATACCAGTTGGGGGACCGGAGGAGGTGCATTTACAGGTTCACACTGTGAGGCGATGTAGCGATGTGTTCCATCGAGGGAGGCCATGCCTTTCGGGTTCAAATTCAGTATTGACACTGGCACCCCATGATCATATATTTATATTAGATAATTAGCTAAATATCGAATGATAATACCGGGTTGTGGATAGAACTAGGCAATAATAGTAGGCTCTTAGTGAGGCTCTGATTGGAGGCCGACCATATGGATAAGATTCCAGTAATTCAGCTGGAGGGGGTAACCAAGGCCTTTAAGGATACAGTCGTGATCAGGGTCCTTTTCCATCGATAGTTGGCCTCTTGGGCCCGAACGGTAGCGGCAAAACTACCACCTCCCGGCTAATCAATGGAGTACTGGCTCCGAGTAATGGTAGTATCCGGATGTTGAACAGGATCCGATGGATGAATCCGCTGACGTTCGAGCGCGAACGGGAGTGCTGGATTGAGGATTGAGTGTGATTGAGGACACAGAAGCAAGGAACTGTGTTATGAAAAAAGGGAGGAATACCGCGTGAGAATCACAGTTTTGCATGGGCAGATGCATAGAGGTAGTACGTATAATATTACACGACTTTTCTTGGACAGACTCTCAGATGAAAATACGGAAATAAACGAGTTCTTTATGCCAAGGGATGCACCACCTTTCTGTATAGGATGTTATAATTGTTTTACCAAAAGCGAGTCCCAATGTCCACACGCTGATACTGTACAGCCAGTAGCCAAAGCAATCGAGGAAGCAGATCTGCTGATCTTGGAATCTCCGTGCTATGTTCTGGGAATGACTGGTCAGCTCAAGACATTCCTTGATCATATGGGGTACCGTTGGATGGCGCACCGTCCTCACCCCAAGATGTTCGGCAAGGTAGGGTTGGTCATTTCAACTGCTGCAGGTGTAGGGGCAAAAAAAGTGACCAAGGTTTTGCGAAGTCACCTGTTCCATTGGGGAGTACCTCAAATCTATCGCTATGGTAAAAATGTCGGTGCTGCAAGTTGGGAGACTGTAAAGCCAGAAATGAAGGCAGAGATAGAAAAGGAAGTTAATCGGATAGCCACTAGGATTATGAAAGAGGTTGGCAGAGCAAAGCCGAGAGTAAAAACAAAAGCATTATTCGAAGTAATGCGAATGAGTCAGAAGGCGAATGATTGGAATCCTACTGATAAGGAATACTGGTTGAAGAATGGCTGGCTTGATGGGAATAAGCCTTGGTAGCGAAGTCGTCAATTCCTATAAGAGTGAGGGTTCCGGCCGACGGGCGCGGTAGGATGAGTCCGGTAGGCAAGGATCAGCGCATAGAGGGAAACGAAGAGGAGCGGCAGGTGAAGGATACTATTCCACCCTGAGAATTCCTTTACCAATACCGATGCTCTGTACATAGGCCTGGATGATAAGTGGCCCCTCCTCATCTGTGGACTCCATCCTACCCAGCTCTAGATCCACAAGACTATTGAGCGGCTGCAACACAATGATCGTATGCTGCCTCATCAATGATGACTGCCATAAATCGAGGATTCCCAGTCGTAAGAGAGACATCCCAGGCAATCTGATGCGCTCGAGAACATACGCTAGAGCTTATTCGAGAGGGGTTATTCGATGTGTGCGACTGACATAGATATTTTGGCCGCTAGGGTTGAGGCAATACTGCCCGATTCAATCGCTAGGCGTCTGCAATTATCAATTTTGGCTGATTCGTTGGCTTATGTTCATACCCGCGATGCTGCCATTTGCCTGATTCACGTTCTTTCAGATCGAATTCGTCTATTTGCTGGACGGCTAATTGTCTTGACTCTCGAAGGAAACAGAGTGTGGGTGACAACCGATGGTACCCAAGCAGTTGATCATCTATCGCGGTTGCGGTCGTGGGAATGGGGTACAGGCTCATACCCGGAATATAAGAGGCCTCCCTCGCGCAATGGTTACTACAGTCCCTTGCAGGATGTTGGGCAAGACTGGTTCCATATTCAGGAATCCCACTTTGCCTATCTGGAGCGAGTAATGAATCGCTTCAAGAATGTTGATTCTCGTAGCGTAGCAAAGCACGAGCCCTTAATGGTGAAATACCTGAGTACCGTTCTTCCATGGGATCTTTCTCGACCCAATGAGATTCCTATATCAGAGGAGGTTCCCGATCCAGAATCCTATTGGGAGGGCTCTGTGCAGCGGATATCAGTTAACAAGTTCGAACGAGATCGAAAGGCTCGGGCTGCCTGTCTGCGTCACTTTGGCTATAGGTGTGCAGCATGTGGGATGTCCTTTGCCGAGCGGTATGGTCCAGAGGCTAGAGGCATAATTCATGTACACCATGTTGTGCCGTTATCAGAAATAGGTGAAGGGTACTCGCTAGATCCTGTGCGGGATCTCGTCCCGGTTTGTCCTAACTGCCATGCTGTTATTCATGCGAGTGGCACCAATGTCAGGCATGTAGAGGATGTTGGGGAAATGTTAGGGCGCGTTCAGGATGATGACCTTTGAGTGGGGTATCTGCGAACATATCAGGCAAACGGCGCCGAGAATCCCTTCTGACTTAGGCAGCTTGCGAGTGACATTTCCAAATGTACTACAGACGAAAACATACTCATCACAGCGAATCCACCAAGGTCTATACGTAAGCCTGCTGCGGAAAAGGTCACATTCCTAGCGGTCAAGGCTGTATCTAAGGAGCCGAAGGACAGCCTGGATTCTATTTACCTATAAACTTTAGCTCCGGAAAATAGGTTCTGCAGTAGCCTCTGTCCCTGGTAAGTAGGTTATCTGCTAGCAATTGTGCATGGGCACCAATGAGGAAGTCCGCTAGAATATGCTGTCTCAAAGATTGGTGCTCGCCACAGCTGGGGCAGACCGAGTGCATAGTCTGGCCACAGGCAGAACAATGTAGAGTACGAACACGCCTCTGACAGTAGTCGTACCATTCTAATCCTGCGAGGTTAAGCATTTCAGTATTCGATCGAAGAAGCCTAATGCCAGTATCCTGAAGAAACATGTCCAGGCGGCTTTGACTCAGGAATTGCGCTGCTAGCTCTGTGTAGACCATTTCACAGACAACCAGCGCACCCTCTAGGAGCGCTTCATCTAGCAGTCTCTTGGAGGTGAAGCAATGCTGTGGGTTCGGTATGAGGATATCTAAGAGGAGATTAGTGTCTACTGCCGAGATCATCTTCCCCGCATCTCCTCGAGCAATGTATCTGGGTCTTTGCCTTTTAGATGCGCCACACCTCCAATGTGCTGATCAAAGGGAGACTCGGGGATTCTCTTTTCGATCAGATATCCCTTGGCTGTTTCCCGAAAGACAAGCTCGTCGCCTTGTCGAAGTCCAAGCCGATCTCGGATTGTCTTAGGCACGGTGATTTGTCCCTTGGATGTAATCTTGGCTCTATACAAAGCTGACACCTCCATAAAAGTAAGAAGAAAGGGATAATATTCCTTACATACAGGATAGTGGTATTCTCTCCATATGTCAACATTCACGGGAAGAGCCCCTGTAGTCTGTTAGTGGCCGGGTCAAAATGGGCATAAATGGTCATGAATAATCCCCCCAAGTGGCCAAGAGGAAGAAGATGGGTGTGGGGAAGGGCGATACCTCTCGTCTAACTCCAGGTCTTTGCGTACTTCTGCCGGTATGGTCACACGCCCCTTCTGTCAATGCTTAGCGGATAGCCTCTTCGTTGAAGAACGTCATCGTAGCTGGTGCCGGTGGTGTAGGTACGATATGGACAAGCTCGCTGCCATACTGGCAGAGCTAGAGAGAGTCGGAAAAACGGTAATGAAGAGCGTGAGGCTGATCATACAAGGTTTGATTAAGACATATCGTCCGGCGGAGACCTCGATCACGCGGGTAGCAGTATCGGGGGAGTACGCTTATCCTCGGTGTAGCTGAGATCACCGGCAGCCGGTGGGCGTGGAGTTTCTGAATAGTGAAGACATAATTCGTGCAAATGTATCTTAAGCAGGATATTTTTACTCTAAAGCAGGAGATACCAACGGAAGGAATCCACCTAAGGAGAGACTTAGCATGAGAATACTTCCGTCTGACTATT
The DNA here is from genome assembly GCA_012798695.1 of Bacillota bacterium. GTDB lineage: Bacteria > Bacillota > Limnochordia > DTU087 > DTU087 > JAAZMR01. Next base: position 86,776 of record JAAZMR010000101.1, on the reverse strand, counting down.
CTGCTTTAGATCTAGACCTTGACAGCAAGCGTTTGGTGAATTATCTAGACTCGCACCTCGATGATGAATGGTTAGGTCTGCTTAACCTGGTACCTCTACTGGATGCCCAACCGACAGCACTAGCCTTGATTCAACCCCGGGCAGGTGTGCATCTTCTCTCTATAGATCCCTTCTCGGATACGTCGCAGCTCAATGTTTACCTGCAGGCCATTGCACCACTTTGGAAAAGCACCCGAAGGAGAATGCGGGATAAGCTCCTCTCCCATGCCAACCTACGGCAAAGTGATAAGAGGCTCCGCTTCCCCTTTAGTTGGAGCATCTGGTTTCCACACATAGGCAGCAGAAGCGCTGGTAGAATGCCCCATTTCATACTAGACGATATCTTCTTTCATGATCAAGTTGAAGAACTGCTGGAGTTCGAAGAGGCTTCAGCCTCGATCATTGATTCCTCCATGGGAACCTCCCTCCTCCAAGTAATTGCCCTCGAATATAGTATTCCCATCTTTACCCGGGGGATTGTAGGTGAAGAAGAGATTGCAGCAGCAAGTGAGATTCACCCTGATGACTATTCCATAGCAGTGGATGATGAGTCTGTTGCTGCCTTCCGATTGACCGATGAGCAGATAAATCTGGTAAATGGTATCCAACACGGCTCTCAGCTGATCCTGGCCTGTGCCGGCAGTGGCAAGAGTGTGATCTTAATTTCCAAGGCCTTCAAGCTCGCCAGCATCCATCCAGAGAAGCAGATCCTGATCACCTGCTTTAACAGTAACCTGCGGAACTACTATGAATGGAGAATTGGAGTAGCAGGCTTCCGGGAGAGAAACGTCGAATGTCTTACCTTTCATGCTCTGTGCTGCCGTTTGCTCCTGGAGGTTGGTATGTGGCCGGTAAGGATATGCCTAGATTTGACGGTAAGGCCATGAGGATCGAAATGAATTTCCGCAACTCCAGGCCCATCAATGAATACATAGATAGGTTCGTAGATGCCGGGCGGGAATGCTTTCGAAAGATGGAACTCGGTATTGAGAAAGACCCAGATATCTTCCTGCGGGGCAAAGCCTTCCGTCCAGGGTCCAAACCCGATGTGGTCTTGTCTGATCGCTTCCAAGAGGTAGGCGACGTAGTGAATATCATCAAGATCCTCAACCAGGGGCTGGACGTTCCCTTGGGCCAGATCGCCATCTTGATGCACCAGAAGCAGTACAAGCCATCCAAATACTACGTTCTCCACTGGTTAAAAGAGAAACTAGAGGGCAATGACATACCCTACTCGGTGCTCAGCCGGGATGCAAATCACATGGCGGTACGCTATGGAGATCGCTCGGGTGTGGCGCTGATGACCATTGAAAGCGCTTTGGGACTGGACTTTCAAGCGGTCATTCTCTGTGGACTCTACTCGATGGGGTATTTTGAGAAGTCAAACAGTATGAGGCGACTCATGGAAAGGGTTGACCAAGAGACGTTAGAGGCTAGAAGAGAAGATTTTGTCAAGAACTTCAACGCTTTATATACCGCCATGACCAGGGCCGGGATTACCTGTCCGTAGTGCTAACCCGAAAACCTGGCACTAATATCTATTCTAGATTGATGGCTGATGCACTAAAGAGGCGGTGAGGAGCAAATGGCAATTACATATGATAAGTATTCGAAGTTTGCAGAATACCTGCTTAGTGAGTACAAAGATCGCATCACTGGTGCCAACGTGGAGGTAGTCTATGAGAGCGAGCCAACTAAGCTTTTCATGGTAGGGCGGTTAGCTGCAGAGTTGGCAGTAGCCACCTCCCGGAACCGGGACTCCAGCATCTGTTCGATTGGGATAGACTTCTACCTTAGAGAAGAAGAGCTCACTTTCGCGGAACTAGAGATCATCCCCGGAGGAGAGCTTTATTACAGGGTGTTTCCCAGCATAGAGGAGTAGAGGGAGTTTTTCTATAAATCTTGGGAACGAGCTGCTAGACTGGGTGAGCCAAATTCCCAAGAAGATGAGGTGGCGACTAGCCTAGAGAGCTGGAGTGTAGATGTCTTGCCAGTCTATTCGAAAAAGCGCATCAATAACCTGCGCCTTAAAGCCAAGCTGAGGGATATCTACAATGCCGAGCGGCACTATGGCATGACCGATTTCCGCTCAGCCCTCGACCCATACATAGATGCTTTAGGTGAAGAGGTTCAAGGAGACCCCCGTTTCTATCATGTTATTCGGGAAAAATGCCACGCGGTTGACCTACGCGATGAAGCAGCTTGGGAGAATTTCACAAGAACCAGATCTGAGGAGTTCATGCGTCCCATATGGAATTTTGCAGTTAACTGTGAAATTCGGCCCCATATTGCGGGTCTGCTCCGAGCATCTGTTCGCTTCACCAATACTTCATCGGCAGGAGGCGCGACCAGGGAATACCGGATCAACACCATTTTCAACTCCGGCTTGGAGCTCAGGTTAGATGGGGCTACTTATAGTCCTGTTACCATGGAGTATTTTGCAGATGACTACAAATACGACTGCACCCAGCCGGCGATCGGCCATAACTGCGGTGTGGAAGTCGATCCCCACGATGCTGCGGTGCTGCGTACTACTCACCTGCCGGTCTACCGGCAATATCGGTTGCGAACACGTGATCATGTAAAGGCCAATCTAGATGAGCTGATCCAGGATCCAGTCAATGTGCTTACGGAAATTAGGCAGGATATGGAAAGAGAGCTAGATGAATGGGAAACATACGGCCGCGAGCTATCTCCCCAGCTTGCGCCCAAGGCCCAAGCCCAGCTGGCAGAGGAGATTGGGTGGATTTGCCAGGGAGATCCGTCGCTTTGCCAACGGCATTCGGCTGATCCGTGACTATGAGGCGATTAGGCTGGCCTTTGCCCAGATGAACATGACTTTCAGAAACTCAGCCAAGCAGTTTGAGGCGTGGTATCTCTTCGAGATTGTGTTTGTCGTATCAATGGTAGCTGATATTTGTGCCAGTGAATATGGAGAAGATGAGATGGGAGAGATGAGTCAGCCGGACAAAGCGGATGTCCTGCATTTCCCAACAGGAGGTGGCAAGACGGAAGCGTTCCTAGGGTGTGTTGTGTTTACCCTCTTCTTTGACCGGATTCGGGGCAAATTGGATGGGGTGTCGGCCATTATCAAATACCCGCTGAGACTCCTTTCCATCCAGCAGGTGGAGCGCATTGGCGTTATTCTGGCCGAAGCGGAGCTGATTCGCCGAGACTGTGCCATAACAGAAGGCGGAAAACCCTTTGGCCTCGGGTATTTTGTGGGAGAGGCAAATACGCCTAATAGGATTGAACCAGAGTGGCAAGACGTCTCAGGGACTCCTCACAGGAGACTCTAGACGAAGACTATAGGGTGTTGGAAAAGTGTCCTTTCTGCCAGACAAAAGGTGTTCATGTCCATTATGACGAAACCACCCACAGACTTGTGCACCGGTGCCATACTCCCCAATGTCACTCCGGGGGTGACCTGCCTTTTTATGTAGTCGACACCGAGATCTATCGCTATCTGCCTTCAGTAATCGTGAGCACCATCGATAAATTCGCCCTGATCGGTGTGCAGGCCAGTTTCAGAAACATCCTGGGGGAGGTAAGGACTCTCTGTCCAAGGCACGGTTACAGCAGCCGGCTGAGGTGCACTGAACGTATTTGCGATGTACCAATGGAGCTGCATAAGGCAATGAGCCTTAAAGATGGAGCTCCGACCTTGATGATCCAAGATGAGCTGCATCTTGTCCGGGAGTCGCTGGGGGCGTATGATGCCCATTATGAGACACTGCTGGAGCTTTTTTACCAGGAGTTGAATTCCAGTAACAAGAGCCTGAAGGTGATCGGGGCTACGGCAACTATCACTGGGTATCAGGAGCAGCTCTACCACTTGCATATGAAAGAAGGCATGGTGTTCCCCGCACCGTCACCGTATCTTGACCGCAGTTTCTATGCTGAAGTAAATAGGAACCAACTGGCTCAGCTGATCCTTGGTCATGCTCCATACGGTCAGGCTATGGTATCTAGTGTGGGCAACAGTATACGATATATGCGGGAGATTCTTTGGGAACAGTATGAAAACACCGACGAGATGGTGGAATTTCTTGATCTGGAGAGCAGGGAAGAGGCTCTGGAGATCCTGGCCAATTACTGGGTCTTCATACAGTATAATACCGTCAAGAAAGACGGTAACTTGGTGATCGGTAATATTGAGAGTCAGGCCAACGTAGAACTGATAGACCGAGGGATGCAGCCCTTTGATGTTCGCAGAATGACCGGCGATGACTCATTCCAAGATGTCAGAAGGATTCTAGAAGAGATTGGTAGTGCAGCTGGGTCCTTGGCAGGTCCAAACCTGATTTGTGCCACTAGCATGATTTCCCATGGGGTAGATGAGAACAGGTTTAATGTGATGTACTTCTTTGGCATGCCCAATAACACCGCGGAGTACTTACAGGCATACAGCAGGGTGGGCAGGAAGTTTCCGGGCATAGCCATTGTGGTGATGCGGGTGCCCCGGGAGAAAGACCGCAGTTACCTCAAGAACGTCCTTCCCTTTCACGAGTTCAAGGATATTCTAATCGAGCCTGTTCCTATCAACAGATGGGCATCGAAGGCTATTGACCGGAGTTTTCCGGGTGTCTTGTCAGGCATCTTGATCAACTATTTCGATCTTGAACTCCAGTATGTCTATGGTCATATCTACGGGATGCGCAGCCTGCAGAAGGCGATTGAGGCAGGGGATATTCCCCGGGAAAGGGTGAAACAACTGGTCAAGGCAGCGTATAAGACCGAGGTGGATATATTTGGGCGGGCCTATGCAAGAAAGACCAATCGACTGGTCGATGAATTCTATACCCGGGTTGTCGCTGAGGATTTCACGGCAGAGCCATACTGCTGTATTTCACGGGGGTTGCAACGCTTAGGATTAGGCCATCCCATGCGGAGTTTACGGGATACAGACATACCGGTCAAGATAGAATTGGCATGAGGAGGTGACAAGGTGGCTTTGAGGGACAATCAGATGGAACGCAGTCTGGATCAGGCTCTATATAAATACTTGCCCTCCGCGTGGGTGGATTCTTACTGTAAGAAGGAGCGGTTGATTTTGACGGCCTATGTCACCCACTGGAACTCGGTCCCCGCTCAAGGTATTAACCAGGAAAGGTTGTTATGGAGGATTGGTCGGCTGGTGAGTGTATTCCAAAAGCATGGGCACACCAAGGGGTTCTTGTTTCCCATTTCGGCCAAGAACTATGAAGTGCTGACGCCGAGGCAGGGAAGGGCAGCTGATATCTATGCTGAGATCAGCCCTTTGGTGTTTTTCTGTAATACTTGTGGCCGAGTCCGAGTGTATCGCAATACCAACAGCGTGTTATACTCCAAGCGTCGCTGCGGGAGGCAGGGATGTACCGGTGAGCTGCGGCAACTGCAAATGGTCTATCACTGCAAGTGTGGGTGGGCTGGTCCAGTCAAACCCATTGGCTGCAAGAAACACGGGACAAGTAGGCTAAGATATGATCACTATGCCTTTATCTGTGATTGCAGTCCCGGCAGACGTATGGAAATGAACACCATTTGTCCTAGCTGCTCGGCATGGCTTTCGCCGGATAACGCTGAGAACCCGGGGGTACACATACCCTCTAGCGTCTGCATGATCGACCTTATGAACTCGGATATAGAGGAACTGCTTTCATCGGATGTGGGTGGTGCGAGTGTGGTCTTGGCCTATGGGGCCGGGGCAATCACTGCGGATGATCTTAGCAAAATCATTCGTATGTCTGGAAGGGAAATAGACGAAGAAGGCATGGAGAGCGAGATTGCCAGGATAGCCCGGGATTTCGTTGAGCAATTTGGCATCGGTGAAGCACTGGCATATCGGATGGCAGAGATGGCTATCAAGAACAGCAACTCCAGTGGTGCCCTGAAGCAGGCCAAGGATTTCGTGGACACCAATCTTTATCAAGCGGATTGGGGTGCTAGGGAAGAGCTGGCCATCGAGATTGCCGAATATGATGCCGTAATCCGGGGTGATGTCTTTACCTTGGAGGACGCCATGACTGCGGCGCAGTCCTTAGGGATGCACTCCTTGAATGCTGCGTCATATCCGGAAACTGCCCGGCGCCTTGGCTTCAGGAGTGTGCGAGCTTGTGAGGACATTAGTATCGTGTTCTCGGCGTATGGGTTTACGAGGAGATCATATAATCCATCAGAGGCTGTTCTGACTGCATTTCCCAGTGAGACGCCGGGGATGAAGAATGTCTATGTCAATCACCTTACCACGGAAGGTATCTTATTTGAGCTGGAAAAGGCGGCCGTACTCAGGTGGCTATTGGCCAATGGGTTTGTTGACCCGAGACGAGACAATATCCCGGATCTAGGAGATGAGCTGGGATTACAGACCTGGTTCTTCAACTACGTGCGGCTTGATGCTATCACTCCCTTCATGCCGGTTAGCAATGAGCTCTATCCCATAACAGCGGCAGTATATACACTGATCCACTCTGCGAGTCATGCACTTATTGGCCAGGCGGCACAGCTCTGTAGGCTAGACAAGAACGCCCTTTCAGAGTATATTTTCCCGAACATACCTGCTTTCATGATCTATTGTCAAAACGTCCAAGGTGTTAACCTCGGAGCTCTTTTCAACCTATTTGAAGTATATTTCCATCGATGGCTGAGCTCGACTATAGAGTCCATCCAGACTTGCATATTCGATCCTGTGTGTATTGACGAGGAGAAGGCGTGTGTTGGTTGCCTCTTCCTCAACGAGATATCCTGCATTCATTTCAACCATGACCTTAATCGGCGGTTTCTGGTGGGGTGGAGGGACAAATCCTCTGGTGAGCAGGTGAAGGGGTTCTGGGAGGGAGTGTAGGGGAGTTGCGGACCGATTAGGGCGTCTGACCTCTCAAGTAATGTCAGTCCCTTCGGGCGACTTGAGGTATCGGAACAGCCAATTGAAAAACATGAGCATTTCATAACACTCTTCGGGGGTACGCCTCTCTTCGTTTCCATGGCTAAAGACGTTTCTGATGGCGGCCATAGCTCCCATAGTTAGGAGTTTATACCCTTCGGTGAATCCTTGCTGGTTCTTTGGCTGAATGCCACTGATATCCATAAGATGGTCATTTGTGAACGCGTCACCCATTAGACTGCGCCCTATCTTACTGATCTGGGAATACTGCTGCACTTGATCTTCGAATTTCTCGCCCGCTCTTCTGGTGGCCTCATTAAAATGGCCATCCTTGAATAGCTGAAATGGTTCTGAAGAAATCGCTGGGTCAAGGTTATGGTTACGAAGCCGTTTTACCAGTTCGTCAGGTGGCACCGTGATGCGAGGCAATGTCGCATCGAGGGCAACGTCTCTTAACTCATCTCGCATATCGATTTCTAGCTTAAGAAGGCAGTCAGAAAGATCATTTAGTTCCTTTCTTGTAAGCGGCCTTCTCTCATGCATGCGGTAATCGATGGCAGCGGGTATGATTTTTCTTATTAGCATTTTAGGAAGCCTCTGATGATATCGGTATACATCCGTAAACCCTCGCTTCAGCTTTTGCTGTTTGGAGCCTTTATGTCTTAGATACTTCTCTACAGAGCTTTCTCTGAATATGGTTGTGAACGTTACAGCCCAATCGGAGTATGATGTGAGGGGAAGGAAATCACACAGTATTCCGGCGAGTCTGTGCAATTCTGCTCTTCTTGCTGTAGTAATTCTCCTGACTGCTCTCTTCTTCTTGGCTTGCAGTCTCATTCACCTCCATCTCCAATGTTCCCTCGAAAAAACTTGATTTCTCTAGAGTGTCCAACTCCAGTTTCTTACTTCCCGCCTGCAAGGTGTTTTCCCTTTGTCTTCACCGGGGGTCCGAGTTTGTCGTGCTAAGTTACTCAGGCGGTGTTCCCATGACTATATAGTCCCTAACCAAAAAGCTTCATATAGGCAGGAAATTCATAAGATTGGCAGAACATAATGAAGTAAGAATAAGCAAGACGGAATATATAGGCAGTTAATCGAAGTGTGCACACACTATAGTTGGCAAAGGTTCACATAATTAGTTTGATCTTGGCGGGACTGGACTATGGGCATAGGAGTGAGGAGAGGGGAGATAGGATGGAAAGCTGGATTAGGCTCAAAGCAGGAGAGGCAGAGGTGGAATTTCGGGGTTCCGAAGGGTTCGTAAGAGAGGCGTTACCTGGTTTAGTAGGATTTGTTAAGGAGATGTCTTCACCTGAAGGCCTTTCGGATGATGACTATCAGGAAGCACCTTCATCTAGCAATTCCGATAAGCAGATGCCTGCGATGACGGTCAATACTGTGGCTGCAAGGCTCAATATAAAAAAGAGGAAAGACTTAGTCATGGCGGCGTGTGCGTATCTGAGCGTGATCAAGGGTAAAGAAAGATTTGAGCGTAAAGAGATACTTGATGGAATGAAATCAGCTCAAAACTACTATAAAGTGGGATACAGAAAGGCTCTAACAGACCTTCTAGAGTCACTAGTGAAGGACGGTAAGCTCCTTGAGACTGAGAAGAACATATATGCTCTAGATGCAAGGGCGAAGAGTGACCTCGAGGCGAAATTGAGAGTTGGTTGATTCGAAAACTCAGAAGCTCAACGACTAGGTAGGAACCTCGCACTCTTTCTCCATGATGAGGAATCAGCAATACCTTCCCAGGAACGTAGTGGAATACTCTGCAAATCTGCTCGTTATCCAAGAGAATCATGCTTAGGCCCATCTGTTGCGTTACCAAATATCAGCTTTGGTCGATTCTCGGGTACATGGACATGCCCACGTTGCCACTGTTTGTCAACTTGCGCCTTATGACTAGGTCTGTTTCCGGCGCCCTCAATATGGGCAGCACAAACCACCCATAGTGGCACGCTGCTTTGGGGTTATCTGGCGGGAACAGCGATGTTGTTAATGGGGAGTAGGAGTTATCCTGGGTGGCAACCACTGATTTTGTGTATTCGGTGGTAGCCATATGGCTACCGAGGCATCTTAACTTCTGCATGATCAACTCTCACTGAAGGCGCAGTGGGAAGCGGTTCCAGTGGTGGTCTACCAGCTGCTAGAGACAGGGCGGGTGAGGCAGCACAGAATGGCGACAAGCGCTCAAGTTGTCCACTATCCATTCGATGTGATAGGCTTTATATGTTACAGAGAAAAAGGAACCCTTACATTCTGCTTCAAGATGGGTTCAAAAGGCGCTAGGTGACAGTGGACTACGCCAGGTGAGGATGAGTGGAGGCGGGCAAGAATGACCAGGAAAATCTCTCCCTTGGGAACAGGTCTTTTCATGTTTTGTGAGCGAGTGGGCGGTGATTTCTACCGGGAGACCTTCAAGGGTTCCGCCGGTTAAGGTAATGGCTACCCTAACCGGCGTCCCGGGATTCTTATCCTCTTTCCTCACCATACATAGAAGTGCAATGGGTAAGTTCTGTACTCCGCTGGTGGCATCTTGTCAGTCGTGTAGAATCCGGCAGGAGCTTCCAGCAGCTGTGGTATTCGGTTTACAACCGTTGCACACGTGAGCTCAACTGTGGCTGGGCGCGCGATCTTTACTACCGTATTGGGTTCTCCTATGATAGACCAATCGTTTCGGTCGAACTCGCCTTGGGCGTAGACTTTGCCGATGCACTCAGATACGATGACAGGCCCTTGGTTTGTCACTGTAGTTACAATCGCGGACATACCAGTGGCGTGACCTGCAGGGATTACCTTTCCTAGTGTCTCTGATTTGATGTCCTCACAGTGAGTTGTTGGTACCAGCTTCTGGTCGGTTGACTTAATCGACCAGCCGAATTGGGAACACAACCACTCATTTGCATTCCACATGAAAGATGGCAGTGAATCGCTTTGAGCAATCTCTTTCTCGAATTCCTCCAGGCCGAGTCCGGCCCCATGGACTTCTGCCAGGGCAATTCCATAGTCTTCTACATTATAGCTGGACACTCCCTCTATTCTTTCGATCGTATGACTTGAGCCTGCCAGGGTTGTGATCAGGTTACCCCAATATACATCTTGATAACCTGATCCGGCTAGAGTACAGTTGTTGTCCTTAGCTAATCTGTCCAGTCGATTGGTGAGTGCTGGTGAGGTATTCCATGGATAGAAGGCCTCTTCACATGTGCTGATCGCATTGACACCGTGCTTGGCAGCGAGCGCGAAGGCATCATAGACCTCAGACATTAGACTTCTGGTGGCAATTACGCAAGCATCCGCGTCACATTCGTTGAAAACTTGCTCGGCATCTGATCTGATGGGCACGTTGATTCTGAATCCAAGTCCCGCAACTTCTCCGACATCTTTACCCACAAGATCGGGGTTGAGATCGATGGCGCCGACTATCTCCGCGCCCTTCTCATATAGATACCTGAGAAAATATCTGCCCATTTTGCCGCAACCGTACTGGATGACTCTAATTTTCTCTCTCATACAGCATCTCCCTCACATTTTTTGGCAGGACGATTCTGCATCTTCTCGTCCCTACTTCGGCTCTGATTTACGCATAATGTCTATCGTAGGAATAGAGTCAACCATCACTTCAGTCTCTGATCGGTGTTTAGAGTTCGACAAACACGTTTTTTCGTTGTTGTCAAAGATTGAGAGCTCAACCCCTACTTCGCCTATGTAGTCTCCCACTATCTCATATCCATTATCCTCTACATAATAAGACAGCTTTAGGGCGTACTGCTTTTCCTTAGGTGGGCGGTAGTCCCCCCTGCAGCTCATCAAGGGCGTTGAAGTACAGACTTCCGGTAGGCAAGGATAAGCGCATACAAGGAAATGAAGAGGAGGGGTAGGTGAAGGATGCCGTTCCACCAGAGCACCTCGGGTAGGAGGATGAAATTGTTCAAGACATTATAGAGACCGATGATCAAGCCGATCAGTGCAGTCATCCGCAGTACCGGTATGTTGACCCGCGGGTAGAAGAACAGCAGGACAGTCAGATAGACCGGGGTCATCATGCAGAAAGCCAAACCTGAACCGGAAGTTAGGATATAGGCTGGGCTAAAGTCAGGTGCCATTGTGTCTAGGTCGATCGGCCCCCAGAAAGCGAAGAGTGCCAGGAGTAGAGCCCAGTAGTTCCACTGAGAGTGTTTCCCCGGGTGAGAAAAGTCATTTTCTCCAACAGCTGCTTCCCAGAACCAGAACAGGGCGACCATAAGAAACATCAGCAGGTTGGACATGATCACCCCCCAGCCGTATGCTTCGGTTATCGCAATACTCTGTAAGAAGGCAAAGAGGAGATACGTGATGCCCGCATAGATACTGAAGATGCGACTGCTCTTTTCTCCGTACAGGATAAGGCCGATGATTAATCCGATAGGTATGATCTTGAAAAGCGGGTACCAACTCTCCCAGGAGTAGACAATCGCCTGACCTAGGAGCATCTGGATAACCGTTCCGGTCTCGATGGGATTGTACCCTTTAGAAGTGTAAGGCGGAATGAACTGGACCAAAACTAGAGCGAGAAAGAACCACCACCGGCCAGTTATTCGCTTCAGACTATCTTTGATTTGCACCTGCCGTTTTCTATTCATCAAAATCCCTCCCCTTGATCTGATGGCCACTAGTCCCCAAGAACTGGGGTGTGGAATTTTAACCCACATCGATTTTCTCCGCATGCATACGGTTCACCTTTCCCTAAAAGCATATTCCGGTCGCTTGCTGCTAGTACTTCTCTTTATTGTGGTGCCGTATTTAGCTCATTTCGAGTGCAGTGGTCCAAGCTGGAGAATGAGGGAACTCGCAGTTCGCGGGACCGGCTCGCAAAGCTTTACAGATGGCCAAGGCAAGTGGGTAAATTGACAGCCAATTAGACTGTATACAAATATAAAGGGAATAGAGCAGAAGAGTAGAATAATACCGGTGTCTCATGGACTCTGCGGGTATGTGCCGGGGTCCAAAATGGTGAATGAGGTCCAAGCAGAGAAACGAGGCGCTAGAGCCTAACGGTAGACTACTGCTGACCCGGGGGTAGTAGTATGCACGAACAGATCATGTCAAACGGTAGTCTTTCTCGGAGAATGAAGTTGGGGAAGACCATAGTCCCGCTACTGGAAGCACTTCTCTACTTAGCTCCTGCACTAATCATTTTGACCATTTTTGTGTTCTATCCCTTGGTGCACTCTTTCTATTTAAGCTTATTTGAAACGAATCTCATGGGGGAGCCCATATTCTTTAACGGAATAGAGCACTACAAGCATCTTGTCAGTTCATCTCGGTTCTGGGCTAGTCTGCGGACGACAGTATGGTTTACCATTTATACTGTACCGGTGGCTTTGGTGCTGGCCATCCCCGTAGCTCTGTTGGGAAATTTGCGCATAAGGGGGATTACCTTTTACCGAACAGTCTTTATTTCGACTATCGCAGTGTCTACAGCCATCGCATCAGTCATCTGGACATGGATGTTCTTCCCCGCTACAGGAGTGATCAATGATTTGCTGAGAATTATTGGGTTACCTCCTATGCGTTGGTTACAGGATCCCTCCATCGCCCTGATTGCCGTTTCCATTGCTACGGTCTGGAAAGGTCTTGGCCTGAACGTCTTGTTCCTACTAGCCGGTCTACAGGCGATACCGGAAGAGCTGGTGGAAGCGGCCCGCATTGACGGTGCTAATAACTGGCATGTCTTCTGGAATATTTCGTTGCCCATGCTCTCTCCGACCATCTTTTTTCTGCTCGTCGTTAGAACCATAGATGCTTTTCGGTCATTTGCTCAAGTGCATATCATGACCCAAGGTGGCCCCCTGCGCTCCACTACCATTCTGGTCTACTCTATCTATCGGGATGCATTCATCAATTTTAACTTCGGATTTGCCAGTGCCCAAGCGGCAACCTTGTTTCTGATCATCTTGGTCCTCACGCTCATTCAGTTCCGGTATGTAGAAAGGGGTGTGCATTACCAATGACTCTCCCCAAGGCCTTTTGCCAGATCGGCACTCATGTTTTGATAATTGCCATATGTATCATGATCTTGCTGCCCCTATATGTCGCAATCAGCACCAGTCTCAAACAGCCGGCAGATGTATTTGCCTATCCATATAAGTGGATACCCGATCCGATCTGTTGGCAGAACTACTCAGATGCATTTCGCTTTGTCCCCCTGGGCCGTTTTCTGATCAATAGCGTGATCCAAAGCACTATGGTCACTGCCGTAGTGATGCTTACATCGGCCCTGGCAGCTTACGCGTTTGCCTATATTGATTTCGTTGGTAAGGATTTTATCTTTCTGGCAGTCCTAGCCACCATGATGGTCTCGGGTGAAGTCACTATTATCCCCAACTTCCTCACGATTCAACGCTTACACTGGATAGATACCTACTGGGGATTGACGGTGCCTTTCTTTGCTGGTGCATTTGGGATATTCCTTCTTCGCCAGTTCTTCCTGCAAATTCCCCGAGAACTCTATGATGCTGCAGTCGTGGATGGATGCAGCCGATTCAGGTATCTATTCGCCATCCTCCTGCCCCTCAGCCGAGCTGCCCTAGGAACTCTCGGTGTATATACCTACCTATCGACATGGAACCAGTATTTTTGGCCCTTAATCATTACCAACCGTACCCAGATGCGCACTGTGCAGATCGGCATTTCCATGCTGCGGGATGCAGAGGGTGATGCTTGGAATACCATTATGGCCGGTGTCGCTGTTGTCACCATGCCCGCCATCATCTTATTCCTCATATTTCAGAAACAGTTGATTCGTGGAATCGTTGGTGGTGCCGTGAAGGGTTAGTATGATCATCAGTATGGGGGGTGGATAGAAAGATTATCGGGTAGGGGACTGTCGTCTGCGAACTGTGCGCCAAAAACTAGATGGAGGGATTACCATGCAAAGACGTCGTGTAATGAGCCTCTTGTTGGCGGTGATCATGGCCTGGTGTGCAACCTCAGGTTTGGCTCAAGCAAAGGTGCAGGTGCAGTTTTGGCATGCCTTAGGCGGGCATATTGGGAGCCATGTTTTGCAGGGATTTGTGGACGAGTTCAACACATCACAGGATAGGGTGCATGTGGAAGCCATTTACCAAGGAAACTATGATGATACCCTAAATAAATATCGTCTCGCAGTTCAGGCCGGGGAAACGCCGCACCTTGTTCACGTATATGAAATCGGTACTCGCTTGATGATTGACTTACAGAGTACTGTGTCATTGCAACCTTTCATTGACCGAGGTGACGTGGAACTAGAGCATATGGTGGCCAATGTTCTAGCTTACTACACCATTGATGACCAGCTGTATTCCATGCCATTTAACACATCAAACGCTATCCTCTACTACAACAAAGACATGTTCCGAGCTGCCGGTCTTGATCCAGAGCAATCGCCCAAGACATTTGAGGAGTTCCGGGAATATGCCCAGCGAATGACTGGCAATGGCAAACACGGCTTTGGTAACTATGCCTATGGTTGGTATTTCGAACAATTGATGGCCATACAAAACGCTGAATATGTAAACAACGGTAATGGACGTCTAGCGCCGGCAACTGAGGCGGCCTTCAACGGTGAAGCCGGTGTACGCATTCTCGAGTGGCTTTCTAATATGAAAAACGACGGCAGTTATCTGGACTGTGGTCGGGATAGCAGTGCCCTCAGATCAGCATTCGTGGCCGGTAATGTAGGTATGCGGATCGGATCTACCGGTGGATTTGCCAGTACTCTAGCGGATATCGATGACCGCTTTGAGATGGGAGCAGCATTTCTGCCTGTTCCTGAAGGCATCGAACGCGGTGGGGTAGTAATCGGCGGTGGCTCGATCTGGATGTCTAAGGATCACCCTCAAGAGGAAATTGAGGCGGCTTGGGAGTTCCTCAGACATTTGACTACTCCCGAGAGCACAGCCTATTGGCATGTCAATACAGGATACTTTCCCATTGACCGCAGGGCAATGGAGCTGGATAACGTAAAACAGCTCCACACCGAGACTCCGCATTTTCGCACAGCTATTGATCAGTTAGAAGCAAGCAGAATCAGCCTAGCCACCCAAGGTGCAGTGATCGGAGTGTTCCCTGAAGCACGTAAAGCGATTGAGGTCGCAATGGAGCAAGTGTTGTTGGGTATGGCAAGTCCCCAGGCGGCTTTGGATGAAGCGGCCGAAGAAGTAACAGCAGCAATTCGCCGCTACAATATACAAAGAGGTTTCTAGTAGAATCCGATTTGGCTGTGATCTGAGCGAAATGGCAAGATGGGGCTGGTGTCCGCTGGGCATCAGCCTACTGACTTGAGGCGTCCCTTGTTCATCAAGATTAGGGCTGCCCCCACAATGTTAAGCAGCACCCAGATTGCGAGAACTCCATTCCATGACCAGAGTTGCAGAAGGATGCCGGTCATGACACTGCAAAGCCGATGACAGAGGAAGTCCCCAGTGTGAACTGAGGCAATACAGCAATACTGCCGGTCAATTCGTCTGGATGTAGTCTTCACAATAGGTCCCCAGCCAGTCGATTGAAAACAGCCGTTCCCATCACCTGTGTAGTCTTTGCTCGGTGGACCATGCTGCAGATTTTTCCCCTGCTACTGGAATACTGAAGAATTCCCGAGTTGTTATCGGCATAGACTGGCGCTTTCTACTGCTGGTCTTGCCCACGAGGATCCAGCCATTTTCATCCCGGCTGATTAACCATACCAAACCATAGGATAGGGCGAGTACCAGCCAGAAAGCTAATGACCCTCCCAGCCAGTCGGAATAGAAGAAACTTTCGGCCGCTTCTTTTAGCAAGTTGCGGATGGCGAGGTGGACAAAGTAGATCCCAAAGGAGAGATCGCCAATAGAGCGAAGCAGCCGGGCCCGGTGGACTGGTGCCGCTTTCCAGAGTAGCAAGATCGAGGCAGCGGAATATAGGAAAACGAATGGGCGCATGAAGTTCTCCCCTGGGTTCATCAGGTTAAGAATATAAGAAGATAGTGGTTCTACGACTTGGTCAACCATGGTTGCAGTAGCAGCGCCATCAAAGAACCCTGTTTTCAGGACACCTTGGTAGACATGCCAGATCTGGCTGCAAACCTTGAAGCGTAGAAAGTGATTCCGCAGTTTCTCATATCGGCTTTGGTTGTGGTTTCTTGCATAGACTCACCATTAAAGCAGGTTGTTAAGATATTGACTTTGAGCGGCTAGAGCAGCTGTTACATTGCCCGGTGTTTACCTAAATGATGGTTTACTCACCAGGAATTCAATAAATCATCCCTGTTCCATGGAGCATGATGGTAACAGGGATGAGATTGAGGGGTAATCGGTGACCAGCTTATCTTTAGCCCTTCAGGCCGGACATTGTTAAACCAGACACAAAATACCGCTGGAAAAACAAGAAGACCAGGAATGACGGAATGAAAGCGATAGTTGTAGCTGCCATCAGCTCTGTGAACTTGACGGTATCCTGTAAGATGGCGAGTCCCACCGGCAAAGTATACATCTTCTTCTTGGTAGTCACTATCAAAGGGTACAAGAAGCTATTCCAATAGTTGATAAATTGCAGTGCTGCAAGGGTGGCTATTACTGGCTTAATGAGAGGCATTATGACTCTCCAATAGATGCCCAGCTCGGAGCATCCGTCAATTCGAGCAGCGTCGTCATATTCCGTTGGTACAGTAAGGATGTATTGTCGAATCAGGAAAGTTCCAAATGCACTTGTCACGCCTGGCAGTAATAGAGCTTGGTAGCTGTTTAGCCAGCTAAACTTACCTAGGAAGAAGTACAAAGGAATCAAAGTCACTTGTATCGGGATCATGAGCATGGCCACGAATGACCAAAATAGGACCTCACGACCAGGAAACTGCATTCTAGCAAATACATATCCCGCCAACGAAGCATTAAAGACTGCCAGGGCACTCCCGAGCACTGCCACAATCATTGAGTTATAAAACCACTGAATGATCTCTGTATATGTAAGAATCCGGGAGTAATTTTCCCAGACTAGTGGGTCCGGGATCAGATCAATGGGGAACTGACCGCGAATGACATTTTCCTGCAATGAAATGGAGCTCATTAAGAGAAATGGAATGATAGCTAGAAAAGCAAGGAGAAAGAGGATGATATAGATCAGTAGCTTGTTTAGGGAAAAGCCATTGGGACGCGAGAAGCCGGGCATAGCTCGAAGCATATTCTGATCCTCCTTAATAGGTGTTTTCGCCAAGACCGAAAGCTTTACGTTGTATGATAGAAGCGATGAGCAAGACTATAAAGAGAACATATGCTACAGCTGAAGCATATCCCATTTGGTAGATTTCGAAAGCATTGTAATAAACGTAATATACCAAGGTGGTAGTGGCGAAAAACGGTCCACCTCGGGTCATCAAGTAGGCTTGGTCGAAAACCTGAAAAGAACTAATCATGGACATGATTAATATGAACATAGTAATCGGTTTTAGCAATGGTAAGGTGACATGCCAGAATTGCCGGCCTCCGCCAGCCCCATCAATGCTTGCAGACTCATATAGTTCTGATGGAATACTCTGAAGCCCTGCCAAGAACAATACCATATTATACCCAGCGTTCTTCCAGATGGACATTATAGCCAGGGAAGGAAGGGCGAAGCGAGGGTCAGCGAGCCACATCACTTCCGGCAACCCCAGCAAATTCATAAAGTAATTGGCTCCAGAATCGTAAAACCATCGCCAGAGAATCGCCACAATAACAGTTGATGTAATAACAGGCACATAATATATAGTCCGAAAAAGCTTGATCCCTCTCCATGTCCGGTTTACGAGCAGAGCTAGAGCCAGTGATACTACCATACCAGGTAGCACGGTTAAGAGAGTGTACTTAACCGTTACTCCTAGGGCCTTCCAGAAGATTTCATCCTGCAGAAGTTTGGCATAGTTTGCGGTACCGAGAAATTTGGGCTTTCCTATTACTGACCAAGAAAAGAAGCTCATGACAAAACCGTATAAGGCCGGGAAATGCCGAAATAATCCAAATATCAGCAAGTTAGGTGCCAGCAATAGGTAGGCCAACCCATATTGCTTCCAGTGTCTAGTCCAGCTCATATACTGCCCCTCCATATGTCATTATGTATGCACTGCCTGCCATCACCTGATGGGCAGGCAGTGCTAAGTCCAGATTGGCTACTTACCAAGCAAGACGTCATTTGCTTTGGCTGCAGCTTCATTAAGTGCCTGTTCAGGAGTCCTTTGATGTAGTATTGCAGCTTGCACAGCAGAAACGACGAAAGGCATTATGTCTCGGCCATATTCGTGTAGAGCCTCGTCTAAGGCATATGGGGCGTAGTCTACGTATTTACGAAGCGGGGGATCATCTGCAAATAGGCCCTCACGAGCTGAGATTGATGCTGGCACCTGTCCAGATACACTAGTAGATAGAAGCCTCTGTACCTCTGAGCGGGAAATGAACTCGACCCACTTGGCAGCGGCTTCGGGATCCTCAGCTTGCTTGAAAACAACGAAGCTTCTCGCCGCACCAAAGCCGGCTGTTACCTTATGGGTAGGCGGAGGGCCTACTTTTATGAAGTTTGCTAGGTCGGGGTTATCTTGTCGGAGTGTTACCACTGACTTTGATGAGTGTAGCATATTAATGGCTTGCTTGCCTTCAAAGAAGAATGTTGCTTGATCGTTGGTTAACCATGTCTTGCTAACATAGCCTTTGTCGAACAAGCTAACAATGTAATCTAGTGCTTCAACTCCAGCAGGACTATTGAAGGCAACCTCTGTACCCGCGCCATTGAATCTCTGCCCACCAGCTTGATGTAGGAATGGCCAGAATGACCAATTTACCGTAGGACTAGCGGCATTATAGCCCCATCCGA
Organism: Bacillota bacterium; assembly: GCA_012798695.1. Lineage (GTDB taxonomy): Bacteria > Bacillota > Limnochordia > DTU087 > DTU087 > JAAZMR01. The sequence goes on along the minus strand of JAAZMR010000101.1, from coordinate 68,031 downwards.
AATAGCCCAGCGGTTTCACCTTACTGCAAATTGCATCTATGCCTGACCATGTAAAATCGGGATTTTCAGAGTCAAGACCTGCTTCTGCGAATATCTTCGTGTTGTACAGTAGACCGCTTGACTCTTTGTCGAAGGGTGCGTAGTATACTCTTCCCTGGTAGGTTACCTGTTCTAGGATCCCTGGGTCTATGTCATCCCAGTAGGCCTTTGGGAGTTTGTCATCTAGCGGCAGCAACATGTCTGCATCCGCGAACTTTATCATAGCATCTACGGTCAGCAGTCCGCAATCGGGCCCTTGGCCGCTCGCGAGCGCTGCAAATAGTTTCGGGTATCTGTTGCCCCAAGGCTGAAGTTCTATTTGAACATTAATGTCGGGGTTTGCCGCTTCAAACTCGTCCTTGAGTTTGGCAAACTCCTCTTCAACAGTTGGTCCTAAAGGATAGATCCAATGAGTAACGACTGTTTTGGCTGAACCGATCGCTGTAAACAGAACTATGAACATCAGAACAAGTACAGACAATCTCAGTAGTTTTTTTGGCACTTTAGACCCTCGCTTTCGCATTAAGTGATTCATCACTGAAACATGCCCAGCTACATCAGCTATACTCAGTACCACCTCGCTTCATTTACAGGATTATGCTAGATGAACCATTACCGTTGGAAAGTATATGGGTTTTACAAAGTCATCCGCAAAACACTCTCACAACGATCATAGTTGGAGTCACCCATGAAAGTCAGGAATATAATCGGTAAGTTTTCCGAGGTCTAGCCTTAGATACAATCATAGGGTCTCAAACTATTCGTTTCGAGTGCTATACGAGCAAATCGCCCAGTACGCCTTTAGTTTACATTATAGACAAAGTCATGTCAAGAGATTTTCGGAAAACGTTGACAAGAGTGTTTTATAAGAAGAGTAAATAGATACTAGAGTTCTCGGATGGTGATAGCGCATAGAATAAAGGCATAGGTAATTGACTAACTAGTTAGAAGTGATCGAGGTAGCCAAGCATGTGAGGAGAAACTTAGTAAACGCCTGTATGATGTCTATAGAGTTAGAGCGTCCTCCGCAGCAAGAATAAGATCCACTTTCTCCGCAAGGACCAGCGCTGCAGCTCCTCTGGCCCCGGCATCGCCTCCCATAGTTGAGCTAGCGATTCGAACAGCTGCCAAGGGGTGGGACATGGTACGTTTGCGCAGCACTTCCTGAAGAGGTCCTAGGAATAACTCACCGGAGTTGCGACCAATTGGTCCGCCAAGGACAATTGTGTCTGGGTTGATGATATTAATGATATTGGCTAGGGCAATACCGAGATATCCCGCGGCTTCTCGTATGACCTTCAGAGCTAGACTATCTCCGTGGGTCGCCGTGTCACAAACAAGTTTGCCGCTGATCAATTGCAGATTCCCATCAGTGATTTCTTCCAGCATGCTGCGGTTACCGCTACGGATTAGCTCCCGGGCCCGAGTCGCCATAGCTGGTCCCGATACATACTGTTGCAGGCAACCGTAGTTGCCACAGGGACAAGGACGGCCATTAGGTTCAACAGTGACATGGCCAAGCTCGCCAGCACTGGAATTTGCCCCTTGCAACATATTCCCCTCCAGGAAAATAGCGGCTGCCACTCCTGAGCCAATGCCCACGTAGAATAGATTGCTGCTGCTGATTCCTTCTCCATAACGAGCCTCCACCAGGCCAGCGGCCTTATGGCGGTTGATTATGTATACTGACACGGGAAGTTCTTTTTCCACAAGTTCTTGAAAGGGTATATCCACCCAGCCGAGATCGGCAGCACTTTTTATTACCCCCGTTTTGTCATCCACCAAGCCGGGAACTCCTAATCCTATACCCGGAAGTATAGGTCCTGAAAAGTTATCAAGGATATGGTAATAGCCCCTAATTAGGGTATTAAGAGCATCTTCTGGCTGATGCCCAGTGATGGCAATAGCCGCACGCTTTTGTATCTCTCCCCGTAGATCGACCAAGACAAACATCCATTCTAAGTCAACTAGTTCGGCACCGATGGTATACCATGCTGATGGGTTAAATGCCAAAAGAACAGGTGGTCTCCCACCCTGTGAATCCCCAATCCCCTCTTCCTTAACGAGGCCGGACGCGAGTAAATTCTCTACAATATTAGATACTGTAGCCCGGCTAAGACCGGAGCGTCGCGCTAACTCGGCTCGGGAGATCATGGAATTGGCTTCGATAAGGGATAAGATAGTGGAAGTATTAATGCGTCTTAGCAGCTCAGGCTGGGCAGTTTCGTGTGCCATTTTGTTATCCTCACATCCATAACATAGATGGTACATCTTGCACTTTTGGTCTGGAACGATTTTTAGTATACAAGAAACCCCAGTGTTTGTCAAAGCCATTGGCAAAGCTGAATAATGAGTCTCCATGCTCATATCTATTAAGGGCATACCCTCAAAGAGATTCGGAACCAATTACGTTTGTACAGTGTACTTTAGCCTCCTTGCCATCATTTTGGTCAAGAATCACGTGATTTGCCAATATTTCCTTGACAGGTGTTTGTAAAGGACATAAACTAAGAAGGGAGTGATTCGCTGAGGAATGTCTATTTCAGAGGGGGTTGAGCTAGTGGATGAATTTACTATCTTGTTGATGCCTACAGGCGAACTCTTTAATGATCTTTTTCCGGCAAAGGTTCTAGAAAGACTTTCTGCTTTCGCAAAGATTAGGCGAAACACAAGCACAAAGCCAACTAGAGATGAAATCATTGAAATGGCTAAAGATGTGGACGCGATAATCACTAGTTGGGGGTCTCCTTTGATTGACGGAGACATTGTTAGCCATTGCCCGAAGCTGAAGTTTATCGGTCATGCCGCGGGAAGCATCAAACCAATAGTCACACGAGAAGTGTTTGAAAAAGGGGTTACGGTATCTAGTAGCGCAGCTATAATTGCCGAGTTTGTTGGGGAAGCCTGTTTGCTTTCAGCTATAGCAGGCCTGCGGAACCTTATTCAAAATGATCGGGATATGCGAAATGGCAATTGGCGAGGAGTGGACTATCACATACATGACAGTCTCTTCCGACAAGATGTGGGCTTAGTCGGGTTGGGTATGACGGCTAGGGCATTTTTAAAGTTGTTAGTGCCATTCGAGTGTAAGGTACGCGTATACGATCCCTTTGTTTCATCCGAAGATGCAGAGAAATTGGGAGCAGAATGGTATGACCTCGATGAGCTTCTGGAATCGTCCAGTGTAATTTCTCTTCATGCAGCCTCTTTGCCCGAGACTCGCCATATGATCGATGCACGGCGGTTAGGCTTGATTAAGGATGGCTCTCTTCTGATTAATACTGCTCGAGGGGCCTTGGTGGATGAAGAGGCTTTGATCGAGGAGCTTAGTCAAGGGCGGTTCAAGGCTGTCTTGGATGTTTACGAGCAGGAGCCATTGCCAGTTGATAGCCCTCTAAGGAAGCTGTCTAACGTCATTTTGACTCCCCATATTGCAGGGCCCGCATATAGACGCAGGTGGGAAATGGCCTTAGCTATGATCAATGATTGTCAATTGGTACTAACCAACAAGAGTGCTAAGTATGCAGTAGATGGGAGTATCCTAGACCGCATAGCTTGATGGGGCGGAATTCAATGAGAAAAGGGTGACTAACCATGAAGAGTAGCGAGATAGAGTTAGCGGTATTTTCGAAACCATGGCCACAGCTTTCAGCAGCGGCTCTTGGTCAGCTGGTACGTGGGCTGGGGTTTGATTCACTGGAGCTTCCGGTGCGACCGGGCTTCCAGGTTGAGCCAGAAAAGGTATCTACAGACCTACCTAAGGTTGCAAAGGTCTTGCGAGATGAAGGTATAGGCATATGCAGTATCGCCGGTCCGGTGACTGAAGAGACCTTTGCCGCCTGCGCGGAGGTAGGTATTCCCATCATTAGAGTAATGTATCGTGTTGGCGAAGAGGGATATATGGCATCAGAAACGGCAGTGAAACGTGAACTGGATGGGTTGCTGTCTTTTTGCGAAAAATATGGTGTAAGAATAGGTGTTCAGAATCACTGTAAGTTTTTCGTGCCACCGCATTCCATGGGGCTACGTCATCTCTTGGAAGACTATGATCCTTGCCATATAGCAGCGATTTGGGATGCAGCCCATACAGCTCTAGATGGCGAAGAACCAGAGATGGGTCTAGATATAGTCTGGCCTCATCTTTGTATGGTGAATTTGAAAAACGGATACTGGCGGCGTACCACTGGTCCCGAAGCCGCAGACGTCGAATGGGCTGTCTATTGGACAAGTGGAAGGCAAGGTCTGGCCTCGTGGCCTCGGACTATCAAATACCTGAAAGAGAGAAACTACTCTGGTGTCGTTTGCCTAACTGCCGAGTATAGCGCCACCCAGGATGTCGATAGATTGATCAAAGAAGATATTGCTTACGCCAAGATCCTTTTCGCTACGACCTAGGTGCTGCTCAAGACAGGGGAGGCTTCCAATTGCGCAATAGAGGTGTTCACATAGTAGGAAACAAAATCCACTTTTTGCCAGTAGAAACGCGAGTTCCGCTTAAGTTCGGTCCTGAAACGCTTACCCATGTCACGTGTGTACGCGTATGTATGACGATAGCAGATGAAAATGGCCGACAAGCCACTGGATGGGGGGAAACTCCCCTCAGTGTCCAATGGGTATGGCCCAGTGACAGCACGTACGAGATGAGGCATGTAGCCATGCAAGATTTTTGCTGTGTGCTGGCAGGGGCATGGGTGGAAAGTGGTCTAAGAGGGCATCCCATGGAGATCGGCCACGCTTTTTGGCAAGCAATTCTACCGGCTGAGCTAACCAAGTTCAACTCTAGACAACAGGTTGGCAAGGAATCAATGCCGTGGTTAGCAGCTCTAGTATGTTCATCAGCCTTCGACATAGCTTTGCATGATGCCTACGGTAGACTGCATAGTTTGCCGGTATATGAAACGTATACGAAAGAATTCATGAATACCGATTTGTCCTATTTTCTGACTCCAGCTCAAGGAGCTAGCATGTCCTTCAAGGGAAAGTACCCGGATGAATTTCTCAATCCGCAACCACCCAAAAGTCTAGTGGCTTGGCATCTGGTGGGGGGAGAGGATGCGATTCATCCTTCACATTTGACTGGTGAGGAAGCTGATGATGGATATCCATTCCTATTGTCGGATTGGATCAAGCGAGATGGACTTAAGTGTCTGAAAGTCAAGCTTCGAGGTAATGACCCGGTTTGGGACTATGACCGAATCGTTGCGGTTGGCAAGATAGCCATTGAACACGACGTACTGTGGCTCTCTGCCGATTTCAACTGCACTGTTGACCAACCGGTATACGTGACAGATATTCTCGATCGTCTACTCCGTGAACATCCGGATATCTATGCCATGATCCTCTACGTTGAACAGCCGTTTCCATATGATCTGGAGAAACATAAAATCGATGTCCATAGTGTATCAGCGAGAAAACCACTGTTTCTAGACGAGAGTGCCCATGATTGGCATTTAATTGAACTGGGACGGCGACTGGGATGGACAGGAGTTGCTCTCAAGACCTGCAAGACTCAAACAGGTGCTATTCTGAGTCTGTGCTGGGCTAGAGCACATGGAATGACTCTAATGGTGCAAGATTTGACCAACCCTATGTTAGCCCAAATTCCCCACGTATTATTGGCGGCCCATGCTGACACGATTATGGGGGTTGAGACCAATTCCATGCAGTTTTATCCAGAAGCTTCAGGCCCTGAGGCAGTAGTACATCCCGGTGTCTATCGAAGGTCCAATGGGAAGATCGACCTGAGTAGTATTGCCGGTCCCGGTTTTGGGTACCGGGTAGAAGAGATAGCGAGAAAACTGCCACCTGTTGCTGCATCTTTCGGGGCATAACGTGTCTCGACAAGACTTATTGGAAATTCGCAAAATGTAGGGGGGACCAATGCACACTGATACCATCAAGTATGCAATAATCGGTTGTGGCACAGCTGCTAGATTCCATACGTCTGCTATCCTTAAGACCCAAGGAGCAGAACTGGTAGGATTCTATGATAGGCATAAAGAAGTCACTCAAGCTTTTGCAAAAGAGTATGGTGTACCTGCCTATGAGAGCCTGGACAAGTTGCTTAGCTGCAAGAACGTTGATGTTGTGAGTATTTGCACACCAAGTGGGGGGCGGTTACCCATAGCTCTCGCAGCAGCTCAACAAGGAAAACATATTTTAGCTGAGAAGCCTTTGGAAGTTACGGTGGAGCGTGCTGAGAGGACTATCGCGGGGTGTCACAGACAAGGCGTCATATTGGGATGCGTCTTTCAGTACCGTTTTTACAATGATGTTCGTCGAGTGAAGGAACTAATTGATGCGGGCTCCCTAGGTAAGATAGTCTTAGCGGAAGCCCAGGTGAAATGGTATCGGCCCAAGGCCTATTACGAAAATTCTAGTTGGCGGGGAACCTGGGCCCTTGATGGCGGTGGAGTTCTGATGAACCAGGCTATCCATACCATTGATCTTATGCAGTGGTTCGTAGGACCGGTCAGGGATGTCAAGAGCCATGTAGGAACCCTGTTTCACAGCATTGAGACGGAAGACACCGCAGTAGCAGCATTGGAATTCGAAGCAGGTACAGTAGGAACAATCAGTGCCTCCACTGCCGCCTATCCCGGTCTGCGGGCACTGCTATCTGTTCACGGAACAAAAGGATCAGCGATTCTAGCGGGAGAGCGGCTTATCTACTTGTCTATAGATGATCCCACCTTGAAGCCAGTGAGTCAATTCGGGAGAGTAGACCAGTCCTCTAGTGGGGGTATGGATCCAGCAGATATAGCTGATTGGGGTCATGTACAGGTCATAGGCGATATGACAGAAGCCGTTCGAAAGCAACGTAAGCCAGCAGTAACCGGTGAAGAAGCACTTAAGTCTATCAAGCTGATTCAAAGCATATATCAGGCAGCCAAGTAGCCTAAGTCTCTTACTTGGGAGCTGTCCTAAGACCAGCCAGTCTTCGGGACAGCTTCATGCGTGTGTTCATACGTCGGTTTGCCACACTCGACATGACAGACGCTCGATGCACACTCTACTCCACCAACCGAAACCCTCCGCTGTGAACTATGCCTCGATCGAATCCTTCTCGGTGGCTTCCCTGGCTTCGGCCTCTCTCGTGGGGTGATTCAAACCGGTATTGTTTGGGGCAGGAAACTCGCGGAACTCATGGAACACCATAGTGGTCACTCTTACAACAAGGACTCATTCATACTTCCTATCCGGGGATAGCTATATTGATCAGTGTGTGAAGATGCTGAAGGCGTCCGGATACACCGGTATCTATAACCTAGAGCTTTATCCTGATCGCTGGGCGAAGACTCCAGAACGCAGCAGCAGGGCGAGGGTAGAGGAGACTATCACTAGCTTAGCTGACTGCTGTGGGCTGACCTCGATTCACATTCTAAAGCGTGATTGAGTGCCCCTCAGTCTCCCTGGCACCGGTCGACATCACACTAGACTGGCGTTTTCTACTGCTGGTCTTGCCCACGAGGATCCAGCCATCTTCATCCCTGTTGATTAACCATACCAAACCATAGGATAGGACGAGTACCAGCCAGAAAGCTAATGACCCTCCCAGCCAGTCGGAATAGAAGAAACTTTCTGCCGCTTCTTTCAGCCATTCTCTTCTTGACTTTGCCCGGCTTTTCGTTTCACTGCCTTCACAATATCTGCTACATCCTTTTGGTTGATGATCATTTGTATATCCTCATCATAGGTAGGGCCACCCATGGATAACCCCGGTTGGCCGGTGAGCATCTGGGATTGAATGATTTGCGCGCTGCCTGTATGGATATGGCGGATACCAGCTGCTAGAATGGCATCAATGTTGCTGCTCCGGACGCTACCTCCCGACATGATGACTAGCTGATCACCGGCAATCTCTGATAGCTCTTTTAATAAGGGGAGACCCTCAATGGAAGTGGGTTTTTGACCAGATGTAAGTAGGCGGTCAACACCAAGGTTAATCAGTTCCTCTAGAGTTCGGTGGGGATCTTGGGCTTGGTCAAAGGCGCGGTGACAAGTGACCATGAGCTTGTTTTGCTTGGCAGTATCTACTAAGGTCTGCATTTTGGGAACATCAAGAAAGCCTTCGGCATCCAACACACCGAAAACGACGCCTTCAACTCCCAGTCGCCCAGCCATAGAGATATCTCGCTGCATAATCATCAGCTCGTCATCACTATATAGGAAGCCGCCACCCCGTGGCCTGATCATGACCGCGACATCGATGGCGACAGTCGCCAGCACATGCTCGATTAGACCATAGCTTGGAGTAGTCCCACCGGCTGGTCGATCAGCACACAATTCGATCCGGGTAGCACCAGCTTGCTCAGCCCGCCACACATCTTCAATCGTGTAACAACATACTTCCACTGTATAAGACATGGTACTCCCTCCCCAATATCTACTTTCTCTGTCAAATGCAGAACTCCTAGACATGTAGCTCGTCTATAAGGTCACACCAGACGGATTCTCCCTGGGCTGGCCGTGATCTCGGCAGGAAAGCAGTAGAGATTACAGAAAACATGAGAGAGAAGTATTGAACATGATCATTGGCAAGCGCAATTTGAAGCCCCACTTAATTGAGGAAAAACTAGTCCATACTGATTTTTGCCAAGCTTTTTCGGCCTAGTAGTATATAATTCTGTTAGATAGGCTGCATAGCGGTGAATTCTCCCTTAGTGGGAAATGCCGCTTTGCCTATGCCTGGCGATATCATCTAGAACATGCTGCACCAATAAAGAGGGGGTATACCGGGAGAGTGCACCAACTGAGGCGATTTGCATCATACTACCGGGCTGAATGGAAACTCCTTGCAGTAGACATGGTCTGTGCAGGGTTAATGGCTGGGATGGACCTAATCTTTCCCATGATGACGAGGTTATTTATGAAGGACTTCATCCCTAACCTGGATCTACACTCCATAGTAGTCTACATCGGGGTACTGATTGCGTTATATATAGTCCATCTTGGTTGTCAATATACGACCGATTACTGGGGTCATGTCGTTGGACTCCGTATGCAATACGCGATGCGTAAAGACCTATTCAAACACCTGCAGATAATGGATATCCGGTTTTTCGATGAGAACAAGATTGGCCATCTCATGTCCAGGATCATTAATGACTTGGGAGAAGTGGCGGAACTGGCCCATCATGGGCCTGAGGATCTATTCATAGCCGGTGTAATGCTCGTGGGCTCCTTTTGGTACTTGTTCAGAATCAATATGGGTCTGACACTGATTATCTTTGGCTTTGTCCTCATCATGTGTTGGTTCGCGATGACCAAATGGCCGGTAATGAGCAATGCGCTCCAAGAGCAGCGGCGCAAAATAGCGGATGTGAATGCCGAACTTGAGGACAGCCTCTCAGGAATCCGGGTGGCAAAAAGCTTTGCCAATGAATATTATGAGGAACGTCGTTTTGATCAGGCTAATACAGCATTCAGGAGAGCTACACAGAGAGGATATCAGGTTGAGGCTCAGTATTCTTCGGGGATGACCTTTCTCACGAATCTGTTGAACCTGACCGTGCTAGCGGCAGGCTCTATTTATGCCTATCATGGCCATATCGACCTAGCTGATCTGACCGCTTATCTGATCTTTGTGAACCTCTTCTTACAGCCAATTCGGCGGCTGACCAACTTTACCCGGCTTTGGCAACTGGGGATGACAGGGTTCCATCGTTTCTTGGAGATTATGAATATTGAACCGAGCATCATTGATAGTGAGGCTGCTGTCGAGCTGCGTAATGTCAAGGGAACGATCGAACTAAAGGACATATCTTTCCAATATGAAGAGCAGTCCGAGGTGTTAGATAACATCAATCTGACGATTCGGCCTGGGCAGACTGTGGCTTTTGTCGGGCCCTCCGGTGGGGGTAAGACGACACTATGCCATCTGATCCCCCGATTCCATGATGCCTGTTCAGGAGAGATTCTGATTGATGGCATAAACATCAGGGAAATCCAACTACAGTCCTTGCGGAAGAACATCGGGCTGGTCCAGCAGGATGTGTTCTTATTCGCCGGTACTATTCGAGATAATATCCTATACGGGCAACCTACGGCCTCAGACGCAGAGTTGGTAGAGGCGGCCAAGAATGCTCGGATCCATGATTTTATCATGACACTTCCAGACCAGTACGATACATATGTAGGTGAGCGGGGGATTAGGCTCTCAGGTGGGCAGAAGCAGCGAATCTCCATTGCTCGGGCATTTCTCAAGGATCCACCCATTCTCATACTTGATGAGGCGACTTCCGCCTTGGATGTAGTTACGGAACGCGAGATCCAAGAGGTTCTGGGCCGCCTATGCGCAAAGCGAACCACATTGATTATTACACATCGTTTGCCCGCTATTTGGCATGTCGATGAGATTGTCGTTTTGGACAATGGCCAGATTCAAGAACAGGGTACTCACATTGAGTTGATGGCCAGAAAGGGATTCTACTTTGCTTTGCACAAGTGGCTGATCAGAGACTATGAGCTGCCGGGCTCATGACCGCTAAGTGAGAGGAAGAATGGCAATGGGTGCAAGAAAATATGATCGATTACTTGGCATCAAAACAGTTGGTCTGCGGGAAATGGAGGGCCATGGCCATTATCACCGCTACGAGGCCACGCCCTATGAAGCCTTAGATGAACTCTTTCAAACATACAGATTCAGTAAAACGGGTCGTACCGTCGATGTTGGGTGTGGAAGAGGGCGAGTAGCTTTCTATATTCATCATCATTTTCATGTTCCGGTGGTGGGAATTGAGGCACATGATAAGACCTATGCAGAAGCATTGGATAATAAGTTTCGCTATCGGCACAGGGCTCAGCATATCCAGGCACCGATTCGTTTGAAGTATGGCCTGGCCGAGCACTATGAAGTGAAACCTCATGACAACTGTTTCTACTTCTTTAACCCATTTTCCAGCAAGATCTTTCAGAAGGTTGTTCAGAACATCATGCAATCCATCCACCGTGACAATCGGTCTGTGGATCTTATCCTTTACTATCCGATGCCAGGGTATAAACGGGTTCTGAAACACCAGACCCCCTTTAGACTGATTAACAAGGTCAGGGTGCCGGGAGTAAGCGACGAGCGAGAGAAATTCCTGATTTACCGTTTCCCGAAGCAGCACCAAGAGCTTTTCAAACAGAAAAATGGGGAGGCATCTCACGATGATCAGACAAGAAGGAAACAAGATATTAAGACGCAATGATCAGGAGCTGCTCTGTATTGAACCATGGGGTGAGAATAGTCTCAGAGTGCGTGCTACTTGCTTGCACAGATTCCAAGATGATCAGTATTTTTCTGCCCTTCTGGAGGCAGGCAATGGAAAGGCTGAGATCACCACAGAGGGCCAAAGTACCTTCATTACTAACGGAAAAATTAAATGTGAAATCATGTCAACAGGCAAGTTGAGGTTCTATAACCAACGAAGGGAACTCCTCCTAGAAGAATATGACCGCAATCGCATGCGGGATGAGGTTGAAGGGGAGTTTAACAGTGCTCTCGAAATTGACCCTCGCACTTTTGAACCTCATCATGGTACTAACAACTATCGGCTAACAGTTCGATTTGAGTCGTCTGACGAAGAGAAGCTCTATGGAATGGGACAATACCAGCAACCATATCTCAACCTAAAGGGATGTGTGTTGGAGTTAGCCCACCGGAACTCCCAAGCAAGTGTACCATTTGCCGTATCGAGCAAGGGTTATGGGATGTTGTGGAATAATCCGGCCCTCGGAAAAGTGAGCTTTGCCCGGAACTTGACCGAGTGGGTATCATATTCTACCAAGCAGATGGATTACTGGATCACCGTCGGGGATACACCGGCAGAGATCGTGGAAGCCTATGCTGATGCAACCGGGAAGGTGCCAATGATGCCTGATTATGGTACCGGGTTCTGGCAGTGTAAACTTCGCTATCAGACCCAGGAGGAGATCATGCAGGTGGCCAGGGGCCATAAAAAGAGAGGCCTGCCTATCTCGGTAATTGTTGTGGACTTTTTCCATTGGCCGTTTCAGGGAGACTGGAGATTTGATCTAGATTATTGGCCCGACCCGGAGAAAATGGTTGGAGAACTCAGAGAAATGGGTATCGAGCTCATGGTATCCATTTGGCCAACTGTAGAAGAAGGTAGCGAGAACTACAAAGAGATGAAAGAGTTGGGTTATCTAACTCGTTCAGAAGCCGGAAAACGCATTGGGCAGCTGGGCAATGCCTGTTTCATAGATGTGACCAATCCGGATGCCCGGGCGTATGTCTGGAGCAAGATCAAGAAAAACTATTACGACAAGGGCATCAGGATCTTCTGGTTGGATGAAGCCGAACCTGAGTTTGCCGGGTACGAGTACAGTCACTATCGTTATTCCCTGGGCTCTGTTCTCGAAGTGGGCAATCTGTATCCCAGGGATTACGCGCGTATGGCCTATGAGGGAATGGAGGCTGCCGGTCAGAAAAACATAGTTAATCTGCTGCGCTGTGCCTGGGCAGGTTCCCAGAGGTATGGGGCTTTGGTATGGTCTGGAGATATCGACTCCAGCTTCCGCTCACTGAGAAATCAACTGGTGGCGGGACTCAACATGGGTCTGGCCGGTATTCCGTGGTGGACCACTGATATAGGTGGATTTCATGGTGGCAATATTCATTCTGATGAGTTCAAGGAGTGTTTTGTGCGCTGGTTCCAGTTTGGCACTTTCTGTCCCGTATTTCGCCTACATGGATGTCGGGAGCCGTTTCAGGAACCATTGGGGACTACCGGGGGTGGCATGAAGAGAAGTGGGGCGGATAACGAAGTATGGAGTTATGGTGAAGCGGTATATGCAATATGCAAAAAATACATGGGAATCCGAGAAATGATGCGCCCCTATGTCAAGCGACTTATGCAGGAAGCCCATGCAAAGGGCACTCCATTAATGCGTCCCCTGTTTTATGATTTTCCAGAGGATGAGCAGGCCTGGGAAATCGCAGATGAGTATATGTTCGGAAGCGATATTCTCGTTTGTCCGATTCTCTATGAGAATGCCAGGGAAAGAGAAGTCTACTTACCGGCTGGCAGATGGATGCATCTGGACAGCAAAAAGGTTTATGAAGGTAACACAAGTTTCCTATGTGATGCCCCTATAGATTCCATCCCTGTTTTCGTCAGAGCAGGATCATTAGAGATGCTCAGATAAATTGGTTAGGCAGTAAACCGGCATTCGCCTGTAAGGACATCGAGAGTCAAGGGAGAGGTATCGGAAAAGACGGTTCGGAAGTAAGATATCCTGCAGGATAAGTATATATAGGGTATAAGTAAAATGGGGAACACAGGGGAAAGGAGGTGGGCCATAGTGAGATACTCTAACTGTCTAGTTCGAGTTCGAACTGAAATCGGAGATGATTGGCCTGCCAATACTGGGTTGATGGATGGTATCCATCACTGGAGGGCTGCAGTATAGCAGTCTAATGGGGGCCAACGGGAAAGAACTCACAGGGGGTTGTTGGCCCAGTGTATTTGAATGCTGAAGATGTCTTACCACCCCGTCTCCTCCGCCAGGTTCAGGAGTATGTCCAAGGACAAGAACTCTATATCCCCAAGGGATCAGAAGAACGGGCCGGCTGGGGACAGCGCAATGGCACCAAGCGTAGGCTGGAATTGCGCAACCAGGAGATTCGCCATCGGTATGCCGCGGGAGAGCATATTCATAGCCTGATGGACGCGTATTATCTAGGCTATGATAGTATCCGAAAAATAGTCCGTAAGGTCGAAAGAAAGAACAGTTCTGATTAGAACTCGGTATACCAAGCGGAAGAATCCTGGTAAGCTAGTATTGGGATCAGGCTTATGATGATCCCGGTGAGGAGGTGGTTGATTTGATCAACCCGAGGTGGAGTCAGCTTTAGACTCCGTAATAGGGAATGCGGATAGGCTGCCTGAGCTTATCCGCATTTTGCTTTTGTTAAGGTAGTGCATCCTCCCTCTACTTGGTTTCTCTAACTCGGATACCAGCCTCTTACGCCTACACCGACTATGGCAGCTATTAATTGGGGTAGGCGTTTAAGATCATTGGAAAATAGCAGGAGAACTCGAGTGGATATAGAATTGGATCACAGCAGGAACGTAGCACCAATCATAGAAAACGTAGCACGATGGGGCGCTATTGCCAGCAGACATAGTGCTATCGAGAGGGAGGAGCCCAATGCAGAGAGAGTTATGGGAAGCAGCGGTGGCGTTTCATGGACACCAGTGTCCTGGTCTCGCCATAGGCTTCAAGGCTTGTGAAGCAGCCAGAGAAAAGATGGGGATTACGTTTTCACCGGATGAACAAATTGTTTGTGTCACCGAAAACGATGCATGTGGGGTAGATGCCATTCAGTTGATTACCGGTTGTACTCTAGGCAAAGGCAACCTGCTCTACAGAGGTACGGGCAAGATGGCCTTTAGCTTTTTTAACCGGAGCAATGGAGAAAGCCTGAGGATGATCCTCAAGCCGGCCAAGCAAGAAATGGATCGCCAAGCGCGCCAAGCATACCTGCTCAATGCACCTGTTGATCAGATCTTCGATTTTGGTAAACCTGCCTTTGAGCTCCCGGAAAGGGCCAGACTGTTTGATACGGTCATTTGTGAAAACTGTGGTGAAGGGGCGCCGGAGCATAAGATGCGATTAAGCGGTGGCCTGAAGCTATGTCTTGATTGCTTTACGGACTATTCAAGGGGCTGGTAGGTTCAGGCCAGAAGGAGACGGAAAACTTTGACACAGCGAACATCCAGTGGTGGCGATGTCAACCAGATGCATCAGTACCAACGCTACACAGCGAAAAAAGTCGGCATGACACTAACCTTGGTTCTATTGATTATCACGGCAGCTGTAATTGCCCTTAATGCCGGCTCAATCGACTTAAATCTGTATCAAGTCATTTTGGCTGTTATGGGCAAGGGTGCCGATGTTGCCGATATTGTCATCTGGCAGATCCGCTTGCCCCGTATCACAGCAGCCATTATTGCCGGGGCGGGATTATCTGTGGCCGGGTGTGTCATGCAAAACAACCTGAGAAACCCATTAGCCTCTCCCTCGACCTTGGGCATATCCAATGCCGCAGCCTTTGGGGCTAACATGGCCATTATCGTATTTGGAGCTGGAACTATCCGCAGTACCGGTGCCGATGCCGTCAATATCGACCATCCGTACTTTGTCACCCTTTCGGCTTTTGCTTGGTCTATGGTAGCGGCTGCCGTCATCCTGATTTTGGCCAGGATACGGGGTTTTTCGCCAGAGGCTATATTGCTATCGGGTGTAGCTTTAAGCTCACTTTTTTCGGCAGGCACCATACTTATCCAGTACTTCGCTGAAGATGTACAGGTCGCTGCCGCGGTTTTTTGGACCTTTGGCGATCTGGGCAGAGTGAACTGGCAGGAAGTCACCATCTTGACAGGTGTTGTGATCTTAGCGATCATCTATTTTATGTTCAGGAGGTGGGACTACAACGCTCTGGATAGTGGTGAGGAGACTGCCAAGAGCTTAGGCGTACAGGTGGAGCGTGTTCGCTTGGGAGGCATGTTGGCCTCATCCCTGATTACGGCTGTGACGGTCTCGTTTTTGGGAATCATTGGGTTTATTGGTTTGGTGGCTCCTCAGATCATGCGCAGGGTAATGGGCAGAGATCACCGATACCTGATCCTCGCCTCAGCACTGGCCGGCTCATTGCTATTGCTGGTTTCCGACACATTAGCTAGGACCATGATTGCTCCTGTAGTCCTGCCTGTCGGTGCGATCACTTCCTTCTTTGGTGCACCATTGTTTCTCTATCTCTTGGCAAGGGGGTATAAGCAGAATTGATTCTGGCAATTGAGGGGTTGGAGTTTGCATACCCTAGTCGTCCGATCATTCGGGATATTACCTTTTCCATTTCCAAAGGAGACCTCCTGGCTGTTCTGGGCATTAATGGAGCTGGCAAATCGACATTACTCAAGTGCATCAACAGGATTTTGAAGCCTCAAATGGGGACAGTACATATCCAAGGTGATGATGCATCTAAGCTCAGCCGCCGGGAGCTGGCCAAGCGGATAGGCTATGTTGCACAATACCATCAAAATGGGAGGATAACTGTCTTTGATGCTGTACTGCTGGGAAGAAGGCCATACATCCAATGGGATGTCTCTAGTCGCGATCTAAAGATCGTGCACTCGGTTCTACAGACCCTCAAGCTAGATGACTATGCCCTGCGGTATGTAGATGAGTTAAGTGGGGGAGAGCAACAGAAAGTAATGATTGCCAGGGCCTTGGCACAAAAACCGCAGTTGCTTCTACTAGATGAACCGACGAGTAGTCTTGATCTGAAAAACCAGCTGGATGTGGCCAGGCTCATCAAGAAAATAGTGCAAAAGGAGCAATTGGCCGCCATTGTGGCCATGCATGATCTGAATCTAGCCATGCGTTTTGCCAACCGGTTCATGTTGCTTAAGGAGGGTACGATTTTCGCGGCCGGAGGCCTGGAAGTAATGAATCAGGAAAACATTGAAAACGTATATTCTGTACCAGTTCGCATAGAGCAATTTGGTGATGTGCCGGTCGTAATACCAGCCTAGTTATATGCTGAAATACAAAAGAGATGGGGGTCATGTTTTTGAGGAATAAGGCTCTTGTATTGACGATTTTTCTTTCCACGATATTGCTTTTTTCGACTAGTGGGGCCTATGCCGACGTGCAGGGCTTGATCATTACAGATATGACGGGGAGGCAAGTGGAACTTAGTTCAGGGGCTGAGCGGGTGATAGCCATTGGCCCCGGTGCCTTGAGGCTCTGTGCCTACTTCAAGAACGTTGAGATGATCGTGGGCATTGAGCAAATGGACAAAGGCAATCCTCTAGGCAAACCTTACGTGATCGCCAATCCCTCCTATGCCGATTTGCCTTTGATTGGACCAGGAGGGCCGAATAATGCACCTGACCCTGAGAAAATACTGGCTGTCAGGCCTGATGTGATATTTAGCACCTATGGGGATAGAGCTTCTGCAGATAAGCTCCAGTCAAAGACGGGTATCCCAGTAGTTGCCATTAGCTATGGTACCACTGCTGTATTTGACCCGGACTCATATGATTCCATTAAACTGATCGGCCAGGTTACCGGCCAGCCAGAAAGGGCCCAGGCGATTGTGGATTACATGGAGGCTTGTCGAAGAGATCTATACGATAGGACGAAAGACATTGCTGATGCCGACAAACCCAGTGTATATATGGGTGCACTGAACATGAAAGGTGCCCATGGTATAGAAAGTACCCAAGGGGATTATGCTTTGTTTAATGCTGTCAACGCCAAGAATGTGGTAGACGAATTGGGCAGGACAGGGTCGATTATGATCGATAAAGAGAAACTGATTGGGTGGAATCCTGATATAATATTCTTAGATGGGGGCGGGATCGAGGCTGTCCAGCAGGACTATAACAAGAATAGTAGATATTATAGGGTGCTTGCCGCGGTAAGAAACGATCAAGTCTATGCCCAGCTGCCGTATAACTACTATACTACCAACATCGATACGGCTATTGCCAATGCCTACTATATAGGTAAAGTGCTCTACCCGAGCGAGTTTGAAGATATTGAACCTGTAGTGAAAGCTAATGAGATCTATCGGTTTCTCTTGGGTAAGGAATTGTACTCACAGATGGCCGCAGATTTCGGTGGATACATGAAGGTGAAACTAGATTAAGGCTGGGCACGCATAATTGTATTTGTTCATATAATTTGCCTATGCAGGACTATGTCCTGCATGTTTTTTTGCTATTAGCTAGTCAAATCCGCCGGTACTGATAACACGGGAGCAGTCGTGAAGAGCCGACAAGCAGGAAATCCAGGTTTGTGACATAATCATAAATATGATAAGCTCGATCCATAAATGCCCATAGCTGGATTGATATAGAGGAGAGTAGGCATAATGAAGCTATTGGTTAGGGATAGGAATTTCTATAAGACAGCGCTTTTCATTGCTTTACCGGTAGTAGCACAGCAGACGATCAATATCGGGGTCAATCTAGCAGATACGGTCATGTTAGGCTCTCTAGGAGAGGTCCCGATCTCTGGTTCATCATTGGCTAACCAGTTCTTTTTCATTTTCAATGTGCTTTGCCTGGGCATGGGTGGTGGCGCGGCGGTAATGACAGGGCAGTACTGGGGGCTAGAAGATAGAGAATCAATTCACAAGACCATGGCCTTATTGATGCGCATTTGCGCGGTAGTTGCCTTAATATTTTCTTGTCTCGCTTTTTTCTTCCCCACTCAGATCTTGTCACTGTATACAAATGAGACAGCTGTAATCGAGAATGGGGCTAGATATCTACGGATACTAGCTTTTGGGTTCTTGTTTCATGGCCTCAATTTGACCACAATCATCGTGCTGCGTACCGTAGGCTTAGCTCGTTTGGGATTTTACACTGCATGCCTTTCATTCATGGTCAACGTCTTTTTCAATTGGGTCTTCATCTTTGGCAACCTAGGTGCTCCGAGGCTGGAGATCGCCGGTGCGGCATTGAGTACCGTGATTGCTAGGATCGTCGAATTTAGTGTCACCTTTGGGTATCTGCTGTTGGTCGATGAGCGGATCTTCTTCCGGTTAAAGAATATCTTTGCCAAAGTAGAGATGGCCATCATTCAACAATTCATTCATACGGCTGTACCGGTGATTATCAGTGATGGCCTGCTGACTTTGGGCAGCAACGCCATCGCGATGATTATGGGTAGGATGGGCAAGGAAATGGTCGCCGCCAATACCATCACCGCGGTGACAGTCCAGCTTAGTGTTGTATTTAATATGGGATTAGCCAGCACCAGTAGTGTCATGACGGCCAATACCGTCGGACGGGGTGACTATGAGCAGGCACAACAGCAAGGAGTGACCTTTCTCATCTTGAGCATGATCATTGGAGGGATGGGGTGTATTCTGATCAATCTGCTCAAGCCCCATGTAATCAACTTCTATAATGTGACTACGGAAACCAAGCTCATTGCCACTCAGCTGATGACGGTGGTCAGTTTCCTCGTGGTCTTTCAGACGATCCAATCAGTGATGACCAAAGGGGTGCTTCGAGGTGGTGGAGATACTAGGTTCTTGATGTTAGCAGATGTATTGTTTCTTTGGGTAAGTTCCATTCCCCTTGGGTATTTGTCAGCCTTTGTTTGGGGGCTGCCCCCTTATGTAGTCTTTTTCTTTTTGCGTATCGATCATATTATCAAATCGATCTGGTGTATTTTCCGATTGAGAAGCGAAAAATGGATCAAGAGGGTACAGATTGTTGATCATATTGCCGAAAACGGTATTTCCGCTTAGAGTGGGGAAGACATCAGATATCTTGATATGGATGGTTAAATTGCCGGGTGATTTGGGGATGGGAAAATGCTGTCTGTGGTTTCGAAGAAGCGGGACGACAGGCACTCACATGCATAGCCAAGTTAGTATGATGCTTTGACACAGCCGATTAGTCGTTTAACGAGCAGTAGTGAGTTATGGAAGGGGATTGTCAAGTGGATGTATATCAGCGGATCAAAGAATTGGGTTTAGCACTACCAAAAGTGCCCAAGCCATTAGCATCTTATGTCCCGGCTAGAGTCTACCGAGATCTAGTATTCTCATCTGGGCAAACAGGGACAGTTGATGGTCAGCTGCGGTGGCAAGGCAAGGTAGGCAGGGAAGTCAGTTTGGAGGATGCTCAAGCATCAGCCCGTCAGTCTGTGCTCAACTGCTTGGCCGCAATCGAATCAGTGATCGGTGATCTTAACCGAGTCGAAGAAGTCATCAAGCTGACAGGATTTGTGGCATCTGCAGAAGGCTTCAATCAACAGCCGGCTGTAGTCGAGGGTGCTTCCAAACTCCTGATCGATATTTTTGGGGACAAGGGGCAGCACGCTAGGTCAGCCATCGGGGTGGCAGGATTGCCCCTTAGTGCCCCGGTCGAGATTGAAGTCATAGTTAAGGTGAACCTCTAAGCATCTTAGGCCAATGTGTAGAGTCAGGCCTCTCCTTAGGGGTCTGGCTTTGCCATTGGCCAACCGAGACATGGGGGATTGGGGAACAGGAGGTGTCAGTTGGTTGAATATTATTTTTGATATTGGCAATGTCTTATTGACATTCCGCCCCCGTGAATATTTGAGCAGTCTTTCCTTGGATGAAGAGCATATAGACCTATATGCAAAGATGATCTTTGGCAGTAGTCTCTGGCTAGACCTCGATCGAGGTATTGCCAACGAACAGGAAGTGATAACCAGGCTGACTGCCACTTATCCGGAGCATACTGCTGGGATCAGACGGATATTTGCCAACTGGTATGCAATGTTTAGTCCCGTGGAAGAGAGTATTGAACTGCTTCATACACTCAAGGCTGAGGGGTACAGGCTCTATGCTTTATCCAACTTCCACCGAGAGGCCTTCCACTACGTACGGAGCAAGTATGCCTGGTTTGATCTGTTCGATGGAATGGTAATCTCCTATGAGATCAATGCCATCAAGCCGGAACCAGAGATTTACCAAGCACTGATCGATCAGTATGGCCTCGCCCCACAGGAAAGTGTCTTCATTGATGATGTTAGGGCCAATCTGGTGGGAGCACAGGCTCTTGGTTTTCACACCATCCATTTCAGCTCAACTGGGGAGCTAATCCAGGAGCTTTTTCGTCTCCTTAGGTAGACAAAAGTCCTATCGAGCTCACTAGAACCTATCTTGCTGCTGGATTCTGCGATACCCCATTTTTATTTCCAGCAGGTACCTGGTGGGGAGTGGCGAATCCCCTACCTATGATCGCCAAGGCGAGCATACTTATGGAAGAAGGAGGGAGCATTGCATGTTTAAGGAGTTTCGCGAGTTTGCGGTAAAAGGCAACGTTGTTGATATGGCAGTGGGAATTATCATAGGAGGAGCTTTTGGTAAGATCGTATCATCGCTCGTGAATGATGTCATCATGCCGCCCATTGGTCTGTTGATTGGTAAAGTTGATTTCTCAAATCTCTTTATTGATCTGTCTGGTCAAGGATATGCTTCTCTTACCGAGGCTAAGACGGCAGGAGCCCCCACGATCAATTATGGCCTGTTTATCAACAACATCATCGATTTCATTGTTGTTGCTTTTGCCCTGTTTCTCGTGGTCAAGTGGATTAACAACCTCAGGTCTCTGGCTTCAGCAGAGGAAAAGCAAGCAGCAGCTCCTGCTGCCCCCACCACCAAGCAATGCCCGTATTGCCTATCAGAAATACCCATCAAGGCAGTTCGGTGTGCCCATTGTACAGCAGATCTTTCCGATATCGCGTAAGCCAAGGAACACCATGTCGGTTTTGGCAGAATACGATGCTAACCCCCTGGGCAGGTGCCTAGGGGGTTGCCACAAGTGCCAAGATGTGCTGGTGCTCACCAAGTCCTCGGTTTGCAGAGGATTTCCTCTACCTTTAGATCGAAGACATGATTGGAGTGTGCTGGCCGGATAATTGCTGCGGTATCGGCCCCGGATCTGCTGCCACCTACAGCGATGATCGGCTCACCGTAGGGAATCAGGCCTGCATCAAGTGCCATAATGGATATTTCCACACAGACCTTTACACCTTGCCCCAGCATGCGCAAGGCATTGGCCATGATCTCTGGTGGATAGATGCCTCCAAACTTGGTGCGGACACTCCGATCAACCCCCGCAAGCACGTGTGTGGTCGTGAGGATCTTTACTCCTTGGTCCGACAAATAGCAGCGTTCTTCGTCTGGCATCTCATCGATACCCGGCCCTTGAAATCCTACATGATGAGTGATGCAGATTATGGAAAGCTTGTCTCCAGCAAGTTCTAGGGCCTTTCTTGCAGTTGCGCCGGTATTAGAGGCTACCACTAACCAGCGGATATTTTCAGTGGCGGCTCTTCTGACAGCTGTTTCCAAGGTTGCTGTTGTGTTTTCTGGCCCAGCAGTTTTCCACATCAACGAAATCACCTCCCATCATTTAATTATGCTATCTCCCGGCGATGCATACAGATCATCGCTGAAGGGATCCCGCCTGCACAATCCGGCAGCTAATGGACTTAAGGAATAGTGGCCAACAGCTCACCTGTTTCAGCCCGGATTTCGACTTTTCTCGCCCATTCTATCCAGGGTTGGGTACAGGAAAAGACCTCTAAGGAGAAGCCATTTCTGGGAACACTTTTTTGCCAGCAGCGATCGGCAGCATTCCATATATAGCCCTGCTGTTTCAAAGAGTCTCTTACCTCATATGCTACCCAGGCAGAAATAACTAGGTACTCTCCATCCAAAGATGGCATGGGCGGCAGCTCATCCCAATCTGCCTTTGCCAGCTGGAAGCGCTGGTTGATGTCATGGAGGTATGGGCTTTCCCGGCCGGATTCGGTAATGATCGCCAGATGATGCTCGGCTCTGGTCAGGCCTACATAAAAGAGCCTTCTTTCTTCTGCCTCAATGTGGCTGAGGGTGTCGCCGAAAATCCGGTAAAACACCCAGTTAGGATGCATGAGGGGATAACTACTTTGCACTGCATCCAGTAAGATGACAGCACTGCACTCCTTGCCTTTATATTTGTGAACCGTCGATATGGTAACTCGTTTGCAGTCCTCTTTCGGCATGAACAGCCGGATATGATTAAGGAAACATTCGATGGTTCTCAGCCTTCTGCTCATCGGGTTGCGGTAATTGACGTACCAGGGGACAGAGTTTCTGCGGGACAGTAACACTACATCATGCCCCCAGTCCAAGAAGTGCTTGATCAATCTGAGCACGGCAGGAGTGATCTCATCGCCATCGTGTATGTCCTCTTCGCGGGGCAGAAGCTGAATCTCATCTAGATGATATACCTGTACCCGCCCTTGGTTCTTGGAATGAGCCTTGGCTTCGGTGCCCTTGCCATACATGAGAGCATTGCCGGTGCGCACGATGGACTTGTCCGAGCGGTAATTAGTAGGAATATACAGCCTTGATGTATTCTCAAAATACTGATCGAAATCCCGGAAAAACTTCAAGTCTGATCCGGCAAATCCATTAATCGCTTGCCAATCATCACCTACGCAAAAAAAGTTTACCTTGGGGTTAACTTGTCTAATGGCAGCGGCCATTGCCGCAAAAGCGGGTGTGAAATCCTGAAATTCATCGATCATTACGAACTTGAGTTTGGCGAGATCGCCTTGCTCTTTACCTCGTTGGCGGATGAAGCGTGTTTGCCCTGCACATACACGTGATACAGCTTCCCACATCAATCCATCAAAATCCTGTCTGTTATGACTGGCCAAGCGGTCCAAGTAGGCCCGGTATACAGCGGCTCCGATCATGACAAACTCCTGCTCGGAAAGGGACCACGGGGTGTGAATAGCTGTATATCTTTCCAGATCTTCCGGACTCCAGTTCAGTTTCCGGCAGCGTTCGATAAAGGTCTTCATGGCCGCTGAGAAGAAGTCAGGATCTCTTGCTCTAAGCTTTTCCCAGATCTCATCCTCTGATAGACGTTTGCAGCGGATATCCTCTTCTTTGAGTTTTTGAATAAGGAGCTCGACAAACCCCTCCTCACCATTGGCGATCAAATCATCGGGTGTAAATTCAAGCAGCTTCCACGTGGGGCGGGATGCCCAAAATCCACGCTTTTGCTGGCTCATTTCATCATAATCGGGATCGTCCTGTAAGCCGAAATACTCGATGATGATGCCCCCATGGCGCTCTGTGCGAATCATGAAGTCAGGCCGATAGTTGAGTCCATTCCAACGGACATTGGCCTCATATCTATAGTCCACACCGTGTTCGAAAAGTGCATTGGCAATGACTTTTTCACCGAAGGATTTGACAAAATCGCCCCCCAAGCTCTCGCGGGGCAATGAGCGGCGATATGCTAGAAACTCATCACGAGCCAGTTGAAAACGCCCATTCACAATTTGCTCCCAATCATGCCGAAAGTGGGCAAGCATCAGATCCCGAATCCGGTTGGAGTAATCATTGGAACGGATATGCTCATCGATCACCTCTTGGACTTCCCGGCTGAGGCCCAACTGGTCTGTTGATGCATCATCGAAAATTAGGCTTTCCCCAGGGTGAATCAGTGCATATGCCAAAGCATGGAAAGTCATGACATGAGGTAGGTTATCTAGTGACTCCGACTCAAGCTCACTGAGCATATGCTGGGCAGCGTTTTTATTGAAAGCCAGCAGCAAGATCTGATCTGGGGATATAGAACAATGCTTTTGCAGAAAGATGGTTCGTGCCACTAGGGTCCTGGTTTTGCCGCTACCGGCTCGGGCGGTGACCTGAATATCACCGGTAGCAGCGGCCACTGCTGCCGCCTGGTCTTGGTCCAGCGGCTTCTTGGTGTTATTGCGTACCCATTCTTGGACGAAAGCTGTTTTCAGCAGTACATAATCGTCAGGTGTCAGTAAGCTGTTATCAGCTTGTGCGGCAAAGGCTTGGTCGGCACCCAGGAAATCTCTCTGTAAAATAGTCTGGAACTCTTTTTGCATACGCCGTTGGCGCTCTCTTGTTGTTTGCTCTTGCCTTCGCTTGAGTCGCTCTTGGTGTTGTTGTTTCCCGTGGTTTGCCAAAAGCTGCCTAACCCTCTGCTGAGCTTTCGTAGGCGATGCCTGTTTGCGCTGCTCGTCAGATGGCAGGGAATTGAGTGTACCAGTTCGACATTGGGCAATCAGTTGGGGGAGATGAGACCATTCCTCAGGTGATAACAGCTCCCGCAACTGGGCTATAATCTCCTTTTCCCTGTCCTTGAGATCAAAGGAATCATCTCCACGCATGATGGCAGGGGCGAGGGTGTTTAGGTAATAGGTTTCGTTGGTTTCCCATTTTCGCCAGAGTTGAATTAGTTCGTGAAGAAGTTCAAAGGCGGTTTTTGCCAAGAAAACTCTCTCCTTCCACTGTGATCCAAGCCAGTGACAGCATGGCCTCCAGATCCTTCCTTGGCACTGCCCAAACATTCGACCTGTATGGCCAAACTCCCTTTGTCCCACAGGCGTCATACCTAGAGAGCAATGTCTCACATAAGCACAGGAAGCAGGAATAGTCAAAAAGCTAGCGAAGTAGAGTCATAACAAGGAACAAAGAGAGAAAAAGCAAAGAAAATAAGGAGGTGAACTCGACTTCATACAACCTAGGAGTATGTGAGGTCAAACGGGGGGATTACTCGTCATAAGTAAGAAGGGGGAGGAGACAAGGATGACAGTTAAGGGTTCCCAACTAGCTGCCGGTGTTGTGCTACTTGTTTTCTTGTTCTCACTGATATTGACCATGCCAGCCTTTGCTGCTAAACCAGTTTCCATTGGAGTCTCGATTCGCAGCCTTTCCGAAGAACGCTGGGCTAGAGAAAGAGTACTCATGGATGAGAAGGCCAAGGAGCTGGGGATAGACATCATATTCACTGACGCCAATAATGATGAGTTTGTGCAGAACTCTCAGATTGAGAACCTGATTGCGCGGGGTGTCGATGCCCTGATTATTATCGCTAGAAATAGCGATGTTGCTGCTAATGGTGTAGATATGGCCACCAAAGAGGGTATTCCCTGTATTGCATATGATGTTGCCATCTACCATCCTGACGCGATCTATGTTTCCTTTGACAGTGTGAGAGTCGGCTATGAGATGGCTAAGGCCGTGGTCGAGCAGGTTCCTCAGGGCCGTTATTTTTGGATAGGTGGCTCTCCCACCGATGACAATGCCTATCTGGTGCGTAAGGGTCATTTCCAGGTATTGCAGCCCTCAATCGACAGTGGCGATATCGAGCTCTTGGGAGAGCAGTGGTGTGATGCTTGGAGCCCCGAGGAAGCTCTCAAGCATGTAGAGAATGCACTGACTGCTCATGCCAACCAGATTGATGCTGTGGTTTGCTCTAATGATGGTACAGCCGGTGGTGCTGTGCAAGCCTTGAAGGAGCAAGGCTTAGCCGGTAAGGTGCCGACATGTGGGCAGGACGCTGATCTCGTAGCATGCCAGAGAATAGCAGAAGGCACCCAGACGGTCAGCATATTCAAAGATGTCCGGATATTGGCTGATGCCGCCATGGAGGCTGCCATGGAGTTAGCCCAGGGTAAGCGCCCATCCGGCATTAATGGCAAGTATGTGAATGAACAGAAAGGCGTTGAGCAGGATGCTATCTTCGTAGAAGTAATACCTGTCACGCAAGCAAATTTATATGAAGTAATTGTCCAAGGTGGTTTCCATAAGCTAGAGGATGTCTATCGCAACATTCCCAAGGATGAGTGGCCAGAAGGATAATCTCATTTCCCGGAGAGTGCTGCGTCTTTTCCCAAACCCATACTCTTTGGGGGTGTGGAGGAGAGACGCGGCACCTCTAAATGGCTCACGCTTGACATAAGGGATAACCGCAGCAAGCTTCGGAATGGGGGAGAATGGTGCAAATAGGATCCAGCACTCTGCTCGATATTCGCAATGTAACCAAAGATTTCCCCGGAACCAGAGCCCTCGACAATGTCTCCATGGAAGTCAAGGAAGGAGAAATCCATGGACTCTGTGGTGAGAATGGGGCAGGCAAATCCACCCTCATGAAGATACTTAGTGGCTCTCACCCATATGGAACCTATGAAGGACAGGTGTTTTTCCAGGGTGAACCAGTGAGATTTGCGGGTATACGAGATTCAGAGGCCCGAGGCATTCGAATTATCCATCAGGAACTAGCCCTAGTCAAACAGATGACTGTGGCTGAGAATATTTTCCTAGGTGCTGAACCCGCCAAACATGGGATTGTCGATGAAATGAGGCTGTATAGCGATACCCGAGAGCTGCTTGGCCGGTCGGGGCTCAATGTTCCTGGGACTGCTCTGGTAGGGACTCTCGGTGTAGGTCAACAGCAGATGGTGGAGATCGCCAAAGCCTTGCGAGGGCATGTGAGACTCCTCATCCTAGATGAGCCCACCTCAGCTTTGAATGATGCTGAGGTTGAGAATCTCATGCAGACCTTACGTGAGTTAAAGCATAGTGGTGTAACCTGTATATATATATCCCATAAGCTTAGGGAGCTGTTTGACATCGCCGATCACATCACCGTTCTGAGGGATGGCAGGTGTATTGGGACTGCCGCAACTTGTGATCTTACCGAAGATGAAGTCATAGCCATGATGGTGGGGCGTGCTCCTACTGGGCGATTCCCTCCCAGAACGAGGCAGGCTGGCAAGGTGATGTTTTCTGTGAGGAACTGGACAGTGCGCAATCCCGAAAACAGGGATCTTTATGCAGTACGTAATATATCTTTTGACGTGCGGGCCGGCGAAATCCTAGGCATATCGGGCCTGATGGGTTCAGGTAGAACAGAACTTTTGCAGAGCCTATTTGGAGAATACGGACTTCAGCCATCTGGTGAACTCATGATTGATGGAAAACGACATAAGGTCAACTCTTCCCGTGATGCTATTGCTCTGGGAATGGGACTGGTTACCGAAGATAGAAAGAACACAGGCCTGATCCCGATGCACTCAGTTACCCACAATATGACACTACCTTCCCTGCCTAATCTCAGCAATGGTCCAATGGTTGATACAAGTTTGGAGCTGGCTTCTACATTAGGGCTTGTCAAGGAATTGAACATAAGAGCTCCATCGATTGAGTCTAGGGTGGAAACACTCAGTGGCGGTAACCAGCAGAAAGTTTCTATTGCCAAATGGCTGATGACCAATCCCCGCATATTGATGCTGGATGAGCCCACCAGGGGAATCGATGTAGGGACGAAATATCAGATCTATGAGCTGATGGACGAGTTAGCGGCTGATGGAATGGCGATCATTATGGCTTCATCCGATCTACCGGAAATTCTGGGGATGAGTGATAGAATCCTCGTCATGCATGCAGGCACTATGGCGGGCATAGTTGAGTCGGAAGCAGCTAATCCCGAATTGATTATGTCATTGGCGGCGATGGGTGCTGGAAGGGGCTAGAGTAGCAAATCGCGACAAGGGAGCTGTGGTCAAGTGGGAAGGGTACAGTTAGAAAAAAGTCAATCCACTGTAGATGCGTCTCTCGTAGAGCAAGTTGGTGGGAGAAAGTTCAAAGATAACTTACGGGCATATACCATGGTTTTTGCACTACTAGCTATCTGGCTGGCTTTGGCCATTGCCACACAGGGTACCTTTCTAGAGCCCCGCAATCTATCGAATCTTTTCCGGCAGACAGCTATTAATGGCTATCTGGCCATTGGGATGGTCTTCGTGATTACCGCAGGACATATAGACCTATCGGTGGGAGCTGTAGCAGGACTGACCGGTGCTATTGCCGCGATGCTGCAGGTCCGGTGGCTGCCGGCATTAGGTGCAGGACTGGGTGTGACTTGGCTGCAACCCGGTTGGCCGTCGACTATGATCAGTATCGCTGCCGCACTGATCGTAGGCACCATTATCGGCATTTGGCAGGGTATATGGGTAGCCCATGGCCAGGTGCCGGCCTTTATTGTGACCTTGGGAGGGCTTCTGATCTTTCGGGGCTCGATTTTAGGTATCACCAAAGGAGTAAACATTGGGCCGATGGACCCGACCTTTCAAGGCTTCGGTCAGGCATATCTTTCCCGTACTACTGGAATAGTGCTGGCTATTGTGGCTGTGGCTGTGATTGTCTTATTCACCATGGTGTCCAGGAGAAATAAGCTCAAGTATGATTTTGCCGTCAAGCCATTGTGGACAGAACTGGTCTTGACTGCCCTTTACTCAGGACTGGCCATTGGTTTTGTCATCATCATGCACCATTATCGAGGTGTGCCGGTTCCGGTGGTGCTCTTGATTGTCATAGCAGCCTTTTGCTCCTTTCTTTTCAATAGAACCCAGTTGGGCCGTTATACTTGTGCTATTGGTGGCAACCTGGAAGCTGCGCGTTTGTCTGGCCTAAATGTACGCCGGGTGATGGTGCAGATCTTCGCCCTAATGGGTGCTTTAGGCGGTATCGCCGGCATCGTCTTGACTGCCCGGCTCAATGCAGCTACGGCCAATGCCGGCAATCAGTTTGAGTTAAATGCCATCGCCTCGTGTGTGATTGGGGGCACCAGCCTGCAGGGAGGCTCTGGCAGTATCCCGGGTGCCTTGCTGGGAGCTTTGGTTATGGCTAGCATAGATAATGGGCTGAGCATGCTCAATGTGCAAGCATTTTGGCAGCAGATCATCAAGGGCCTTATCTTGATGGTGGCGGTGCTCATGGACGTCAAGTCTAGGTAAGCATCTGGAAACAAATCGTTTTTGGGTGGTAGTTTGTAATCGGTTCGCCAGATGAGAACAATCAAGGATGTGATATCTAATGATCAACAAAGTGAAACTGCTCAACATGCCACCACCAGCCAGTGAGATTCCCTCCCAACGCCCCGAGCTGCCTGTAGAGGTCTATCGAGCGAGACTGGAACGCTTGCGCGGGAGAATGAAAGAGGTCGGTCTCGACCAGGTCATCATCTATGCTGACCGCGAGCATGCAGCCAACTTCGCGTACTTGGCGGGGTTTGGTCCTCGCTTTGAGGAGGCACTGCTCATCATCGGCCTGTCCGGCACTCCTCAAGCCGTACTCGGGACAGAGAACATCGATATGGTGAAATACACTGCTGCAGAACTGGAAGGGATTCATTACCCCACTTTTAGTCTGATGGGACAGCCACGGGATGACGTCAAGTCTCTGCAGGAGATCCTGCAAGCCGCTGGACTTAAGCGTGGCATGAACGTGGGGACTGTCGGCTGGAAATATTACGACGAAAAAGATGGATGCCCGGTTGGGTCCTTTGAAATACCTCACTATATAGTTGAGACTATTTTTGAAATAGTGGGGGAGACTTCCTCAGGCAGTTCCAGCAAAGATGAGGACAGTAGAGTCAGAAATGCGACTGATATATTCATGTCTCCATATGACGGATTGCGGGTTGTGTTGGAACCGGAGCAAGTGATTGTTTTTGAGTATGCAGCATGTCTTGTGGCCCACTCCATGTTGGCTTTGATGGATTATGTAGATGTGGGAAAGACAGAGTTGGAGATAGCCGGCCAACTGCAAAGCAGAGGCATCCCTCTTTCATGTCATCCTATGCTTTCTGTCGGAGAGAAAGCCCGGTTTGGCTTAACTAGCCCTAGCAATAGGCAAGCTGAGCGGGGAGACTTTATGACCACCGCCTATGGGATCGAGGGTGCACTTGCCTGCCGCGCAGCATATATTGCCCGTGATGAAAATGATCTCGCCACTGATACTCAGGATTGGCTTGAGCAGATGGCTATTCCGTATTTTGCTACCGCGGTCACATGGTTCCAGACCATTCGCATCGGTATTGAAGGTGGTGTGATCTGGGATATGGCTATAACCCATTTACCCAAAGCAAAGTTCGGCTGGAAATTGAATCCCGGTCATTTCATTGCCGCTGATGAATGGGTTTCGACACCCTTTATGCCTGGTTCTGATGTGAAGTTGCAGAGTGGAAACTATATACAGTATGATCTGATCATTGCCCCTGACCCTCCGTATTTTGGAGCAGACTTAGAAGATGGTATCGTCTTAGCCGATGAGGGTTTGAGGGCTAGTATTCAGGCGAAATCCCCGGAGACATGGGCTCGGTTTGAACGGCGGCGGCAGTATATCCGAGATGTATTGGGGATAGAACTAGGGGATGAGGTCTTGCCCATGTCAGACATATTCGGGTACTATAGGCCATTTCTTCTGAGCAAAGGTAATGCCTTCGCCATCAGGTAACCTCGAGCAGCCGAGTTTTCTGTACTGGACCAGGCCTTGGTAACAAGGCCTGGTTCATTTATGGCAGATTGCTCACTGGTTAGCCCCACT
This sequence comes from Bacillota bacterium, assembly GCA_012798695.1. Classification (GTDB taxonomy): domain Bacteria; phylum Bacillota; class Limnochordia; order DTU087; family DTU087; genus JAAZMR01. The sequence goes on along the minus strand of JAAZMR010000101.1, from coordinate 37,280 downwards.
ATCTATGGCAATTCACAGGAATCATGCTGCATTGTGGAGAAGACTGCACAGGTGCACAGGCCTAGAGGATAAGCGGCCGGAAGGCGATTAACATAGGACATGAGATTGACGGAGGTGTTATCATGGGAAAAGAGAGCAGGCTTGAGCTGCCTCTGGACATGCATTTTGGTCCTCTACTAGATGAAGAAGAGGTGCAGATGGTCACTCAGGTGATCCGGTCTGGCCGATTGACGCAATTTAGCAGTGAACTTGTCAAGGAATTTGAGAAAGCCTTTGCCGATTATGTGGGAGCCCCAGCAGCCATAGCGGTGAACTCTGGCACTGCTTCACTGCATACAGTGTTGACCGCTGCCGGTATAGGGCCTGGTGATGAGGTGATTGTGCCGGCTTTTACGTTTATTGGTACAGTGGGGCCCATTCTTCAGCAACGGGCTGTACCGGTATTTGCCGATATTGATCCCGAGTCATTCTGCTTGGCAGTGGATGATGCTGCCCGCAAGATAACTCCCAGGACAAAAGCCATAATGCCAGTGGATGTGTTCGGGCATCCTGCTGACCTTGAGCCTTTGAGGGAGCTGGCGGCCCAGCATGATCTGCTATTTGTCGAAGATGCTTGCCAGGCCCATGGAGCCAAGTACAAGGGCGTGCCGGTGGGAAACCTGGCCGATGCCACTTGCTACAGCTTCTACGAATCAAAGAATATGACCACTGGTGAGGGTGGCATGGTTACAACCAGTAATCCCCAGTTAGCTGATACATGCCGGATGGTCAGACACCAAGGGGAGGAAAACTGGGGCGTTATTCAGCGTCTTGGTTATAACTATCGGATGACAGCCTTGCAGGCGGCCATCGGGCTGGTACAGTTGCGGAAACTGGATAGCTTCAATGAGATGAGGAGACAAAGAGCGGCTGTCTACACCGAAGCCCTAAGTCATTTGGATTTACAGCTGCCTGGCGAGAAACCAGATGTATGGAGTGTATTTCATGTCTACTCTTTCCTATTGCCACAGCGGCTGGCTTCACAAAGAGATGAAATTGTACAGCAGTTGAAAGCAAGACGGGTACCGGCTGGGGTGGTGTATCCCAAGCCACTTTACGCAAGTCCAGTTTTTGCACAGCTAAAGGGGCCCTTCCACTGCCCAGTTACGGAGGATGTCTGCAGCCGGGTGATAACTCTGCCCACCCTGCAGTCAATTCCGCTCGATATAGTGGAAAAAATCGGTGCTATCACTTGTGAAGTGCTGGAAGAGTATCTGTACTAGCCTTTCTAGTCCTTAAATATGTACTGTGTCAGAAAACTATCCTACTCTAACAAAGATCGCTCAAGTCTACCCCTAGGGGGTGGCTTGGGCGATTGTCAATTAGGGAACAGGCTGAAAAATCTGATGACCAGATGCTGGATTTCGTAACAACTTCTTCACATACTGCGAGACTTCGGCTGCATTCCCGTATACATGAGATTTTTTCGTTATATATCCTTCCATCTTGACGCAAATGGTGATAGAATATACAGAAACCAACACCCGGCCAGGCTTTTTGGCTGCCAGCGGCTTCCCGATGCCCAGATTACGACATGGCATTTAGCTCATACTAGGCTCTGGTCTCGAGAAAACAAGAGGTGGGAAACTAATGTTAGCCTATATTCAACGACGGTTATTGATGCTCATACCGGTTCTTCTTGGCATCTCAGTTGTAGTCTTTTTGGTAATGCATATTGCACCCGGAGACCCTGCAGAAATACTGGCAGGGCCTATGGCCAGTGCATCAGATATAGCTGCTCTGCGGGCCAAGCTGGGGTTAGATGACCCTGTATGGGTGCAGTATTGGAGGTTTATGAAAGGGATTCTGAAGGGGGATTTGGGTACATCAATTCAATCGGGAGAACCCGTCAGAGAGATGCTGGCGACCCGGTTTCCTAATACATTAGCACTAGCTGTGGCATCGATGATCGTGGCTACAGTGCTCGGGCTCACTGCGGGCATCATATCTGCAGTGAACAAGGGCTCAATGTTTGACTCCCTCAGTATGATTGTGGCATTACTGGGTATATCATTGCCCAGTTTCTGGATAGGCCTGATGCTCATGCTGGTTTTTGCAGTACGCTTACGCTGGCTGCCAGTCGCTGGTTATAGCGGCCAATGGTGGACAGTTGAGGGAATAAGGCAGCTGATTTTGCCGGCGGTGACACTCGGTATCGGGACCTCTGCCTTGATCGCCCGGATTACCAGATCATCGATGCTGGAAATCATGAAAGAAGATTATGTACGCACTGCTAGAGCCAAGGGCTTGGGTCAATTCGTAACCATTGGCAAACACGTGCTCAGAAATGCCTTTATCCCAGTCAGTACGGTCATGGGCCTCAATTTCGGAGGTTTGCTGGGTGGTACAGTGATCACAGAGTCAGTATTTGCCATTAATGGGGTCGGGCGACTGATGGTACGAGCTATTACTTCACGGGATTTTCCAGTGGTGCAAGGAGCTGTCTTCCTTGTGGCAACAACATTTGTGTTTGTCAATCTGTTAGTCGACATAGCTTATGCACTACTGGATCCGAGAATTCGCTACTATTAGGGAGGTTAGCCAGCATTGTCTATAGAGCATTCAGTACAGCAAGATAATATTGTATTGCAAAGCCAATCTGGGTATTCTCAGTGGCGTCGTGCTTGGCACCGTCTCAAGCGAGACAAAGCTGCTATGTTCGGATTGGGTGTACTCATACTTTTAATCCTAACTTCCATCTTTGCTGATTGGTTAGCACCTCATGATCCGTATGAACAGAATCTAATGATGCGTTTCAAACCAATTGGTACTAAGGGATATCCCTTGGGTACAGATAGTTTTGGTAGAGATATGCTGAGCCGGCTTCTTTATGGATCGCGTATTTCGCTTACTGTCGGATTGTCTTCGGTGGGCTTGGGACTTATCTTGGGAGTGACTTTGGGGCTGCTGGCCGGCTACTATCAGCGGCTGGATAACCTGATCATGCGATTAGTCGACATAATGCTGGCTTTCCCCGGTGTACTCTTGGCCATCGCTATTGTAGCAGCACTAGGACCGGGCATGAATAATGTAATCATCGCGATTGGCATCTGGTCCATACCGACTTTTGCCCGCATCGTGCGGGGACAAGTCTTGGCGGTTAGAGGTGAAGAATACATCGTGGCCAGCCAAGCTATCGGCTGCCGCGATCATAGAATTCTTCTGAAACATATCCTACCCAACTGCCTGGCCCCTGTAATAGTCTATGCAACCATGCGCATAGCTTCATCCATTATGTCTGCTGCGGCTTTGAGTTTCTTGGGGCTAGGTGCCCAACCTCCTATACCCGAGTGGGGAGCCATGATTTCCGAGGGTCGTTCTTTCCTTTATAATGCCCCTCATATTGCGACTGTCCCCGGATTGGCTATTATGCTAGTTGTCTTCGGCTTTAACCTGCTGGGGGACGGATTGCGGGATGCCCTGGACCCGAACCTGAAAGATGTCTAGGAGACAATCCGGGGCTTGGATCTAAGGACAAAAATCTGATCAAGAGATTGGTCTATTGGGACAACTGTGGGCAAAAAGGCGAAGTGCTTCGCCATATTGCAATAGAGTAAGGCAAATTGACTAGAGGGGATGAATGCAGGTGAGAGTGAAGAAATCCGTAGTGCTGATTACTGTGTTGGCCCTAATGGTGATGGGAATTAGTGGTGGAGCCATGGCCAAAAAGGTCTTGACCTATGGCCAGGCAGCTGAAGTCGCTGGTCTATCGCCTATTCTAACCAATGATTCAGCATCATCGGCGGCGATGGCACAAATGTATGAGACGCTGTTTGTGCGTAACCCCAGAACCAATGAGATTGAGCCGAGGTTAGCCATTTCATATGAGACTCCTGATGATACCACGTGGGTGATCAAGCTGCGTCAGGGAGTGAAGTTTCATGATGGTACTGACTTCAACGCCCATGCTGTCAAGTTTACTTTTGACCGCCTGGTGGATCCGGAAGTCGCTGCTCCGCGGGCTAGCCTCTTAGCTTCGGTTGAGTCGGTTGAGGTCCAAGATGAATACACTGTTGTAATCAAGACGAAGATGCCTGATGGTCTGTTTCTGGCCAACCTGACCCATGACAACTCAGCCATTATTAGCCCAGCGGCTGTAAAAAAATACGGTAACCTGATGAAGAACCCCGTAGGCACCGGACCGTTCAAGTTTAAGAATATGGTCTCAGGTGATTCACTGACCATGGAACGTTTTGACGGCTATTGGGGCGGTCCTGCCCAACTTGATGAAATCGTCTTTCGGGTAATTCCGGAAGCTGCCACCCGGGTAGCTATGTTGGAAACCGGAGAGGTCGATTTTATTGATAGCATTCCGCCTGAGCAACTGCCTCGCCTGGAGTTTAATCCAGACATCAAGGTCGTCAAGAGCCCAGGTACCCCAATTCGTTATCTAAGCTTCAATTTCGACAAGGAGCCATTCAAGAATCTCCTGGTGCGGCAAGCTATTGCTCACGCTGTCAATACGAGTGATATCATTTTATCAATGGACGGGCTCGGGGTTCAGTCAGGAGGCATTATTGGGCCTCAAGTCTTTGGCTACAAGCCGGAAATAGAAGAGGTCGCGTATCCTTATGATCCGGAGCAGGGGAAAGCGCTCTTGGCACAAGCAGGATTCCCCAACGGTTTTAAGACAATACTTTGGACAACCAATTCCTCAGAGGATTATGTAAGGAATGCACAGATTCTCCAAGCTCAAGTGAAGAAAATCGGCATTGATGCAGAGATTAAGGTACTGGACTGGGCAGCTTATTTGAACCTGACTCGCAGTGGTGAGCAGGACATGTTCCTTCTGGGTTGGTCTAATTTAACTCAGGATGGTGGCGGGTTAGTATTTCCTAATCTCCATAGTTCCAATGCTGGTTCCTCAAACCGCACTTTCTATCGGGATGCGGAAGCAGATAGGCTGATAGATCTGGCCATGAATACCACTGACCAAGATCAGCGACTTGAATTGCTGCATGCAGCCAATGAATACCTGGTTAAGGATGTAGCTTGGATACCTCTTTGGCATCAGGTAAATGTCATCGCCATGCGTTCCAACATAGAGGGTCTGGAAATGAGTCCTACTGCTGACTGGGAATTGTATCCAGTCGATGTCAAGTAAGAGCTGGATCTGAACTGCAACTAAGAAAGATCGAGCAAGACCGGGTTAAACTAACTGCCCGGTCTTGTTCTATAGTATACGTCTGCAGTCAGCAAGCCTATAAGGCCAATGCTAGCCCATCCTTACGTGGTTCTGAGCCAGCGATGTAAACTTCAGTCTCGGGATCTCGCCAGATCATCTGGCCGCCACCAAACCCGGCCATTTCTGCATCTATGCGGACATCATGACCTAGTTCGGCTAGCTCCCGTACAACTTCAGGGCTAATGGTGGTTTCAATCGCAACACCACCATCATCCAGTACTCTTACGCGGGGAGCATCTATGGCAGCCTGGGGATTCAGCTGGTAATCTGCGATGCCGCTGACCACCTGCATGTGCCCCTGAGGTTGCATGTCTCCTCCCATCACTCCATAGGCAGCTAGTGGTACTCCGTCCCTAGTGATAAAGCTGGGGATGATGGTATGGTAAGGTCGTTTACCAGGTGAGTATAGGTTTGGATGGCCTTCCTCGAGACTAAATCCACACCCTCTATTTTGCAGGGTGATCCCGGTGCCGGGGACTACGATGCCAGAGCCAAATCCCATGTAATTGGACTGGATGAAAGAGACCATGCGACCCTCTTTGTCCGCTGTACATAGATAAACCGTATCTCCCAATGGATCACCGGGCCTTACAGATGGCATGGCTCGCTTTGGATCAATGAGGTTGCGCCTGTCTCTAGCATATGCCTTGCTTAACAAGCCTTCAGTGGGCACATTGGCAAGCCGTGGATCTGCGACATATCGATGGGCATCCGCAAAAGCCAGTTTTAGAGCCTCGATGATTAGGTGCAATCGGCGACTAGATAGTTGGGGATACTTATCCATCTCAAACTCCTCGATGATGTTGAGGGCGATCAAGGCGGTGATTCCTTGGCCGTTTGGGGGAATCTCCCAGACATCATATCCTCGGTAATTGGTCGAGATGGGCTTTACCCATTCTGGTTGGTGCTCAGCTAAGTCGGCTTTGGTCAGATAACCACCGGTTTCTGATGCATACTTGACGATAGCATCAGCTAGTTCACCTTGATAGAAGGCCTCACCATTGGACTCCCCGATGAGCCTCAGAGTTTGGGCTTGCTCAGGACAAGAGAAAATCTCGCCGGCTCGAACTGCTCGCCCTTGTGGCAGGAAAACAGAGCGAAATTCTTCTCGGTTGGCATACCGTTTCTCCGAGAATGTCCAATAATGGGCAATTACTGGGGGTACGGGATGTCCTGTTTCTGCATACTTCGCTGCGGGCTCAACTAGCCGAGATAAGGGCATCGAGCCGAAACGGTCGACGAGAGCTGTCCAGGCAGATACAGCCCCAGGGGTAGTGACCGGCAGCCAACCTGTTATTGGCACTCTTGGCTTGCCATTATGCACTTCCGCTTGCTTCCGCAATTCCTCCAAAGTGAGCTCCTGGGGAGAACGACCAGAGGCGTTCAAGCCATGCAGTTTGTCTCCATCCCAAATGATGGCGAATGCATCACTTCCCAATCCATTGGATGTGGGCTCCAGTACAGTCAAGGCAGCAGCTACAGCTACTGCTGCATCAACAGCATTACCCCCTTCCGCAAGGACCTGAATACCTATTTGGGCAGCTAAGGGATGGCTGGTGGATACCGCCCCGTTTCTTCCCATCACTGGACTCCGCCTTGAGGGGAAGGGTTGAAAGTAGTTGAATGTCAAAATCAGATGCCTCCTTATTTCGATCCCGTCACTATATTATTTTCCCACTGTCTATGTACTAGATGAGACATAATCTTCCTGCTTATGTCTGTTGATCTGGCTGACACAGAACAGGCATGCGCCTATAGGCGGTCAGTAGTAGAGGATTCCCTCCAATAACGAAGAAGAGATAGATAAAGGCAGAGTCTTCCGAGAAGGGAGGGGCAGACTTGAACACCTTTCGCCAGTTTACCAAGTGGTATGTGGAAACTCTCGATGACGATGAAGTGCTAGAAATACTTGAGCTGCTTAGAAAAGCATTTCGTGGAGGGCCAGATGAGCATCAGGAACTGTCTTCCACTCGGATGAGAGCTATCCTGGTAAAGTATTGGAACCATCGTGAAGCCGGTATTGAGGTGTCCAGGTTTTTAGAGGAGAGCAGGCATGCGCAGGCAGCGGAAGACATACGCAACAAGACTATGACAGAAATAGAGGAGTCCAGAGATGAACTGCTAGAAACTCATGGGCTCCAGGGTTTGGCCTTTGCTCTAGTGGTAAATCCCGATGAGTTTAAGAGGGGTATTGGGTTTCAGCTGATCGAAGAATATGGTGATCGGTTAGCTGAGTTCCCCGGACCTCCAGCGCTAAGGGACAAAGTGAATGCACAATCAGAACCAACCATGGATGTCCCTGCTGCGGTTCAGGAGCCAGATCTGGGTCCAGTGCAACTAGTCAATAGGGCAGTGGAGCTGCTTGAGCAAGACTACATCACAGTCGATATCGGCAAAATGGATAAGGAACTGGAACGTCTCACACGGGCTTGGGCCAGCCATAAGGACAAGTATTTCGAGAAAGGCAAAGCTCTGGTGGCCATCTCTGGTGTCCTCAGTCCCAAATTCGAAGATGAGCTTCGATTCCAGGAAGTACTAAACTTGATTCCTATGCAGATGGAAACCTACAGGCACTTGGCAGCTGCGGACTTGATGACTATTGCTGCTTTGCTATCAGATTTGGATGATCTGTGTAGTGAAGCAAGCGTTCTCAAGATGCAAGCACCCTCGAACATGACAGAAAGAAGAAAAATCGATGCTCAGATGAATCACCTCAACCAGGAGATTGTTTCAAAGGCAACTGCTGTGGGTGCTTTCTTTAAGGAAAGTAACACTAGTATGTTATCCAAAGAAGAAGAGCACGAGAAAGAACCTTCCGTATCTGATCAGACTGAGGTGCCTTTGGCATCTGATCCTAAACCCTCTATGGATAAGCCACAGCAATCAATACCAAAACAGCCCGACGCCAAGACTCATACTGAAGCAAGAGAGCAGGTTCCACCAGCAGAGAGCCCACTACCAGCTGATAGAGATAGTCGTTCTGAATCATATAGGAAAGATACCAAAAAGAGCAGTTCTATCCAGACAAAGACGCCAGTAGATCATCCTACGGCTAGCCCTCCCAGAGACGATGGCCTTGCCGATTCTATTGACAGAGAAGCGAAGATCCCCTCACCGGATACAGCATTGGCAGATCAAGACTCACCCAATGCTGCTTCCAATACGATTTGGCAGGTTGTCGCCCAGGGAGATTTCGCCACAGCATATTGGCTAGTCAAAGAGCAGGGGCCACTTCGGGGTATGCTGCCTGATTGGAGTCTGCTGGCTTTGGTGCTAGGCTCTACCGCGGATTGGACTCGGGGTGATGCGAAGATAGCCTGGTATGAAGAGGTAGGTATGCCTCATTCTAAGCCTCTTCAAGAGATCATGGTATCAGCCGATATCAGTCCTCGGGCTGCGGTTTTTGCAGCTTTGGCTGCAGCTTTACGCCCAGCTGTCTTGGCCCCCGAGACTGCTGCCTATGATTGGATAAAAGATGCTTCGAATTATCTCAAGAGCGGAGATCCCTTAAAGCATCTTTCGGATACGATTTTTGAGTTTGCCCATCAGGGAGAGCCTCTCAATTTGGGTACCATGACTGAGGCTGGGAGAGAAGCGTTTCTTCAAGATGCAGAGAGGGCTGGAGAGGCCGTAGATAAGTGGATGTCGGATGCATCTGCAGCCCGTCTGATGTATCCTCATACTACTCGTGTGTTGGGTCACTTGGCCAGTGACAACGGGCCTTTAGCTGATGCCCTGCACCTGGTGAGAGGGAGTGTTAGTTCACAGAAAGATATTCCTAAGGTAGAGGAAGTGCTCAATGGGCCACTGCGAGACAGGCAGTCAATGGAGAGCTTGATTCATGATACTAACCAGTCCTTGGCTCACAGTGGACCGAGGGTCCCTGCGATACACAGTAAGGCTCTAGAACAGCTCGTTCGTAAGCTTGAGGGTTTAAAGAGGGAACTTGAGGATTGGGTACATGCGGCCAAGCATGGCTTTGCTTCAGAAAACTACGATTGGCAGGTGGAGCGTTCTAGGGAGTTTCGGGAACGGTTCTTTCTGTATTGGCCAGAACTGGATCATGAACTAAAAGCTCTTGGCCAAGGGATAAATGGAGAATCCACTTCCCAACTGGAGCGGGAGATGGCCATTTGCATGGCAGCTCACAATATGCTGAAAGACTTTGCTTGCCAGACTCTGGGCGGAGAAACACCTCTGAACGCTGTGAGTACAGATGCTCTGCATCATTGGCAGGTGAAGCTGGGGCGTCCTCTTTGGCGACTGAGCTTGCCGCCTGTAGATCCTGAGGGGCGGCCCCTTGATCTAGACGGCGAATTTCAGCCAAGGGAACCCTTTATTGATGTCGTACGAGCAGGTAGGACTCTTGAGGATGCATTTGGACTGCACATGGAGAATAATGATTTCTTAGCAGCCAACCTGATCCTCGGCGAAATGGAACGCTGCGGCATGCCGGATGTGGACTCACTGGCTGGACAGTATCGCCAGAAATTGTCCGAGACCCAAATAGTCCTTAAAGATAGAACTATGGAGATAAGACGAGAGCTTGAACAAGCAACTATTGATCACGTCTTGAGTGATGATACTCGCTCTCATCTAGATGGAGTACTGCTATCCATTGAGGAAATGGAGACCCAGCGTTTGACCAGTGGTTTTACGGAATTGAGTCGCATCAAAGAAGAGCTGGAGAGGTTGCGGCAAGAGCGGATCAGGTCACTGCGAGAATGGATCGATGGCCTCAGTGCAGAACTAGAGGCGGAGGATAATGATGGCCTAACCGATATTACAACAGCCGCGAAGTATGTCAGCTTAGCACATCAGGCACTAGATCGAGGTGATATTCCCCTGGCTGATGAGTATCTCCACTATGGTGAACAAGCTCAGGCAGGGGTGGAAGTAGAACTTGAGGGGCAGCACAAGCAGATTACTGCTCCTATGGAGTTTACTCGAGTCTTGGAACGGATAAATCAAGCCCTGGAGACAGGCAATAACCCTAGAGCTCTAGCCAATCAGTTAGCACAGGGCCAGTCTGTTGCCGGGCTGAATATGAGAGCAGTACCAGGAGCGCGTTATCGGGAAATAAGGGATGGGCTGCAGGCTTGGTTCCAGCTAAAAAGAACTGGTGGATCAGGCAATAAGGACCGGGCAGTGCGCGCAATGCTGACCTATATGGGTTTTCAAGAACCAGAAATCCGCTTAGTTGACCAAACGGTTTCTGTCCCCCGCTCGTATTACTATCAAGCAAGGATGTCTGCAGGCAATCTTTCACCTCTGGCAGATTTCGGCTCAGCCCGTAATGGGCTCTATCATGCTGTTGTGATCTATGGCCGGCCCAGTGCTGAGTCCATGGGTCTGGCACTTCAGCATTATGATGTGATATCGGCGAGTCCGATTATTCTATTCATGGGTAGAATGCCATTGCGTCAAAGAGAAGAGTGGAGTGAGTATTGTCGCAACCATAGTATTACGGCCTTACTCATCGATGAATTGCTTGCACATTTTCTAGCTACTCAGAGAGAATCACGATTGCCGGCTGCTGTCAGCTGTGGGGTGGCGTGGGGCTATGCGGTACCTTACCAAGCATCAGGTGTGATTCCGCCAGAAATCTTCAAAGGCCGCCATATCTTGGTGCATGACCTAGCTGATACCAATGGGAGATTGATTGTTTATGGAGGGCGCCAGTTTGGCAAGTCTGCTTTGTTACGCATGGTGGAGCGGCAGTATCACAATCCCGCTCGGAACTTCTATGTATTATATGATGATATTAGGCAGATCGGACATCCCGAGAATATGCTGCATCCCTCCAGTGTATGGCCGCGTTTGCGCTCCTGGTTGATCTCCATTGATCTATTACCTACGCGAGTTAGTGAAGAGCCGGAAACTCTGGCCAGAGAGATTATCGAGGCTATGAATAAGGAAGAACACAGAACTTGGCGCATTATTGTTCTTCTTGATGAAGCCGATAATTTCCTAACTGAGGATTCTAAGTCTGATTTCCCTGAGTTAGGGCGTTTAAAAAGCGTCATGGACCAAACTGATATGCGCTTTAAAGTCATACTATCGGGGCTTCACGGAGTACAGCGGTTCTATTCCCATGAGAATCATCCTTTTGCCCAATTACGACAACCCATAGTCATCGGGCCTCTGGAACCTAGAGCAGCACAACAGCTGGTAATTGAACCGATGTCAGCTCTAGGTTTCGATTTCTCTGGTCCCGAACAGATGACGGCGGTATTGCGTATCCTCTGTTATACAAATTATCACCCAGCCTTGATTCAAGGATTTTGCCAAGAACTAGTCAAACTCGTCCGTCTCCGCAACGATAGTCCTCCTTATAAGGTCACCTTATCCCATGTAGAAGCAGTCTATCGCCGTCCGGAAGTACGGCGACAGATGCAGGAACGTTTCGAGTGGACGCTAGATCTGGATAATCGTTATACGGCCATCGTATATTCTATGATTCTGGATCAACTGCAGGATTACGACGGATATCGCAGGGAGTATTTTGCTCACGAAATACTGCAGCTCTTGAGAGAGTTTTGGCCCAAAAGGTTCGACACTATGGAAGCCCAAGAAGCAAAAACGCTCGTGGACGAGTTGATTGGGTTGGGAGTACTAGTAAGGCGGGCCAATGGCAAGTACCGGCTCCGTAACGGCAATGTTGTTCGAGCCCTTGGTTCCTATGATGAGATCCTAGATAGGGCCCTTAAGCTAGATGAAAGGCTTTCGGAACCGGCCAAGACGGGTAGGCAGCTTAGATTTAGTCTAGACGTCGAAAAGGGTATTCGTAGTCCCTTGACGGTTGAGCAGATCTCCAACTTGAGCCAAGCTCGATCGGGAGTTGCCCTAATATTCGGCAGTGAAGCTCTGGGTATCAATCTGGTTCACGATTCACTGAATGCGGCTGCTCAGGCCCAAGCGGCTACCCACATAAGAATGGTTTATGAGAAAACTCCTCCGGAATATGTAACTAGTGAACAGATGCTGCACTATCTGCGGGGCAAGATTCACAACAAGCGGGCAGGCAGACATCTCTTACATTGGAGTATAGATGACCTTGCTAATGATGAGCGGTTGGTTCAATCCGTTGATGAAGCGATCAGCATGTTGTCACGGCTGCAGGGGCGGGGTAGATCTATTCGCTTAGTTGTCACTCTTGGCCCTAAGGCGATGTGTACTTGGTTCATGCATAGTTCACAATCCCGGCTGGAGGTCGAATCCCGAGCCGACATGCTGATCGAGATAGGTCGTTGGGATTCTTATATGATCGAGAGATTCTATCAGGACTTTGATGTGAAGGCTCCTACACGGGATATTCTGAAAGTTACTGGTGGATGGCCGTGGCTTATCCAAAAACTCAACCTTATGGCAGGAGAAATACGGGGCGAGTGGGATGCAGATACCTTGCGTAAAGCAACAGACCAGCTTCAGTACATGCTGGAGCAAAACCAAGATAGTCTGAGAGATGAATTCAGGGGTGTTCTCGGGGTGAGCGAGTTTCCTACCACCAACGCCATCTTGCGCTTGGTTAAACAGTGGGAGGGTCTTACATGTGATGAACTTGTCTATGCTGCGAGCCAGCAGGATAAGCACGCACTAGGTGCATGGCCTCGAGAACGAATCACCGGTGTGGTGGAGATGTTGGTCCGATTAGGCCTACTAGAGGTCACTAGCAATGTGTTAACCGTTGAGCCGGTTAGTGCAGGCGCGGTGGTTGGACATGCATGAGCGGATAACCGTAGCGGCTTATGTCTTGCCGGAGCCTCAAAGACGGTGCCGGGCGGTGGCAGAAGCTCTAGGTGATTGCCGGACAGTCTTCTGGCTGTTTCCTAGGTACATTTCGCCTAACCGAGCTATAGCGGCGGTGATCGAGATGTGCTCTCAGAGTCTATCTCACAGGACTGTATCAATCGAGGAGGATCATCTACTGCCAGGGAAGTGTCTAAATGAACGCCTAGGGCTCGGACTTCAAGAATCCCTAGAAGCGGACCTAACAGCAGAGGAGACTCTGGAGCAGCTGCGACTTCAGGAAATCGATCTCCTTGTCATTAAAGGCATTGATCTGCTTGCCAAGGATGCTCTGGAGTTATGGGTGGCGTTTGTGGGTGAGTGGGCTGCCGCAGCTAAGACGCAGCAAGCTAAGGGCTATTTCCCCGCAAGCATCTTGATAGCTGCTCAGAACCCCGAGCTCTGTCGCCTCGTCAGTGAGGATGTTAACCTAGCGTTATACTGGTATTGGGGTTGGCTAGGAGAACTTGAGATGCAGCTATTGGCCAGAAATTATATGTATGAGACAGGCCCCTTGGGTACCGATGGTAATCTGCTCTGGCTGGAGTGCAGTGCTATAGGTCTGGCTGGTTTTGATGCGGATCTCCTATATTGGCTCCTCCATAACGGCGAGGGGGCTAGAGATATCAACGATTTGGCTCGGCTGCTGAAAACTTATGCTGAGGAAAAGCGCCTGTGGTCCAGTGAGAACATAAGGGTATTGCAGGAGGGGTCGAACTGGGATGAGCAGTGGCAGCATGGCATGGTCTGGTCGCGCCCTCCTCAGAACCAGGTTGACCTATGGAGTAATGGCATACTAGATTGGCAGTCACGTCAGGGTCTGGTGATCCACTCTGCAGCAGTGGCTCTTACCGGCAACTCACTGGAACTTCAACACCGGATCTGGCGAGAACATGCCCGTGTGCTGCTACCGCTTTTGGATCGAATGCGGCTGGATGTATGCAGGTATCTTGACAGGAGCTTTCTAGATTGGAATGGTTATTGTACATCACTACCAGACTACTCCGAGCAAGGAGATGCGGCAACTGATGCAAGAGAGCCAGTGGCCGAATTCACAAGCATCATAGAGTTTCTTAATGGTAGAGTGCATTACTACCCCGTCTGGAGGACTTTCCGAGATATCATATATAACGTTCGGGATGTGCGAAATAGTCTGGCCCACTATACCCCGTTGAATAAGGATCAATTCACTACGATTCTGCAACAGATAAATCAAATGCATAATCTCATGGGGAACGGTTCTTTACAGACATGACCGTGTTCCCCGGAAAACATCAGGCCCCGCACATGCTCAATCCTTCTGGTAAATGATGAAGTCGTGGTTGTTGCTATACCTGATACTCAGCCGGTAAGCCTCTGCGATCCAGGAGAGAGTATGGGAGGAGTAAAAGGCCACATGGGTGGGGTCCGCCATATACCACCAGTCGAGAAAAGCAACCTGATCGGTCCGCAGCATGGTCATAATAGCTAGATAACCACCGGTACGGATAGAGCTGACAATACGGTGCAATTCCCTGGCTGGGGATGAAAAGTGTTCGAAGGCTTCTGTGGAGATCACGGCATCATATGGTCCGGCTAAGTCCGTATCTGGGGCGAAGTATGGATCATAACCAACCGCACGGTAGCCCTCGCGGTTGAGCAATTCTACCAAGACTGGGCCGGGCCCGGAACCATAGTCCAAAACAGTCACAACATCCTGCCAGTGTGCTGCCAATATGGGAAATTTATCTGTGAACATGCGCACGTAACCAGAGTTCTCGAGGGTGTTATCATGGAGACAATACCGTGCCTTCTCTTCGGTAGGACCTAGGTGCTGCTCCTTGGGGACGAATACCAAATCACAATGATGGCAGTGGAAATAGTCCCTTGTCGATGTGCTCCATTTGAGGATAGAGGGTTTGTGACAAAGAGAGCATCTCTGCATGTTAGTAGTCTCCAGTGATAGTTCTTATTGTAAGGTTGCTCCCAGGAGCTAAACCCCTTCACCTCTAGAGTGTTCGTGATCGGAGGGCATAATCCCCTGCCTCGTGGTGCATCTGGCTGAAAATGGTGCTCAGCGATTGACAGACTGGGGCGGCAGGTAGCTGAGAAGCAGTAGCTTAAGATTCGGGGTGGCAAGGTAAGACAAATGACTAAAATTGGTATTGCAGTACTGAATTTCGACCAAACGTAGTCACTTATTGATTCTGTGGGGCTTTGAGCATAGGCAAAGAGTTGTTGAAAACTATGAACGTACTGGGAATTAGGTGCAAGAGGCCTACCTTGACGGGAAAATAGTTATAATATACCATAAAATGAGGATAGTAGAAGTCGACAATGTAACGATAAGACTCTTCGATCGCAGCTATCGTGCTATATATCCAATCCGTTCCCTTGTTCCGGTAGTTTGTTAGTTGAAGGTATTAGCACCACTGGGCTGAAGGGCTAGTTATGGGGAGGGATTACGAATGCCCATATGTCGGGAAAGACTGGTAAGGAAACATAGCCCCAAACACAGGGGTATGGACGTGAGATCACCATTTTCTGTAGGAAACGGTGATTTCTGTTTTTCTGCCGACATAACTGGTTTGCAGACATTCGAGCAAGAGTACTCACAAGCACTGCCGCTATGTACTCTATCAAGTTGGGGCTGGCATACTGAACCGATGCCCCAAGATTTGATCGGCAGTAGCCTTAGACTGAAGGAGTACGATACATACGGGCGCAAGGTAGGATATCCGGCAAGTGCAGAAGGTCAAGAGGAACTCTTTTATTGGTCAAGACTGAATCCTCATCGATTCCATCTGGGGAGACTTGGCTTAGTCCAGATTGCAGAGAATGGCAAAATAGGAGATATCAAGAAGGTCGAGGAGGTCAATCAGGAGCTAGACCTATGGGATGGTTTGCTGACCAGTTCTTTTGAGATCGAGCATCAAGATGTACAGGTTGAAACCTGCTGCCATCCGACCTTAGATGCAGCTGCGTTCTCTGTCAGGTCTAGCTTGATCGAAACGCAAAGCTTGGGTGTGCTGCTTAAGTTCCCTTATGGTTCCCCGGCAGTGCCCGCGGCAGACTGGGAGAGCCCTGATAAACATAGAACAGAGATTGCAGCACAACAATCCGATCAGGTTACCCTATTGAGGGTCATGAATAGTGAACGTTACTTTGTCACCATACGATATTCAGAGGGCGTTATGGTCCAACGTGTCGGCAAACATGAGTTTCTCTTTTACCAAAACCATGCCGGTAGAATGATGGAGCTCGTATGCAGTTTTTCCTGTGCTCCATTACGAGCGAGTTTGCCATCTTATGAGCCAGTACAACGAGCGGCGGCTGCTCACTGGAATTCGTTTTGGAGCCATGGCGGGATCATCGATCTCTCCGAGAGTAAAGACCCCCGTGCACATGAAATTGAACGCCGGGTCATTTTATCGCAGTACCTTACTGCGATTCAGTGTTCTGGGTCTATGCTGCCCCAAGAGACGGGTCTTACCTGCAACAGCTGGTATGGGAAGGCACACCTTGAGATGCATTTCTGGCATGCAGCACACTTTGCCCTCTGGGGTCGAACACATATGCTGGAAAACAGCTTGTGGTGGTACTATTCCATACTCGATTCTGCCCGTCAGAGGGCTCAACATCAAGGTTATGCAGGAGTTCGTTGGCCGAAAATGGTTGGGCCGGATGGTCAGGAGAGCCCTTCTCCGATCAATCCCTTGCTGATTTGGCAACAACCTCATCCGATTGTCTATGCCGAGCTTTGCTATAGAGCTAGGCCGTCAATCGCACTATTGCAGACGTACAAAGATGTTGTCTTCAACACAGCCGAGTTCATGGCATCCTTTGCTCACTATGATGCCCAAATGGATCGATATGTCTTGGGCCCACCAGTTATTCCTGCACAGGAGAACCATCAACCAGAGGTTACCATTAATCCAACCTTCGAGCTGGCTTACTGGGGGTTTGCACTAAGCATCGCCCAAAAATGGCGGCAAAGGCTTGGACTGAAGAGAAATCATCAATGGGACAATGTGCTTGAGAAACTATCAAAGCTGCCGGTAAATGACGGTGTCTATGTTGCACACGAGAACTGCCCTGACACTTTTGAAAGGTTTAACTACGATCATCCCTCTATGCTGGCACCACTTGGCTTGCTGCCGGGGAGTGCTGGTGTAGATGAGGACATAATGAGTAATACGTTAAAGAAGGTACTAAAAGAGTGGGAATGGGAACACACCTGGGGTTGGGATTACCCTATGGCAGCAATGACGGCTGCTCGGTTAGGCCAACAGTCCCTAGCTATAGATATCTTGTTGATGGATACGCCCAAGAACGCATATTCATCAAATGGACATGTCTGGCAAAGACCCGATCTCCCCATCTACCTTCCGGCGAATGGTGGATTGCTGCTAGCAATCGGCATGATGGCAGCCGGGTGGGATGGGAGCGGTGTGCATCATGCACCTGGTTTTCCGTGTAACAAGGATTGGGTAGTCAAATATGAGGATATATTGCCCTGGTTTTAGTGCAAATTTGCTCGGCATGCGTTGAATCATTTATGTGGGGACCTGTTTTCTCACATAACCTTGCATCGCAAACATGGGGGAAGAGGGGTAAAAAGAAATGGCCAAACTGTATCTAGATGAGAACACTTACAGGGATAAGGTATACGGTTGTTGGCTCGGCAAGAATATCGGAGGCACCCTGGGGACGCCTTTAGAACGCCGTTTTGGACAGGAAAAGATGTTTGATGTCTGGTGGTACCCCGATTTGCCAGAAGGGGGTATCCCCAACGATGATTTGGAGATGCAGCTGATCTGGCTGCAGGCTTTGAAGGAGAAAGGGTCGGGGCTCACCGCCCGAGACTTAGTGGAGTATTGGCTGGACTGTATTGCCTACAACTTCGATGAATATGGACTGAGCAAGACTAACCTAGTTCGGGGATTACAGCCACCGGTTTCTGGTTGGCACAACAACTGGTTTATCCACTGTATGGGAAGCCCCATCCGATCAGAGATCTGGGCTTGCGTGGCTCCCGCAGCCCCCCATGTAGCGGCCCGCTATGCCTTTGAAGATGCTATCTGTGACCATGCCGGCGGGGAATCTGTATATGGTGAAGTCTTTAATGCAGTGGTGGAATCCTGTGCGTTTGTGATCGATGACAAGTTCAAGCTCATTGACCTGGGGCTAAGTGCCATCCCTTCAGATAGCGAGACCTATCGGGCAATTAGAGAAGTACTGGTCCTGCATGAACAGGGACTTGACTGGAAAGTGGCTCGGGAGCAAATCAGGATGAAGTTCTACAATCCCGTAGCCCAGTATTCACCCATCAATTTGGCCTTTCAGACCATTGGTTGGTTGTATGGTGAAGATTTTGGTGATGCCATCTGCAAGGCAGTTAATTGTGGTTGGGATACTGATTGCACCGGAGCCACTCTCGGTGCCATACTTGGTATCATCATGGGTCGCAAGCATCTCCCGGAAAAGTGGGTAGCACCATTAGGTGATGAGATAACCACTAATGTCGGTACCGGCGGGATTAAGCATCTCAGGGCACCGGTCAATCTGGATGAACTAACCGACGAGGTTTGTGAGATGGCTAAGACTGTTTTAGGTTACTGGAATACTGGGGTAGAGATCAGAAAAGGCTCTGGCAGCAATGCCGTACCGGAATATACATTTGATACCACCGGGCTCTCTGAGTATAGAGCAAATAGTCTCACATTCGATCTGGCTACTTTGGAAGCAGTGTTGATTTACGATGATCAACCAGCAGTTGTGGGGGATGCCTCTACCCGGTTCTCACTTATGCTGAATAACCCGCACCCAGAGCCCCTAACGGCCCACATAACTGTGGAGTTGCCTAATGGTTGGCAACTAGAGGACTCAATACCGGTTTCTGTAGATATCCCAGCGGGTGGTCAAACTGTCCTCTCCATGGCTGTAATTTCCCCTTCGAGTGCCATCGACCTATCCAATCAGGGGACCATTACCATCGGTGTTATCGGCCGACCTGGTTTGTTGCGTATTCCCCTGGTCTTCCTAGGTGGTTTTCTCTACTTAGCTTCACCGGTCTATACAGGCAAAGGTCTCAATAGTGATTGTGGTGTTAACGAAGCAGCTATCCTCGCTGGCATGCCTGCGGGTTGGCGAAAGATCTGGCGCCGCACGAATGATCTGAGGATAGAAGAACTGTTTGAACAGAAGACCGGGGTCGTGTATCTGCTGCATTATGTTGAGGCTGAGCAGGCTCAAAAAGTACTGTTGGGGGTTCCGAACACAAATAAGATGAAGCTTTTCCTAAATGGGGAATTTCTCCATATGACGGAAAAAATCGTACCATTGGCGCCAAATGAAGGTGGGGATGGCTCCAATTATGCCGAAGGAGTTCTTCAAGCCGGTTGGAATCAGGTGCTGATCAAGATCGAGAGGACAGAGACACCACTGGAAGCCCATTTCCTGGCTTCTGGTGTAGATGAAAAGCATCCCATCAACAACGGGGATGCTCTCATGGGGGTAGAACGTTCTCGACTTCCATGGTGAAAAAATGGGGCCTATTGGCCCCATCGACATTTCAGGTCTATTAGTTTGCTCGCATAGAGGCGAAGTGGGATGCTTCCCGTCTTCTATCAATGATGGTTCTAGTGATGGCAGCTATGGGTTGCTGAAAAAGAATGCTGAGGATCACCGGTACAGCCACTAAAGGCGGGAAGTAAGCCAAAGCTATGGCTATGCCGGCCGAGTTGTTTCTCATCCCAGTAGCATACGCAATAGAGATACGCATCTCGGGATTATGGGGAAAGGCGAGATAGGCAGAACAGTATCCAACCGCATATGATCCCAGAATATGAATCAATATAGCTATAACAACTGCCAAGAGCTCCCACCTCAGATCCTGCACATAGGGGATAATCACAGCCGCATTGATAGAAATAACTACTAGCATGCTGATTTTGACACAGACATCTAGATACGGCTTGACGATTTGTGTAGGAGTATCAAAGTAGTGCCGAACAGCTAGCCCTATTAGGACTGGCAGCACGACAGTCTTGATCAATCCTGTGAGTAACCCCGAAGCGTTAAATTCAATAGTTTTCCCGACATAAAGGTTCATCAGGCTCGGAATCAGTATGCCGGATAGTATTGTAGTCATGATGATCATGGAGAAGGTGAGGGCAAGGTTGCCATTAGTTTCTTCCGTCCAAAAAGCTGATGTCATGGCCGCGGGCAAAATGGATATCAGTACCAGGCCGGCAGCCAATCCCGGTTCATTGGGAAGTGCTACCTTGCCGAGCGCCAGAGCAAAGAGTGGTACTAGGCCATAGATGACAAGAAGGATTAAGACAATCTTACTTGATAATCGACCAATCTGGCGAAACTCAGAAAGTCTACAGTTGAGGGCGAGAGAAAACATGTTGAGTGCCAACAGAGCACTTACCATGAATCTAAGTGAGCCAAAGAAGTTTGAAAAAAGCATACCTATAGCCAAGAAGACAATAACTAAGAAGCAGTACTTAGAACTTATCCAGCTATTTATTAGTTGAGCACGTGTCATATTTGTCACTAGATCCTCCTTGACTTACTTTTCAGCATTGGTTTCTAGATCTTCTTCTACTGTGGGGGGCCCTATCCTCTTTTTTTGAGATAGGCGTTACTATGTGAAAAATGGTCCAGGATTGTGAAGAACAGAACAGAATACTTGAACATAGCCCGAAATGATAAGCAACAGAGTAGATGGGAGGAAAGGTAATGCCGAAATTGAAGTTCGCAATTGTCGGTGCAGGGGTGTGGGGAGAGACCCATGCGTATCTCTATCAAGAACACCCGCAGGTTGAGGTGACAGCTATCTGTGATTTGAACATCACCAGGGCCAGAAAGTTGGCATCAAAGTTCACCATCCCTCATGTATTCTCTGATCATAGAGAGATGTTGCGAAAGGCAGAGATCGACGCGGTGGCGATCGTTACTCCAGATTTTGCGCATGGCAAGATTGGGGTAGATTGTGCTAATGCTGGCAAGCACCTACTGGTGGAGAAACCTTTGGCGACCACCCGCCAGGACGTGGAAGCAATGGTTGAAGCCGCAGAAAGAAACAAGGTGCGAGTTATGGTCGATCTGCACAATAGATGGAGTCCACCCTTTGCTGTTGCGAAGCAATCTCTGGATAGTGGGGCATTGGGTGATCCTGTCAGTGGGTATTTTCGTCTAAATGATATCAAATGGGTAGCTACGGATATGCTGCCTTGGGCCGCCGAATCCTCGATTCTCTGGTTTTTGGGTAGTCATTCGGTGGATACTCTGCGTTGGTTTTTCAGCGATGAGGTGGAGCAAGTCTACTCGGTATCCAGCTCAGGCGTGTTAAGAAAGCTTGGTGTGGATACGGAGGATATCTATCAGACAATACTGGAGTTTAAAAATGGCGGTATCGCAACCATGGAGAATGGTTGGATTACTCCTGATACCCACCCCAATGTAAATGATCTCAAGTTCAACATTACGGGGACAAAAGGCATGATCAACCTCGATCTGAGTAATAGCCAGATGATTGAGCGCTTCACCCAAGAGAAAAGCGATCGGCCCGATGTCTTGGTACAGCACTTTGTCCATGGCAAACCCAAGGGATTTGCCTATGAAAGCATTCGTCATTTCGTAGATTGCCTAGTCAGTGGTGAGGAGTTCTTGGTATCTATCGACGATGCGGCTAATACCTCCTTGGTGATTCTCGCCATTCTCGAATCGGCGGCCACAGGCAAACCAGTGAAGGTACAGTACTAAACGCTTCTGGCCTGTGGTATCGACCTAGCATTTGAGTGCTTCTCTTTCGAATAAGGCCCTAGGTTCGCTGCATAGCTGATCTAGGGCCTTTGCTTGCATCTTCCTCAGATGGCTAGATGACTTCTAGATTGTCCCTGTCTGGTAGAGTTGGAAAAGGAGTGTGAGGCTCAGTTTGATACCAGTATGCTACCGAGGCAATGTCATCTTGTAGGGGCAAGTAACGACCACCTGAGCGCCATCCGAGGGCTTGAATAGTGACTCGCAGGTCTTCCTCAAAGCGGATGGGATCCATAATGTGCCAGCGATACATGCCAAACCGCTGTTGGCTTTGATACAGTCCATCCGGCTTGATTACTTGTGGCAAACCCAAGAAAGGCGTAGAGTATACCCCATATTCTCCTCGAGGATGCTCCCAATTCCAAGCACCTCCGAAGTAGTCTTCTGTACCGGTTCCACAGATTGTGGGGAATTGGCCATCACCATCCATATAGAACTTGATTTCACCTTCACCCCACCATCCGGTGTTATTGACTCCCCAAGCTAGATATGTTCCTACATAGTGCCCCCAACCTTTGACGTCATCCACGATAGTATGAACCTCTTTGTATGGAAGTGGGTTGCTGCGCCGCCATTGTGCATGGAAATAAGCTAGGCTATCGGGTACTTCTGTGAGGGCATATGTGATCTGGTAATAGAGTACGATGTTTTCATCCACCAGATTCTCGATGGTTACGCGGGCCGATTTCCTAAATGGCATCTCCCAGTAAGAGTTCATTCCACCAGCGGGATTGACTGCTATAGGTAGAGAATTGACATTGGAGCGTTGGCACCAGCCGTTGCAGAAGAAATCACCATAGGGGGTCTCCACGGAAGGCTGTTCCTCTCCATCCCAGTAAATCCGCAGAACCAAATTGCGCCAGTTACCCGGGAAGCAAGTCATCCACATATGTTGGATTACCCCGGGCCCATCAATTTCAGCCAAGGTGAAGGTGGTCTTGCCAGGGATCTCGATAGATGGCGATACTTTCCACCCTTGACCTAACTCCCGGGCACAGGCTGCTCCGGTGCCCTCGGTTGCCATACCGCCTTTGCCTTTTTCGCCAGTGAAATTCTCGGCACTGATGGAGCGAGTTTTCGCCTTCGATAACCGCGCCAATCCACCGAGTCCCATGGCTAGACCGTTAAGTCCTTTCATTTTCCTACCTCCATTCTGTTCATACTGTTCATTTTGAAATACATGCTGGACCCCTGAACCAATTTGGCAGACATCTCAAAGACGTGTCATTTGGAGTCGATAGAAGCAGGGGGCGATTTGAGCAGGCGGCCTCTGCCATCTACCCACGAATTCACAGCAGCACGGTCTTGGAAGCGCTCTAAAAGGCTCGGAATATCGACCAGCATAGCCAGCTTGAATGCTTCTATGCGATGATCTCGCATATGGAAACGTTCATCTATGATAGAAGCAGTATTGTATAGCAAGCGTTCGAACTCAAGTGAGCTGAGCTCTGCATCTTTTTCCCATACAGCAGCTGCCACTAATCCAACGAGCCCTAGCCATCCTTCCCCAAATAGTGACGGAGCTTGGCTGGTGGCATCGTGCACATACGACAATGCTCTAGTCACGTCAAAGGCCCTCATCCAGAGCAGGCTGTCTTCTAGCATGATAGCATTGTAATTTAAGGTAAACTCAGTGCCATAGGTAGCATTTAGCCGGTATCTATTGATAGGTCGCTGCTCTACTGCCCCGATTCCTCGCACATCAAAGAGGAAGATCTGGCCCTTGTCTCGGGCTAGTTGCTTGACAAACTCTGGGCGCTTTTGAACTGAATTGGTCCCTTCCTCCAGCAAGACAACCCAAGGAGCCGCGTTAGGATCAGCACTAATCCATATGCCGGTGACGACAATATCGGGTTCTGAGAAAAAGAAGATCTTTTTCCACGCAAGATCTCGATCCCTGCCGGATTCGATACACCTGGTCCAAATCGAAGCTGATGCCCTCTTCCCGTAGACCTCCCTCTGCAGATTCTGTATGGAGTTTTCTAGGGGTATGGTTGCCTTCGCCTTAGGCTTCCATTCCGCCCGATTTAAGTCAAAGACTGTCAAGCTGGTGGGACGATACAAAGAGATTTGCCCAGAAGGGGTACACCACAGCTCCTGCTCTGGCAGCGTGTCAAAGCAGTGCTTGGCTGCAGACATCTTCGCATCTGGCGTCCCCGGCCGTTCCCAGGGCTGAGCGGCAATCACATCATCTAGCTCATCACCAGGTACTCCCTGCAAATGGTGTCGGAACCATGCCACTGTCTCTTCTCGCAAAAGATCCGCGTATTCGTGGGTACCACTGGCCACGATCAGGCGGAAGTTCTCTGGCTTGTCATAGAGCTGGTATACCTTGCGGGCTCGCTTTGCACTTTGCAGAGTACCCTCAATGGTAAAGAAGTCTGAAGCAACGGCCCCCAACTGGACGGGTTTAGGTGCTAACGCAGTCAGTAAGTCATCATAGTTTAGTCCATGCAGGAAGGCGCCATATAGGTTCTGCTCGGCATCATGAGCCTGGCCGGTTAACAGGTAGTGCTCCCGTGCCGTGATATACGTACAAGGGATGGCAGCTTTGATTCTTTCGTCTGCCATCATCAAGTAACTAGTCTGTGTTCCGCCACCAGAGTTGCCAGTTACGCCAATCCTATGGGAGTCAACTTCAGGACGACTGCAAAGGTAATCTAGGCTGCGGATTGCATCATGGATGAAATAGCGAGCAATATTAAATCCAGCTAATGTACATTGGAGTCCGGCATGAGAATGCTCATATACACCCCACTCTACATCGAGTTTACGTGTCTGGGGATTTACATAACCCATGCGCTCACCCTGGCCTAAGGGATCTACCGCCAGGACAACAAAGCCAGCCTTGACCAGAGCCTGACATACCTTTTGGTATACAGGGTAGGCCTTAGCTTCACGGGCATGGCCACAGAGAAACAAAATGGCTGGTGCAGGGCTAGTGGTGGCCGGTAGATAGATATTGCCAGTGACGAGGAATTGGGGAAGGCTTTCGAATATCACCTTTTCTATAGAGTAATCCGATCTTTGAATCACACCGACGATCTCAGCATTAAGAGGAGCATCTGTAGTGGGTAGTCCACCTAGTGCTGTATAAAAGACTTCCTTGATTCGAGAGCGTCGCTTTTCAAAGTCAGTGATGCTTTCCACCTGAGCCTTAGCCTCAGCCTCAACTGCTGCAGCTGCGATTGCTCTGCGTTTGATATGCTCAGCTAGCTGGTTTTCCACATCCCAATAGCCATCAACAAAAGGTGCAAATGGGCGCATAGTATAGCCTCCTTCTGTATTAGTCACCTCAAGGTCTGATATTGTAGTTTGAAATCTGGCAAACCGTGGGACTACTTTCCTCTTAACCATCAACAGGCGAAATTCCTTGTAGGCTGACTCCATGGCTGTTACTTGTATAGAGAATGGGCATAAGACGATAGCATCCGAGAATACTGGGAACTCTCTCCTATTGATTATGGAAAGGTTCTAGTTGAATCTTGAAAGATCTACCTTAAAGTGGTAGTCTGTATGGTAACAGGCAAATATATTGGAGGATTTTGCCATAAAAGTAAGAGATTAGTCGGAACTAGAAAAGGGGGAACCGATGTGCGCTGGTATCGCAAGTCTGTGGTAGGAAAGCTTATGTTACCGATCTTACTGCTGCTGCTGGTAGGGTTCTCGGTGGTAGGCATCCTGAATGGAGTCTGGCTATACAATCAGGGATGGGACGCAATCAGTAAGGAAGGCAGCGAGGCTGCTCTAAGAGCGTCTATTGAGATTGAAAGCTATTTTCAGAAGCATGCAGGAGCATTAGAGGCATTAGCCCATTCAGAGGATGTGCGAGCCTTCTCCAACAGGGTGATGTACCGCAGTCCGAAAGCATACCAAAATGACAGGAACTATAATGATTACATATCTACGATTAGAAGGGCAATGCAGCAAGATGAGAACATATTAAGCATATACTTCGGTTCAGAACAGACTAAGACGATTTTTAATGTAGACGAATGGGTGGCTACTGCAGATTATGTGGTGAGCCGGAGACATTGGTACCAAGAAGGTAAAGAGGCAGACAGCTTATACTTCACCGATCCATATCTGGATGAAGTCACAGGTCAGCCGATCATCTCTGTTACCTATCCCATCCATATAGATGATTCGTTTAAGGGTATCTTTGGCATGGATTTACTCTTAGATACGGTGAATAGCATTGTTTCCTCTGTGCACACCGTTGAGGGTGGTTATGCTTTTGTCATGGACCGACATGGCACTATCCTAGTACATCCCGATCCAGAAATGGTCTTCATCACTAATGGAACGGAGTTAGAGGGAGATCTTGGGGCTATTTGCCAGAAGATGGTGGCTGGTAACACTGGTTACGGCGAGGCCAGCTACCTGGGAGAGTCCCAACTCGTTTTCTATAATCCGGTGAACCTAACCGGTTGGTCCTTGGGTGTTGTGGTTCCCAAAGAAGCCCTGACAGCACCAATCTCCCAACGTGTCTCTGTCAGCATCATCATCTCCATAGTTGCTGTAGTCTCTGTGGCCGTTCTGGCATCGGCAGTGGCGAGGCGCTCCCTAGCACCCCTTGGACAGTTGGCAGGGTTAACGGAACAGATTGCAGCCGGTGATCTGACGGTCGAGGTCAAGACCGGCAATAGTGATGAGATCGGCAATCTGGCTACCAGCTTCGCTCGCATGGTGGAGAGTCTTAGGGGAATCGTCAGTAACGTCCAGGGCTATTCTCAGCGTGTTGCTGATACGTCGCATGAGCTTTCTGCCTCATCAGAAGAGACCGGGGCCTCTATCGAGGAAGTCGCCGCCAGTGCCAACCAGTTCGCGGGTATGGCAACAGATATGAGTGGTAATGTGCAGAGGATGGCTGTTTCTGCTGATCGTGTTGCTGAAACGGCTGTGGTTGGTAACGAGGCTGTGGTCAAAGCTGTTGATGAAACCAGTAGGTTGCAGGAGCGTATGACAGATTTGGCGGGCAGGGTGGAGAGCCTCGGCGTCAGCTCACAGGAAATAGTGCAAATCGTGGACATGATCAGTGATATCGCGGATCAGACAAACCTTTTGGCTCTGAATGCTGCTATTGAGGCAGCCCGTGCCGGAGAGTATGGCCGGGGGTTTGCCGTAGTAGCTGAGGAAGTGCGAACATTGGCGGAAGAGTCCTCCAAAGCAACCGCTGAGATCGAGCTGCTCATCAATAGAATTCAGGAAGAGACCAGTGGCACCGTCACCGGCATGCAGGAAAGTGTGGCTCAAGTGGAGCACACTCTGGCTGTAGTACATGCTAGTGGCGAACGCCTTCAGGAGATTTTGAAGGAAACCGACCAGTTGGCCAATGAACTCCGACAAGTCTCCTCGGGCACAGAGCAGATAAGTAGTGGCAGCGAGGAAATTGCGGCCGCAACTGAAGAACAGTCTGCTACTATCCAACAAGTAGCTTCTGCTTCACAGGAATTGAGCAATATGGCTCAAGAACTGCAGAAGATAGTCGATAGGTTCAAGGTGAACTAACCGGCCGGATTTCATCGGGAACCGTTTTAGGTTAGAGCAGTCCCTCGGGGAGGGGCTGCTTTCTACTTTTGATGCATCCATGGCAGCGTATAACATACCACGGGTTGGGGGCAGCTGGATGAAGAAGAACTCAGTTGACACCTATATGCCCATATAGTAATATAGTGAACGAAGAGGCGAGCCTATGGGTATTTACGAAATGAGAGCTGATCTGGCTAAAGCCTTAGCCCATCCATTGCGGTTAGAAATCCTCGGTATCCTTTTGACTGAAGGTGAGACTTGTGTTTGTGAGATCACCGATAAGGTAGGAGCCCAACAGCCTACGGTGTCAAAGCATCTCAGCGTTTTGAGGGATGCTGGTATCCTCACCTCGCGCAAGGATGGTTTGATGGTGTTTTATGATATACGCGTTCCCTGCATCCAAGGCTTTTTTGATTGCCTAGACAGAGTTCTCGAGGAAGACTTAAGAAGGCGACAGGCCCACCTGGAAGAGGGGGGGCATACAGATGAATGAATTGGGGGCAGTGTCCGACAGAGCAAAAAAACGCAACATAAAGGATATCCTGCGGCACCCGGAACTGAAATCGTTTGCTTTGCTCTTGGCTATTTTCTTGGGAGCATATTTCATTCCATTTGGTGATCCCTCGGTGGGAAGGGCCATCTTGGAAGGTTTCTATATGCTGCAGGAATATGCCAGGGAGCATGTGCTCTCTTGCTTGATTCCGGCCTTGTTCATTGCTGGTGCTATATCGAATTTCATCTCTCAGGGGAATGTCATTCGCTACCTCGGAGCTCAAGCGCCGAAGTGGTTGACTTACTCAGTGGCATCAGTTGCCGGTGCCGTATTAGCAGTGTGTTCTTGCACTATCTTGCCATTGTTTGCCGGTATCTATCGGCGGGGAGCTGGGATTGGCCCGGCGACGGCTTTTCTCTACTCAGGGCCAGCTGTTAATGTACTGGCGATCATCTTGACCGGGCGAATCCTTGGGTGGCGGCTGGGTCTAGCTCGGGCGGTTGGCGCGGTGTTGTTTTCCGTCTTGATTGGCTTGATCATGGCCGCTCTGTACGGAAAGGAAGATCCAGGAAGAAATCTGGGGTCAGTGCAGGGCAGCCTCAAAGATGCAGCAGATCGCAGTGGCGGCCAGAATCTGATTTTCTTCATAACGCTAGTGTTTGTGCTTATCTTCGCTGCCTGGGGTAAACCTAGTCAGCCTGTGGGGTTTTGGAGTTCGGTATTTGCCGTGAAATGGTATTTGATCGTTGGGTTGCTGATGGTTCTAGGCTGCATTTTCCAACAGTGGTTCGATAGAAGGGAGCGTCTTGATTGGCTGGATGCGACTTGGGGTTTTGCCAAGCAGATACTACCCTTGTTATTTGGTGGTGTGCTCGTTGCTGGGATCCTGATGGGGCGGCCGGAGACTGATGCTGGTTTGATTCCATCCAAGTATGTGGCGAGCTTGTTGGGCGGAAACTCGCTGAGGGCGAACCTGCTTGCTTCAGTTGTGGGTGCCTTCATGTATATGGCCACTTTGACCGAAGTACCCATACTTCAGGGCCTGATTGGCTCGGGCATGGGGCAGGGACCAGCACTGGCACTGCTCTTATCTGGACCAGCACTCAGCCTGCCAAGCATGCTGGTGATCCGCAGCGTTTTGGGTACCCGCAAGACGGTGACCTTTATCTCGTTAGTTGTATTAATGGCCACGATCAGTGGCATGATTTTCGGCTTACTGGTACCGTAGGTTGTTTGATATGCCACTTGTAGATCAAACGAGAGGCTTGGCAGCTTGCTGCCAGATGATGACTCATTGGGGAAAGGTTAGCTGCTGTTACTTGATGTACTGGACCGGCCGGTTAGAGGGAAAAGCATAGAGGGGGTGGCCATATGATAATCAAAGTCTTAGGTACAGGTTGTCCCAAGTGCAAAGAGACGGAAGCCAATGTGCGGGCGGCCTTGGCTGAGCTTGGGGTGGAAGCAGAGGTTGTGAAGGTGACTGACGTTAATGAGATCATGGAATACGGTGTATTTATGACACCTGCTTTGGTGATTGATGAAAAGGTAGTGGTTTCGGGCAAATTGCCCAGTATTGAAGAGATCAAAGGATGGATCCAGGCCGGGGTGTGACACGAATCCTACGTTAGCACTATAGGATTTTCTAGTCGAGGTGGAAAAGTCTTCCGATATCAGACGCTGAGAAGGACTGTGGTGTGGGAAAACACTGACACAGTCCTTTTTGATTATGTTCTTTCGTGGAGCTGATTAGAAGGAAACATCATTTCAGCGCCGAAACTTGTATACAAGTAGTATTTCAGCTGTATACGATCTGGAGACCAGTGTTGGCGGCTAGTAGTGGCCGACGTGGGCAACCGGATGTGGGATGTATTCTTAGTCTCGGATAGTCCAGGGGTTAGGGGCTATTCACCATCGGGGTGGGGAGGTGGCGGGTTGACCATAGATGTTAGTAGTGACAATGTGCCGCAATCAGAACGGATATACCAGGAGCTAAAGCAGGCGATTCTATCGGGGGAGATTGCGCCGAGCACAGTACTCAGCCAAAATGAACTGGCCCGGCAATACGATGTAAGTCGCTCACCGGTAAGGGATGCGCTCAGGCTCTTGGAGCAGGAAGGCTTAGTCCAGCTGGTACCGAAGGTAGGTGCCCTGGTTAAGGCAGATGATTTCTCGGACGCAGTGGATGTTACAGAAATTCGCAGTGTTCTGGAAGGATATGTTGCCAGACGTCTAGCCTATTCTGTGACTTATGAGGATGTCAAGGAACTCAGGGATAGTCTCGATATGGTGAAGGAAGCGGTAGAGACCAAGACTATTGAAGCATTCTACCATAGAGAGCGGGCCCACCATGACAAGTTGGTCTCTATGGTTCGGAACAAGCGGCTGATACGGGTCCTGGAAAGCCTGGTTGATCCACTCTGTAACCGGGCCTATGCTGCCTATGTACGGCGTTCGCCTGAAGCTGCTCGGGTGATGTATGAAGAGCATCTGGCGATTCTCGCTGCAATTGAAGAGGGAGATGGCAGCCGGGCAGAGGCTTTAATGCGTAAGCATATTCAGAGAATGCATGCTGCCATGCTGCATATGGCAGGGTATAACTACCAGGATATTGATTTGGGGATATAGCCTAATAGGCATAACAAACAATGGGGGTGGGGCCAATGGCTATGATGAAAGCACTACAGAAGAAGGTAAAGGGGCCGGGGCTCGAACTGTGTCAGGTAGAGGTGCCCAAGATCAGGGCAGATCAAGTATTGGTCAAAATTGAGATGGCGGCTATTTGCGGTACGGATTTGCATATCTACAATTGGAATAGTTGGTCTGCAAACCGCGTGCAGCCTCCTCGCATTCTGGGACATGAGTTTACCGGCAGAATCGTACAGTTAGGTGCAGATGTTACCGGTCTGCAAGCAGGGATGCTGGTGACCGCTGAAGGGCATTTTACCTGTGGGCGTTGTTATTACTGTCGGACTGGGCAGGGTCATATCTGTGATGATGTCAAGATCTTAGGTGTGGATGTCGATGGCATTTTTGCGGAGTATGCCGCGATCGACGCGAAGAATGTCTGGCCTCTGCCAGAAGATGGTGACCCGGCAATCGGAGCTGTTCATGATCCATTGGGTAATGCTGTACATGCTGCCTATACACATTGCCTTACCGGGCAGAATGTGGTGATCACGGGTTGTGGCCCCATTGGGCTCTTTTGTATAGCCCTAGCTCGGCAGGCGGGGGCCCGTCGCGTTTTTGCCTCAGATGTGAATGATTACCGGATAAACCTAGCCAAAAAGCTTGGTGCTGATTATGTGGTGAATGCCCAAGAAGAGGACCTAGCTGATATTGTCCACGGGGCAACCGGAATTGGTGCCGACATACTGCTGGAGATGTCAGGCTCTCGCCCCGCACTAGCCAGTGGTCTGGATGCACTGCGAAAAGGTGCAGTGGTATCGTTATTAGGCATCTTCTCTGATCAGGTGGACATGAACCTGGATGCAGTGATCTTCAAGCAGCTTACTCTATATGGTATCAATGGTCGTCGCATCTTTGATACCTGGTTCCAGATGGAAGCAGCTTTGGCGGCTGGATTGGATGTGAGCCCGGTGATTACTCACAGGTTCAGTTTTGAGCAGTATGAAGAAGCTATGGCCTTGATGAACTCAGGCCGTTGCGGAAAAGTGCTCTTGATTCCTTAACAGGAATAGTCGCTCAGTCTGAAGACCAGGTGAGATGAGGAAGGAGTGTCGAATCATGTTGAGCAAGCCATTGAGTTTTGTCAAGGAAGAATTGGAGTCTTTGAAGCAAGATGGACTATATAATTCCATACGTACATTGGAGGGCCCCCAGGGAGCTTGGGTGACGATCAATGGTGAGTCCATGCTCAATTTCTGTTCTAATAATTATCTGGGATTGGCCGCGGACCCACGGCTAAAACAAGCAGCTAGAAAGGCTATTGAGCAGTATGGGGTGGGACCGGGAGCAGTAAGGACGATCGCAGGGACCATGATCTTGCATCGGCAACTAGAAGCTGCCTTAGCTAAGTTCAAACAGGTGCCTGCCGTGATCTCCTTTCAGTCCGGTTTTACCGCTAATCTAGCTGTGATTGGAGCATTGGTGGGTAAAGATGATACCATCTACAGTGATAGCCTCAATCATGCCAGTATTATCGATGGGTGCAGGCTCAGCCGAGCTGGGATCAAGGTCTATGAGCACTGTGATATGGAAAGTCTGGAAGAACGCCTGCAGGAGCCGACAACAGGTAAGAAATTGATCATTACTGATGGCGTTTTCAGCATGGATGGGGATTTGGCACCCCTGCCTGCCATTGTCGAATTGGCTGAGCGATATGGTGCGATGACCATGGTGGACGATGCCCATGGAGAGGGAGTTTTGGGTTCTAATGGCCGGGGTATAGTAGACCATTTTGGTTTGCATGGCCGAGTTGATGTTGAAGTAGGGACACTCTCCAAAGCCTTAGGTGTGGTAGGTGGCTATGTAGCGGGAGCTAAAGAGTTGATTGAGTATCTGTCCCAGCGGGGGCGGCCATTTCTCTTTAGCTCCGCGGTCACACCGGCGGATGTGGCAGCTTGTATCGAAGCTGTCAAGATCCTGGACGATGATGATGAGTTGGTGACCAAACTCTGGGATAATGCCCGTTATTTTAAACAGCACATGCAAGAACTAGGCTTTGATATCGGGAAGAGTGAGACACCCATTACTCCAGTCATGATCGGGGAAGCGGCGAAGGCAGCCGAGTTTAGCCACCGGCTCTTTAATGAAAAGGTCTTTGCCCAATCTATCGGTTTCCCAACGGTTCCTCGAGGCAAAGCTCGCATCCGGGTCATGGTCTCTGCCAGCCATAGTCAGAAAGATCTTGATTATGGCATTAAGGCTTTTGAGACTGTAGGGAAGGCTATGGGCCTCATTGAGTAGGTCAGAGAATCAGAGAAACAAAAAAAGCCCGCCGGGGTTGCGGCGGGTTAGGTAATAGGAAGGAGAAAGCATACATTCCTAGATGGTATCTCATGCCAAGTATTATTTACTACCTATATTATAGGGTAGTTGGCAGTAACAGTCAAGACTAGGAGAGTGGCTAGCAGGGAGGCTAAAGATCATGCAAACGATTGGATTCATTGGACTCGGCATTATGGGCAAACCTATGGCGAAGAACTTGCTGAAAGCCGGATACCCGCTGATAGTCTATGACATCAACCAAGAGGCTGTCGAGGAACTGGTAGATTGTGGGGCAATGGCGGGTCGTTCCAGCAAAGATGTTGCCACAAAAAGCGAAATTGTGATTACCATGCTGCCCAATTCGCCAGAAGTCAAGGAAGTAGTATTAGGTGCAAACGGAGTGGCGGAAGGCGCCCAGCCGGGGACTATTGTGATCGATATGAGTTCCATTTCTCCTATAGCTTCACAAGAGATAGCCAAGGAGCTAGCCAAGCAGGGAGTGGTTATGCTCGATGCCCCTGTAAGTGGTGGAGAACCTAAAGCCATTGATGGGACCCTGGCGATCATGGTCGGTGGCCCACAGGATGTCTTTGCCAAAGTAAGAGATATTCTCCTGCATATGGGTTCATCAGCCATCTTGGTAGGGGAGATCGGTAGTGGCAATGTCACTAAGCTAGCGAACCAGATCATTGTGGCTTTGAACATAGCGGCTATGTCAGAGGCCATGGTATTGGCTGTCAAGGCGGGTACTGATCCAGAAAAGGTTTTTCAGGCGATCCGAGGAGGGTTGGCCGGCAGTACTGTCTTGGATGCTAAAATGCCGCTGGTCATGGAAGGCAACTTTGAGCCAGGCTTCCGCATAGAGCTGCATATTAAGGATCTGCTGAACGCACTGGATACAGCTCATACTGTGGGAGTGCCCTTGCCCTTATCTAGTCAGGTTTTGGAGATTATGCAGGCTCTGAAGGTCGATGGTAAGGCTAAAGAGGATCATGGAGGGCTGATTCAGTTCTATGAGAAGTTAGCGAATGTTGAAGTGAGGAAATAAATGAAAGGGTGGGCTTGTGAGCCCACCCGCTGCTTGCTCAATACCGTAGATTAGTCGTACAAGAGAGGCTTAATATAATCGGCATCGATGTTGTCCTGATCGAACCAATAGAAACCGGTATCGATGGTTTGCTCGAGTTTTTCTCCTTTAACAGCCAGATAGGCGGCCTTGACGGCTTCATATCCTATACCGATCGGGTTCTGGGTTACAGCACCAGCCATGATGCCTGAGCGGATAGCATCCATCTGTGGCTTACCGGAGTCATAACCGATCACCACAATCTTGCCTTCCATG
This sequence comes from Bacillota bacterium, assembly GCA_012798695.1. Taxonomy (GTDB): domain Bacteria; phylum Bacillota; class Limnochordia; order DTU087; family DTU087; genus JAAZMR01. The sequence continues at coordinate 3,143 of JAAZMR010000101.1, read as the reverse complement.
TTCATCTCGATCACAGCATTTAGTACTCCGATAGCAGAACCCTCATTAGCGCCAAAGAACCCTTTCAGGTTGGGATGGGCCATTATAATGGCTTTGGCTAAGTCGGTAGATCGGAGGTGGTCTCCGCCTCCATATTGCACATCTACGATCTTGACCAGGGGATGGGCTTCTTTGATGCGGTTGACGAAGCCATCACGGCGGTCAATACCCGTGCGGCTAGTCTGGTCATGGACGATTACAGCCACTTCGCCTTCTCCGCCAATCAGTTCTACCATTTTGTCCGCAGCGAGAGCGGCGGCCGCGATGTTGTCGGTGGCAGCAGTGGCGACAGGAATATCACTGTCTACGCCCGAGTCAAAGCCGACAACAGGGATATTGGCTGCGTCTGCCTGCTCCAGAAGGGGGATAACTGCTTTACTATCAAGGGCGGCCAGACATATGGCATCTGGATTTTTGCTGAGAGCTGCCTGCAGCATATCGATCTGTTTATCTACCTGGGCTTCAGTCTCGGGTCCCTCGAAGGTGATTTCTACTCCCAATTCTGCCGCTGCTTGCTCTGCACCGAGTTTTACTGCCTGCCAGAACTGGTGCTGGAATCCTTTGGATATCACTGGTATGTAGATTTTCTCCTCGGCTTGGCCTAAACAGCTAAAGAGGGTTACCATCAGTACTACACTCAACACACTGATCAAGATTCTCTTGGTGTTCATCCAGTATTCCTCCTTGCTTTTGATGTTGTATTTCAGTCCCTCATGGGACCCAATACCTGGTTAGATCTCGGATTAGCTAACGTCTCCGGCGCCGTATAATATCCATATAGACAGCCAAGATGACAATGGCTCCGATTACTACAGTTTGCCATTCCTGGGGGATGGAAAGAATGCGCAGGCCATTCGTCAGCACACTCATGATAAAGGCACCGATGACTGTGCCCAAGATGGACCCCTCACCACCATTGAGGGAGGTGCCGCCGATGACTACAGCAGCGATGGCTTCTAGTTCATAGCCTTGGCCAAGAGCCGGCTGGGCCGAATTCAGGCGGGAGGCCATGATGATTCCGGCAAGGCCGCTAAACATTCCTCCAAAGGTATAAACACCGATTTTCCATCGATCGACATTGATGCCCGAAAGTCGGGCGGCTTCTTCATTACTACCCAAGGCGAAAGTGTATCTCCCCAGTATGGTTTTGGTGAGAATGAGACTGGCGACAATGGCGGAGCAGAAGAAGATCAGTACCGCATTAGGAATACCCAGGACAGTACCCATGGCCATCTTGCGGAAAGCAGGTGTGTCCACAAAATATATTGGTTTGGTGCCAGAGATGACCAGAGACAGCCCTTTGGCGATCATCATCATGCCTAGGGTGGCTATGAAGGGGGGAATCTTCATTTTTGCAACGGTTGTGCCATTTATGCAGCCACATAGGGCGCCGGTGGCGATGCCAGCCAAGATGCCGAGGAAGATGGGCAGCTGCCAGAATGTGATCACAACACCGGCCATTACCGCAGATAGAGTCATGACTGTTCCGATGGATAGGTCGATCCCGCCCGTGATGATGATAAACGAGACACCGACGGCCAGAATACCATTGACTGCAGTGGAAAGTAGAATTCCCACAATATTGGTGAAGCGTGCGAAGTTTGGCGAGGCCAGCGAAAAGACGATGAACATGACGATCAGGCTGGCAAAAGCCAGCAGCTTTTGCGCCGCATCGGAACGGAAGAAGGATTCTCTTTCGGTGAATTCCATTTCTGCGGCTGCTGGTTCAGGCTGCATATCTACTACCCCCAATTTAGTCTTAATGTCGAGCAATACTTGCACGCTTAGTGGCATATTGCAGGATACGCTCTTGAGTGGCCTCTGCTGCCATCAGCTCACCTGTAATACGCCCTTCACACATTACCATGATGCGATGGCTCATCCGCAGGATTTCAGGCAGTTCTGATGAAATCACGATAATAGCCTTGCCGCTTTCGGCCAGTTTATTGAGAAGCCTATAGATCTCACTCTTCGCCCCCACGTCGATACCTCGGGTTGGTTCATCACAAATCAATATGTCACAATCTCGCACCAGCCATTTTCCCATGACTGCTTTCTGCTGATTGCCACCGGAAAGATATCTAATTCTCTGTTGTAAGCCAGGAGTCTTGATACGCAAATCATCTACCTGTCTTTGAGCAGCCAGCTGGCTTTGCAGTTTGTCTATCCACCCCAGATGGCTCATGAACCTCGTCAAGGCAGCTGCAATGATGTTGGTCTCAACATCCATAGTTGGCATCAGACCATAGCGTCTGCGATCTTCGGAGAGATAGCCGATGCCGTGTCTGACCGCATCATTGGGAGTCCTAATATGCACTCTCTGGCCATGAACATAGATTTCTCCGGAATCAACGGGGTCAGCACCAAAGATGGCTCTAGCCACTTCGGTTCGCCCGGCCCCGACGAGGCCGGCAAAACCGAGAATCTCCCCTTGGCGCAGCTGGAAGCTGATGTCATGAATAACGCCACTGCGGGTAAGGTGCTTTACCTCTAGTGCAACCTCGCTTTCCGCTTCTATAGGCAAGCTGCGAGCGGTTTCGTAGATTTCCTGACCGACCATCATGCTAATGATTTGGTCAATGGTAACCGCGTGGGTATCAACTGTGTCGATGTATCGACCATCACGCATGACTGTAACTCGATCGGAGATCTGTTTAAGTTCTTCCATGCGATGAGAAATGTGCACTATCCCTACGCCCCTGTCCCGCAGTTCCCTAATAATGCGAAACAGCTCATCAATCTCGGCACCGGTCAGCATGGATGTAGGCTCGTCCATGATTAGTACCTTTGACCGAAAAGATAGAGCCCGGACGATTTCTACCATCTGCTGTTTGGCCACAGTCAGATCTCCAACTCGGGCTTTGGGATCTAAGTCGAGACGCATCATGTCCAGCAGATCCTGGGCATTCTGATTAATCTGCTTTTCATCTAGAATAAAACGGGGCTCTTTGCGTGGTTCTCGTCCGATGAAAATATTCTGAGCTACGGTCAGGTGGGGCATCAGGTGCAGCTCTTGATGGATAATGGCTATTCCCAAGTCTTGCGCAGCCTTGGGGTTGGGGACCTCAACTTCTTGACCTTGGTAGAGTATACGTCCGGCATCT
>JAAZMR010000009.1 GCA_012798695.1 Bacillota bacterium | reverse complement strand
CTGCAAGATTTTCCAACACAGGACGGGACAGCCGTTCCAGCATCTGCACCCAATATTCCCGTTCTTGTTGAACCGTCATTGTAAACACCACCGTTTTCTGAGAAAAGCTGCTGAAATCTGTAAGAGTTGAACAAATCTCAGCAGCTTAAGTTCGTTATCTTACAGTATCAAATGTCCAATATCCAATGAGACCTTCTTCATTACCAACGAGTGGTTCCTGATAGTCTGCAGCAATTTCCACCTGGTCTCGTACTCGATCCCAAACCCGCAGGTCGTCAATGTTTACATTACGTCCGCCTAGTAATAAATACTCGCCAGGAATCATGCCTTCACCTGTTTCCACTGTAATGATTTCCTCAGCGTTAACGTATAAGGTGTAGTAGGCACCATTCTTAACTAAGGCAATATGATACCACTGATCAGGATCAAACTTAGTACCTTCCCCTTCTGGCCCCATGTGATTAAAGCCCTTCCAATTTGGCTGGGTACTGAGTTGGATGGTTTGGAAATCGCCATCTCCTTGATGCCATATGCCTGGCGAACGATCTGTGTTTGCACCACGCACACCCAGAATATTCTGCCAGCCACCTGAGACAGCTTCAGGCATTTGGAGCCAAAACTCAATGGAGCTGGTATCAGAGACCGATATATTATCAACTCGTACAGCATCACCAGCACCATTAAAGGCTAGGGCTCTCCCAATAGGTCCTTCGATCCAAACTGGACCCCCTTCAATAGTGCCCACTCGCCCGTTCCCTGACTGATCAGGAATGTTTACTACAACAACAGACTCTTTTAGCTCTGCTGCTCGTCGATTAATCTCACCAATTGCCTCTAATTTCTCCACTGGATTGTTCGAATTTAACTTAGCGCGCCCATTCTCCAAAGCTACTTCCAATAATGCAACAGCTTGTTCAGGATAGTATCGACCAACAGGATCGTGCAGTCCCAAACAGCCAATAGGCAGATCAATTGCATCGGTACCAATGGCAATCGCATCCTCCAGCGTAGGGATGTACTGGAAACCATTTACTGCAACAAAGCTCATAGCAGCGGCTTCGCTCTTAGCTTCTTCTGGTACAATTCTCAAAACATATGAACCTTCTTCAAGATCCTCTATGGCGTAGATCACTGCTTGGTTCTGAGCATCTGGGCTATAACCATCTACCTGAGTCGCTACTAGTTCTCCATTAAGATAGACAGAAGCATAACCCATGGCCGGAGACTTTGTGCCCAACCAACGCACTCCCGATCCAGTGAAAGAAAACTCAACATACGAGTTGAGAGTGCGACTGCCCATCAATTCACTCCCACCAAGAGCGGCAGGATTGTCCACCACTCGCCAAAAACCATCATATTCCACACTTTCATCAGTATAAGGTACAGAGATCCAAGCATCGTTCGCCCACACTGTGCAGGCCGCTAATGCAAGAATCAGACCAACTACCGCTGTTAACCATAGTCTCTTCTGCATTACTCTACCTCCCCTTTCCTTTTCTGCCATACACGAACCCAATCTACATCGTAATAGGCTGGCCATTGAGTGGATTCATCAGGATCGCCGCCCCAACCACCAACCGCTAAGTTGATTAAAATATAGTTGTCTTTCGACTGAGCAATCCATTTTCGATCAAAGAACTTACTTCCAATCATGACATCATTGACATACCATGTCATGTCCGATTCTGTCCATTTCACTGCAAACGTGTTAAAATCCTCAGTGAAATCAAACAGCCGAATCTTTTGGTAAAATGAACTCTTGTTGTCCCAAGATGGCCCGTAGTGATAGTTTGTGTGTAAAACATCAGGTTCCTTAGTCAAGATCTCCATGATATCAATCTCGGGTGGCCACCCACCCTCGCTGTTCAAGGTCCAAAACGCCGGCCAGAAGCCATTTCCACTTGGAACACGAATTCTCGCTTCCACGTAGCCATGAGTAAACTCGAATTTGTCCTTTGTGGTAACAACGCCTGATGTGAAATCCAAACTATAGGTCTCTCCACCATGGACAATCGTATCAGGAGCATCAGGGTGGCGCTTATTTTCTGCTTTTAAACGGAGCAATCCATTTTCTACGATCACGTTTTCAGGAGACATATAAGCACGATGATTGTGCGTAGGTCCCCACGGATAGTTGTAACTCCATTTTGTCAAGTCGAGAGGACCGTCAAAATCGTCAAAAAACACAACTTCCCAAGCTTCATCATTCTGTAAGGGACGTGGTTTTGACACGACCTCGCCTCCTTGAACAATTTGGACAGCACTCAAAGATAACACCATACACATAGCAAAACAGACAGTAGTCCAACACTGTTTGTTCATGATAACCCCTTCCCTTTGTACACGCAGTCAAAAGTCAAAGGAACCATGGTCTAGAGTGCCGGATGTAACCGGCACTCTCTCCAGCACAGCTTACTGATTAAACATCTCATCCAGCTTTGCTTGAGCCGCATCCTTGAACGAGGCTACAACACTAGCAGGACTTTCACCTTCGAGAATCCTAACGTTATATTCATTCCATGTATTGAAGAAATCTGTCCCGATGAACTCTGGTACTTCATACTTAAGAATCTTAGTGTTCATAACACCATGAATCAGCCACTGAAGCGATTCGTAGTCTCGGACAATCATACCCCAAGAATCTTCATACAGCATATCAACACTGTCAAAATCGAGGTATTCACGAGAGTCGTAGTGGAGTGCCTGCGCCAAAGCGACTAAAGCGGCTGGATCTTCCTTAGTCGTTGCAGGAATAGCCATGGCGTAGAGCCCACCAGAGACGGAAGGAGCCACATACTCATCCATCCGAGGACCCTTAGGAATAGGTACGTATCCCAAATCATCCTCAAAGTCTTCAATGATGTAGAGAGTCCATGGTCGGCAGATAGCCATTACCACTTTGTCATTGACAATCGCTTGGTAACCAGGTTGATCAGTATATACAACACCTAACAATTCTAGTTCTTGATAGAAGTTTAAAGCCTCTAGCGCAGCGGGTTCGTCCAAAGCAAAAACTACACGACCGTCTTCATCAACTCTGGTAACGTCGGCACCGTTGGTAATAAGCCAGTTGTGTGCCCGCGGGAAACCCCAAGGAGAAGCATAAGGAGCGTAACCCCATAAATCGGTTTCACCGTCACCATCTGTGTCTCGTGTTGCTGCAACAGCAATTTCCTTGAACTTATCCCATGTCCATTCACCGTTCTCCACTAACTCATAGAGATTAGGTAAACCAAGTTCTTCAAATTTGGTTTTGTTCCATATGATTCCCTCAAAGTCTGGTTGTTGAGCACGACCACGAGTTGCAAGCTGCGTCACATTCGCGGTTGTCGGGGAGAAAAAGTACTTTTCTCCACGATAGGTAAGGAGTTCAGGATCAATATACTGCTCGAAAAGGCCGGGTTCTATATCTAGGTCTGTCAAAGGAGCGAAAAAGCCTTCATTAGCATACTGATAGGCTTCGCCCACCTTTACATAATAGACACCATCTGCGGTTCCAGCCAAGAGCCCTTGCTGAAGGTCTTCAATAATAGAACCATCATCATAGTGCATGGCTACGATTTCGATTTTAGCGTTAAATCTGCGCTCCACTTCTTCAAAATGGGCACGACTTGCGGGATCGCCCCACAGACCATCCTTAGTCATGTCATGAGTCACAATCCGAACCGTCCGACCCTCAAAGTCATACGTCTTTGCCTGTACAGCAAAACCTAAGCCTGCAAATACTAGACACACTGCTAATAGCCCAATTCCAAATGTCTTTCTCACCTAAAATCCTCCTTTGCGAAATTCTTAGATCAATTGCCCACCATTCGAAAGCTCCTACATAAAACCCCCCCTCACTGACTTAAATCGTATGCTAACCTACTAAACCAGTTCTCTCAATACTTTCTACAAAGTGTCTCTGCATGAATAAGAACAGGACCAGTAGGGGAGCCATAAACAGCATCATACCTGCATTATTAAGTAATGATGTATACTGCCACGGATAGTTGGCCGCGAGAGGACTGTTGCTTACAAACCGAGCGGCAAACGACTGAAGTGCTAAGGATAAGAAGCCATCTCCGGAGCGAATATACAGATTGAGATAGAACAAGTCGTTCCACTGCCAGACAAAGGAAAACAGAAATACAACAACTAAGGCTGGTTTTGCCCCTGGCAGCATAATTCGTAAAAATGTTTGGAACGAACTTGCCCCGTCAATATAAGCTGCCTCTTCTATACTATCTGGCATCCCCTTAAAGAATTGGGTCATAATGTAGATGAATAACCCGTTTTTCAGTCCCATAGTTGTAATGGATGTTAGAATAAAGGGCCAATAGGACCCCAACAGATTAACCCCTGGTTCTGGAAGTATCCCAAATGGGTTAAAAAATCTGAAATTGAGAAACTGCGGAATCATAACCATTTCGGGAGGCACTACTAGGGTCAACAAGACCAGTCCAAAAGCAATATTGCGACCAGGGAAATTAAACCGTCCAAAACCGTAACCTACAATAGTACAAGAGACGAGCTGTAATACACTCACCGTGAGAGTAAGTCCTAAACTATTAAGAAACACCCTCGGATACTTCATCCATTCCCAAGCTATACGGTACTGTTCTAAAGTAATGTTCCGCGGTATAAAACGTACTGACGAATCGAACATATCGTCCACATGCATAATTGACGACGTAAATTTCACAATCAGAGGGTAGAGAATCATAAAACAGAGACCGGCCAATAAAACGGTTCTAACGAATCTCCAGCCCCATTTCCCAAGTTTGTTCAAAACAATAGCCCGCTTAATGCTGCCAACCTGCCGCGTCTTATGTTTATAGGCAACACCCATGTGGGTCCCCTCCTTATTATCTATTTAATGTAAATAACACGCTTGGATAGAATGGCCACGATAATTCCTAGAATCACCGCAATGGCTAGGAAATACAGCATAGACATGGATACACTTACCCCGTATCCCCCTCTGCTCCATGCGTTTTCCCCAATAAACACCACCATTTCGTTACGATAAGACGTAAAGGAATCAATAATAATGTAAATTGTGTTTGTCAAGATCATTGGGCTAACCAACGGAAAGGTAATCATCCAAAATTTTTCCCAAGCTGTAATCCCCTCTACGTCTGCTGCTTCATATAAGTCAACGGGTACAGATTGCAGTCCAGCAAGGAAGATTAGAATTGGAATAGCGCTTGCTTCAATCACTAAAGGAATGCGATTTACTACAGCCACTATGTATCGAATGAACCCTGGTGGCAGACGTAACTGCAGCAGCAAGTTGAGAAACTGTTCTCCCCCAAGCATAAAGGAAGCTTCTTGTACCATAGCCTGATTCATTATGTCGTTCATTTCCATCTTAATGATGACACCGGCAGACAAAATCACCGGTAGGAAGAAAACCATTCGTACAAAGGACCTCCCGAAGAACTCCTGATTCAGAACCATGGCAATGAAAAAGGAGAAAATGAGAATTGCCGGAATGTTGACAATCGTATTAATGATAGTATCTACGAAAATGGGGACGAAGTCTGGATCGACAAATAATATCTTACGGTAGTTCTCCAAACCGACGAATGTCGTTGTATAACCAGTGGGCACGATTTTTAGCTCACTAAAGCTAAAGACGACAGCTTGGACCATGGGTATCAAGAAAAAGACCAGAAATCCCACAAGAAATGGCGAAATATAGAGTAGGCCGGTTAGGTCCTTCTTCTTCGTTAGTCCAATCCTGAACCTCTTCATTACGAACCCTCCCTAAAATTCAAATACAACAGGTGCAGCTCCTCGTTCATAAACAGTCACAGAAGATTTTGCGTAATCTACACCTATACTGAAACCATTATCGTAAACAGTAATATGCCAATCGTCAGTGAGTTTGAAGTAATCGACGATCTCTGCTCCACGCACATGCTCTAGTATAGTATTGGCCCGCTCATAATCCTGAACAGCCTGGTCAATCCAATCACTGTAATTTAGTGCGTACAAAGAATTGTACCGACTATTGTTAATTAAATGCGTGTTCTCGAACGCCCACTGAAAGTGCAACCCTGCACCAACGGAAATGCTCTGCAGCAGCGTTTTCTTGTAATCTGCAGCAAGGTTTAGTGGTCTACCACTGTAATTCATATAGCCGTGTAGTGCTAATTGGTAAAACGGCACCCATTCATCGAAAATCTCATGTTGAGAATTTTCAAAGGGAACACCGACGATGTGTTTGACGTATGGGTATACTAAGGCATTTCCTCCTTCAACCATGATTTCCCATCCTTCTGACTCAACTAACGCCATCTGCTCTTCAATGAGCTGAGCAGACTGCTGCCGATCGGTGACCTCCTCTGGCTTATTGCGGAAATCTGAATTTACATACTTACCCAAGTCATTGAAGGCCAGTCCCTTGACCCCATACTGACTGTAGCTCTCTAGGAACGACTCTATGACCCGACCTAAACTTCGAGGTGACAAGATGTAGCTTTCCGTGTCTTCTCCTACACCAAAGGCAATATCATACGTTCGAAGTCGTTTTGGACGGTTGTTGAAAAATTGTGCACCATCTTTTCGCGGGCTGAAATCATCCAACACCGTATTCTTATGGACTATTAGAAAATCCACTTGAGGGAAAAACTCGACTCCCTTTTTCTCTAACCAATTGGTTAACTCAACAAACTCACTCTCACCACCTGCAGACTTCTCAAACTGCACCGCTGTTGGGAAAAGATGTTCAGGTCCACCCTGCAGCCATCCGCTGTACCGGACCTTAATATTCCCTACATTGCCCGCAAGTAACTGGGCCACAATCTCTTCTGTCTGCTTAAATGTTGTAAGTGAACGGACCCTTTCTCTTGGAATTCCTACAACCGGTTCGTTCCGAACGATATTTCCTACAATACTTAAGTAAAATGGCAGCGGTTCTTCTCCATCAATGGGCTTCAGCTCATATTTTTCAACCAAATACTCTTGATAAGCTTTTGCCATACCTACGTAATCTGCATCAGCCCCTGTAAGAAAGTAGTATCGAACCTGAATATCACCTTGATAAATGCGTTTTTGGTATACATTAACATCACCAATAGGACCTAACGAAAGGTTAGTCATGGGCATAACATTGAAACGAGGGAAAACTGAATGAAATGAATTGGCAAACCCCGCTTTATTCGCATTAATCCTAGCAAGAGCTTCTCCCTGTTCAATAATTGCAAGAAACGCTGTGTCTTCAACTTTCATTCCGTAAACCGGCATATACGTCTGCTGCGGATTGATCAGCAGCTGGGGGCTGTTGTCTCCTGTAAGATCTCGACCATAAATGGGATTCCCCAGATACCCCAACGTATACGATGGGCTGTTCAAGTGAATTAGAGCACCAGAGCCATCTGGAATAAAGATATATCCATCCTGACCTTCATGGGCTGCTCCTAAATAAGGTAACAGACTGATCGTGTGCAGTGGATAGGTGTGACTCTTACCTTGATTATCTAGGACATTAAGAGGGTATTCTATCTCGCCCACCGGAATATGAGCAACAAGGCTTTTTCCCTCTAAACGATATTCCAAAGGCACAAAGAAAGTCTCAATGTTTTCCTGAATGGGATCAAGATTATTTGCTACTCGGTCTTGACTGGCCTGGTCTGGCCCATAGTCCGTTGTCTTGATAGCTTCGATGAGAGCAGTACGTGCAAAAACAGGTACCCGTCCTAAGACATAGGTAGGAGTATCGACTAACTGCTCTAGATGACTTAACTGAACTTGATCTAAGCTCTCAAGGTTCCCATTATTCTTAACCACCATATCCAAGAGATCCCACAAAATCTGAGAACGATGACTGTTTAGCTGTCCTTCCAACCGAACCAATTGACTCTCAAGGTCTTCTTTTTCATCATCTGCTGCTCTAGACAAGCTGGCTCGTACCTCTTGTATTTGAGTCTCCAAATTAGCGGATCTGTCATCCATAACAACAAACTCATAATCGCCAAGTAGTCTATCCATGTTCATTCCTTGAAGCTCTAGGCGGGCACCCTCCGCGTACTCCTTTAGACAAACTAAGTGATAGCGTTGAGTGAAATTCCGAACAGCGCTGGAAGGCAAATGATTTAAGACAAGTTCCTCAAATCGAGTTTGTTCAATCATAAGGGGCAGATAATCCTCATCGGCCCACTTTCTACCCAACGAATACTCCACTCTTATCCCATTGTCGATTTCCACTACTTCAAACAGATTTAGAGCAATACTTTCCGAATAATTGTTTGCTTCCCTATTTCGCCGATCTGGTCGATCATAGGTAATGATAAACTGTGCACCAAGCTGTTCTTTTGCGGTGCCACGGGCTGCTTTCTCCAAATTCTCCCAATCATATGGATTAGAAAACCATATTTGTTCAGTTTCCTTATCATAAACAGCAATCTCTGAAGTCTTAGGATTAAGGTATAGAACTAAATATTCATTCTCTGCAGCCACTTCCATACTATCAAGAACCTCATGGGAATCACTACCAGCATGACCTACCATGGTAGACAACAAGAACAGAGACAGGAATAAAACGGTAATAATACGCAGCTTTCTCATGTGATTTCCCCCCACTAAAGCCGATATACAATTTCGCGATAGACGGTTGTGGCATATTCTGCTAACATACTGAACATATTTACAAACAAGAGACCTAAGAAAACCACAACACCCATTCCCACTAGATTGAGTACGCATGTCCACAATGTCTTACCCGGTGTATAGTGATGAGTAACTTGCGTTCCGAAGAATACCAACAATCCTGACCAGACAATTCCTAGTCCATAGAAGAAATAGTAATATGCACCTTCGTTGAGGATCATGTAGTTGCTCCAAATAGTAATAGGAAAATTGATTAAAATCAGAGGGGTTAAGGCATACGCTGTGGCAGTATAGATGTCCAAAAACGTTCCTTTCCCTTCCATAAGTGTGGTTAAGGCCCAATTGATAACGACCCATAATAGGAACGTTACTACAGAAGTGACAACTTCACTTAGGATGTTGATCTCAGTTACATCACGATAGTTGAACAGATAGCCCGTATACTGCTTGAGAAACACCAGGCTCAGACTGGCGAGCAGCAGGATAGTGGTGGCTGCAGGCAGATTACCTCTCTCTTCGTACTTTAGATCCCAAAAGCCATCGAAAGGATGCACCACAACATGGAGAGCATAGCGAAGCCCTCCAAAAAACCGCCGCCAACCGTGGACCGCCGAACTGTCATAGATTGCCGCCTGCTGCGGCCGTTTGTTTCGCCACTTAATCCAGAAAACGATAGCGGTAATAAGGGCTGTCAATCCCAGCAAAATCCACAAAAAGTTCCGTTCTATCACATCTTTGCGATAATGAGCGTAGGCTTTAGAATAATACTCTCGATTGTTAGCTAGACGGAAATACTCCATAGCGCTGGCATAGTCTCTCTGCCGAATATGAGCCATTCCCAAACCATCATAGGCTAAGGGGAAGTGGTTGTTTAGAACTAAGACCTTATTCCAAGCCTCGTTAGATTCGGCAAAATTGCCCAGCATATAATGATGGTTCGCCAAGTGAATCAGACGAGCGTATTCCGTAGGATCGAATACTGTAATCTGACCCCGCTGCTCGTCGAGGACAAATAGACGTTCTCCATAATTAGCGATGGATCTAGCTCTACTAAAACTGCCTATATTAGCCCCTTTAGAACCAAACACATACAGGAGATTTCCCCGATCATCGTAGGTAAACACCCGCCCCCTTTCTGAATCCAGTACGTGATAAATACCATTTCGACTTACAGTAATATCCCTGAAGAAAGAATCATTCACATCGGCAGGAGGTTGTATGTCACCAACAATAGGCCACTGCCCTTCCCTTTGCAGTACATCGAGTCCAGTCGGATTCAGTCTTCTAACTTCGTCCTTTGCTACAGCATAAATAAAACCCACACTATCCAGCGTTACATTCGTATATTCAATAGGCAAAAACAGCGAACGTCTTTCCCGCTGCTCTTTCGTGGCAAATCGGTTCCAAAACAAGTCATACACACTAGGTCGAACTGCTGGCGCACCAACAAAACCCATAAATTCCCCATCCACATTGAATTCCATAAGCCCATCAAAAACATTACGAGCTGCAACAAATATACGACCAACAGGATCTACAACAAGTTTCGAAGGGAGGAACTGGGTAAACTCAATGTTCAAACCTTCTGGTTTGGAAAAGGTAATAATTCTCTCTAGACTACCAGCAGAATCAAGCTGCACCACCCGCTCATTATCTGTATCTGCAATAAACATAGTTCCCTGCTCATCAACGAAAATTCCGCTGGGTCCGTTGAAGGTCTCTGTCACACCCGCTAGCTCAAATTCAGTAATCACTCTAAGCAGAGTGAAGTCTCTATCTAAGTGAACAATGCGATTGTTTTTCGTGTCCACCACATATATATTGCCTGCATCATCTACAAACAGATCTTGGGGATTGTTGAACGCGCCAATGCCCAATTGTTCACCACTAATCACTTCAACTGGTTCATACGGAATGGGTGTAGGAACAGGATCACCCCATTGATTAAAGATATAACTTTGATATGGCTGTTCACTTGCACTGACCGAAAAGATCATACCGCTAATAAAAAACAACGCAAGAACACACAGCCAGCTCTTCTTCGAAGCACCGGAAATCGAACCTAATCTCCTCATGGTTACAGCTCCCCCCTTTACTTGATCCCTGACGTCCCCATCGTCTCCACAATTTGACTTTGGTTAACAATAAATACTACAATCGGTACAGACATCATAATTAAGGCTGCGGCCGAACCTACGCCCTGACGGGCAATCCCACCACGAACGATTTGATCAAAAGCGTAGGGGAGTGTCTTATATGTTTCTGTATAAATGAACTCACCGCCTGTTACAGACCACAGCTGTTGAAACGAAAGAATTATCAAAGTTAACCAAGCAGGCTTTACTATAGGCATGACAATTCGCCAATAGATAGTAAATTCGGAGGCTCCATCTAGGCGTGCTGACTCTAACAGGCTGTCGGGCACCATGGCATCCATAAAGTTTTTTAGCAAATACAAACCCAAAGTGCTGGCCCAAGCAGGAACAATAACAGCCCAATAAGTATCAATCCAACCCAAGAAAGCAATGGTCAGATAGTTAGGGATTCTCACCACAGCTGGTGCAAACATGAGAGAGAGCACAATCATCCTGTTAACAAAATTCCGACCAAAAAAATCATGTTTGGACAAGGCATAAGCTGCCAATGAGCCGAAAAACAAATTGCCGGCCATCCCCATAATCACAATAAATAGGGAATTGGTAATATAACGTGACATGGGAATCCACGACTGCCTCATCAATGTAAACAGATCTGTGAAATTCTGAAGAGTAGGGTTTCTCACAAAAAACTGCGGTGGAAACAAGAACAACTCATTCAATGGCTTAAAGGCATTGCTAATTGCAAATATTAGAGGCAGGGCAGTAAAAATGGCCCCTGCACTTAGGAAAATCAAGGTAACAATATCGCCAGCCACACCTCTATTTAATCGGTGACGGTAAATTTTCTGTTTCACATCGTTAACCTCCCCATCATCCCTATCTACCAAGTTTATCTAGGAGCTTCTGGACGATTTTCTGCGCACCAACCATGGTGATAAACAACACTACCGCAATCGTAGAAGCGTAACCCATCTCAAAACGAATATTTCCATAATCTTGGAGATGCTGCATGACTGTATGAACTGCATAATCAGTACTTGGATACCCTACCAAAGCGGTAATTTGACCTGCTGCGGCAAAAGAGTTTGTAATAGTCAATATAGCCCCAAACATGAGGTAACCTTTCATACTTGGCAGAGTAATATACCAAAGCTCCTGCCACCGATTTCTTACCCCATCTATAGCCCCTGCTTCATACAACGTGTGATCAATTCCCTGAAGACCGGCAATGAAAACTAAGAAACTTGTTCCCAGACTCATCCACAGGGTAACCAAAATCACAATTGGCATCATATAGTCAGGTTCAATCAACCACTGTATGGGCTGATCAATAATACCCCAATTAAGGAGAATACCATTTACATAGCCGTACATGTCTCCGCTAAACATGATCAGCCATATCATATACGCATTTCCAGAAATAGAAGGCGCATAAAACAGCAGTGTTAGAACGGCCCGTGCAAAAGGACGCAGTTCATTGATCAACCATGCGAAAAAGAAACAGAGCATATAACTTAATGGACCTGTAATTGCCGCGAAGATAAATGTATTCTTGACCGCAATCTGAAACACATCGTCATCCAGAAACAGGCGGATATAATTGTCGAGACCCACCCACTGAGGTGGCTGGAGAGTATTGAAATATGTGAAACTCAGTACTATCGATAGTACTACCGGAACGACGGTGAACACTGTAAACAAAATCAGAAACGGAGCAATGAATAGGTACGAAGTCTTTGAACGATTCCATTCTGCCTTCACTCGACTCCATATGCTTGGTTTCTGGACGCCTATGGGAGACCCTATTGCTTTCATGACTCTACCTCCCTAAAAAGTATCATTCGATTAACCCATATTCCCGTAACTCATCGTCTGTCAAATCCAGTCGATAAACATGTGTGTATTGGTCCCAGTACGCATCCACCCAACGCTTATCTAGGTTATTAAGATCTGTTTCATAACCAAATTCAACTCTTTTGCGATAGATTTCTTTGTTAGCTGCTTCATCGTAGTCCTGAATCGATTCCCAGAGTGGTTCATGATCGAGGACGATTGCTCGAAACAGCCAGTCAAACTGGCGCGTGACATAGTACCCTCCTAAAACTGGCGGCACCCCTTCTGCCCATTCCCACTGTTTAAGCAGAACCTTAAGTTCATGAGGCCGCCACGGAAGCTCCATCACTGCCTCTTTATTAGCACTAGCATATCGAGCTGCACTCCCCATTAAACTCTCCAGTTCTCTGCCGAAAGCTACTTGGACGTCTTTGCTTGTCCACCATTTGAGAAATTCCCATGCTTCTTCCTTTTTCTCCGATCCTTGTAAAATGATTGCACCAGTTGTACCAACTGGATTGGCCGTTGTGCCACTTCCAGCAGTAATGGGTACTGTTCGATTGATGTCACCAGAAGGCTCTCTGGTTCCAGGTACCACAGTAAAACCCCACTGACCGCGCAGTTCTGGTGCAAAAACATTCAAAGTATTGTACAAACCGTAATCTGTCACTACTAAGGGCATTTCTCCCAGACGGAAACGATTGGCAATGTTATACTCTAACGGAATGTTGTAGAGCGTAAAGAACTCTGTCATCTGCTTGAAGGTAAAAGCTACTGCTCGAGAGTCGAGATTCGTAGCCAGACAATCTTCTTTAAAAATAGCCACTCCCTTTTGATACAAAAACATCAGGAATGTGTTTAGGTTAGGCATGGATCCCCCCGTGAGTCCAGTGATCCCAAATTCCATGTTATTTCTTTGGAGCAGTGGAATAATTTCTTTAACCTCATCCCAAGTCTGGGGTATTTCCAAGCCAAGTTCTTCCAGAATATCCTTGCGATAAAACAATACAGGGAATGTTTGTGTTTCTGGTAAGGCGTACACACTATCTCGAAAACGAAAAGGTACAAAGGCGCTCTTACTAAAACGTTCTGCAACCTCAGGAAAATCAGGAAACTGGGTGAGATCTGCAATGGCTCCTCGAAAAGCTAAATCCATACTAGCTGCCCCAATCGCCACATCAGGGGCTGTACCAGCTAAAATCGCAGGTACCATCAGACCGCTCATATCTGTAATGAGCTGTAGTTTCACTGGAATGCCCGTTTGGGGTGTAAAAGACTCTTGAGTCATCTGTTTTAGAACTTGAGCCTGATCTCTACCAAGCCCGATCCAAACGGTCAAGGGATCCCCTTCCCTTTCCTGATCGTCTCCTGTGTCTAAATCGCCAATCTCGGTGAAATCGTGGGTATATGTTCCAATATACGCTTGAATCTCATGGAGCAGTGACTGCCGCCTCGTAGCCGTCGCTCTGGGCATTACCTGCTCTGGAGAAGCCACTATAATGTAGTCAATCTGCAGTGGCTGTGACTCTGTATTAGTAATCCATTCTCCAAGGGCTCCAATGTTATCCCGAAACTCACCCAACAGACTGGGGATGCGGTCTGGTCGATCAATCATTCTATCCAGCATAAAGACTATAGTATTGAGTATGACACCATGACCCCCAGTTTGTTCTGTGTACTCTTCAAAATGAGTCTGAATATCTTTGAAGCTAGTTAATAATTCCTCTAGGTTCTCAATTAAATCGGGGATCTGGCGCTCCAATCGATAACTGCGAAGAGTATCTGGATTGGGTGAAGTAATCATAATAATCTGTCTGTAAATAGAAGTCAGTTTATATAGATTATCCTTGGCCTCTTGAATGAAGTCTACTAAGTCTCCTAGAACTACCTCTAGTGTGAGTTCATGCTCACCTTCTTCTAGGTAGAAGAGATACTCTTCACCGGTCTCTCTATGAGTCAAGACGTTCATATGATAACTGGTTGAATAAGGAAAGGAGATTACCTCGACCTCTCGAAATGGGACTCGGCCATCAATACATAATTTGCGACTGGAATAAAATCCCCGCAGCTGATCCTGTTTCCCTTTAATAGCAATTTTGTATAGTCCAGACTGAGGTACACTGAACCTCCACGTAATCCATTGACTGGCCTGAGCCCAGCGATGCCCCCCAATGGAATTGATGCGAATTTCCACCGGATGATAAGGTTCAAGAGTAGGATCACCTTGGTCGAACACGCCAAACAGCGTAGGATCAGATTTTAGAACAGCCTCTTCCCCTTGGATCTTGACAAACACATCTGATGCTGGTTCATATTGGTTAGTTTCGTAGTGCTTTTTCACCGTTTCATAAGTCGGCGGCTTCTCTGCTTGAAATACCCTCAGCTGTCCGATCAACGCTGGCTCTGCTTGAGAGATCAAACGAATGCGATTGACACCAGCATTAAGAAAGAACTGATAAGGCTCTGTTATGTAACCGAGGGAATCCTTAAAAAGCACTGTTTCCCACTGAGGTGCTTCAACTTGACGAGGTCGGATCTCATTACCATTACGGTCTACTAATACTGGTCCACCATCAGTCCATATGCGGGGAAAAACTAGGTACTCCACTTCACTAAAGGGTCGAGCACCATTAATCCACAGTTCCCGCTCTATAGAGATACTCTTGCCAGGAAGAGGGTGGTAGCAAACCTCAATATTGTACATTCCAGCCTGCTCAACTTCAATTTCCCATTCCACGAAACCCGTTTCGCCAGTCGCTACGAACAGCCCGGAGCGATCTCCATATTCAGAAACTACCTCCACGTTCTCTCCACAGCTGAAAGCGCCCCCCATAATGACGTATTCAGCATCCGGAGTTGGCATTTCTCCATACTGGTCTAGATATTGGAAATACGAAAGATCGCCTTGGGACGCACTGACGCCCATACTTGTATTAAGGAATATGACGAAAAGAGCCATAACAGCCAACTGCGTTTTCCGCAACGTCAACTTCGGTCACCCTCTCATCTCAAAGAATTTGCCCTTTACTCGAAGACTTTTGCTAACAGAAATGCTTGTTCATCCCATCGACCATGTTTCCTCGGATCCATTTCCGCTTGAAAGAGCGGCTCATTGCTACCGCGCACCAACTTCATGGCTTTACCACTGTGGCAGTTTCTTAACTTGACATATCCCTGCCCTGTGTCTACCATGGACCATTCCTGCATGGGATGATCTACAGCATCCCCCAACACGATCTCACTTTCATCAGCTGGGCTGCCGTCCTTTGGCTGAAGGTATCTACCTGTTAAATGATGTTTAATTCTAGCAGTCACAGGTGAAGTATATTCTACTTCCCACAACTGATTTTTGTCTGCGTACGAGAGGCGGCTAGCCTTAACTTGGTCGCCCTCCCCACGGAGATAGAGCATATTGATCTGCAGTCGATACAAGTCGCTCTCCCTAACATCTGCTTCTACTACTCCTGTCTCAATCTCAATGCGAACAGTACTGGCCCAATTAAGTCTCATTGAGGTGTCCGTAGGAAACTCAAGAGGCAGAAACACGTATGTAGAATTATGGTAATCACTAGGATCCCAGCGATCCCCCACATACAAATAGGTTGTCTTGGTTGTACCATGAATAGGAATAATGAATGTCGGTTGCGTATCAAAAGTAGTCGGTGTCCCAAGATCAAACATCTCAGACCATTCTCCTGTGATGCTCGTTGCATAAGCATACTTTCCTTGATTTGGCTCCCAACCTGTACAACCTGAGGTCACGAGAAAGTAATACTGTCCCCGCTTCATTAATGCTGGCGCTTCCCGTTTCTGACCTGGCCAAAGAATCTTTTCCAAAGCTGCAATATCGAGGTAATCATCTGTCAGCCGATATACATGGAGATCGGCATTCTCTCGGGCAGCAGAAAGGAAATAAGCTGTACCATCTTCGTCTTTGAAAAGGGTGCAGTCCCGTGACATATGACCTAACGGTCGAAAACTACGGAGATATGTGTAATCACCATCTACCGTATCACTAACCAAAACTGCACAACGGGCTTCCCCATAATGAATGCCATTCTCCCAGTGTAACCACATGATGTATTGACCTGTATTGTCATTGAAAATCACTTTCGGTCGTTCTGTATTCGACGGATTTAGTTCGGGATGAGTGTCCATTGTCACAACATCATTACAGAACTCCCAATCAACTAGATTTTTAGATCGGTAACAGGAAATAAGTTTTTCCCCATGGCGGTTTTCACCAAACCAGTAAAAATAACCATTTTCCTGCAGAAAACCACCACCATGAGCACTGATTACCCTACCATCTGTATCTAGCCACTTTGTCCCATTTATAACCCTATTTGCCGTCATATCGCCCCTCCTCAATAGCGTCAACTGCAATTTCCTCGCTTACCAATCTAGTAGATGCTGCCTGCACCCTAATGGTGCCTGGCTCGCCCGTTGTTCTGATCCATGTGGCTATACAGCCACCAATTAACGCAACTTCTTGAGGCCCTATGATCTGACCAGGACCTTGAACTGTGATTTTAACAAAATCATTAATATAAGGAAGTATATTGCCCGCTTGATCCAGCATCTTGAAAACTACTCGGGTTGCATCTTGACCATCAGCCTCTAACACCTGGTCATCTGCTTCGATGGATAGTGTTGTAGGAACTGGATTCTTAACAAATCGTTTTACTGCGGCAGCTTTCCCCTGTACGTAACCAACGAATTCTCCCTCGTACCAATGACAGCCCCATTCTCCAAAGATGGGTGGTGTGTCCCGGATCACAATTGGAGGATACTCGACACCACTGAAGTTTTCATGATCGGGGTAAAAATGACCAAGGGACTCGCCAGCAACCTTAATCTCCACAGAATCACAATTTGTGAAAATCACTAAGGGGAATACCCCACCAATACTCCGTTCGCCTCGGGCCCACAGGGTAACTGGCTCCAGCACCAGGCTTCTATCAGGACTAATCTGGCTGCTATATGCGTAAGCGGCAAACTTAGGAATCCGAAACATATCCATGACACCGTGATAGCATATGCGATCACCCGACCCAAACTCATAGTGGGTGTTATAGTCAAAAGCACACCAGCCTATCGTACCAGCAATATGGGGATCGTCGCCCGCTGCACTCAGAACCCGCATATGGCGGAGTGCATGCTCCATCAAACGCTCTTCGTGATCGAATCGCTTGGTAGGATACATATGTCCATTGTATTCAGTGACTATATAAGGTACGTAGTGGTCAAGCTGTGTTACAGTTTTCTGATCCCGTAAAACCAATTCCCCACCACTGTGTGTAAAATCATTCATGGTGTAAACATCTTCAAGAAACTCGCTGCCCCAATGGCAACGTATACCTCCTGTTTGACGCGTTGGATCAAGCTCTCTGGCAATTCTATTTGTTTCTGTATAAAACTCATGATCGTCGGGAGACTCATTGATCCGCACACCCCATAGAAAGATAGATGGATGATTCCAATCTCGAGTAATCATCTCTCTAACATTGGCACATGCCACCTTTTTCCACCCGTCATCACCGATATGCTGCCATCCAGGGATCTCCTCAATAACCAAAAGACCGATTTCATCACAGCGGTTAAGGAAATGTTTTGACTGGGGGTAATGGGAGGTCCGAACTGTATTCAAGTTCAGTTCATATTTCAAAATATCTGCATCCCGCTTTTGAACACGTTCGGGCATTGCATAACCCACGTAAGGCCACGATTGGTGACGGTTCAGTCCTCTAATTTTTAGGCGTTCACCATTTAAGTAGAACCCATCTTCCTTCACAACTGCTTCCCGAAATCCAATACGAGTTGTGAACGTATCAATGAGCTGCCCGTCTTGCTTAACTTTCACTGTCACATAATACAAATTGGGCTCATCTATACTCCACAGTTCTATGTTTTCAATATCTTTCATTAAGACATCTACAGCAGTTAATTCCGCTGGATTCAGTTCAACTTCATCGGAAGCCGTTTTGATTACCTCGCCGTCTCTTGTCAATTCAACATGGACCTTTACAACACACTCATCATCTGTGCTGTTTCGAAGATAGACCGTTGTCTCCAGCTGTTTCTGTTTCTGTAAGACGTGTTGAGGCTTGGCAAAAATGTTCTCGACAAAAACCGGATTAACAAAACGGAGATAAACATCTCGATAAATGCCCCCATAACAAAGGTAATCAATTACATTACCAAAAGGTGGAATATCATCACGTTCTGTAGAATCAACCTTGACCACAATAGTGTTTTCCTCACCAAACTGCACAACCTCCGTCAAATCACACGAAAAAGGAGTATATCCCCCTTTATGGCTGCCTACGAAAGTGCCATTGCAGTAAACCTCCCCATAAGTCATAACACCTTCAAAGTCAATAAAAACCTTCTGTCCCTTTTTTCCCAGGGGAATGAGGAATTTTCTCTGATATGTAGAGATGAACTGATAATCCTTTTCGTCAAAATAATTGTATGGTAGTTCCTGGTTTGCGTGGGGAAGCCTCACCGTTTGGACGTCATATCCACTGAAATCGCCTTTGATAAACTGCTCATCAAAGGTCTTGACATAATTCCAGTTTTGGTTTAGTTTGATTACCTCTCGCAAATTGTTTCCTCCTCTGGTAACACTAAAATCCTATTTTTTCGGTCCCGT
>JAAZMR010000102.1 GCA_012798695.1 Bacillota bacterium | reverse complement strand
TTAACTAAGGGAACCCATCAAATTTCCCTTGCCGCTGATTACGAACCAGTGGCAAAAAGTGTCCGGGACATTCATTTGCTTTTGAATCATATCAACCAGTTTTCGCTGGAGATTATCAAACTGACAGGCAAAAACATTGACAAAAACAGAACCTGGCAATTGACTAGATATATCCCGGAAACAGATACTTATTTAGCGGCCTATGAGACTATTATCAAGAATATTATTGCTGAACTTTCTTTTTATGCTCCGAATAAAGAGGCATCCGCAACCCTTTCCTATCTGCAAAAGGCCCTTTATTCCCTGGATAAATTGCGTAAATACCCGGACCGTCTGCCAATCTATTTGGAGGACTTGTCTACAGGAACTGCTTCAGTGGCACAAAGGCTTGGTGATTCCATAGCCATGCTCAGTGAGCAGCCCCTTAGTCTAGACGGTTTTCTTGTCTTCAGTGATCAACACATTGACCAGCCTAAGGCAGCTCTCTCAGCCCGTCTAAAGGCTGGCTTCCAATCCTTTGCAAGCTCCTTTACATCGGATAAATACAGTCCCAAGCTGGATCCTGAGGCGGTTGATATTTGGGTAAACCGGGCCATTACCTATGTTGATCTCATGCAGAAACTGGCGGACGCGGAATTTACGCCCCGGACAGGCATTAGGGTGAATTTGTCTGTAATGCCCGATGCAAACAAGTTAATTTTGGCGGCCGCGGCTGGTGAAGCACCGGACGTTGCCTTGGGTCTGCCTTCTTATATGCCCTTTGATTTCGCGATTCGCAATGCTGTACGGGATTTATCTGCCTTTCCCGATTTCTGGGAAATTGCAGGCAGTTTTGCCCCAGGCGCTTTTGTGCCCTACGTTCTAAACGATTCGGTTTATGCATTGCCTGAGACTTTGGATTTTAACGCCATTATCTATCGAACTGATCTGTTTAACGTAATGGGTTTGGAGGTTCCTGATACCTGGGATGAAGTCATTAAAATTCTACCTGAGCTTCAAAGGTATGGTATGAGCTTCTATCATCCCATCGCTGGAGGAGGAGCCCTGAAATGGTTTTATCAAACAGCACCCTTTATCTATCAATATAACGGTTCTCTTTACAGCGAGGATGGTCTCACTACAACCATCGACTCTCCAGAAGCAGCAAAAGGCCTCTCATTTCTAAATTCGTTATTCACTACCTATTCGCTGCCGGAGCAGGTTGCCTCCTTTTATAATTCGTTTAGATATAATCAGATTCCCATAGGTATTGTTTCCTTTGGAGATTACTTGCAGATCAAAAACGCAGCTCCGGAACTGATTGGGCAGGTTGCCCTGGCCAACAATCCAGGCACCCGCCATGCAGATGGGACAATTAACCGCTCATTCATTGCTAACGGTTCAGCGGGAATTATTTTAGCAGATACGGAAAAGGCCGAAGAAAGTTGGGAGTTTTTAAAATGGTGGATGTCAAGGGAAACCCAGACCACATTTGCCTACCACCTGCAATCAACTTATGGACCGGAATTTGTCTGGCTGTCAGGCAATATAGATGCTGTTAAGAACTCGCCCATTGATGAACAGGATAAACGCATTATCTTGGATCAGATTGAATGGCTTGTGGACGTTCCCCGTACTCCAGGGCAGTATATGCTGGAACGGGGTTTATCCGATATTTGGAATAAAGCTGTCTTTGATGGCACGCCTACCGGTGTAGCCATTGATGCACAGGTCATCCTAATCAACCGGGAAAATAGAAGAAAGTTGGTTGAGTTCGGTTTTCTTGACCAACACGGTAATGTTGTGAAACCTTATATTATCCGCGATGTGGATTGGATCCGAGCACAAATGGAAAGGGGGAATTAAAATCTCAACGGAAGTGGCTAGACATGAATTTAGAACCCTCCATCACCGCTTCTTAGACAGCAAATTTAAGGATGGACTCAGCACATTTCTTCTGCTTCTGCCCTACGCTGTATTGTTTTCGGTGTTTATAGCGGTGCCTGTGGCCCTCGCGATCGTTATTGGTCTAACCAGTTTCAACGTAATAGAATTTCCTAGATACACTGGGCTAATGAATTTTGTTGCCATTTTTACACAGGACACAGTGTTTTTGCGGTATGTGCTGCCTAATACTCTGAAATACGCTTTGATAGTTGGTCCAGGGGGCTATTTATTGTCCTTTGTTTTAGCTTGGATGCTTGCCCAAATTCAAAAAATCCCTAGGACAATTCTGGCCCTCGCGATTTATGCCCCTTCCATGGTGGGCGGGGTGTTTATCAGCGTAGTCTGGCGCACTCTGTTTTCAGGTGATGAATTCGGGTATATCAATGCGTGGCTGATAGACTTAGGTCTCATAGACAGACCCATTCAATTTCTCCAATCTCCTGAGTTTCT
>JAAZMR010000128.1 GCA_012798695.1 Bacillota bacterium | reverse complement strand
TCAAACTCTCCGTTAAAGATTTTATCCATCCCTATCCGGGAATAGATTCTGGCTTCAAAATTAAACTTGGCTGCACAAACTTTCCTTACGCTGTTCAGTTTTCAAGGTTCAAGTCACTTAGCTGTCCGCCGGGCTCAACCACCCGGCAAGTTCTGATTATACCAGGTGCCTGCCTATCTGTCAACCCCGTCGATTTATTTTAAACCAACATCGATTCTCTATCTAGGGTTCTCATCTCCACGTATCAGCCGGTCTGGTATCTTGCGCATCTTCTAAGCGAGCCCTCTTGAGTAAGTACATATACTTTCTTTCCGCTGCTTCAACCGAGTAGACCGCATAATCCACCAAATCAGGATCAACTACATTATCAAAGTAGGACTTAGCATTTACCCATTCTTGCCGGGCCTGTTCCACTAGTGATTCGAAGTCGTCACTGATACGCTCTTCTATGACATCATCACTGGCTAGCGAAAACTGACTGTATACCGCCTTCCACAGGTTCTGCAAGAACTCTCTCGCCACAGGATATCCCCCCATAGGCAACTATAGTTGCTATGGTAAAGTCTATCCTTGTACATAGCAAATTATGTCAAAATCCCATATTAGACTTCGCGGCGCCCCTCTAATGCCTTGGCCAAAGTGACTTCATCCACATACTCCAGATCACTGCCTACAGGCATACCATGGGCCATTCTCGTCACCTTCAAACCCAATGGTTTCAGCAACCGCGCCAGATACATCGCTGTAGCCTCACCCTCAACATTGGGATCTGTCCCCAAAATAACTTCCTGAACAGTATCATCTTTTAAGCGCTCTAATAGTTCTTTGACCCTAATATCCCCAGGTCCGATCCCATCTATGGGTGAAATGGCTCCATGCAAAACATGGTAAAGGCCCTTAAATCTTGTGCGCTCTAATGATATTACATCTTTAGGCTCTTCCACCACACAGATCATACTCCTGTCCCGGCCTACGGAAGTACATACAGAGCAGGGGTCTGCTTCCGTCAGATTGCTGCAAATCGAGCAATAAATAGTTTTCTCCTTAGCCTGCGTAATCGCCTCAGCCAGGCTCTCAGCATTCTCCCTTGTACCACTGATAATATGAAAAGCTAACCTTTGAGCTGTTTTGGGTCCAATACCCGGCAGCTTGGCCAACTCCTCTACGAGCCGAGCTATGGGTCTTGCATATATGGCCATGCTCTTCCGATCTCCTTTTATTCCGCCAGCAAACGAGTTATTCCCCTAGAACAATCCTCCTGGTAGGCCAGACAAATCTAGGCCTCCAGCTACTTTTTCCATCTCCTCGGCACTCATCTCCTGGGCCATACGAATCGCTTCATTCACAGCCGCCATTATCAAGTCCTGCAACATCTCCAGATCATCGGGGTCAACGGCCACCGGTTCAATCACTACCTCCTTGATTGCCAGATGCCCGTTCATCACTACCCGTACCACGCCTCCGCCGGCACTGGCTTCGACGGTCTTGTCACCCAACTCTTCTTGCACTCGAGCCATCTCGGCCTGCATTTTTTGGACTTCTTTCATCATCTTTCTCATGTTCTTCACTACTCTTCCGACCCCTCTCCACTCTCATCCCTAAGTTCGACCACTGTCCCGCCAAACACCCTGAAAGCTGCTTCCAAAGCTGGGTTTCCAGCCACTTTACTCTCTTGCTGCTTGCTCATAGGTATTGCGTTTTCCTGCTGACCCAGGGCCGACATGTCCTCCGCAGGAGCCCAGTTATCCATCTCAGCTGCAGGCTGGTTTTCCCCACTATCTGACCCGGTAATGTCTTTTTCAGCAATAGCACACGATGTTGGTGCCTCATCTTCAAAATAACATAATACCTCTACAGCCCTTCCCATCAACGGGGCCAGAACTCTTTCCAGTACTTCTTTATTCATCGGTTGTTCGAGACTAACCTTATGAAACTCTTTCGTCCGTGGAAAAACGAGGAGTAGTCTCCCTTCCTGGTCTATTCCCCATGGCCTTCCTTCCCTCAAAAATGCCTCTACTGGAGCTTGACGTTCTTGCTTCAATAGTTCGGAAACTTCGTCCCATCTTGAGACCAAAGAGCGTAACTCTGCCTGCCTATCATTGGATGGTGAGAAGTCCCGATCTGTATCGCTTCTCCTCCCATCACTCGCTGTAGAGGCTTGATCAGATGCACTCATATTGCTGGTGGGAATGTTGGGCGACTTTACCGGGGTATCGGAGGGTTTATCGCCAGCCTGAAGCTCTCTGACTGCAGCTTCAAGACGATCCAATCTTTGGGCGAGCTCACCCTGCCCTACCCAGTCTCTTTGAGAATTAGCTGGCTGTCTATTTGGCTCCTGATTGCCTCCCGCACTTCGCACCACGGCCATTTCCAAGGGAAGCCAGACTGGAGACATCCACCGCATGTCAGCTACAGCCCGTGAGAGCACGTCAATGAGTGTTAAGATACCATCTAATTCCAGGGAGGCTAGCTGAGGCCATCTGTGCGCCCAGTTCTCGTTCTCCGCCATTAGCACAGCTTCCGAATCATCTGCTTTGGTCAACATTAGGTCTCGGAGAAGGCTGATGCAATCTTTAGTCAATTGAGCTGGATCTGCTCCGCTGCCAATCATTTCATGAACGAGGGTAATGGCAGCCACTCTTTCCTTTCCGGCTATGCTGTTCAGTAGTTCGTATAGCTGCTCTTCAGGAACAACACCTAACAGCTCCGCTATGTGACTCTCTTCAATCCGACCACTTTGGAATGATATGGATTGATCTAGAAGTGCCAAAGCATCTCGCATACCGCCAGCCGCATGGCGCCCAATCAGTTTCAGTGCCGCGGGAGCCACATCCAGCTCCTCCGCCTCAACCACTTGCTCCAGTCGCGCAATCAGTTGCCCAGTTGTGAAATTGCGAAACTCAAACCTCTGGCAACGGGATGCAATAGTCTCTGGGACTTTGTGGGGCTCAGTGGTTGCCAGTACAAATACCACGCGCTCCGGAGGCTCCTCTAGAGTCTTCAATAGGGCATTGAAAGCATCTGTTGTGAGCATATGGACTTCATCAATAATGTATACCTTATATCCGCCTTCGGTCGGAGCGAATCGTACATTCTCCCGTAGATCCCGGATTTCGTCGATCCCCCGATTAGAGGCCCCGTCTATCTCAATCACATCCATAGCGTATCCATCACTGATTCGTTGACAGTTTGAGCACACATTGCAGGGCTCTGCCGTAGGTCCTTGACGGCAGTTCAGGCCCTTAGCCAAGAGACGCGCCAGTGACGTCTTGCCAGTTCCTCGGGGTCCGGAAAACATATATGCATGAGCGACCCGACCACGCTCTAAAGCATTCCACAGGGTGCGAACTACCGGTTCTTGGCCAATCACATCTTCGAACCGCTGCGGCCGGTATTTCCGATACAGGGAAAGATAAGACATGCCACCGCCTCCGAAGTTAGTTCATTTCTCTTAGTACTTTCTGATCAAAGATCCAATATCCTGCCCACCAAATCACCGACCAGCAATCGAAATACTCCCGAACCGTACGCAGATACTCGTTCTTATCAATATGTAAAAACGGCCGGACTCATCATCCAGCCGTCAAACTGCCGTGCACCCGCTCTCGAATCGACACCCCCGAGCGGCACCCAGGTCGTTAGCTCGGACTAGGCACCCTCGCGGCACATAAGGTTGTTCACTTACCGCTGCTTCCTCCCGGACCTGACGGGATTCATGAAGCCTTATTGCGCAAGACCCAATCGTCAACACCACTTGCCCGGACCAGGCCCCGTTGGCCCAACCCTGAAGCGGGAATTCGACCCCGCTATAGCGGTTTTCGGGTTCAGGGCCCCGCTACTGCCCCGTCTAGCACGGCAATATTATTGACTATTTACTATCCGTTGAAAATTATACTCGGCTAATGACCGAAAGTCAAGATAACCGGGATAGGTCAATCGTCGAACTAAGATGCAAATCCGGCCAGGTATTGCCCCTGTCCGGATTTGCCTGGCGGAGAGGGTGGGATTCGAACCCACGGTAGAGTCACCCCTACACTGCATTTCCAGTGCAGCCTGTTCGTCCACTCCAGCACCTCTCCCAATCAATTGTGCCGATGCAGTAGTCATATGTCTACTCATTACTGTTTATCTGGCGGAGAGGGTGGGATTCGAACCCACGGGGCACATAAGTGCCCAACGGTTTTCGAGACCGCCACGTTCAACCACTCCGTCACCTCTCCCTTTGCTGCTAGCTCTTACCCCGCAGCTCCTGGAAAAACTCTCGCATAAGCGCCCGACATTCATCCTCCAAGACACCGCTGGTGACTTCCACTCTGTGGTTGAGATCCTCCCGTCGGACAAGATCGAAAAGAGAGTCGACCGCTCCTGCTTTTGGATCCTGAGCTCCATAGACGAGCCGGGGTATTCGGGCCAATACTATGGCGCCAGCACACATGGAACAGGGTTCTATTGTAACATATAGAGTGCTTTCCGTCAACCGCCAGCCACCGAGCTGCTGACACGCTTCCCGAATAGCCAGAAGCTCAGCATGGGCTGTAGGATCTTTCCATGTTTCTCGCCGGTTATGCCCTTTGCCGATGATCTCTCCCCTCCGCACCACGACTGCTCCGATAGGCACTTCTCCTACCTCATATGCCTCCAGAGCCTCTTCTAGTGCGGCCTGCATGTAGAATCTATCTAGCTCATCCATAGGATTTGTCCTTTTGGGACCCTGGTTCTGATACCGGGTCCTTGCATCGGTATTCCAACAGCCTCACTACCCGAATATGATACCATACAGAGTATCGAACTGCAATACTCGCCAATTCGCTATTGCCGGCGTGACTCCACCTCATCCCAGCTAATATTGGGGAATACCCTACCTAGTTGATCGGTACATGCCAACAATTGAATAGCTGCACAGGTCCGGGCATATGAAGCTGATGATTGCTCAGCCTTGGCCTCTCGCACTTGATTGAGAGCATTCATCATTTCCAACTCAGTAGTCATCCGCAGGCCATAGCGACGCCGAGTGGTTTCCAGTAGTTCCTCAGCCCGGGTGAATTTCAGATCAGCTAGCTCCACCTGCTCCTCACTGGCTAGATAGTCATAATGTGCACGGCGGATATTCAGTTTGATCTCCTCGGTTATGGTCTCCAGCTGGGTGTTGACCTTTTGCAGCTCTAGGGCAGCAGCTTCTAGTCTCTGTTGGGCTGTATGGCCATCCCAAAATGACCATGTGACTTCCAGGCCCACACGCCACTCACCAGCCTGATTCAATGACCAGTTTGTATCAAAACGCGGCTTTTTCTCTTCTTGTGCTTTCAACCAGGCCCGCCTGGCAGCGTTCAGATCAACCTCTAGTCTCTGCAAATCTATGCTGTTATGCAGCGCCGTAGTTATAGCCACATCTAGGGTTGTGCCCCATGTGATGGGTGGTGGGGGCGCCAAGCGGGTCATCCCACTTAGACTCAATCCGGTGGCTTGAGACAACCGGCGCCGGGCCAGATCCAAATGACGGCGACTTTGCGATACTGCATGCTGGGCTGCAGCCATTTCAATTTCCGCTGTGCGCAGATCCAAGGACCCTCCTAGACCCCGGCTAACTCTGTCCTCAACCATGCGCCTCTGCTCTTGCATGGACTCCAATGCCTTGAGAGCCACATCTAACTGCTCATTGGCCTGCACTGTTTCGAAAAACATGGTCGTTACCGCCACGATTACATCTCGAGTTATAGTATCTCTAGTCAGCTTGGCCTTTACATAGACATCATCTGCTGTCTGGATAGCCCACCACGGCTCAAGTGTTGTAGGATTACGCCACAGTGGTTGATTCCATGTTATCTCACTAATGAGGGCGGTAGAATAAACTTTCTCCCCCAATTCGGTGCTACCCAACCCAGCGGCAGCCCCCCAGTTAAGCCCTAGTGAGAAGAGCCCCCCGGTAGATAGAGGTTTGCTAAAACCAACCCGCAGACCGCCTTCCCAGGCATGTTGATCGGCAGCACGTTTCCTAATAGTCTCGTCATCGATAGCTTTCTCAGCCCATTCCAGTCTTCCTAACGTCCCTGCACCTACTATAGGTGTCATAAATCCCTGCAATTCGGCTTTACCCTGTTCAGCTAGTACTGCCGCCTGGGCTTGACGCACTTGCAGCTCGGCCTGCCACAAGGCAGCATTTTGTTTTAGAGCTGCAAGAACGGTCTCTTCTAGTGAGTAAGTATGCAGCACTCCTTTAGGTTCGCCTATTACTTCTTCCTGAGCAATCACTGACTGTGTACCAGAAATTCCAGCCACCAAGAGAAAGGTCAAACACAGGAGCATAACTGTGCCAATATGCCTGGCTTTTGTCTCAGCCTTTTCTCGTTTGCTTTCAGGAAAAACCATCTTGCCACTTCCCTCGTCCTTATTCTCCCATCAGGTTCAGTAGTCGGATCCGGGCAAGGTTATGCTCGAATATGGCCGCAACAGCCGCATGTTGAGCCGAGGTAAGACCAATCTGGGCACGGAGCAAACTATTAGGGATTTCCAGACCACCATCAAACCGGGTTTTGACTATCCGGTAATTCTCTTCCGCTGCCTCCAGCTCTTTCTCTGATAGCTGTACTCTATTCTCTGCCTGCGTGAAGCTATACCAAGCTTGTTTCGCCTGCAAGTAGATAGCCCGAGTCGCTTCTTTCAGATCGAGCTCCGCCTTCATTCGCCGGTTCGCATAGATGTCTTTGATTAGGGGAGCCGTATACTCATTGCGGGCACTTTCCTCCTGCATCTGGCTGATCTCTAAGGCCCATTGTAAGCGAATCAAATCGAGGCTGTTGGCAAGAACTTTGGATACTACTTGCTCCGGTGAAAGCTCTATGGGTTCTGTTAGCGCGTCAGCAGGCTCTATGGCTATTGGCTCTGTATAAGCTAGCCCCATTACCCTCTTAAGCTCCAACACGGCTAGCTCTTCTTCTGCTAAAGCTGATTCCAGTGAACCCTGGGCCTGTAATACACTCTTTTCTGCACTAATCAGGTCTAGCTTTGTGGCTAACCCTTCCTCATGCTTGGCTGTGATGATCTTGAGCTGCTGCTCCACCTGGTCTAAACTTTCTTCAGCAATAACTCTCTGCTGCATTTTGCTTATAGCTGTATAATAGGCACTGCGCACCTGTAGATCGACCTGGCGTCGGGCCTGTTTCAGCAGGAGTTCTTGGGTTTCTACCACCACTTCCGCTTGACGTATTGCTACTGGAGATGGTGCCAAAGCGGCGTCTGCCTGAGCTTTGGTAAGCTGCTTTTCAGCATGTTCTACTTCCAAACGAGCCAATGCTAACGCCAGGTTGTTATCATTAGCAATTTCTACGGCCTTATCCACAGTAATGGCTAAAACCTCTTCTGCCGGGGTCTGTTCGGCTGTAACCAGAGTTGGCACCAACACCATCGCCGCAACCAGACAGACGAACATGGTGATAGTCCTTCGAACTTGCACTGCTTGCCTCATCGTGCGTTTCCCCTTTCATAGAATCGGGCCACGGCTATGGAGAAGAAGCTGCGCCCAGTTCCGCATATTCATGAACCGCAGTCCAATTCGCCGAACCTTGCGGTACGCTTTCCCACAATCCCATCTCTTAGAAACTTCTGCAAAGGCAGAGAACTTCCTGCCCAGTCGAATCTTCGCTCTCCTGCAAGTCTACCCAAAGCCATCGTTCTCGGCTATGGGTTATGAGGTTTTCCTGAGGAAACCCCGAGGAAGCTGGCTCATGTTCTAAGATTACGAAAAGCATGTAACAAGGGTAATGCCAGAATTACACTTCCCAGACCTTGTAACAAGTTGCCGGGCACACTAGCTAATGCGGTGTGGAATCCAACCATTACCCCGCCAGCAAGGTAATAACCCACTACCATCCAGAGCGCAGAAATGACTAAGGCAATGATCACCCGGAAACCGACCTGCCGCTCTTTACGATAGACAGCATGCCCAATCAAGCCTGCAATGAGCCCTTCTACTGCTTTGATTACCAAGGTCCAGGGCGCCCAGTGAGCATATCCCAGCAAGAGGTCTGCCAGTGCTGAGCCAAGTCCTCCGGCGATTATGCCAACTCTAGGACCCATCAATAGAGCACTGAGAAAGATAATCGTATCACCTACATTAATGAACCCTTGAGTGGCAACCATGGGCACATTAATTACCATGGTTGCTAATGCCACCAGAGCGGTGAACAGGGCGACAAGAACCAGCAAGTGTAAGCTGTTGTCTTTCGGCATGCTGCCTACCTCCCAAATTGCTGCATGAGCTTAAGAATCTGCGAGCTCCATCAAGCTTATCTGAATGGTCATCCGTTCGACACCCAGCGCTGCAGTTCCTGCCGACATAGAGAACCTATACACATACCATTGAGTGAACTGGGTTAAAACCAGCTTTTCTGTTAAGATTAAGATAAGTACTATCACAGATAGGAGCGGAGCACTTTGGCTGCCAGAAAACGACACAGACGGAATCCTATACCCTATAAGTACAGGGGACTAGTCTTGGACGAATTTCAACAGCAAGCCATCTGGTATCTACAGCATGATACTTCTACCCTAGTATCAGCTCCTACCGGTACCGGGAAGACCCTTATTGCTGATTTTCTCGTAGAAAAGACTATTGAAGCAAAGCAAAGATTAATCTATACTGCCCCCATCAAGGCTTTAGTGAATCAGAAATATAGGGAGTTTTTTCGCCGCCATGGTAAACAACATGTTGGTATTGTCACCGGTGATGTTTCTTACCAACAAGCCGCACCGGTGGTGGTCATGACCACTGAGATTCTCCGCAATATGCTGATCCGGAGTGATACTACTGTCTCTAGCATCAGTTGGGTCATTTTTGATGAGATCCACTACCTTAATCATCCTGAGCGCGGCACGGTATGGGAAGAGGCCATTCTCTTTATGCCAAGGGCAACCAAGATTCTAGGACTCTCTGCTACTATCCCCAATGCTGATCAACTAGGAGCCTGGATTGAATCTGTCTCTCAACCCGTCGCCATTGTGGAACACGCGACGCGGGCTGTCCCGCTACGACACATGTATTTTAACAGCCAATGCCAGGCAGTCGAGATGGGG
Source organism: Bacillota bacterium (assembly GCA_012798695.1). Lineage (GTDB taxonomy): Bacteria > Bacillota > Limnochordia > DTU087 > DTU087 > JAAZMR01. The sequence continues at coordinate 45,744 of JAAZMR010000128.1, read as the reverse complement.
GACTTCATCCAGGCCATGGTAGAATCCCCATCAGTGGGCGCTGATACCAAAGGCGGTACCTTGAGCTGGGATGAGCTGTCCCTAGCAAGTCGCCATCCAGCCGCAAGGAGCCCCAGGGGACCATTGACAACTCACCTTGATCTTGTTCATTACGTGGCAACCAGTGGACTGTTTCCCTGTCTTTACTTCGCATTCAGTCGGGAAGGGTGTGAGGAAAAAGCCAAAGAATTGGCCACTCATGTCAACTACCTCTCCCGCAAGGAGAAGGAAGCAGTGCGAGTCACTGTTCGCCGTAAGCTGCAGGAAACAGGCTTGACTGCCAATGACATCCCCAAATATGGCACCTGGCAAAGGCAATGGCTGCGAGGAATAGGCGTACATCACGCTGGACTCCTACCTTTGGTACGAGAGATTACCGAAAACCTGCTCGAAAGACGGTTGCTCAAGGTGATCTATGCCACCGAAACCTTTGCCGTCGGTGTAAACATGCCGGTGAGAACCGTTTGCTTCGATACCCTGGTAAAATTCGATGGTGAAGAGCTTAGACCGCTCACTCAGCACGAGTATTTCCAGATGGCCGGTAGGGCCGGTCGACGAGGCTGGGATAAGCTAGGTACGGTTATTTCCCGCATGGATCACGTTTCACCCGATCAACTACCAGTCTGGGATGAGACTGATATTGAGCCTATCCACAGCCGTATTAGTATTTCATTTAATATGGTAGTTAATCTACTGGCTCGTTTCACACCTCAGGAAATAGAGGTTTTGCTTGACAAGACCTTATCTAGCTTTCAGAGCCAGCAAGGCCTAATAGAGATCCGCAGTGCCGACGAACTGATGGATGATTTCAAAGAGAAATGGATACTATTACAAAAGCTAGGATATATAGAGGGGACCGAATTGCTTTCTAAGGGCCGCATCTGCCGGAACATCTACGTTCAAGAGATCTTGGTCACCGAGCTGATCGCCAGTGGACTCATCCACGAGCTCAGTCCTTCTGATCTGGCGGGCCTGGTAGCAGCCATTATCTATTCCCCCAGGTCCAGTGATCCGACCTTCACTCTTTCGCCGCCTAGATGGATGCCAGCCGTGGATCTGATCAATGAAAGGTCATGTAGGATTGATATTACGCAGCTGGCAACACCGTTCTCGATTTATCCAGCCATATCCCCGGCTATCTCCGGCTGGGCTAAAGGCCTAAGCCTAGGCGATGTCCTGAAGAAGCATCCGCTTGATCCTGGAGACCTGGTCAGTGTCTGCCGTCAATCCATCGATTTACTCCGGCAGATCTTGTCAGCGGCTTCACATCAACAAGACCGCAACAGGCTGAATGAGGCCATTGCGAGATTAGACCGGGGAGTTGTAAGGGTGATAACACATTGACACACATTAACTGTCCTAAATAGGGTCTTTTGTCCAGGCTATAGCTCCTTATCCTCGGGGGTATGATTGGCCCTGGTTGGAAGGGAATTCCCCTATTGGGTACGAATAAGTCTACCCATGGCCCTTTTTTGCGGCTCGGAAGTTACGGACAGTGACGAGGGAGGGTTTTCCATGGATACTGGAAACCAATTATTCACTATAGATGATGTGCTGGAATTCTCCAGACAGGATGTTCGTGATCTATACAAGGAATATATGAATCCGGGATTGGCTCAGATGATGGGACTGCTCAGTTTTGACAAGCGATTCGTAAAAGCCGATGGCATGCGGGTCTGGGACGAAGAAGGCAATATTTATTTGGACTTTCTGGGAGCCTATGGTGCTCTGAACCTAGGGCATAACCCAGCTGTAGTGGAAAAGGCCTTAAGCCAAGTACAGGCATTGCCAAACCTTCTACAAGCCAGCCTCAATGGTATGACGGCAGCTTTGGCTCACAATCTAGCCCAAGTTACCCCGGGACTACTACAAAGAACCTTTTTCTGCAATAGTGGTGCGGAAGCTGTAGAAGGTGCCCTGAAAATGGCCCGTATTGCTACCGGGCGGCAGCGGCTCCTTTATTGTGAAGGAGCTTTCCACGGCAAGACTTTTGGTGCACTATCCGTCACGGGGCGCAGCAAGTATCAGCAACCTTTCGCTCCCTTAGTGCCCGGTTGTCAAGCCATCCCCTATGGTGATGTTATAGCTTTGGAGAACGAGCTAGCCCGCGCAGATGTAGCCGCCTTTATCGTGGAGCCCATTCAGGGTGAAGGTGGTGTAATCATACCACCTACCGGTTACCTAACCAAAGTGAGAGAGCTTTGCTCCCGGTATGGAACCCTATTCATAGCTGATGAGATCCAGACCGGTTTCGGACGCACTGGCAAGCTTTTTGCATGCCAACATGAGGACATTGCCCCTGACATCCTCTGTGTGGCAAAATCACTAGGTGGAGGACTTATGCCGATTGGGGCTACCATCACTACATCCGAGGTGTGGGATCGAGCCTATGGGCCCATGGATAGAGCCCTCTTACACACCTCTACTTTCGGAGGCAATACCCGGGCTGTAGCTGCCGGTATCTCAGCACTAAATGCCATTATCGAAGAAGACCTACCTGAACGGGCTGAGAGAAACGGTCAGTATCTGCTCAGGAACCTAGAGCAACTCCAAGAGAAACACGGCCTCATTACCGAAGTACGCGGGCGCGGCCTCTTGATTGGTCTGGAGTTTGCCAAACCTCAGGGCCTGATGAATAGACTCACAAAGGGAGCTGTCAGTAAGTTCTCAGAGGAGTATCTCGGAGCCATGGTTGCCGGTGAGCTGCTCAATCGTCATCATATCATTACAGCCTACACTCTAAATAACCCTAACGTCATTCGGTTAGAACCACCGCTCGTCGTCACTCAGGATGAAATCGATCAGGTGATCAGTGCACTGGATGAGATTTTCACACGTAACCACAGTCACATTCAGATGGCCCTTGCCAGCACTAAGACGGTGGTAGGCAGCCTTTTTGGCAAGAAGTAAGAGAAGTTTTGCCACGAAAACCGCAGATCAAAAACTCACGGCCCGAGCATACCTGCAAGGGCCGTGAGCCATGTACTCAGCTGATATGACTTAACCCCGAAATTCCCGCCCTAGGAACAGCTGCCGATATTCTAGATTAAGTCCTTATCACCAGCGATTTTCTCCATGACCAGTTCCTGTACCATGTCGATCAACTCATCGACTTTCTCTATGTCTGCCAAAGCATAGGTATCAATGGTAATGCCAAACTCGCCCTCAAGTTCATCGACCAACGCGGACAGTTCATCATCTTCCAACCATCCGCCATCTTCCTGCCGAACATTATCACCAGGCGTGATGGTCTCCTCCAACGCTCCTGAAAAACTAGAGATGATCTCGATCACCCTATCTTCCAGGCGACTATAAAGATTCATGCTCCGCCTCCTTTCCCATCCTAGCAGTCTGCCTCGTATTATGCCCAGGAGCTAATTTGGACATAATCTTGACTGGCTGGAAGAAAAATGAGGCGAAGCCTAGAACCATTATGTTCTAGAAATCCTGACCCACGTTCTCCGACCACAATTTGAGGAAATCCATTAGCTCTGTGAAATTGGGGCTTCGCATGCTTCGCACATAGAATCCAGACGTGCCAGTGCCAGTAATAAGACACTGCTGGGGAGATAGGCCCAAAACCTGGCCTAAGCAAAAACCAGCATTGAAGTTGTCGCCTGCACCAGTTGTCAGTTTGGGTTTGGCACAATATGGTCCCTCTATGTGGAAGAACTCATCACCCACCACTGTCCCTGCCTCGGTCACTGGATGGACTACCAAACAGTAAATCCCCAAGTCATCGGCTATAGCACGAGTAATCTCTTCGAGGCTTACAGTTTCAGGTTTATCGCTGAGGTCTACACCCAAAACCGCAGCGATCTCTGAAGCTTCCTTGCGATTCAAGCCCAAAATTACACGGTAGTACTGCTCGAAACGCTGAACCATCTTCATGGCCCCGGCAATATCCTCTACATTGCGTTTCTCCGGATCAGCCAGATCAAAGAAAGCCAATGGCTTGTCCGTAGTGCTCACTTGGGGCAGGACTTCTTTCAGCAGGTGTTCCCAGATGTTATTCATGTATGGGATCATGGTCCAATTCACCATACTGACCAAATCAGATCGAGAGAAGATCTCTGTCATTTTCTGCAATGGTACCTGGGCAATAATATTGTCCCAGTTAACCTCTTTCAGGATCTCGATTTTGCCGAGCATAAGCTTCCCATCGACAAACTCGAGTGCATCAGTATGGCCTGGATCGCTAATGGAGTAGGTCTCACAAGCATCTGCCAGCTCTCGGAAAACTTGGTGGACATCAGGGTGACCTAAACAACCAACATAAGTCACCTGGGCCCCAAAACTCCTGAGGGCATTAGCCATGATCGGTCCATTGCCACCAAGTTTCATCTGCTTGGGAATCAGCTCGATATTCGTGCTTAGCCCAGCTGCGCGGCCAATGCGTTCAGCGAGCTCGCCAATGGTTTCTACTCGAGTATAGGACTCAAAGTCAACCCGTTTATCTACCACATGGATAATCTCATCAACAAACCCATCAAAACCCACGAAGCACTGCAGCGCTTCAGCTTTAGACTCAGCTGTTTGGAGTGCTCCCACGGTCTGCAGGATCAATTCTTCATGCCTAGTCTGCGTCATGTGACTTAACCCTCCCATATCGTCAAACTATCGTCTTTTTTCTTCACCAGACCTCTTCCCTCCTGCTAGCGCAGTTGTCTCCTCAAAAGACCACCCAATCTCCTGTACAGATGGGCAAATCTACAAAATCTGTAGTTCACGTCCCAGCAGTGCTTTACAGTCAGAGGCATGGGCCATAGCTGCCTGTGTCTCCAGCCTGGCCTTGCCTCCTATTTTTAGATGAATTCTAATAGCCTGATCGTCATACTCCACCTTAACAGCCTCTACTACCCCACTGCTACCTCTATCAAAGCTCTTAGCTAGCCGCAGAACTAAAGCTAGCAGCATGATCCGGCGAGCATCTCCGCGGTGTAACGGCCCAGCCGGTTCTAGATACTCTCTTACCCCCTGTAGGTAATAACGCTCGTGGGATGCAGCTACAAAGGCACATGTCACCAGTTCCCGGTGGGTCAAACCATTGATCCTTGCATTAAGGATCATGTAAAAGGTATGTTTATAGTGGTTTTCCTGGTTTACTGCTACACCTATGTCGTGTAACAGTGAGGCCACAATTAGCAATCGCCGCTCATAAGTATCCAGGCCGTGTATTGGCCTCAGCTGATCAAATAGAGATAAAGCTAGATTGCTTACATGCCGTACATGGGAACCTTCAATGTTGTAATAGTGGATGAGGTTGTCTACACTATGCATCAGCGGACTAGGTAAGATAGGATCCTGCGTTTCCCTGGACAGGTAATGAAATAGCAGCCCATCCCTTAATCCACTCCTGCTTGTAATCAGCTGTTCAATACCTGTAACTTCCACCAGCTGATTAATGACGGCGATGCCTGCTACGATTACATCAGCTCTCTCCAAGGACATGCCGGGGATACGGCAGCGACCCTCCAGATCCAGGTTAGTTATCCGCTGATAGATGCTGTGGACTGCTTCCGCTTGCATCTGATACCCGTGAGTAATATCGGGTTTATACGCCCGCCTTCGTCGATCTATCCGGGCAAGTGTGCGAGCAGTTCCACCCAAAGCGACTATCTTGTCGTATTCAGATAGCCATGCGAGGCCACCGAACTCTCCAGTCAGAAATGCTTCCAGCTCAGCTAAGGATGTGGGGTCAATCTGATCCGTACTGAGGAATCGGTCAGTGAGGGTAACTATGCCAAAAGGCAGTGTCGCTGATGCTTCTTTTAACCGATTGCGGTACCCCAACAGTTTCGTACTACCGCCACCTACATCTACGATGAGGCCAGTCTCAGGAGCAACCGTATTAACTATCCCTATATAATCTAGATCAGCTTCTTCTTCACCAGTTAGCATGCGTACATCAATGCCGGTTTCCCTACGTAATCTCATCAAGAACTCATCACGGTTAGGCGCCCTTCTCACCGCGGCAGTTGCCACAGCGATGATTTTGTCTACCCGCCGCACATCACACAATCTGGCGAAAAACGACAAGGCCTCCACTGCATGGTCCTGTGCTTTCGGGTGCAGGGATCCATCAGCAGTAGTGTTCTCAACTAGGCGTACTGTCTCCTTGACATTTTCCATCTGATGGTACTCACCCTCTGGCCCGATATCCATGATGATCAGGCGCACAGAATTTGAGCCCATGTCAATAATAGCTATTCGCTCCATGATAGTATCTTCCCCATTTGCTCAGATTTTGCCACAGGCAGCCCGCCACTCAACATGTTCATATAAGAGCTCTACTAATCTTTCTAAATACGTTTGGTCCAGTCTGGAAAATCGGCCTTTACAAGGAGAATCCAGATCCAAGACTCCCCACACTCTTTCATCTTGGATGATAGGCACTACGATCTCTGAGCGAGAAGCCAGATCACACACTATATGACCCGGAAATAAATGTACATCCTGAACTACCACAGTCTCCCGTCGTTCAGCCGCGGTACCACAAACACCTTTACCTATTGCGATCCTTACACAGGCCGGTTTCCCCTGAAAAGGCCCCAAGATCAGCTCACCCTGCTTATGTAGATAGAACCCAGCCCAATTCAAATCCGGCAGTGCATGGTACAACAGTGCGGTTGCGTTGGCCAAATTGGCCAGCCAGTCAATCTCAGGTGCCAATAAAGCTTCCATCTGTACCAACAGTTGCTCATAGGCGGTTTGGGCTTCCCGCCCCACCCATGATTCATTATTGCACATGTCGAACCTCCGCTCCTACTTCCGGAACCACGGTAGAGCCCGCGCGCGTCTCTCTTTTCTGCTATTTGGCCTAGCTCTGCGGACGAGAACCTCAATGTTATCGGTAACTATCTTCGCCAGGCGCACCTGCTCATCAGCGTTCTCCGTAGTTTGCTCAATATCCTCCAACAGATGCTGATTCATCTCCACCAGCTGCTGCATGCTCGCTGAGATCTCCTGCAACTGTGCATTGATTTGTAACATGGCAGCCATTGCTTCTTCATAGCTGGTATTGGCATCGACTGCTTCCTCTTCCTGGCTGGAGGCTACTTCGGTTACACCCTCCATCAGGTTCTTAATCTGCGTGAACGAGACTGACACCTGGCCTAATACATCAGCGATGCGCCTCGACATGTTCTGCACCTGCTCAGTCCCGGAAGCAGTGGTGGCCACAAATGAACTAATCTCATCGGCTGCATCTTGAATACCATCAGTTATGGCCCGAATCTCATCGGCTGCCTTCTTGCTGTCATCGGCCAGGGATTTGATCTCGGTAGCCACTACCTGAAATCCCCGACCCGCATCTCCAGCTCTAGCCGCCTCTATGCTGGCATTAAAGCTCAGCAATTGAGTCTGTTTAGCAATATCGGTAATCCTAGCCGTCATCTGATTGACTTGGCCGATAGCTTCCTGGAAAGCCTTAGCCTTCTCTCCAGCTGTACGTGCACTATCAGTATTGGAGGTAGCTACGGTAACAGTCTCATTCACAGCCACAGTGCCTTCGTGTATATCATTCTCCAGTTTCTCGATCATACTGTAGGTACCTCTAGCAGACTCTAAGGTCTGCTGAGAGCTTCTGGTCAGGCCACTAATCACTTCATTAACCCGTTCTAAGTTTTCCGAAGCCACCTGAGAGCTGCGCGAAGAGACTTCATCGATAACAACTTCCGCTTCGGTCACGGCAGCAGCTACATCATTGGCCCGTTCTTTCATTGCGTTAGCCGTCTGCATAGTTGCCGCTGCTCGACTAGTGGCATGATCCGATGTCCCTGAGATGACTCTATGTACCTTCTTGACACCCTGACTCATAAAAACTCCCAGAAGTACAATGATAACTATGGCCGCACCACCCATGATGCTCAGAACTCTGTAGGTCCTTTGCACTGAGGCATCAGTTTCCTCAAGGAGTCCATTTACCCGCATCCAAAGATCCATGTTCATGTTGGAGCTCTCCTGAGCGATACTGTTCATATAGATGGGTAAAATGGCGAGAGCTTCTGCTTTTTCATCATCGTCCACCATAGCCGTGATCTCTTGGACTTCTTTATCCAAATGCGTTTGGGCTTCTTGCATGTTTTCGATGGCATACCGGTATCTGTCTTCATCTGCCGCACTCTGAGAGAGCATTGATAGACTAAAGCTTAGATTACTGAAATCCTGAGAGATATCAGACAGAACGCCCCATTCGTAGTAGGCGTTCAGTTTCTGATAGATAGTGGCTTGGGCTTGTTGTACATCTGTGGCTGTCGAAGAAGCAAACTGCATCATTCTCATATATCTGGAGCCTAGCTCTTCTACACCAGTCCGCAGAATGCTAATATTCCAGAGAAGCAACCCGGTGATACTAAAGGTGATAATCAAGAAAATCGTTACACTGACTTTCACCAGACGGAGAATGGGCCATCCGCGCACCACCGTTTCCTCAAGTGCTTGCACTTTTTGCTTCCGACGTCTGCCCGGCCAAAAGTTTATCTTGGGAAATCGCATGTATTTACTCCTTTCGATGCCGCTTTGCCGAGAGGTATATTCTCCCAGAACCAATTCGACACGAACTAGTGGAAACCTCCAGTGAGTCAGGCGAAAATGGCCGCACCTGTCCCCGTTTTGAAGGAAAACTCTCTCACACCAGCGAATGTTACATGCATGTAACAAAGCGCGATTGCCAGTGGGGGTTTTGCCAGATGCGGATCTCTAAAAGGTTTGAGTTAATCGGCCACCGGGGTGCTATGGCCCATGCTCCGGAGAATACATTAGTGTCATTCCAAAGAGCGATAGACATGGGAGCCACCATGGTGGAGCTGGATGTCCACCTGACTCGAGATGGTGAGCTAGTGGTAATCCATGATCATGAGCTCGCCCGCACTACTACTGGCTCTGGCCTGGTGGAAGATATGACCTTGGCCGAAATCCGGCGTTTTGATGCAGGCATTGGCATACATGCTGACTTTCGGGGACAAAAGGTCCCCACTCTGCAGGAAGTACTGGAGATTACTAGCCACCATGTAGCTTTGAATATTGAGATCAAGGCAGGTAGACAAACATATCCCAAGATTATCGATAAGCTTCTAGACATCATTTACCAATACGATGCCCGAAATGAGATTGTCATCTCTTCTTTCCATCGTGCATATCTTAGGGAAATAAGGCAAGAGGATGCCGGTATTGAGGTGGCTTTGCTCTACTCGGAGGCAGTACCTGGAATCCTCGATGAAGCCATCCAAGAAGGGTGGCAAGGACTGCATCCTTGGTACAAACTTGTTGATCGAGAATTGCTGAATGAAGCACACCGACTCGGTCTCTCGGTACGAGCGTGGACCGTCAACCAGTTGCCCGACATGGTCAGTCTTATTCGGTTGGGGACTGATGGTATTTGCACCAATTTCCCTGATATCCTCAAATCAGTTGTCACTGAGCTCGGTATCGATTAGGGTTCTTGGAATTTCGCAGCATCGTCCACTCAAATGAATCTGCAGAAGTGGCTTCTTGCACCCTTTAGGGATTCTGTATATACTTATTTCCAGCAATCTACGTGCTCTCTAACAGATAAGTCCATTGCTTTAGGCTGCTGACCAGCTCACCACCTGTTGGCAAGCAAATACTGGATAGATGCATGATCCCCTCTTAGAAAGGCCTGATTGCTACATGATGCGAGAACTATATATACTGATTGGAGGGCTATTCGCTTGGGTGGGGCTCGTATGGATGCGAATGCTTGATTATCCCAGTAGCCCCCGGAAAATGAATGCCAAACTTTGGCGCCTACGCAGAGTAGCAGGTTGTGTAATATCATTCCTGGGCTTTTGCTTGGCTATCTACGGTGCTTGGTAACGGATCTCGCCGATCATGGGTTTTGCATTTTCTGCGAAGCAGGGGTATAATATATCTGCTGACGGACTCTATAGGTGACAATGAGTATATGGCGATGCCTTACACCGTACTTAGGGGAGTAGCTCAATTGGCAGAGCACCGGTCTCCAAAACCGGGGGCTGCGGGTTCGATTCCTGTCTCCCCTGCCATGCCGCCATGAGGCGGCAGCAAGGCACAGAGCCAAGACTCAAGTCTACTGGGCAACCGCTGGTGGCCTTCGCAGGACGACCACTAGAGGAAAGTCGGGACTGGCCTTGCCTGTCTCAGGCAAGAAAGTTGGTGCACAGCACAAGCTGTGGCAGGGTGACCTGACGGCAGCAAACCTATCCCCCTGGGGTAGTAGTAGCTATAAAAGCTCCACAGAAACGAGCCTCCGTGGCAACGCGGCGGATGAAACGAGGAAAGCCCCACCAGCCAGCAACGCAAATTATGGTAGCGGCACCCTTTGTGGGCGGAAGTAATCCTAGCTTCTGAGATAGATGGTTGCCTTAAATGACAGAATCCCGCTTACAGGTAGACTTGTGATCCAATACACCGTTTCTCTTCATTGAGAACGGTGTATTTCTCTAATGGTGCAAGTGCATAGATATGTCGCTTAATCCCACTGGGGCAGTTTGGATTCCGCTCCTTCTGTATACATATGTACATGAGAAGACAATACTAAGAGCGAATTACTAGGGAAAGGAAGGGACCTTTAATGAGACTGATAGTGGATCAGGATCTATGCATTAGCTGCGGCCTTTGTATTGACACTTGCCCTGAAGTGTTTGACTGGAATGATGATGGCAAAGCTGACGTTACCCTTGACCCTATCCCCGAGGATTTGGAGGATTCCGCAAGCGAGGCTCAAGAAGGCTGTCCCACTGAGGCTATCCAAGAACCCTAACCTTATGTTCATGACTATACAGGGGCGCTTAAGCGCCCCTGTTTGTTTTGTCTATGATTGATGCGCATCACAACAAGAGTAGCTCTAATGCTCGATCCAGCCCAATGAACGTTCCACAGCTCTCCGCCATCCATGACACAGATGCTCCCGCCGCTCCTGGCTCATCTTAGGATCAAACTGATTTTCCTTCTCCCACGTGCCCGCGACTACATCCAAATCTGACCATAGCCCACATCCCAGGCCAGCTAAGAAGGCTGCACCCATGGCAGTAGTCTCTGTCACACGGGGCCGTTCTACCACAATATCCAGCACATCTGCCTGGAACTGCATGAGGAAGTTGTTGACAGATGCTCCGCCATCAACCCTCAGCACCGGAATGGAGATATTGGCTTCTTTCTGCATGGCCAAAAGCACATCCCGGGACTGGTAAGCTATACTCTCAAGAGCTGCTCGAACTAAGTGGTTCCTATTTACTCCTCTGGTCAGTCCGACTAAGACTCCCCGAGCATATGGGTCCCAATAGGGAGTGCCCAGACCGACAAATGCCGGTACAAGATAGACTCCAGCCGAATTCTCTACCGCTGCAGCTAACTGCTCAGTTTCCGCCGCATGTTCTATTATGCCAAGTTCGTCACGCAGCCACTGTACCACCGCTCCCGCGATAAAGACACTGCCTTCTAAGGCATAGACCACCTTACCTGGCTCCAGACCCCACGCGATGGTGGTCAGAAGCCCCTGTTTAGACACGATGGGTTCACTGCCCGTATTCATCAACATGAAACAGCCTGTACCATAGCTGTTTTTCACCATTCCCGGCTGGAAGCAAGTCTGTCCGAACAAAGCCGCCTGCTGATCTCCAGCTACACCATAGATGGGAATACCATCTGGAAGGCAAGCTATTCCATTGGTCACGCCAAAAAAACCACAGGAGGGAAGTACTTCTGGTAATACTTGCGGGGGTATGTTTAGAGTTTCCAGCAATTCTGGGTCCCACTCCAAGCGGCCGATATCATACAGCAAGGTACGGGATGCATTCGTATAGTCAGTTACATGGCGTTTGCCGCCGGTAAGGCACCAAATCAGCCAACTATCGATGGTGCCGAAACAGATTTCACCCTTTTCTGCTTTTGCCCGCAATCCTGTCCGATTCTCCAGTAACCAGGCCATCTTGGTACCGGCAAAATAGGGATCCAGGACCAGCCCTGTCTTTTGATGGAATAGCTCAGCATATCCTGCGTCTTTCAATTGTTGACACATAGGAGCTGTGCGTCGACACTGCCATACCACCGCATTGCCCTCCGCTTGCCCTGTATGCCTATTCCACGCCACCGTAGTTTCCCTTTGATTAGTGATGCCAATGACGGCGATCTCGTCAACCCCAACCGGCCCATATAGGGCATCTTGTATGGCTCCTGCAGTCGCTTGCCAAATCTCCTCCGGATCATGTTCCACCCAACCCGGCTGAGGATAATACTGGGTAAATTCTTGATATCCTCGACAGACGGGACGGCCTGAATTGTCGAAAATGATAGCGGTAGTACCTGTAGTACCTTGGTCAATAGCAAGAATGTACTTTCTCACCCTATCGTCTCCCTTCCCACCGGGGACTGGTTCCCTGGGAGCTTACCATCTCTAGCCACATGGCGAAATGCAGATGTGCACCCCCGTGATGGAGTATACGAAATATATCGTTTAGCTTAACTGATTAGTAATTGACCGTAGATAGGCTCATCTCCTGCCTTTTCAATTCAGATTCTGCCTGAGGGCTGCGCATAAAAAAAGAGGCACCATATGGTACCTCTTCTCAGTCCAATCCTGATATATATATTAGTCTAGGTGTGAGTTAAGCTTCTAGCTCCATCGAGACTATTGGTTATGCTGGAATCAGCCTTGTGACATTAGCATCCATAAATTCCTGGCCGATCTTCTTGGCTGCTCTGACTCTGTGATGCCCGTCAACCACGAAGTACTTATTATCCAGCTCAAAGACATCTATGGGAGGCAATATCTCGCCTCGGGCCATAGCTGCTTCGATGGCTGTCGAGCGGCCATCTGGCCGGCGATGCATCCATTCGAAATTCTGATCGAAATCCTTGTGCCGGTCAACACTACCCACGACCTTATCAAGCTCGATGGCCGTGATACCGATGTTCCTATGATTTAGAGTTCCGTACTTACCCCGCTCTTCATCTAGGGACCGCACCTTCTTGCGTTTCCGGAAGAATAACACTTCTATTCTCCCTCCTTTGATCCTACTCGGCGCTATCGGGTCACTTGGTGTCCACCCCGGGGCACTCTGTGACCCACCCGCCACTATGATCATACGGGGTTTTCCCGAGAAAGGCAAGAGAAATGCTGTTAAGCTTTGGTTACGCTGGTTAATAGTGTGTTAAACCGCAAAGAAAGGCTCCTAAAGCCGGATTTCGACCACACCTCTGTCCATTTTCTTCATACATCGCGATAGTTTGGCCCGCAGCTGCTCATCTTCTACACAGACCCGTCGCACCTGTCTCAATAGATCTATACCCCTACGGAACGCACTGACAATATCCCCCTCGGCCATGGCTTCCGCTTCACCCATCAGCTCAAGAAAGGTGTCTCCCTTACTCCAGCGATAGGCTAATTCATGTAAACTATTGTGAAACCGGACTCGCTGCTCATCTAGCAATTCCTTCTCCATCAAGGCCAACTCGGCCGCGAGTTTCTGCGCATGGCTCAGATCTACAAGTCTCCAGGCCCGAACCACTTCATCTTTACGTGGTTCATAATCGATGCAGACCGACAGTGCATTAATGGCATCTTCAGACAACTCATGGAAAGTACCATCAAACAACAACTCAGTAACCAGCAACTCCTGTACATAAAGCCCTGCTGCTATCTGGCCACGTCCGGTTAGTTCTCCGGCTTCAATATATCCCAGCCGCTCCAAGAACCGCTGTTTCGCCAGGAAGGACTCGTATAGGCGCTCCTGAGTGAGCACCAGGCGCATCTTCCCTTTCAGCTCTCGAAGACGCCTTTCTCCTCTACGGATTTGACGCTCCCGATACCGACATTGATCTCTCTCCGCCTTACTACAGCGATAGATGGATGCATTCTGCGTCGTTTCTCCCAGCTTATGCAGCTTTCGCAAAACCTGTCTTCGACGCTGATGCGTGCGACCCTTACCTCGCATATTTACCAACTCTTTGTGCAGTTTATCGACTTGACGACGGGCCTTTTTTACAGCTTCAATGCAGGTATCCTGATCATGATGAGGGCATCGTTCAGCGGTCAGGCTGAGGACTTGATCAGAAACATTCAAGAGTTCATCCTGCAGCCGTTGGTAATGCCTTTGATTCTGGTAAACCAATAAATTGCGCTCCAGTACATCCCGGATTTGCTCTGGAGTCTTGTAGCGGGCAGTCAGATTTAGCACCGAATTGTAGGTGAGATCAAACTGACTCCAAAGGGGCTCAACATTATCCTCTACCCGATCTTCCAACTCCCCGGGCTGATAGAAATTCAGGTCCACCATGGTGTATACAAAACCCTCTTCATCAATACCTCTACGGCCTGCCCGGCCGGCCATCTGGAAATATTCCCCTACTGTCAACTGACGGAAACCTCGCCCATCGTACTTGGTATAACTGTCAAAACAGACAGTTCGTACAGGGAAATTTACACCCACAGCAAAGGTCTCGGTGGCATATAGGACCCTGACAAGTCTTCGTTCGAACAGCTCCTCCACCAATTCCTTACAAGCCGGCAAGAGGCCCGCATGATGATAGGCTATTCCCCTTTCCAGTATCTCAGTCAATTGGATAACACTACCTAAGGTTTCCAGCTCTCGTCCCCAAAGATGACGCTGGGCAGCCTCCCGAACCAGCCAAGTCTCCTGTTCATTCAGGTAATCGTGATCCTTGGCCAGGTCCAAAGCATGGGCTTCACAACCGCGACGGCTAAAGACAAAAAACAGCAGGGGGAGATGCTGTTCTCCTAAGGTATCGATCAGGTCCACATGCTTGGCCAAAGGAAAATCTACACGTCCCGTTCCAGCAGCTTCCATGCGCGCCACCTCGCTGAGATAGTAGCTATCCAGTCTCGCTAGATTTGTGAGCCCCACCCCTGGAGCAAAGTAGCTATGAGACAAAGGTACCGGCCGTTCCCGGTATTCTACGACAGTGACGGGTTCTGAACGCAATGTAGCCATCCAGCTGCTCAACTCATGGCCATTGGCAATGGTTGCACTCAAACCTAGAAAGCGGATATGCTCTGGCAGGAAGATCAGACTTTCCTCCCAAACGAAACCTCGGTCTTCATCGGCAATGTAGTGGATCTCATCAAAGATGACATAGGCAATATCCTCTAGTGAACGACTGTGATCAAATAGGATGTTGCGAAAAATTTCTGTTGTCATAAGCAATACCGGTGCAGTGTCGTTCCTAACTACATCACCGGTAACTAGGCCAACATTTTCTTCCCCAAATGTATCTCGGAACTGCTTGAACTTCTGATTACTCAGTGCCTTGATCGGAGCAGTATAAATCACTCCCTTTTTTGTGGGGCGAGTCATCTCCACTACATAGTCGGCAATCAGGGTCTTACCTGAACCAGTAGGTGCTGCCACAAAGACAGAGGCTCCTTGCAGCAGATGAGCTATAGCCTCTCGCTGAAATCCATCAAGCACATATCCACGAAATGTCTCCGGTACGTTTTTTAGCTGCATGAGCTCCTCCAACCCTCGCCAGATTAGGCAAATAAGATAGGCCTACATTATCATGACCGTGGTGCCAACAACTCACTCCCATCCTCAATCAAACTTGTTCATGTAAGGTCAGCACCTATTGTCACCAAACTTAATACCACATTCCCGTTCTACTAAAACCCGATAGCCATCAGCCAGCTCGAGTGTAACAGGACCAGGTCGACCATTGCCAATCACATGCCCTGCAATATCGGTAACAGCAAGTACTTCCTTGCTTGTACTGGTAATAAACACTTCACTGGACGTGATTAACTCTTCTCGGGACAGGAATTCTAATGCGACAGGCAGCCCCTTCGACTTGGCCAACTGCAATACACAATCTCGGGTTACTCCTGGCAGTGTATAGGGACTGAGGGGGCCGGTGGAAAGCACACCGTCTCGCACAGCAAAAATATTGCTGGCCGCACCCTCTACCACGCCAATGCCATCCCTTTCAAACAGGGCTTCACCTGCCCCGGCCTCCACGGCTGCCTGCCTAGCCAAAACGTTTGGCAGCAAATTCACAGACTTTATGTTACACAGCGTTCCCCGGGTGTCAGGCACAATAATGGTTGCGATACCTGCTTCTCTAGTGGAAGTGGGTACCCCTTGACCCTGGTTGACATACATAATCACTGTTGGTTGTACATCTGAGGGAAAGGCATGTGTCCGTACGGCCGGCCCACGAGTCGCCTGGATATAAACACTTGCATATTCCCACTTGATATCTGTCAGCATCTGTTTAACGTATTTGACCAATTCATCTCGACCATAAGGCAGTTCCAGCCTGATCCCTGCAGCGCTGCCGAGCAGCCGTTCAATATGCTCATTTAGGCGGAATGCCCGACCCTGATAGCACCAAATCACCTCGTAAATACCATCACCAAACTGAAAACCGCGATCACCTATCGAAACAAACGCTTGCTCTGCTGCAATAAACTCACCATTTAGAAAGACGCTTTCCCCCACCGACAACTACTCCTCTCTCTTATAGAACCATGGCAATAGCTCTCTTAGTATGCCCCCTCCTGCACACTCTGCGCAGGCATACTTCCTTGATCCAGGCCTAGTTTCCTGCATGGAATCCGAGCCGACGAATCTCCACAATCTACTTCTTCAAGCATCGGCAAACTTCCTCACTTCCACTCTATTCCATCAAATCACTGGCTTATTGAAGGAATTCACTGATACTTGGGCAAGTAATGCTTTGACCAATAATCCAAAGTCAGGTCATCTATCACGTATAAAGGAGGTAATCACTTTGTCTATCCCTATTGGATTACAGCTATACTCCCTTCGGGAAGCTGCAGCCAAGGATTTCGTTGGTGTCCTACGAACCGTTGCTGACATGGGCTATGCAGGGGTTGAATTCGCCGGCTATGGTGGTTTGGCCGCTCCCCAGCTCAAAGCTCTCTTAGGCGATCTGGGACTCGAGGTTGCTGGATCCCATGTTGGCTTTGAGCAGCTAGACAAAGACCTTGACCAGGTCCTGGATTTCAATTTGGCGATCGGGAACCATTATATCGTTTGTCCGGCTCCTCCCCGCGAACTATTCGGGGACAGTGAGGCCGATGATTGGAAGGCCTTTGGCCAGAAAATGTCTGAAATCGGGGCCAAGGTGAAAGAACGAGGTCTTCAGCTTGCCTATCATAATCATGCCTGGGAATTTAAGACCTTCGACGGTCAATACGCGTTGGATATCTTTTATGCCAACGCGGATCCTGCTAACATTGTAGCACAGATCGACCTGGGTTGGACCTTCCACGCCGGTGTTGATCCTGTAACCTATCTGAAGAAGTATAAGGGGCGTTGCCCTCTAGTACATGTAAAGGACTTCAAACAAGACGGTCCTCAGACTGAGGTGGGCACAGGCGACATCGACTTAGCCGGTATCGTCGCTGCCGCTCCAGAGGTAGGAGTCAAATGGTATATAATTGAAACCGAAGAATACAATATGGCTCCAGTAGATAGTGTGCGAGTAGGGCTGGAGAATCTGAAGGCTGTTCTGCAAAAGTAGGAAAACATACTAGCTTCTTACAGGAGTGCAAAAGGTGAAATCATGGTAGTAGGCATCGTCAGACTCGGCCTTCACATCTCTGATTGCCAATCCCTCAAGGAAAAGCGCAGCATAATAAAGAGTCTCACTCAACGGCTGAGAAACAAATTTAATGCTGCCATTGCTGAAATCGCTGACCAAGACCTTTGGCAGAAAAGCACTATCGGCGCCGCTGTAATCGGAAACTCAACGGCCCATGCCAGCAGTCAATTGCAGTCCATCATTGATTTCATTGAAAAACAGCCGATGGTTTTGATCATCACCATAGAGACAGAAATACTGTAATACATAGATACCCCCAGGTCTTCCTGGGGGTATCTAATTAGCATACTGTTTTTTGCTGTCTTACAGGACCAACTGTGAAAGGTGGGCAACTTGGGTAATCAAGAAGCATACGATCATCGCCGTGGCTGTTGTCAGCAAGGCGGCTACTACCGTCCATTTCCATCCACCGGTCTCATGATGAATCGTCAGCAAAGTAGTTCCACAAGGGAAATGTAACACCGAAAAGACCATCACGTTTAGGGCAGTGAGCCAAGTCCACCCCCTTGATACTAGCAATGCTTTCATCGATGAGAGGCTGTCTAGCTCCATCAGTGCTCCCGAACCCAGATAACTCATCAGTAAGATGGGAATGACAATCTCATTCGCCGGGAGTCCCAGAATAAAGGCTAACAAGATAAAACCATCCAAGCCGATAGTATGAGCTAAGGGATCCAAATAGCCAGCCACATGGCTGATCACATTCACACCATCTATATCCATATTGCCGAGGATCCAGGCCAAGGCACCTGCAGGAGCGGCTACTTTGACCGCTCGCCACAGCACAAATAAAGTGCGATCAAAGATAGAACGTACTATGATCTGCAAGACTTGTGGCCTTCTATAAGGAGGCAGTTCTAGGGCAAACGATGTAGAAATACCTTTCAGCAGCGTCTTAGAAAGAATATAAGAAACCAAGAAGGTCATGGCAATCCCCAGAAGTACCATGCCTATTACCGCCAGTGTAGCCAGCATATTTCCCGGTCCCACTACCCCTAAACCCAGAAACAATGAAGACATGGCGATCAACAATGGAAAGCGACCATTGCATGGTGTGAAGTTGTTGGTGAGAATGGCTATCATCCGTTCACGAGGCGAATCAATGATGCGAGCCGCCATAACCCCCGCTGCATTACAACCAAAACCCATAGCCATCGTCAGTGCCTGCTTCCCATGGGCACCTGTCCGCTTGAATAGACTATCCAAATTGAACGCGATTCTAGGCAAGTAACCCAAATCCTCCAGCAAGGTAAATAGTGGGAAGAAGATCGCCATGGGCGGTAACATGACCGAGACTACCCAAGCTAGGCATCTATAAGTACCAAGCACCAATATTCCATGAAGCCAACCAGGTGCTCCCACCCCAACAAAGAAGGCTGTTAACCGATCCTCCAACATGGAAAACAGTACTGCCAAAGCATTTGATGGGTAATTGGCACCTGTAACGGTCAGCCAGAGAGCAAATCCCAAGAGAATCAGCATCAAAGGATACCCGACCAACCTCGAGGTAAGGATATCATCAATTTTCCGGTCCCAATCCCGCCCCACCCCCTGGGTGCAGGATGTGACCTCAGCAGCTATGGTTTCGGCCCGCTTGTAAAGGGCGGTCACCACTATATCCCGGACCTGGACTCCTTCACCCAGACTTTCTCCCAGTTCTCGCCCCCGTTCAATAGCATTATCTAAAGTAGGTCTGCTGCCAATTCCCACTATTACCCCCCCTGCTTGCCACCAGCCAAACTGTAATGACGAATAGCTGCAATGGCAGCACTGTCGCCCTCCAAAAGCCGTAAAGCCACCCAACGCTTGCTGAGGCCATTTGTATATACGTGCTGGAGATATCTCTCCAGCCGTTCGACGGCGCGTTCCAGAGGCTCGCAATACTGTACTGGCCTCGGTTGAGTAGACGATTCACCAGAGGCGATGGCACTAATCCAGTCTTTCAGCAATGTCATTCCTCTACCGCTTCGAGCAGCAGTCGGCACTACGGGAACCCCTAGCTTGTGGGATAATTGCCCAACATCGATATTTAAGCCTTTGCGCTCGGCTTCATCTATTAGATTAAGGCAGACAATCACCTTAGGGGTGATCTCCAACACCTGTAATACCAAATTGAGGTTTCTTTCCAGGCATGTAGTATCAACGATTACTACTGTGACATCCGGCTGGGCAAAACAGATAAAATCCCGGGCCACCTCTTCTTCTGGAGAACTAGCCAGCAGCGAGTAAGTCCCTGGCAGATCTACTAAAACTATGTTCCTCCCTTGGTGCCGATAATAACCCCTAGCCTGTGATACAGTCTTTCCCGGCCAATTGCCGGTATGCTGCTTCAAACCTGTCAGGGCATTAAACACAGTACTCTTCCCGGTATTCGGATTTCCTGCCAAAGCCGCAACGTAATCGGCATCTATGTGGGCAGGCACAAAGTCTTCCCTAGTAACTCTTGAGCTGGCAGGATGGTAGGCAGTACCCATCTCTCCCCTCCTTGCCCTATGCATTATATGGTTCTAACTACAATCACATCTCCGTCTTCTTTCCTCAGGGCAACCACTGCACCCCTAATCCAGTATGCCGTCGGATCACCCATAGGGCTGCGGCGAATCGCTTCCACCACCGTACCAGGCACTAGCCCCAAATCTAGCAAGCGCCGTCTGGTATTCCCAGTGACCCGGATCTCCATGACCACTCCTTGCCTACCAATGGGCAGATCTTTTAGTGAACAAGTCTCCTCCTTCATCTACATATCACCCCTTGGATAGGCATGCAGGCTTTGCTCCCTTCGGGAAAGGCCCAGAAAGCTCCCATGAGCAGCAATCTTCCCCTCGCCAAACTTTCGCTATTACACTATGACCATGCCAGACATATGGTTCCATGGTACTAGGCCCCCAAGGTAGTGAAAAGCAGTACTCCTTTCTCACATCATACTTTTTGCAGGTGGGCAGGATCATTAGGGCTTTCCCAAGAAAAACAAAACAGTATTGTGTTCGCAAAGAAGGGAGGTATCACCTGATATGCCGATGCAGCCTAAGTTGGTGGCTTTTGACGTGGATGGTACACTACTAACAAGTACCCATTCCATATTGGCTTCGACTAAAGCAGCGCTGCAGCAGCTGGTGCAAGATGGCCATCATGTTCTATTGGCCACGGCCAGGCCCCCAAGGAGTGTTGCACAGATCGCCACGGATTTGGAGATTGAGCACGCCATATCCATAGCCCTGAATGGGGCCATGATCATCAGCAATAACCAGATTGTTTGGGAAATGCCTATGGATCGGCAAGCTGTGGAGGAAATCATCAAGGAGGCCCGGAGACGACATCTCCATGCCAACATCATGGCCGGTTGGCATTGGTATGTAGAAACAGCCAGCAGCTGGTATGATCAGGAAGCAGCCATCGTCGAGTTTCAGCCAGAGATGGTGGAAGATCTATTGGCTGACTCAATACCAAATGCCCACAAGGTATTATTGATGGGTGATGCTGAAGATATTGCTTCTTACCGGGAGTGGGCCGACTCCAGGAGTCTGCCCCTAAACATCAGCCTATCTAAACCCAATTATTGTGAGATCGTCATCAAAGAAGTGTCAAAAGCTCATGCCCTAGAGCAGGTCGCCAAGATACTCAAGATACCTCATACGAATATAATCGCTTTTGGTGATGGAGAGAATGATATGGGGATCGTGAGCATGGCCGGTGTGGGCGTAGCGATGGGCAATGCCATGCCCGAGGTGTTGGCCGTTGCCGACCTGGTGACCAAAAGCAACAATGAGGACGGTATTTACCATGCGCTGCTCGAACTGGGTCTCATCCGGCCCCCTGCTTGATTTGTTGGGGCCTGGCTCACCCAGGCCCACTGATCGTTAGTGCGGCAATGCTCAAAACGAGTACACAGATACGCCAAAGCCAAACTAACCAGCCTTCTTCATAAGATCGTCCAGTTCCTTGAGCAGGAGCCTTACCCGAGAGTCGCTAGCCTTGGTATCCAGAATTTCCTGGGGATACATTGCTTTACCCCAATACTCCCGGTTAGTACCATCAACTGCCTCAATGATGGCTCCTTCCAAGGAAAGCCCAGCGAAAAACCCTTTGCTGATAGAGTAACTATAGATCGCTGATTTCAGCTCTACATCAGTGCTAGCACCGGCTTGACGGCCGACTGGGCCGGCAGCTATGCCAATATCTCCACCTAATGTAAATTTCTGCGATCCCCGAAAGCTCTCCATGCCCTCTTCGTTATTGATCACTAAGATGAGGGCTGTAGATTGCACTCCAAACTGTAAACCATAGGAAACTCCCTTGATGCTGATGAAGTTTGGGCCATACCAACTACCTGTACGGGGATCTCGCTGAATGACCAAACCTTCGCCATACTTGCCCCCTAGGAAAACACCGGCTTTCACAACCGAGGGAAAGATGGCCACACCTCTGGCCTTCTGCATCCAATTGGCCATGGTCTTAGCATCGGGTTCATCGGCCATTTCCCGCAATGTCGTGATACTCTCACCAATGAGAGTATCCGGCGATGCGGCTGTGGCCGCGGGCGCTCCCATCACTAAACTGACAATCACCATGCTCAAGAGAAACTTGATGGTCTTTTGGGACATATCATCCACCCTCCTCCAGTTATCTGGGCTTTCTGTCTTTCCCATCATGCACTAGGTTAGCGATACGTATCCCGCAGATGCTGTATTTCCAGGGAGTCTGCCAATTCAACCGATGTAGTGCTTTGCTTGGGCCTAAATATGAGTGTCTTAGATTTCCCCGGCAACAGGGTAATACAGTTATCATCGAACTCACCTTGGATCCCTCGAACATTCAATGTCAAGAAAAAGGCAGGCTGATCACTGGTGACTTTCACTCGGAAACAACCGTTCACTTCTTCAATAGTATGCTCGAAGTTGACTTCAGGCAAGTGGCATCTTTTGTACTCTGTGAAGAAATGATCATTCCAGTGATAGATGTCTGTACCTTCCAGTTCGAGGTAGAGGAATACCTCATTGGGCAAAGGAGCAAGTTCAGCTACCGGATATTTGGCCATCAGCTTAGCTCCTCCTGCCGGAACTGCCTTGCAATACTTCTCGGAGCGCCTCGTATGACCACCAAAATCCAGCACCTGCATAGTCACCGCTACTTCCTCGGCTTGGTGTCGATCATTGACCACCCAGATCTCCAGTTCATCCTCCTGATTCTGAAAGGCGGTTACCATCACCGGGGCATAGAATCTCTTGGCCATGTAATGCAGACACTTCCATTTACCACTATACTCCAAAGACGACCACGAGCAAACCGGCCAGACATCATTCAGCTGCCAGTAGAGAGTACCCATACAAGTTGGCTGCAGATGTCTCCAAAATTCCACCCCGGATTTTATGGCTAGGCCTTGCTGAACCTGACTGAGGAATACGAAGTTGGCAAAGCCCTCCGGTATCCGGAAATAGCGAGTTATCATCTCAGTAATTTTCGAATTGCCGCCAGGATGTCTTTGATGGTGTTCCATAATGGGTGCAGTAGCATTGAACTGAGATTTGGGAGCATAGGTCGATATGGTATCTATTGATGGAAAGGATTGATAGCCAAATTCTGAGCAAAAACGTGGGGTCACACCAAAATAGGCGTCAATCGATGCGTTCTCGTGCCATACTGTCCAGTAATGCATATCACCTCGCGAGTCGTCATGCCAGCAATCAGAGTAGTCTCCCCTACCACCACAGGGTGAACTGGGCCAGTAGAGCCGGGTGGGATCCGCGGCATCGACTGCATGCCCAATGGTCCCTTCATAGAGACGGTCATAATCCACCAGGTAACGATCACGGTTACGGCGGGATACATCAAACCAGTTGAGAGCCCCCAGGCATTCGTTATTGCCACACCAAAGGGCAATACACGCATGATCTCGCAGACGTTTCACCTGATGGGTAATCTCTTTCTTAATATCGGCTAGGAAGTCTTTGGTGGCTGGATATAAAGCACAGGAAAACATAAAATCCTGCCAGATCAAGATACCCTTTTCATCACATAAATCATAGAAGTCATACGTCTCGTACTGGCCACCACCCCAGACCCGGATCATGTTCATATGGGCTGCCGCCGCACTGGCTAATAGATCATCTAACCGCTCTCGGGTCTGTCGCTGAGGCAGAGCATCAGCTGGGATCCAGTTAGCCCCTTTACAGAAAATGTCAACCCCATTGACCCTGACTTTAAAAGATAACCCGATATCATCTTCCTCGGTGATAATTTCAAGCTGCCGCAGTCCCAAACGCTTTTTCACTTCGTCTCCGGCGATGCGCACCATCAGATCATAAAGAGGCTGTTTACCATGACCATTGGGCCACCAGAGCTGGGGGTTTTCTACAAGGATCTCGGTTGATAAGGTATTCAGACCGGGCTGGAGAAGTACGGGCTGGGTATTGGAGATATCACCTAAGGTCACCTGTAGTTCCGTTTCCCCACCATTGGGCGACATGACCTCAGCCGTGATTTCCACTCTGCAGCCCTCGGCCTCATGGGTTTGAGTCGTATATACGTACTCGATGCGGCCTACAGAGACAGCACCCAAGTATATGTCCCCATAGATACCAGAGACCATCAAGCAACAGCCCCAATCCCATCCTCCGTGACAGGCTGGTTTGCGAACCAAATTTACGTGAGGTGATTGAATCGGATACTGACTATGAGGAATCTCATAGGGTAGGTTCTTGCTGCGCTCCCGGGCTACTCGCTCAGCGGGATGAAAGATAATCTTTAGTTCATTATCACCCGGATGTAGGAATTTCTTCACTTCCAAACGATAGCGACGAAACATATTATCTGTTGAGGCTACATACTGATCGTTAATGTAGATATCGGTAATGGTATCCAAACGATCACAATTGAGGAATATTGACTTTTCCTTCAAGAATTTCTCATCGATAGCAAAGCTGCGGGACCATACCCAGTCTTCCCGACCCACCCACTGTACTGCCAGCTCATTCTTGCCCCAGTAGGGATCCGGGATCTTGCCGGCCTCCAAAAGAGCACTGTGGGTATCCCCAGGCACCTGAGCCGGTATGGTCTCATCACTTCCCAATTGAGCTAGTTGCCAAACACCAGCTAAATCCAGTCGCTGCATAGGTTCTGCCTCCCGTCTTTACTCAGCTGCTGATCATCTGATCTGCGACCCAGGCCTGGGCATTCTGCTCCACTTGCCTAGTTATCCTGGTATACAAGTTCTTTCCCGTAAGCATTGTTCCTCCCCGGGCACCAGAGCTCTGTTTTCTTCATACAGCGCCATTCAATCAGGTGTTACGGATGAGGGAACTTGCTGAGCTGCACTACTTGTCAACAGCACCCTAGTGGCAAAAACAGTAGCCACAGCAGCCAGTACAAGACGGCTCCCCAGCAACCACGGCAGGCTCGCCCCCACTGCGACCAGAATCAATGTATCCTCAAACAGCGAATGGCATATAGATAGGAAAATCGCTATAGCATAGCGGTCCTTCAGTGACAGGTTGCCTTCCTTAGCGGCACTGATAATCACCCCAGAACCATAGGAAAGTCCGATGCTCAATCCGACTACCAAGGGCAGCACTGCTTCCTTGGAAATCTGCAGAAACCCCGCCAGTGGTTGAAATTTGCTGGTAACCCGCTCCATCAAACCACTGTCTTTCGCTAGTTCTATGCAAACCATCAAAGGCAGTACGATGACGGCGATATTCTTCACACCTAAGAGGCCTGACTTCAACCCATCTAAGGTTACCTGGATGAGAGCAATGTCCATACTTCTCACTCCTCGTGTATGATCTTGTCTACCTAGAAGAACCAGTTGATACCCAAACCTGCTAAGATGGAAACCCCCATCCGCATCAAGGCCAGCGGCCAAGCCTTGACACCGGTTTTGCTAGTAATGGCGCTTTCCAGGAAAATTCCGTGACAGATGGAGATCATGACCGCGACAATCGTCACCTGCCTAACCGTTAGGTCTATGGCCAAAATCACAGCAATGGCACTGTAGATATTGACGAAGTAGCCGATGACAATCGCCAGAGCTGCTTCACCTGGTAACCCCAACACTGACATCAATGGCTCCATCCGGTTGGCCAGCCAACCCAACCACCCCACCTCTTTCAGGATTGCTATCACCACAGTGAGAGGTATGACCACTTTCGCCAGTTCCCAGACGGCATCTATGCCGTTTTTCCATCCCCTGATCCATGTTTCTTTGGTTATCATGGCCCCAGCCCCAGTTCGATTGTATATGTTTTCTAATCTGTGCCTATTCTACAATACGCACCCCCTCAAGTCTACCTAAGCTGGGGCGAACGCAGCGAAGAAGTAGTTTGAAGCAGCCCCCGGCGCGCATTGTGTATTTTGCTACTGGCTGGTAATACTAATCTGTGTAAAGCGAAGGGAGGTTAGATAGTCGTGCAGTTGCAGACAGGTACACAGATTAGCGGTGGGGTGATGCAGCAGCCACCGG
Organism: Bacillota bacterium; assembly: GCA_012798695.1. Lineage (GTDB taxonomy): Bacteria > Bacillota > Limnochordia > DTU087 > DTU087 > JAAZMR01. Next base: position 19,667 of record JAAZMR010000128.1, on the reverse strand, counting down.
AGATCGTCACCACTAAGGATCTATCCTATATCGAAGATGCTTTATCTTGGGAACTGCTGGCTGCCAAGAAATTCGCGATGTATGCCCAAGTAGCACAGGAGCAAGGAATTCGGGATCTTTGTGATCGGCTGAGCAAAATGCATCAGACCCATTATCAGAAACTGCTCAGGCACCTAGACCCGGCAAAAGCCATGCCCAGTCAGCCATTATCACAGTGACACAGGAGGTAAGGTTGTGCCACACAACAAAAACGTTATTCAGAATCCCCAATCCGGGAATCTGCCCAATGTGAAAGGCCCACAGATGAATGACCGTGATATCCTCAATGATGTGTTGGCTACTGAAAAGTACTTGACGGACAATTTCAATATCTTTGCCCGAGAAACTAGCTATGCCAGCCTCCATAGCGATGTAGAAAGCATCCTTTGTGATACCCACAATGCAACCCGGGACAGCTTCAACGCTATGTTCCAGCGGGGCTGGTACAAATTGGAGGGTGTAGACAGACAGAAGCTGCAGCAATCTCAGCAGCAGTTCAGCAACTATTTGACTCAGTTCCCTTACCAAGGCGCCTTGCAGTAAGGCTTCAAACTGGAAAGGGGATGGCGCCTCGTAAGCACCTAGCGTCATCCCCTAGTCAAGTGCATCTACGTTCTAATCATCAGGAGCAAAATGGCTGATCTCCCGAACCAGTGGCATGATCTGGCAGTATGCCTCGTAAATGTCTGCGTATTGCCGCACGAGTCTTTGCTCCGGCTCATAAGTATGCAATACTCGATATGTCTCTGAAAGAGCCTCATGGGCATCACGGTATACTCCGGCCCCCAAACCCCCGAGAAGTGCTGCGCCGAGTAGTGTTGATTCCTGCACCGCCGGTATCTCAATAGGCTTGTCTAGCATGGCAGCCTTGATCTCCATCCAAAGCTGATTCTTGGTCCCCCCGCCAATAGCCTGTATCTTAGAGACGGCTAGCCCTAAGGCATCCTCAGATTCCCGCAAAGCGAGGGCAAACTCGCAGGATAATCCCTCAAGTATAGCCCGTAAGAAATCTTTCCTCTCATGATAATCCCTAATTCCCACAAAAGCACCTCGGCTATGTGGATCTGGGTTAGGGGGCCCCGCACCCCGCATGTGTGGGACAAACATAAGTCCTTTGGTACCAGGCGGAGATTGGCGCGCTTCTTCTAGAAGCACCTCATAAATGCTTACACCTTTCTTTGCAGCTGAGGATTGCAGCATACTGCCAAACTCATCTTTGAACCAATCCACGCTGAGTCCCGAAGCATTAATGCTCCCCAACAGATAGTATGCGTTCCTGACGACATGACAGCCTATACCAAAACCCTTGACCACCTGTGGTTTTAGTGTAGGGATGTCCTTATAGGCTGCGACCAAACTCTCGGCCGTGCCCAATGAGTCCAGGGCGTTGCCTGGCTCAAACACTCCCACCGCAAATGCCCCGCAAATATGATCATGACCGCCCGTACAAACCGGTATTCCTTTCTCAAGGCCAGTGCTGTATGAAGCCACTTCTGTCACCTGGCCCACTACTGTTCCACCTGGATATGCTCTGGGCAAAAGCTCGATGTCCAGGTTGGCGAACTCTGCAATTTCCGGTGACCAGGCTCTCAGGGTGATATCAAACAGCATTGTCCGTGACGCGATGGAGTAATCAGTGGCAAACTCACCGGTCAGCTTGTATATTATATAATCCATCATACAAAGCCATTTATGTGCACCGGACACCAACTCCGGTTCATGCTGGTTGAGCCACAGCAATTTCATGAGGGAGTATATATAGTCCGGAATCAACCCCGTTATAGAAAGTGTGCGTTCCACACCAAAACAATGGGCCCATTTATCGATCACATCTTTGCCCCTGGAGTCAAACCAGGCTATGATGGGAGTCAAAGGCTCGCCATCCGTATCAAGCAGCAGCCCAGCTTCCCCCATACTGGCAATAGCCACAGATAGAATTTGGGTCCCCGGTTCCAATTGACTCGTTACCTCTCTCAGCAAACCAGAGACCTTCACCCATAACTGACCGGGATCGTAGATAGCTCTGCCTGCACCTAGGTTAAGCACGGGCGTACTTGCTAGCTTCACTATTACCGGTTCGCCCTGCTCAGTAAATATCCCCGCCTTCAGATGCGTTGTGCCGATGTCCAACCCTAGAAGGTATCCCATAGAGCCACTCCCTTAGGCTTCCGAGCTAGATGAATGGATCGTCAGTACAATCCGGTTGCATTGCCAATCTTCCTGCTAAGGTATGGATTTCCTGCTAGGGAGACATCTCAGTTTCCTGTCTCAAAGTAAATTGCGCCAGCGAAACACCTCCTTTTGCTGTACATGGATCAGCAAAGCATGCCAGACTGCTAGTTCGGCCAGAGCCCCAGCCTTCTCTTTTTGACCGGCATAACCTTGTAATCGGGCCAGACACAGATCGAACTCATCCATTTCATCCCGATCCATTCTTAGATCCCACGTTCTGCGGGTAATCGGCCATCTAGTTGATATCTTGTCCAATAGCTGCTCGGCCGTAAACCAATCCTCCATATGCACAGCCGCCTCTATGCCTTCAGCAAGGTAGATTAACTCATTGGCGGCTTGCATTACTCTCTGATCACTTACGTAGCCTATGATCAAGAAGACCGCAAAAAAGGCTCCCAGGATAATTAACCTCCGGTCCAAATACAAATCGATAGAACCTCCCTACCCAATATCACCGATGCCTGCAATCCCTCTAATCCAGAGCAACCTTGATCAATGTATAGACAAACGAGATCTAGCTGATCCCAGTTTCCTGCCAGCCGGAACCTGACTCCCGCGGTTGGACGAATAGCGTACCATCTGTACTTAGACTGGCGTACAGTATCTCTTGAGGTCGATGAAGGCCGTGCTTCTGTATCTCAGTCTCAAGCCATTGACGATCCAGGCAGGCTTTCTTTAGGCTCCCGGCTTTGATTTTGCCATCTATAATTAGGGGCAGGGGCAGACCTTCGTATGTGGTATCCAACTGCAAATCTTGCGGCTGTACCGGTCGCTTTTGGGACTTGGCAACCACACTCAATTCACCATTAGTCTCCAATACTGCAAATTCGACATCACCAACTTCAGGCACCCCTTTCACCCGCAACTGCTCTAAGAGGTCACTGAGGTTATAGCGGAGGAAACGCAGCTCTTTTTCCACTATGCGGCCATTACGCACCAGGACACTGGGCATGCCGCAAACCACGGCTCTGGCACTTTCACTTTTCATCAAGATCAAAGATACCAGATATTGAAGGAAGAGGAGAGTCAAGGCAGGGACCAGACCTTCCACCAATGGCACATCCTTATCCTGCATGGGGATTACCACCAACTCAGCAATGATGATGGTAATTACCAGTTCAAAGGGCTGTAACTGCCCAATCTGGCGCTTTCCCATAATCCGAATAACCACCACTGCCGTCAGATACAATATGGCAGTTCGACCAAACAGGATCAACAAAGCTGCCTTCCCCCTTAATCGTTTGTCTCACTTTCGTTTTAGGTGATCGATACAAACTCATCAAGCTGATCACTTGCTTGATCCTCACTGGCCCTGATACCCATCGTCACTGTTACCTGATGGGTGCTGTTGTCATCCCAAAGGGGGATCAGCCTTTCTGGGACTACTACCCCATCGAGCCGGACCTCGATTACGCCAGATTCAATCCCCTCGGGATTGACCACCGTTATTTCATATCTGGTCGTTCTATGGCGATAGTTGAGTTGGAACTGGGACCAGCCCCGGGGAATAGAGGGTTCCAAGGTAAAATGAGTACCTCTTACTTTCAGACCCAGAATCCATTCCACCACCACTTGATACATCCACCCCGCAGCCCCGGTATACCAGGTCCACCCTCCTCGGCCCGTATTAGGTGAAACCGCAGCTACATCTGCCGCTACGACATAAGGCTCCACTCGGTACAGCAGAGCACTGCCTAAGTCTGCAGCATGGTGAATGGGATTCACCAGATCGAACAGCTCCATGGCCTTTTCACCTTCACCTAACATGGCAGTGGCCATGATCACCCACATGGCCGCATGGGTGTATTGGCCGCCATTCTCCCTCACTCCTGGCACATAGGAACGGATATAGCCAGGATCGGGGTTCATCCGATCAAAAGCAGGTGCCAAAAGTAGAATTAGTCCATCCTCCTTGCGTACCAGATAATCACCAACTGCACGCATAGCTTCCTGTGCCCGTTTAGGATCAGCCGCTTTTGAGATCACTGCCCAAGATTGAGAGATAGAGTCAATTCTACATTCTTCGTTGCTAGCTGAGCCCAAGGGTGTGCCATCATCGAAATAGGCTCGCCTATACCATTCGCCATCCCAAGCCGACTGATGCAGGGCATGGGCCAGACGCTTAGCCTCTCGACTGTAGCGACGGGCTCGTTCAGTATCGCCATGTGCTTCAGCAATGGGGACAAATTCGGTTAGAATCGTGCATAGAAACCAGCCCATCCATACACTCTCACCACTGCCTTGCCAACCCACCTTGTTCATGCCATCATTCCAGTCCCCGGAGCCCATCAGCGGCAGGCCATGTTCGCCAAACCGCAGACTATGATCGATTGCCCGCCAGCAGTGTTCAAGAATACTGCCCTTTTCAGATGAGCGCCGAGGTATACCAAAACGCTCCTGTTCTTCTGGCCGCAAAGGCTCATCTTCGAGGAATCCGATTTCCTCCTCCCAGATGGATGTATCTCCTGTGACCGTCACGTACTTGGCAGCAACCAATGGCAGCCAGAGCAAGTCATCAGCAAAGCGAGTTCTGATTCCCTTATTGGAATCAGGGTGCCACCAGTGCTGTACATCACCTTCGATATATTGCTGGGCAGCGGCCCGCAGAATATGGGCTCGTGTGATTTCGGGCCGGCAAAGCAGCAAAGCCATACTATCCTGCAGCTGGTCGCGGAATCCGTAAGCACCACTAGCTTGATAAAAAGCGGAACGGCCCCACATGCGGCAGGCCAGATTCTGATAGAGCAGCCAGCGATTGGCCAAAAGGTCCAACCCATGGTTAGGAGTCTTGATCTCTACAACACCAAGAGTCTCATCCCACCAGGCTTGTACCTCCTGGAGACTGGCCTGGGCTTGTACCGTCACAGTGTACTTCTCTACCAATCTCCGCATTTCACCAAGGCTATCTGTCTCTCCCAATAGAAAGATCGCCTCAATTTCTTCCCCTGGTTCCAGCTTCAAGGGAGCCTTAATCGCCATACAAGGATCTAGACCGGAGCCCACTTTACCGGACAATGCTGATGCCGCTAATCCCTTGGGTGATGCCAGGGTTCCGTGGCGCCCAATAAATTCACGCCGATCACCGGTATGGCTCGTACCCTCCAGAGATGATGCGGCAAAGGCTATCCGGTGAGCATAAATATCATCTCGGAAAGAATTGCGAGCAAGCAATGCCTGACTTTTCCCATCGAACTCAGTCACTATATACTGATCAGTTGTTTCCCTGTGAACCCCCAGCGTCAATTCCACATAGAGACTTACCGCTAGACGACGTTGATCTCCACTCCGGTTTTTCAATCTTAATCGATAGATCTTGACAGGAGCCTCCAGGGGTACGTAAGCCCATAATACCTGCTCAATACCGTGGCTATCATGGAAAAATCGGGAATAGCCTTGTCCGTGGCTGACGATATAAGGTTCTGTTTCCCGGATAGGTGTGGCAGTGGGAGACCATAAGTCTCCAGTATCTAGATCCTGTAGATATAAAACCTCACCAGGAGGGTCAATTGCTGGATCATTGGACCAAGGGGTTAGTTTATTCTCGCGGCTGTTTTCTGTCCAGGTGTAGCCCGCACCCGATTCGGATATCAAAAATCCAGCATTGGGGTTACTGATCACGTTGATCCATGGAGCCGGAGTATTTAAACCATGATGCAACACCATCACATATTCTCGCCCACCATCGGAAAAGCCGCCAAGACCGTTGAAGAAAGCCACCTGACCATCGGTCCCATTCAAATACTCAAGCTGCATCGGCAGCAAGGCCGACATGGCTTCATCAAGACTTGCTCCATCTGGACTAATGTCTGACTCAGTCTCCGATAGGGCTGGTTCTTGGTTTACCGGTTCCCCGTCACTAGCTGTGGCCGCCTTATTCCCAAAGTTAACAGACAGTTCGGGTGGCCGCCGCCGAGCCAAAAGGCCACGACGGGATACGGCAACCAAGCGATGGGGACGGCTTCTGGCTTTCTCTCCCAGTGAGCCTACTCCGGTGCCCACCATTACTCGAGCAGCCGTCTCCAGCAGCTTGAGTTCCGTTGATGATAGATGGCTCGATTGCTTGAGGAAAACGCCTCCTGGTCGATTTTCCTTGGCTTGGGCATGACCACTCGTGATCAGCTGACGAAGGAGATCTTGAATTGCTTGCTCATATCCCCCAGCCTCTTCATTGATGATTACCAGATCTACTGGGAGACCTTTCATGCGCCAGTATTCATGGGCGACTAGAGCTTGCCTGACGATTTCCTCTTCTTTCCTCGACTTGATCTTGACCAACATGATCGGCAGTTCTCCAGATAACCCTTGGGCCCAAAGGCCTTGCAGACCTAACTGGTTACAGACAATCTGATCTGGGCGATGATCGGATTGGGATGTATATCCATAAATCAATTGAGCAGCTATGGTTTGAAAAAGATGTGCCTCGGTTAGGGATAACCCAAGATACCTGAGTTCCACTTGACTGCGCGCCCAAGCCAAGGCAAAGGCTCGGTGGGCACCATCGGGGTCGTGATAGATCCTGGCCAGATTCATTGCTTCTTCCCGAGACCTAGCTACAGCCGTCGAATAAACCAACCGTACTGTCTTACCAGGCGGTATGCGCACCCGCCTGCGTAGACTGAGACAGGGATCCAAGACCGCACCTACTCTACCCGAAAGCCGTTTACCTAAGGCCTGAGGTAAAGATACATCATTTCCCCTGCCAATGAACTTCCCCCTATCTGTTTCATACTCCAATTCGCCTACTGTATTGCCTTCTACGACAACTGTATGGATCAAGTACAAGGACTGTTGGTGTTCATAGCGCGGTCTGCGAAAAGCCATGAGAGTATCGCAGTCAGGGAGGTATTCCGTTTGAATGAAAAGGTTGCTAAAGGCCGGATGGGCCACATCAGCTGAGTTCACATCCAGCACGATTTCGGAGAAACTGGTCACCTCGATCAGGCGGGATTCATGACCGTAATTAGTCAAAGATATCCGCCGTACTTCTGCATTATGTTCAGAGGAAACAGTGACCTCCATTCTGGTTTTGATACCACTATCCCATCGCACAAATTCAGCCCGATCATCAGCAAACTCCACTTCATAGGAATCGGGTTCAGTCAATGTGGGCTGATAGGTGGCTGACCAGAGGCGGTCCCTCTTCAAGTCTCTTAAGTAAAAAAACATCCCCCACTGATCCCGAATGCCATCTCTTCTCCAGCGAGATAGGGCAATATCCTCCCAGCGACTGTACCCAGACCCCGATGTCGTCAACATAATGGAATAGGCACCATTTGAGGCTAGGAAGACATTGAGCTGTTCCAGATCAGACGGAACAAAGCGGCGGGTTACCACTGGGCCAGTCGTTCGTGGGGCCGGAGCCGTGGTGAGCGTGTCCTCCTTTGGCTCTATCGCCGAGATGTGTCGAGGCAGCCGCTCCTGTAAAAGTAAATCAGTGGCCTGCACATAGGGGTCATCATGGAAACGCCGTCTCATCACATTATTGTTGAGGTAATTATCAAGTGCCAAAAGGCTCATCCCCAAATGATGGGCCATATACATGCGTACAATGCTCCCGCCTGCACCTCGCGACACTCGATCGGGAGTAAAGTCAATGGCCTCGTACATTCCGTACAGGCCGTTCAGACCAAGCTTGGCCAAGGTTTTGATGTTGTCGCAAACTGCGGCGGGATAGACCATCAATGCCAAGAAAGAAGCATAGGGAGCAATCACTAAATCTCGTGCCAGACCCCGTTTCAGGCCTAAGCTCGGAACACCAAAGGCTTGGTATTGGTAATTCAGCTGTACATTCAATGCGCTGAAGGCGCACTCCGATATCCCCCATGGTGCCCGCTGCTTGCGTCCATATTCTATCTGCTCCCTCACGGCAGCTGTACATGCCTCTGCCAGCAGCGTATCGGGGTAGCATTGCATGACTAGAAGCGGCATCAAATACTCGAACATGGTTCCACTCCAGGATATCAGGGTGCGGCTATCACTGGCCTTGAGCATAGTCCTTCCCAACTGGAACCAATGCTTCTGCGGCACATCACCTTTGGCAATAGCTACGAAGCTGGCCTGCCGTGCCTCAGAGGCCAATAGATCATAATAGGACCTGGTCAAGCGTTCTTCATCTATGCTATAACCAATGGAAAACAGATGGCGTTTCTCGTTATAAAGGTGACGGAAATCGGTGTTGATGACAAGGGCCTGGATTTTGTCCATCAGCTGATAGCAATGCTGTACCCAATTGGCAGCTAGATCAGCAGATTCCCACAGAGCTTGCTGAAAGCCCTGCAGCCATGTGAGCAGTTCTGAGTTGCTTTGATTAGCGTCCACAGCTTTCTGTACAAGGCTAATCAGCTGATCCAAATCCTCCCCAGCCCCCTGATAGAGGCGAGGTAGTTCCAGTAATGATGCTCTAGTATCCAATACGTCACGCACCGAGGACCAAAGTCGGTGGGCTTCTGGCCCCAATGAGCTCTTGTCAAGGTCAATCGGCATGTCCACCCACAGCGGCACCCAAGGGCATATCATCTGAATCTCCTGTCGATATGCCGCGATCATGTCCGCCAAGCGCAGAGCCCAAGTTTGCTTTGATCTGGCAGTCTGCGTTCTCGCCCGCTCTGTCATAATGACATGGCTTAGTTTGTGTTCGAGATTCCGGAGGGCCATGAAACCTCTGGCTGCTGCCGGCAAAACTCGATCAGCGGCCACGTCGGCTGTCTCCGATTCCTTCGTAAATTGCACCATAGCCTCCTCAGGCTGCTGCACATCCCCTCTTACTTCCAAACTCATCAAGGTGAATGTATCAGTCAATCCTGCTTGCCAGCATTTTAGATCCAAAACCGGCTCGGCTAAGACCCCCAAGAGGCCCTGCCTTAGGGTGATCAGATAACCCACCAGATTCCCACTATCCACTGTCGAGACATAAAATGGCCGCAATGGCTTGAGAATCCGAGTGTCATACCAGTTATAGAGATGTCCATGCCACTTATCTAACTGCTCTATGCTGGCAATACTGGCTGCCACTCGGTTCAAGACCTCCTGTGTACCGATATATCCTAGATCACGAGCAGCTAAAATCGATAGCAAGTACAAACCAATATTAGTAGGAGAGGTTCGATGAGCTATAGACGCCTTCGGTGTCTCCTGATAGTGATCCGGTGGCAGCCAATTATCCCCTTGACTGACAAAGTCCTCGAAATATCGCCAGATTTGCCGAGCATATAACCTCAACTGCTGCTTGTCCTCACCGCCAACTACAGCTGGCTGATCATCGATTGGTTTGCTCACTCTGTCAGCTATCCATGGGGAGGCCAACCATAGCAAAACTAGGGGGCTGCCCCATACGAGGTTGGCCGGCCGCGCCCACCTAATTAGACCAAAGAAGATCAGGGCCCAGGCTTGAGCTGGCCACATACGCAGCCAATATGCCTGCCATCCTGAAGATAGACGCTCTTCCAGGTCGGCTGCGGTCACCCATTCCAACAGATGGCAACGAGTAAACCGCAACCTGACTAGGGTGCGCACAGCGGCATCTGCCATCAAATACGCCTGATAGGGCAAAAAGGTTAAAGACAAAAAGACCTGCCAGGCCTGTTTTCGAGAATCTGATACCATAGTCCAGACATGGCCTAAGAAGCGGTTGCCCCGCGGGCCACCTAGTGTACCAGCCGCCACCATGGTAAACCAAGGAAAGAGAAGCACTAAAAGGCCTAGACCCAGATAGAAAACGGGTGAACCCGGAAACGTGGTCAGTCCGCCTAGAATCAGAAGGAGCAAGGCAGGGGCAACTAAACTTCGGCGCAGATTGTCAGCAATCTTCCATCGGGATAGCGCGGACAGGGGATTAGGTTCCCTACCACCCTTTACCCCACTGGGAACGGTCTTAAGAAGCCAAGGTAAGAGCTGCCAATCACCCCTCACCCAGCGATGTAAGCGGAGTGCATACGCATCATACCTAGCTGGGTAACCGTCTATCAATTCAATGTCACTGGTTAGCCCTGCCCGAATATAGGAGCCCTCCAACAGATCATGGCTGAGGATGGCGTTATCTGGCAGCCGCTGGCCCAAGACAGCATTGAACGTATCGACATGGTATATCCCCTTACCAGTGTAAATGCCTTCACCAAACAGATCTTGATAGACATCGGATACCGCTGTTGTATAAGGATCAATACCACCATCGCCGGCAAATACCCGTGCAAATAGGCTGCGGGCCGCCGAAGTCGCCACAATATTGATCCGGGGTTGCAGCAAACCATAACCACGGATGACATGGCGGTTATCCTTATCCAGAACCGGCCAATTAAGTGGATGGGTCTGTGTGCCAATCAAGCGTCGAGCCGCATCCCGAGGTAGACCAGTATCCGCATCCAGTGTAATCACGTGCTGTACATTAAGAAGATAGCTGGGCAGCTCGTCCAAGACATAAGTTGTATCCTGGGCTCCCCTGAGCAAGCGGTTGAACTCCTCCAGCTTGCCGCGTTTGCGTTCCCATGCCATATAACAGCTTTCTGATTCATTCCATAGCCGAGCCCGATAGAAGAAGTGAAATATGGGGCTCTCCATTGCATACTCATGGTTGAGCTCCTGGATCCTCTCTTGAGCCACCCTCACTATCTCGCCATCCTTGGACAGCGACTCTTGAGAAGCATCAGCGAAATCGCCCAGTAAGGCAAATAAAAGGTTGCTATCCTGGTTGGCAAGGTAATACACCTCAAGTTGGTCGATCAGTTGCTGGGTCCGCCGCCCATCTGGCAGCAGGGCAGGGATCACTACTATCGCAGTATGGTCTTCTGGAATACCGTGTCTTAACTCACATTTAGGCAAGATCCGGGGAGGCACTAAAGTAGTGATGAACCCATGGACCGTACGCACCGCCAGATCACTAGCCAGGATCAGGCTGACAAGCACACCTAGTACGGTGCTGAGCACACCCAAGTAACCCGCATAAGCATAAATACCAATAGTGATGAAGAGCGATAGCAGGCCTAAGGAACCTAGGTAGAGCGTAAAACGGCGTTCTGAGATACTTCTGACCAACCGCCTCCCCCAAGGTAGTGGTTGCCCCAGTAGGGCCAGCAACTGCCCTTGGCCATGGTCTATTAGGTAATACCCCACATGATGTTGCCAGAATTGAGAGTTATCCGAGGCTGCGCTTCTAGCACACTGGATGGCCTGCCGCGCCACCTGACGTTCGGAAACACCCAAAGATCTGGCAATTTTCTCTACTCTATGTCTGTACATGTCGCGACTGGCACTGTCCATAGTTGAATAGGTCCCATCAGGATCAGTCTGCAAAATCCGTTCCACCTGACTTAAGCGCTCAAACGAGTCACTCCAATCAATGACCGCCAGTCCTCGCAGACTATTGATTGCATTTCTCACTGATATTTCCCTAGCAGATTGCCGCTGATGCTCCAAATGGACGATCTCATCTGCAGTAGTGCCAATAGCAGCCAAACGCCTGTCCAGCCAGGCACTTAATGGAGCAGCATCAGCTCCTTCATTGCGTAAACGATAGAGCAGTTCAGTAGCAAAGGTGGCACTCACTCGGCGTAAAGACCGAGCTTTGGATGCCAACAAATCTTCTAACCTCAGCAGGCGAGTGCGGGCATCCTGCAGGAGGTGATCTAGCCATATGTTGGCTTTTTGCCTCTCTTGGTGGGTATTGAGAACTTGTAGAGAAAGATGTTTTAGATTCTCGGTAAGGCCCACTCGCAGGAATGTAGGTATAGCCCAGATCTCACCGATAGATAATGGTGTAATGGACTGGTAGGCCGCAAAAAACCGTTCTATTGTTTCGGTATCCACATGTCCATCTGAATGGGAAATCAAATCCAGGGCCAGAGCATATACCCGTGGATAACCCTGCATGCGGCTATTGCTCAGTTTGGGAAGTTCACGATAATACTCTGGAGGCATACTCCCTTGGATATCCCGAATGCTCGCGCTAATGACATAGAAATTATCCAACAACCATTCGCCGGCAGGAGAGGGGTTGTAACCCTCCCGCACCACCCGCGACATCTTGGTGTGCACATTTTCTAGCACCTTACCAGCCGCTTTAGGATTCGGCAAACGCCTGCCTCTACTCAGAGCTTCACTGGAAATACGGTGGCGGGTAGCCAATTCCCGAGCATGCTGCTCCAACTCATTCATGCCCAAGAGTGCATCAGAGATGGGCTCCCCTGGTAATGGCCGTTGGGCCAGCTGACGTACCCGCATCACACCTGCTCCCACTATCAGCAAGGTGATCAGCAAAAAGATGTTCTCCAGCATCAAGATTGTGTACCCCCGTCATGGGCCGACCTAGCCAGCAGTCGGTGGCGCAGATATTTGGGAGCATCCCTTAGGGGACCAACATCCTCACTTGACAGCTCCCAGAATGTGCCGAGTATTAGTGTTTCACATTTGTAAGCTGATTAAACCCATGGGGGTTCTTATGGGATAAGCAGGGCTGGGGAAGGTGAGTATTAAATTCAGTATTCGTGGTTAGATGGAGAAATCGATCCACGGTAATATGGTGCCTAGATCTACCTGGCCTTCTAACAGCTCCTCAATGTGGTGGGCATCGCGGATCGGCTGAGCCAAGAAAAGTCTCATGGCCCGCTTGCGTCCTACTCCGGGGAGGGCCGCCAATTGGGCGACACTGGCCTGATTGATACAAAAAGGAGTGGGTAAAGCGGTGATAGACCGATAGCCGTGGTCTATTACCCGGACATCCAGGATCTTGCCCAGTGACTCTTCGCCCGGGATGCCGACAAGGATAGGATAGGTTCCCAACTGTCGGCCAAAACTCATCTGTCCCTGGACTTCTTCGATATGCACATTAGGCAAGAGCGTGCCGATGGGAAACACCTTCTGCAACATCGGCTTGTTGATCTCATCATTGACCTTATCTTTGTAGGCTTGAAAACGGTGAGGAGCAACACGGGTTGCCTTGTAACCACCCCAAGTCAGTACCTGCCGGATGTTGATCCGCCGTACTAATAGGTCTTCATCCAGCAGCCTTTGCAGATAGCGTAGATTGATCTGCATGGTCTCCGGCCTTTCACCTACAAGGCCATGGAGAAAGTTAAGGCCAGGTAAGAGCCGCGGAATACCGTCTTGGCGTTGGCCACCGATCTGATTCATCAGCCGAATTGCAGCCAGAGTCTCTTCCGGAGATGTCTCCACTCGGTTGGCTGCAAGCACTACCGGGTCCGCTGACTCCAATCCGAAGGCAGCCACATCGCCTGGGGTGTTGTGTCGGCAGATGATCTCCATGATCGTTTCTGCCGCCTTGGGATCCCGCATTATGCTCGCTGGATTAGCGTTGTCCATGTGCAGGACTTCCAGTTCAGGTGCTGCCTGCCTAATACCCTGATATAGATCCCGGAGCACCGCCGGTTCTGGATAGAGCTGCCCTTCCCGAGTACTGGCTCCATAGAGGAAAAGATCTGATTGACAGCCCAGCCGATAATACCGGTTCCCCAAACGGGCAAGGGCCTCTACCTCTGCCACTATGTCGGTAACCGGCCTTTGGTATCGCACCTGCTTTTTCCCTTCACTGCAAAAAGCGCAATTCTCCCGACGGGGACACCCTCGAAAAGTCTCTAGTTCACAGACAATGTATGGAAAGGATGGATGAAGGGGGGTGAGTTCTGCTCCTAGAACTGCAAATCGGGCTATGCTCTCCGCCCACAAATGTCCGGCACCCTTGTCTGGGATGGATCTGTCGCCCAGAATTTCCTGCAACGAAATGGCGGCAATCTCGCCACACATAATACTGACACCAGGGATCATCTCCTGGCAAAGCACTATCGGTCCTCCCAAGATTAGGGGGACCGGGTGAATAGCCGAACCCAGTTCACTGATTTCCCGGGTGGAAATCGGCCTGCCACCCAGATAGCGGCCAGGCACTGTGGCCCCGGCTATGACAATTACTGCATCGGTACTACGCGCTGCATCCAGATATTCGTTTCGGGACTGACGCAGCTGATCGATGGTTGCATAGATAAGATGGGCTGGTTCTATACCTAGGTCCAACAAGGCACCATAGGCATAGCGAACATGAGGAGATACATAAGGTGGGACTCCTAAGCAAGATGGCTCATCCAGATAGCCATCGATCAGCATTACTTTTAGATCTCTTGTCTTTTTGGTCTCTATCAAGGTCTCATTCATTTGTATCGATTTTCATAGAGCAAGGGGTCATACGGTGCTCGTCTACCGGGACAGTTTTCACGGGAACATAGCTGGCAGTTCTCAAAGGTGATCTCAGTGGCGAATCGAATCCCCGAAAGAGATTTGGTAGGTATCATAAGACAGCTTTCAGTGAGCTCCACCCCAATAGCCTTCTGCGGGTCTCCCAGTAAATCGAACAGTTTAACTTGCTCCCTAATGGGCCAGTCTTCTAGCGAGCCTGGATTCATCACTGCTGTAGTTCTCAGATTATAGGCAGCGACTAAGCGGGCAGTAAAGTCCCGAAAGGCCGACCTAAGTATCGCCTCTTTGATCTTGTCGGCCCAGTACTGCTCTAACATTCCCTCAATAGTCATTGACCATTCATCTAGTTCCCTGCCAGCGGTAACAATATAAGGAAATACTCTATGCACCCCGTCTAGATTGACCCTCAGAACCCGGCTATCAAATCGGATGCCATCTATTATCACATGCTGATCACCTAGTTCATCGATAAAAGCCTGTTTATACATACCTTTAGGCTTACCTATCTCCACAGCTGCTTCTATAAGCGCAAGAACGCTCTCGCCATCAGCACTTACCTCATCTACCCTTAGTGCCTGCAAGAGCCCTCCAATATTGATATCGATTTTTAGATCGGCTGCCACAACTGGTTCCAACTAGACTCCCCCTCTATAGCCAAAACGATATCTCACCGATGGCTTCATATCAAACCTATTATGCTTCCCTGGCCCAATTCCTTCTCTATACCCCAGGATTGCAGCCCCTTCTATCTTACCAGCTTTACCTACCTTAGACAGAAGGGAAAATGATGTCGCCTCCAGTAATCTAACTGAGGGCCTGAGGACAGATCTGTTAGTAGGCATTGACCCAGAGTTTCAAAGTGACCCAATATGTATAGACTTGTTCTAAAGACCTATCGGGGAAGGAGGCAGATCCTTGGCTAATGTATTTGACATCATCGGTCCCATCATGATTGGTCCATCAAGTTCACACACTGCCGGTGCCGTCCGACTGGGCATAATAGCCAGGGCGCTCTTAGGAGAAAGCCCAGCCTGTGCCCAGATTAAGCTGCATGGTTCGTTTGCCCGCACCTATCGGGGCCACGGTACAGACAAGGCCCTGATCGCAGGGCTCTTAGGCTTCACTCCCGATGATTTGAGAATTAAAGATAGCCTGCAACTAGCCGCCGAGCAAGGTTTAAGTTATAGCTTTGAACCCGTGGATCTAGGAGATGTCCATCCCAACACAACCCTAATCGAGCTGAAGGGCATCTCGGGTAAGCTCCTTTCTCTGTTAGGCTCTTCAGTGGGTGGGGGGAGAGTGCAGATTCACAGGATTAACGGCCTACCTGCAGAGTTTACCGGCGAATATGACACTCTGATTGTCTACCATAAGGATACGCCAGGAGTGATTGCTGCCGTGACTAGTCTTCTCGCTAGTCACAATATCAATATTGCCCAGATGAAGGTCTATCGCTCACACCGAGGTGGGCGCAGTGTAATTGTTTTGGAAACCGATGAGCAGGTGGATGAGAAGCTCTGTCGGCAGGTTAAGGCCGTACCCAATGTAACTGGAGCCATATTCTTGCACGTAATATAAGGCTGGCAACGACATCCCTTGGGTCTAGCAATGGTCCAGGGAATCCCTGGCTGGAGAGTGATGACCATGATCACATATCAATCCATAGATGAGTTGGTGAAGACAGCTGTTTCCGAAAGGAAACAGATCTCTGATGTGGTAAGCGAACAACAAGCCATGGAGCAGCATTGCACCATTGATCAGCTTTACCGGCAAATGGAACGCAATCTGCAAGTCATGCGGGAATCAGTACAATGGGGGCTCAAACCAGGACATCGCTCTCCTTCCGGCCTCAGTGGAGGCGATGCTCATAGGCTGCTGGAGGCCGTCCAACAGGGCCAAACCGCTGGGGGAGGCACTTTAGGAATGGCTTTAGTAAGAGCTCTAGCTGTGACTGAAGTCAATGCGACTATGGGGAGAATCGTTGCTGCCCCTACAGCCGGGTCTTGTGGTATCCTTCCGGCAGCCATTCTAACTGTCATGGAGACCAAGGATATACCAGAACACAAGGCCGTCATGGCACTTTTTACCGCGGGTGGAATTGGGCTTGTTATCTCAAAACAGGCTACCATATCCGGTGCCCAGGGAGGTTGCCAGGCTGAATGTGGTAGTGCAGCAGCAATGGCAGCCGCCGCTATAGTTGAAATGGTCGGCGGCACACCCGAGCAAGCCGCCCATGCCTGTGCAATAGCCTTAAAAAACGTCTTGGGGCTGGCGTGTGATCCAGTGGCCGGCTTGGTGGAGGTACCTTGCATAAAACGCAACGCCATTGGTGCAGCCAACGCTTTTGTGGCCGCTGATTTGGCTCTAGCCGGGATTGAAAGTGCCATCCCCGCCGATGAAGTGATTCAAGCTATGCGCTCCATAGGGCTGCAGATGCCTGCGGCCTTGAAGGAGACAGCCGAGGGCGGCTTGGCATCTACTCCCACCGGGCGCAAACTAGCCCAAAGGCTGCTTAGCCTCGGATAGATGCTATGCGAGTCATGCCTGGTTGGCCAGGTCCAGAATCTCCAAACGCTTCCAGCACCTATGGGCCTTCTGAGAGGAGTCTCATCCAGCTTCCCAGAAGTAGTCTATGGAAGTCTGCTCCAGACAATTGATGTTGATGCAAGAATGACGACAAAAGCTTCCCAGAGCTAAAGAGGTACCAAGTTGATTATTATGTAAGAAGGGCTTGCTCTTAAAAATGCCAACAACTAGTACAATGCCAAGTGAGAATAGAGGTAGTTTTTTGAGGCCGCCATTGAAATGGGCCGGTGGTAAACGATGGTTGGTACCCACCTTGAGGAAATATTGGTCCAGACATAAGCACAGCAGATTAGTTGAACCTTTTTGTGGAGGAATGGCAGTGTCCCTGGGATTAATGCCAACTCGAGCTCTACTGAATGATATTAATCCCCACCTAATCAACTTTTACCAATGGCTGCAAAGAGGGCTTAAGACTACGATCAAGATGGAAAAAAGGGAGGATCTCTACTATCAGTATAGAGACCGGTTTAATGAATTAGTCGGGCCCTTAGGGAAAGCGGACAGCAAAGAAGCCGCTGAGCTTTTCTATTACCTCAATCGTACTGGATATAATGGTCTGTGTCGCTTCAACCAGAGTGGTGAGTTTAACGTCCCCTTTGGGCGATACAAGCGGATCAACTATGTAAGAGACTTCACACCATATCAGGAAACCCTCATCCGCTGGGAGTTTACCAGTGGTGATTTCCAGGAAGTTGAGACTTGCCCAACAGATTTTATCTATGCAGACCCCCCATATGACGTAGAATTCACCCAGTACGCAAAGGAAGACTTTGGGTGGGATGATCAAGTAAGACTGGCCCAGTGGCTAGCCCAACACGAGGGCCCGGTAGTGCTTTCCAACCAAGCGACGCCCAGGGTAGTGGAATTATATGAAGAGCTCGGTTTCAAACTCAGATTCCTGAAAGCTCCCAGAAGAATTTCTTGCACTGGTGACAGGACTGAAGTCGACGAAATCCTCGCAACTAGAAACTGCTAACCCAGCATAAATGGAATGCTACCCCCCAAAAAAACGAAACCCGCTGCATGCAACAGGTTTGGATCGTACCCCACCGGGGATTCGAACCCCGGACGCCCTGATTAAGATCAGGTGCTGGCTCGCCCAAAGGCTCGCCTGGTTGCTTCGCAACCCTAATCCCCGTGGGGCTTGCGCCATTGTCCGTCTTTTCTTTTGGGGTCAGTCTTTCTTTTCCTCTATTTCGACGATCTCCAGGTCGCAACAGCCCTTAGGTCTCTGCATCTTCTGCTCAGGCCTGCCACACTCGCACTTGGCACCGGCGCCCTCTGAGCGTTTGCGGCTAAGGAACCTGCCCAATAGACCCTGATTTTGCCCTTCATCTTTTTTCCGACCCATGTGAAAAACCCTCCTATTCGTCTCTTCTGAGTTACTCTCCAATATCGTATGCTACTGCTCAAACCAACCAATTAAATAGATAACCAGCTATCATGGCCGAAAACAGTACTGTAATTACAAAGGTCGCGACCAACCGTCGACGAAATATGGCACCTAGAAGCAGTATCTCAGGAATGCTCGCACCAGCCCCTCCGATAATCAGCGCCATTGTCGCCCCCAGACTCATACCCTTTTCCAAGAGTACACCACTGATGGGGATTAGAGTTTCTGTCCGTACATACATCGGAACACCTATGACAGCCGCCAAAGGAATGGCTAGCCTATTGCCGGGCCCTGCCAATCTAACGATCCACTCCTCCGGCACTAAGCCATAGATTAGAGCACCTATCCCAGCTCCCAGCAGAAGGTAAGGAGCCATTTGCAGAAAGAGTCCAATGGAATCCCGGAAAGCTAGCTTCGCTTTGCCAGGAAAGCCGTCCACACCTGATAGCGCTCCTGCGTCTCCAGATGGTGATGAGGCACCACCCATGATCTTCACTTTCTTGACATCTCGGGCTAGCCCCAGTTGATCCCAAGTGATGCTACCAATTAGTGCCACAGCGAAAGCAAAGCCCGCATACATGAATGTTACCTTTCCTCCAAATATCGTCCAAAACAGCCCTAAAATAACTGGGTTTAGAAGAGGCGAAGCTAGAAGAAAAGCCATGGAAGTCCCAAAGGAAACTCCACCATTCAATAAACCAACTAGGATGGGTATAGTAGAACACGAGCAAAAAGGGGTCAGGGCACCAAACAGTGCGCCAATTGCATTCCCCCACCCCCTTCCTACCCTTCCTAACACCCTGTGGATTGTATCTTGGCTGATCAATTGCTGTAGCAAAGATACCAGAAAGCTTATGCCCACGAAAAGCACCAGGAGCTCACCAGCGATCACTAGGAAGAACCTAATGACATCGTTCACCTCATTTAGATGCAACCCCAGATCATCCCCTTCTATTGGATTAGCATTACTAGTCCCTTTTCACTGTAGCGATATGGCAACCGGATCTAAAAGCGGCACAGCAGTCCGGACTGAGGATCTGATGAAATACATCCCGATTTAGCCCATAGTAAGACCACACTCCCTCTGTGCGACGGTAGACAAGATCGGCATCGTGTAAGATCCTTAAGTGATAAGAAATGCGTGATTGGGTTCCCTTTGTGTATTCTGTCAGATCGCAGACGCAAAGCTCACCCCTTTCTTTCAGTAGACAGATGATCTCTA
>JAAZMR010000016.1 GCA_012798695.1 Bacillota bacterium | reverse complement strand
TGATGAACCACCTGCTACTTAATGGCAACTTCTATGCCTATATCGAGTGGGTGCGTTCTACGCCTGTCGCACTATGGCCGCTGGACCCGGCCAGGGTGATTGTAGAGCAGGACAAAGACACAGGCCAGGTGACTTACCGCGTGAATACAGCAAAAGGCGTGCAGGTGCTGCGTACACTTGAGGTGTTTCACGTGCTAGGGATGACGCTAGACGGCCTAAAGGGTGTAAGTCCGGTGACGTTCGCCCGTGAGAGCATAGGGGGAGCCATTGCCGAGCTAAAGCATGGGCAGAGCTTCTTCCAGCATGGAGCGAGTCTAAGCGGAGTCCTGCAACACCCAGGCCACCTAGGACCCGAAGCCGCAGAGGTGCTTAGAGAGTCCTGGCGGGAAAAGTACTCCGGCACTGATAATGCGGGGCGTGTAGCGGTCCTGGAAGAGGGCATGGAGTTTAAGCCGGTGAGCATGTCAAACAAAGACAGTCAATGGCTTGAGGCTAGGCAAGTAAGCGTCCTAGATATTGCCCGTATCTTTGGCGTACCACCTGCCCTACTTGGCCACCTAGAGAAGGCTTCTTATTCGAGCCAAGAGGCGCAAAACCTGGAGTTTCTGACACATAGCCTAAGGCCATGGCTGACGAGGATTGAACAGGCCCTAGAGCGCTCCCTGCTTGAAGATACCGATCTATATTGCGAGTTTGTCACTGGCGATCTCTTGCGGACCAATCAAAAAGACCGATACGGGGCATACCGAATAGCGCTTTCAGCGGGGTTCTTGTCGGTGAATGAGGTTAGGCAGTTTGAGAACCTCCCTGCTGTGGCTGGCGGGGATGAGCTTTACAGGCCGCTTAATATGGGACTATTGGGAGGGGATGACGATGAAGACCAAGACGAAGAATGAACGGGAAGTAAGGGTGCTGCCGGTATCACTGGAAGTCAGAAAGACCGGCGATAACGGTAAACGCACCATTGCCGGACACATTGCCTATAATCGGGAGTCGCAAGTGATGCGGGACTGGTGGGGGGATCAGTTTGTAGAAGAACTGGCAGCTGGCTGCTTTGATGAAAGCCTAAAGACCCGTGCAGTAATTGGCCTATGGAGCCATGACTTGGGGCAGGTGCTAGGCAACACCAAGAGCGAGACCTTGCGCTTGACATCGGATGAAGCTAGGTTAGCTTTTGAGCTTGACCTGCCGGATACCCAGGCGGGAAATGATGCCTGGGAGATTATCCAGCGGGGAGACGTTGACGGCGTGAGCTTTGGCATGGTGGTCAAGGAAGACAAATGGAGCGAAGTCCACCATGGCGGCCGGGAGATTTACAAGCGGACTATTCTAGATGCCGAACTGTGGGAGATTAGTCCGACAGTATTTGCTGCATACCCGGAAAGCGCGGTTACATGCCGATCGCTTGAGGCACACAAACAACACATTCAGGAGGCTAGAACCATGGAAAACACTGAGCCTAAGAAGAAGAGCAGACTTGAACAGGTGATTGAGGAGTTAGAGAAAGAACATGAAGAGGGTGAGACCGTGGACAAAACGCAAGAGACCAGGACTAGGGTTCCCGCGGTGGCTATCCCTGCAGGTAGCCTAGAAGAGCGTGCAGCGTTCAATCACTACCTGCGAACCGGCGAACTAAGGGCCCTGGCTGTATCCAGCGAGACCAAGGGCGCTGCCCTGGCCCCTGTGGACTTCGCCAAAGAGATCGTAGACGGCCTAGCTGATGTCGCTGTGATGCGGCAGATCGCCCGTATCCTACCGCCCATTAGCGGGAAGGCCGTGGCCTATCCCAGGCGAACCGGCGGGGCCGGTGCTGCTATGGTAGCGGAGGGCGCATCTATAACGCCTTACGATCTGACATTTGACCAAGTAGTCATAGCACCAAAGAAAGCAGCGGCCTTAGTCGAAGTGTCCAACGAACTACTTCAGGATGAGGCCGTGGATCTTGCCGGTTATCTGGCACAGCATTTCACTGATGAGATCGGCGAACTCCTTGAGGGCCAGTACTGGAGCGGTGACGGTACTGATGCTAACCTCTTGGGTATCCTTGCTGCTGTAGACGAACTAGATCAGCCCATAATTGAGCGCATACCGACCGCAGGCGCCTCTATTGGTGTCGAGGACATTCTAGCGCTATGGGCTGCTTTACCTGCCAAGTATCGCCAGAATGCTGTGTTTGTGTGCAATAGCGCCATGGAAGCCGAGCTTCGGAAGATGAAAGACGAGCTGGGCCAGTACCTGATGGTACGCGATCTTGTAACCGGCCTAGGCAATACCCTTCTGGGACGGCCGCTATACCTAGCTGAGGGCTTCCCTGGAACCCTTGCGGCCGGCACTGATGCGCTAATGGTGGGAGATTTCCGGCGTGGCGTCTACATCGGAGACAAGATTGGCATTGACATTCAGCGTAATGACGCTATTGGATTCTACAAAGACATTACGGCATTCAGGGCGATATTCCGGACTGACATACAGCTTGCCTGGCCCGATGCACTAAGAGTGCTACAGGTCAAAGCAAGCTAGAAGGATATTGCTGGAGGCCCTCTCCTCCCCTCCAGTGATATAAACGCGGGGGCCTAAGCATTCCCCGCAACCTCTCTTTCACATCACCACAGTGAAGGCTGGCGGTTCTATGAGTCGCTGGCCTTCACACTACATGACTGGATACGGAGGGCGGATCAATGACGCAGCAAGATCGTAGGATTCGCCTGATTAGCCGGCGATTGATCGAGGCCGAGATTTCCCACTACCACGAAACCCTGCAAGAACTCCAGGAACTGGAAGAAGAGTTTACTGCGCCGACAGTGCGTGATTTTACTGAACCTCACATAAGAAGTGGACCGAGTGACCCTACACCTACCAAGGCAATTCAGATGATCACCTCCACGGAGCTTCTGGAGCTTCGGCGGCGGGTGGCTGCCATCGAGCGTATGCTTTGGATCCTGAAGGCGCACCCAGAACCGGAACGATATGAACTCATAAAGCTGACCTATTGGTCTAATGGCCGGTACAGTGTGGCCAGTATCTGCCAGGAGCTTAACATTTCGGAAAGTACTTATCACAGGTGGAAGAAAGAAGCACTGGAGATCGTGGCAGAAAAGCTAGGCTGGAGAGTATAGC
>JAAZMR010000073.1 GCA_012798695.1 Bacillota bacterium | reverse complement strand
GGTTAGGGGCTTGTGCACTTGTTGGCGGAAATCCAGCCAACTATCAGGTGGTAGACTGCAGAGAAGACAGGTGGCCGGCCCCGCAGACTTAGCCAGATCAAGTGATAGACCTGTGGATAGATCTGTCCCCAGCTCTAGCGTAAGCCCTGCCGTATTAGCCAAGAGCTTAGCTTCATAGGCAATACCCTTAGATCCTACTGGCAGGATGTCGTTTACATAATCTAACTGTAGAATATGGTGCAATGTGGAAAGATCGGCCAGCTCTTCATCTGCCAAATCTACTTCCGGGCCGACTTTTGGTTTGCCGATGCAAATGACTAGATCATCTTGGGCTGCTGAGCCGGCCCGCAATTGCCCCTCAGGTGTGACTAACCCGATCACTGTAACTCCTACCCCAGTCTGACAGGTTGCTACGTTTTCCTCAGTACTACCGGTGACCACTGGTATATCTAACTCCCCAGCCCTGATTTCGTCTCTAATTCCCTTGAGGATCTCCTTACCGGTGGGGGACATTTCTACACATAGAGTGTTGATCAGCACTTGAGGCTTGGCCCCCGCGGCCATCACTTCCATCAGAGGGACTCTCGAGGCAAACCTGCCCACCACGTAGCCCGCTGTACTCACCTGATCCTGGGCCTTTGGCCCAATGCCGCCCAGCGAATCACAGGCAGTGACCAAGAGAGAACCATCAGGCATAGTTAGCAGGGTCAAATCCCGGCACTGCTTTACGGAGCAGCTGATCTTTGGCATAGCTATCACCCCTTCGTAGGTACTTTCACTTCCGGCTGATCAACGAGGACCCACTGTGATGAACCTTTGCAGGGCTCGGTAAAGTAAGCTAGCCGCCACTACGTTAACGGTGGAAGCCAAGAGCAAGGGCCCCACCATGGCCAGGAAGAACGAAACGCCAAAACTGGGCATCAGCACAAATGTTGCCGGTGCCCCAATCCCGTTGGCAATAATGCCTACCACTACAGCGGCAATCGTATGGACGCGCTGGTTCGTATAACCAATCAACATCGCCACCACTGCCATCTGCAGAGCGATGAATAAATGCATTGGCAGACCTAAGGGAAAGGCTACCATGCCGGCACTGGCCAAATGGCCGAGACTGGATACGATGGCACCAGGTCCGGGGCCGAAGAGAAAAGCGGCGAGAAACCCAGGTGCCGCATCCAGTGCTACTGTACCGGTAGGGCTGGGGATCCTAATCATTGCACCTACCGCTGCTAAAGCTATGAGCACTGCTAACCTGGTGTACAAGGCTAGTGATAAGCGTGATTTGGAGTCAGATCTAGATACTTGCCGGTTTGCTTGCATGCAAAAAACTCCTCTCGATCTCCATTTCTACTAAAGGATAATAAACAAAAGCCCCCAGCACATACAGCTATGAGCTGAGGACTTTACCATCATCCACAGTGGTTCCCCCCTTTCGGCCGAAGGGTGATTCCAATGACAGGCAGGTCTCCTGGCTTATGGGTCATCGATATCGGGCGCCTTCCCGAGCCAACTTGGCTCAGTGGCATTAGCCAGATTCTCTCCATTGACAGTAGCGGGACTGCTCGGGACTTACACCCGATTCCCTATTCTCCGCCTGAGCGGCACCTGTCCGGTATATTTAATTGACAACAACTCCTACCCTATTTATTTTCGCCATGCTTTATGTTTTTCCTCTCTACCAATCACCTATCCTTGGTTACATAGGCAGGCGGGCTTGCGGTCATAATCAAAGGTGAAAGGAGTTGACAAGATGCCTGATCCAAAAGTGATCTGTGCAGTAGATACATGTACCCACTGGTTGCCAGGCAATGTCTGTGGTGCGGCTAACATCGATATTCTCAATGAGGAGGAAGTGATGGCAGAGTCCACGGAACATACAGAGTGTAAGACTTTCGCTGAACGCCGGGGCTTAGCCAACCTCATAGGCTCGGCAGATAATGTAAACTGGTGGGGTGCGATCGAGGCAGCCATCATGCCAGATCGGGCAATAACACCTACTGTCACCTGTGTGGTTGAGTCTTGTGAGTACTGGGTTGATGGCGACAGGTGTGATGCCAAAGAGATTTTCGTCAGTGGCTATGATGCTAAAGAATGCCAGGATACCAATTGTGAGACGTTTGCAAAGGGATAGAACCCAGGGTTTGGGTAGCAATTACTCAGTAGAGCTCAGCTAAACTAAGGGAAGGTCGGTCCATTGAGTCCGGCCTTCCCCAGCGTGGAGGCTAGTTCTCCCGTGGCCGCCTCATCAGGTAGAGCCCTGCGAGGATCAATACTATAGCAATTACGTAGGTGAAATTGCCAAAGAAATTCGGGTTATTGATGAACCCCGCAATCACGAGTACACTGGCTGGGATTAGAGGCCAATGGCGAGTAGCCCAATCAATTCCAGTCACTCGGGTATGGATGAAGTAGATGGCGACAAAAGCAGCTGCTATAAAGAAGGGAATGCCGTCATCTGTACCTCCCATACCGGAAATATCTTCAGAAGATTCGGAAAGGGCTACTGCCAAGATTACCAGGCCCGGGATGAGCAATCCGACATTGGCATACCGCCGGCGCCCACCCATGAAGACATACAGCCCCAGAAAGGCAAGGCTGAGTATGTAAAGCACTCCCAGACCTTCCAGAAATCCTAGTTGGCCCGCTAGGGCTAATACCCCAAGTGTGATGAGCAAAAAGCCTATGCGTTTGTTCTGCTCCATGGTCTACCACCCCTTCGGTTTTGTCGATCAACTGCTGGTGTCCTGTCCCTTAGGCGACACTATCGGTTCAATGCTAGTGGAGATTGCCACCTTGATGATGGAATGGGCCGGGTAGATGCCTCTGAGAGATGCATTGGGATAGACTAGGCTTCCCGGTCCGATCAGAGTTCCTGGGTTACAGACAGTATTACAACCCAGAGCCACTCCATCACCCAGTATGGCCCCGAGTTTCACCCGACTGGTAGGATAATGTTTATCATTGTGCTTGATCATGATCTCTGTCTTGGTATGCTTCACATTCGACAGTTTCACACCTGCTCCGAGATTACAGTTCCGTCCGAGGATGGAGTCACCTACATAGTTGAAATGTGAAGCAGCACTACCATCTAGGAGAATAGCTGCCTTTATTTCAGAAGCATGGCCGACCACACAATGCTCGCCGATGATGGACCCCTCTCGTAGGTAAGCTCCGTGACGAATAACGCTGTGAGCTCCAACATAAGCAGGGCCCTTTATGTAAGCCCCTGACTCCACTATAGAGCCTGGGGCCAAAATCACGTTCTCCCCTACAAAAGCCCCAGGCCCGATAGTGCCTTGCTGGCAGGTATCAAGTGAGCAGAAAGAATTTAACTGTCTTTTCAGCCAGGGATCAATGTGGCTTAGAACATCCCAAACATGAGTTGCTCCTTCCAACAGAGAAGCTAGGGAGGTGGTCTGCCATTCGAAAAAATCGTTGGTAGAAAGCATTAGTGTTACCCTCCAATGCTGATTAAGGCTGTGCTCTATTTACTTTGTCACCTCAGCATACACCACTACCTGGGGAAATATGCCATGCAGCAATGTCGTGTTATCGGTTTTGGCATTGTAGGTTTTCGTCAGGAAATGGCTCATTCCTCTCTGGCTTTGGGCTTTAACAGCTTTTTGTTGAGAAAAATCAGAGGGGCTGAGGTGTATGCGCCGAATGTATGGGATAAACAGATATCTATATTTCATGGCACATAGAAGCGATTTTGACTGGAAAGGAAGATATGGATGGAGATTCTCTTTCTGGGGACGGGCGCAGCGGAAGGATGGCCAGGGGTATATTGTCAATGTGACTATTGTCAACAAGCCTGGACTCTAGGTGGCAAGAACATCAGGACCCGCTCTTCTGTTCAGATTGATGGCAAGTATAAGTTTGATTTGCCTCCTGATACCTATCATCATGTTTTGACCCACAACCTTTCCCTAGCCGATATTCGCCATTTAATTGTCACCCACTGCCACGAAGATCATTTCTATGGGCAAGAATTGGGCATGCGGGGTGAACCATTTGCTCATATCTCTGATGATCAGGGCTTGGATGTTTATGGAGACAAGTGGGTGAAAGAGATGGGGGATTGGGAGAAACTGGCCCAAGGTGGCATTCACTTTCACGAGGTGGAAGCAGGCCACAGTTACCAAGTGGGTGAAGCCAGGTTATTTCCTTTTCAGGCCAACCATTTCGAAAATAAGGGTGCACTCATCTATGTTTTTCAAAAAGATGGGTTAAGCCTATTATACGGCAATGATACCGGGTTCTTCTTCGAAGAAGTTTGGAATGGATTAAGGGACTTCAAGTTGGATGTGGTGCTTCTCGACTGTACCCACGGGCGGGATGATCATTGGGATAACCACATGGGTATATCGGCGATTCTTCAGACCCGAGAGAGAATGCTGAAGATGCATATAGCCTCACAGGATACCATCTTTGTAGCTACACACTTCTCTCATAATGGCGGTCTACTCCATCATGAGTTGGAGGAAAGACTCAATCCTCAAGGGTTTCTGGTTGCACATGATGGGATGCGGCTGGTAGTGAATGGCACAAGATAGAGCAATTTCCGCTTACCGGGGGGCCTGGCGGTGTCTCCAGGCCCCTTTCTATCCATGGCTAAACTACCAGAACATTAGCGCAAAAAAGAAAGAAGCTGATGTTGGCAAGTGAGGGAAAAAAGGGATAGCCCTAACGGATATCGAAAAAACAAACTAGTGACAAGAAACAGGAAAACCAGAGAGGAGGACTATTGAAAAAGAAAACGCGTTTAATGTGGCTATTGCAACAACAAAAACAGGAGGGAATCAGTTGAAG
>JAAZMR010000087.1 GCA_012798695.1 Bacillota bacterium | reverse complement strand
TTTAACACAATCACAAAAGCATCAGCAGCATGCACTATGACCATAAACAGGCATCCGCTTCATACTGCCCCTTGTACATTTGAATAGACTTACGCCGTATTGTTACAATCTACCCCTTGTATGCCACCGCATCAAGCTGAAACAGTAATCCACTACCTCCACCAACATGAGCAAATTCTGTCTGCAATGACTTTCGGGCTGGATATTTTCCCTCAAATCTTTCTTTGATTACCTTTTCCATCACGGGTATGTTCCAGATATCCCTGAACAAACAATCTATCTTTACGACCGATTCCAGGGTTAGCCCGACAGATTCAAGCCGTGCCCCCAAATGATCGAAGGCTCCATTAATTTGCTCCTCTATGGGTTGCCCAATATTACCTACACAGTAACTTATGAACACAAAACCCCCTGCTTCGACCACCCCCGAATGCGCCCACTCGTCATTGATGTCACTTCTAAAAATCGCCCCCATATGAATTCCTCCCTTGTTATCGTGAATAAGCATACCTTTCAGGCATGGAAAATGCTAGCTTGGGCCTAAATCTGTTTTTGCATGACCTGTCTTATAACGTCCAGCGTTTGTGGTTTATGAGCTAAAATCGGGATTCTATTTTACTCTTTCCCAATGGGAAATGGATTCCAGAGTGTTAATATTAATTTCGGATTGGTACCATAGTTCAGACCGATTCACGAACCAAAACTGATGCGCCCATTTTCCTTCAACTGGCCTAAATCATCAGCAATTGTGTCAGATAACGTTCTAGTGTTCCCGGCGTGACGGGAATCATTGATGGCATTCCGCAAAGCCGATGTCGGGAACACGTTGTTATGCGTTGTCTACGTCCTAATTGATGTGTTATTGGCTCTTTGAAACTCTAAGCACTCTTTAATCCCTCTAGCATTTCACTTAGATCGCATTGGTGCAACTTATATACTGGGCAGTTGGGGCAATCAGTAAGCATAACATCGCGCCATTCCAGCTTTTCTCCACAATCTGGCATAGCTCGATAAAAACCGACCCAATCGTATTCCCAGCAGCTAACTTGCAGCTCGTATGGTGGACATTTTGACTCTTTGGGATCAGTACCTTTAAAACAGCAATCCTTAATTTCCCAACAGCTCATATAAGAACACCCCTATCTATCCTGTTCGGCCAATGCCTCTCATCTAGCTCATTGGAGATCATCGCTAGATACCTTTTACATCATAGAATTACGCATAACGTTTGGCATTGCCGACGTCGATAAGCCTTAGCGCGACGCGCTTGGCGAATCGATGTGGCCGCGTCGATTTCATGACTTTGCTTTCTTGTCCGACATCATGAGTCGACTTTCCGCGGCCTAAAGCGGCAATGCAGTGTTATGTGATGCACCCCACTCTTCAAGCCTCACTAATTTCCAATATTTTTCATAAGTTTTGATATCCGATATGTACAATCCTTTATTCGTATTTCTTTTCTACGCCATGAATCGGAAAGCGGAAACTGAACACCATCTTTTACTCCTGTTCCCATATCCCAATATCCCTCATGTTCTTTGTTGATGTTTAGCCATTCAACCACAAACATAAGCTTTTCTTTACACCCCGGGTTTCTATACTCCGCCAGTATTTCAATAGCGGCAAGGTACCTGCTTGCTTCCTTAGATTTAAATACATGCGGCAGTATCGATAATTGTTTCTCATATATGTAATATATACCTGATTGCTTCTGTAAAATATAATCTATTAAGGCTAACGCTGTTTTATCATCTAAAAGATCCGCAACTAAAGAAAGATGATAAAAATTTGCTATATCCAGTAAACGTCCTCCCCTAGGTGGTAAACAATGAACTTTTTTATATATGTCGACGTATAGGTTATGATCGTACACACCGTTTTTAAATGCATGACTTATAATCTCAGCCCAATTTTCCCCAACATCATTTGCATTAGAGTCATCCTTTATAAATCTACGTATCCATGTTGATAACATGAGTGCAGTGAATATATCCCAATTATGAATTTTTTCTCTTCGATCAGGTATTTCTTTTTTCCCCAATAAGCAGTCTTGCATGTAAGACACAGCCTTAATTATGGGCTTGTCATTTATGGTATATCCTAATATTTGCAGCCTTCTTAAGGCTTGTTCCGTAGTTATTCGATTGTTTTTTGATGGATTACTAAGCGAATGAAAGTAGCCCCAAGAACCATCATCCTTTTGTAATTCAATAATTTCAGAAGCCCACTTTGAATCCTTATAATCAATCATAAAGCCACCTCTCTCGAAACAACTACAACGCCTACCCAGATAGGGTGTTTCACATAACGTTTGGCATTGCCGACGTCGATGAGCTTACAAGGCGGTCATTCTTCTTTGAATCCACTCTCCCCGCCAACTCGGTTAGCGAATCGATGTGGTCGCGTCGGCTTCATGACTTAACTTCTTTGGCAGACATCATGAATTGGCTAACCGCGACCCGAAGCGGCAATGCTGTGTTAAATGAAGTTGGTCGCCCCCAAATTCGAAGGACGCCAGGACGGCGGACCCTTTAATTCT